>NZ_CAJRAY010000108.1 GCF_907165215.1 Thermobacillus xylanilyticus | reverse complement strand
AGTATATCAAACAAATGTTCGCATGTGAAGGATTTGCTGAGGCAACTTGATATTCAAATTTTAAAAAACTGTCTTGACTTCTTGTGCCACTATAATTCGCTTTTGAGGCGAACGCGTCTGCCAATTCCGCCACGACAGCATGGTAAATGACCAGAGATAGCAACTTTGCCCGGGCTCCGTATCTTATTTACCTTCGGCTGCAAACTGCTTAATTCTTTCTTCGATCTGATCCCGCACACGCTGAAACACTTTCCATTTCTCCTCTTCCGTGCCTGTGGCTTTGGCCGGATCTTCAAATCCCCAATGAAGCCGTGTTACGTGCGGCGGTGTGATCGGGCATTTATCGTTGGCGTCTCCGCAAAGCGTTATGACGTAATCCGCTTTGTTCAAAATCTCCGGATCAATCACATCCGAGGTTTGTTTGGAGATGTCAATCCCTTTTTCCGCCATTGCTTTGACGGCATTGGGATTCAGACCATGCGCTTCAATACCCGCGCTGTACACTTCGTACTTGTCACCAAGATATTTTTTCCCGAATCCTTCTGCCATCTGGCTGCGGCAAGAATTACCGGTACATAAAAAGTAAACGATTTTTTTGGTCATATCGTGAGCACTCCCTTGGTTTGATATTGAAATTCCGTTTACCCATAACTTTTCGTCAGGATATGGTCTTAGGTTGGAAATACTTCCGCTGAAACCACAAGGCGACGTTGACCAAGGCAATCATAACCGGCACTTCCACCAAGGGACCAATGACAGCTGCGAAAGCTGCACCCGAATCAATACCGAAAACCCCCACTGCAACGGCAATGGCCAGTTCGAAGTTATTGCTTGCAGCCGTGAAGGCGAGTGTCGACGTAACCGGATAATTCGCTCCCGATTTTTTTCCCATATAGAACGAAATCAGGAACATCACCACGAAGTAAATGAGCAGCGGGATCGCGATCCGGACCACATCGAGCGGCAATTGAACAATGATATCCCCTTTTAACGAGAACATGACGATAATGGTAAATAATAAGGCAATCAGGGTAATGGGGCTGATTTTCGGAATAAACACTTTTTCATACCAGGAACGCCCCTTTGCTTTCACGAATGTGAAACGGGTGATCATGCCCGCCAGGAACGGAATGCCCAAATAAATCAACACGCTTTTGGCCACTTCGGACATCGTGATGTCGACAACCATGCCTTGCAAGCCGAACCAGCCCGGCAAGATCGTCACAAAAAGATAAGTGTAAACGGAGTAAAACAACACTTGGAAAACCGAGTTGAAAGCGACCAGTCCCGCGGCGTATTCGGTATCTCCTCTGCACAAATCGTTCCAAACAATGACCATCGCAATGCAACGGGCCAACCCGATCATGATCAATCCGACCATATATTCGGGATATCCCCGCAAAAAGACGATCGCAAGGACGAACATGAAAATCGGGCCGATGACCCAGTTTTGCACAAGGGAAAGCCCTAATATTTTTCCGTTCCGGAACACGCGCCCCAACTCTTCGTAACGCACCTTCGCCAGAGGAGGATACATCATCAGAATCAGACCGATCGCAATGGGAATGGACGTCGTTCCCACTTGAAACTGATCAAGAAACGAAACGAAATTCGGAAACAGAGAGCCTGTTCCAATTCCGACAGCCATCGCGGCAAAAATCCATAAAGTCAAATACCGGTCCAGAAAGGATAATTGTTTTCCGGCCTTTTCACTCATTTCTTTTACTCCTTTTGTTTACTCGCATCTGACCAACAGCCCCTGCTTTTCCAATTCCTTTAACTTCTCGGATAAATCGGGCAAATGGTTTAAAGCAAAACCGGTTTCCTCCAATTTCTTCACATTCAACGAATAAAACACCCATTGACTTTTGCGCGTCTCATGGACCAGTTCGGCCGTTTTAAGACGACTCAAATGCCTGGATATGGCCGGTTGGGAAATATTAAATATGGGAACCAGTTCACAGACGCAGCAATCGCGCGTACGCAACAAAGAGATGATTTTCAACCGGGTCGGATCGGCAAGGGCTTTCAGCGTATCGGCCAATTTCTCGAATTCCATGGCCGCCTGTTCACCTCAAAATGAAATAGTTATATAACCATATTGTTATTTATATATGCAAAAAAGTCAATGCCTTCACTTAAAATGATATCCGGCGGGATCAGATGTTTTCGAACGATGAAACAAAAATGAAGCCGGCGCGATGCCTGCCGGCTCCAACAACCTTTAAGGTTTTACCGCTTTAATGATCGCGGATACGATGTAGTCTTCAATGTTTGCTCCGGGCAGCCAATCTTTAATAAATGTTCTCGACTCGTCTTTCGGTTCAATCGTGATCCGGGTATAACCGCTTTGCTCCAGGATCATCTTCAATTCATCGATCGATGAAGCTCCAGACATGCAGCCGGAATACGCATCCAGGTCATTTTTGATTTCAGGCGGCAGCTCTGCCGTCAACACAACGTCGGATATGGCAAGCCGTCCTCCCGGTTTCAGCACGCGATACGCTTCCCTGAACACCTGCGGCTTATCCGGTGACAGGTTGATGACACAGTTGGAGATGATGACATCAACGGACTGATCGGCTACCGGCAAGTGTTCGATTTCCCCCAACCGAAATTCTGTATTGGAAAAACCGCCCTTTGCCGCATTGGCGCGGGCTTTGCTGATCATTTCCGGCGTCATGTCCACGCCAATGACCCGGCCTGTTTCTCCGACCTGACGGGAAGCCAGGAAACAGTCGAAACCGCCGCCGCTGCCCAAATCCAACACGACCTCACCAGGTTTTAACTCCGCAATCGCCTGCGGATTTCCGCAGCCGAGGCCGAGATTCGAACCTTCGGGAACGGCGGACAATTCTTCCGCTGAGTACCCCAGTTTGGATGAAATCTCAGTTGGTGAGTCACAACATGAAGAAGGCGTCCAACAGCCAGTCCCCGCATTCACTTCCTGCAGGGCAATTTGCTTATAGCGGTTTCGGACATTTTGGCGGATTTGGTCTTTTGTGAGATCACTCATCGTTAATACCTCCAGGTTTATTATTAAAATTCGTTGCGTATAGGAAGACGACGCGTTGTGCAAAAAGACGCAAAACATGCTCATTTCATTTACAAGAATTGTATGTGCAGGCCGGATTTTTTTCTCTGAAGTCCAGAATATTCCCGTAACGATCCAATTCCAGATGACAGCAGGCAGAAATGAATTCCTTCAACTTTTGCCTCCCCCGTTGAACTCTTGATTTGGCGCCGGAAAATGAAATGCCCAATTTTTCGCTCAGGTCCTTTTGCGAAAGACCTTCAAGTTCGGTTAATTCAATGGCCTCCCGGTACTTTTCCGGCAATTGACGAATCATCGTCCGCAAGCATTTGGCAAGCTCCCTGTTCAAGTTCGCATCGTCCGGTTCATTTGATTCGGGCAATTCTTCGGGCAGCTCGACAACCGGTTTTTCTTTGCGATAATAATCGATGATGGAATGCCGGGCGATTTGATAGATCCACGGTCGAAGTTTTTGTTCGTCACGAAGGCTGTCCATTCGGGTGTATATTTTCAGAAAAACATCCTGCAAAATGTCTTCGGCCTCTTGCACCCGATGCGTCCGGCGGATGATAAATGTTCTGAGCGGCTCGCGAAATGTGCGCCATAAAGTCTCGATTTCCATCCGAGGCGACCTCCCTTTGTAACGATTCAAAAAAACATCGTTCATTTCTTCAAGTGACGGAGCAATTTTTGCACCACAAATTTTGCGTCGGGACCGACTCCCCTTAACGTCGCGGACGCAAATGACCGTTGGCCTTCGAGACCCACGTAATAAAGTCCGGGGACTGTCGTGCTGATCCCGGCCGTCTGCAAAGGCCTCCCTTCAGAGTCCAGCGCACCCATATTTCTTAAGTGGACCAGATGAGGACGGTATCCTGTGGCAAAAATGACGGTGTCCACCCGCTCTGTTGTCCCATCCGGCCATATGACGCCATCCGCGTGAAAAGAAGAAAACATGAGCCTCTGATCCGGCTTGCCTGCCGCCAAACGCTCTTTGTATTGCCCTAGATCAATAACCGCCCTCGATCTTGGCACCACACCGCCAAAACGCCAGATCGGGAACGTATCAAAACCAAGCGCCCGGATCCAAAAATGCAAATCTCGCCCCAGGATTCTTTGTTTGACAAACTTCACGGGCCGCAGTACCGCCAAAGACGTCTTGCTCACCTCCGCCAACTCGGCGGCGATCTGAACGGCGGAATTTCCGGCCCCGACAACCACCACCCTTTGGTTCACAAACGGAGTCGGGTTGCGGTATTCGGAAGAATGAAGGATATTTCCCCGAAACTTTTCCCGTCCTTTTATTACGGGCATATATGGATGTTGAAAAGCCCCAGTTGCGTTAATGACGGTTCTGCTCAGATACGTATTTCCGGAAACCGTTCGAATCGTGAATGTATCGCCGGTTTTCTCCACCGACTCCACCCGCTGATTGGTTTGAATCGGCAGCCGAAATTGTTTGGCGTACTTCTGCAAGTAACGAATGACTTCATCCCGCAGCGGGTAATGATCACCTGCCCCCGGGAACTTCATGCCGGGCAACGATGAAAAACGCGCGGGAGAAAACAATTTCAGACTGTCATAGTAATTCGGCCACGATCCGACTGCTCGCTCGTTCGCCTCCAAAATGAGAAACCGCAGTCCATTCTTTTGCAAGTGGTACCCTAAGGCCAGACCAGCCTGACCTCCCCCGATGACGATGGTATCCCATACCTCTTTCATACCGATTCCTCCCCAGACTTTACTTGCAAATTGCAAGTATTAACTTTTATTTGCAAACTGCAAGTATGTGGCAAACCAACATGCCATGATTATTCGTTGTTAACTGCAACAAAACCCTGTTTTCTCCATGCATGCGTTCAACAGCTTCAGCGAGCGGATCACGGTTTCTTTTTCAAACTCATTCATATGGGAGAAAATTTGACTCAAATAGTCTTGAACCTGCTGTTCAATCGCTGCCGCGACAAATTTCCCTTCTGTCGTCAGTTCCAATATATATACCCTTCGATCCAGATCAGAAGGCGTTTTTTTCACGAGCTTTTTCCGAATCAACGATTGAATTTGCCGGCTGAACGTGGTGATATCCATTCCCAAAGCATCCGCAATCTGTTGCATGGATGGACGATGCTGGCGACCAATCTCATAAAGAATGTGGCTCTGAGTTAAGGAGACGTCCATTCCGCCAACCGAGCAACAATTTTTATTTAAAAAACCAAAGCGTCGAGTAATCAATTGGAGTACATGGCGGACATCTTCCATCGAGTTCACCTCCAATGATCATTATACATTTTTATTTGCAATTTGCAACTATAAAAATCACGCGGATGCGGGCGAACCATATACACATTATCTTAAAGTTGCTTCAATCACTTAAATGGTCGAGCAGTTTCCTCGGTTTCAATTATCTTTTGAGAAAATAAAAAAAGCCCGTTTGACTAGGGCTGACTTAACTCAGTGGTGTAATGGTGCCGGTGGAGGGACTCGAACCCACACCCTTTCGGACGCGATTTTGAGATGAGCGTGTCTCGGAATCATTTTCGCAAGGGGGTGATAGCTCGAGTCCTTGTCCTGTCTGGGCTTCAAGGATATTGGACATGATATGAATTTTGCTTAAAAGGGCAGTAGTACGCGTCTCTTTCACCCGTTTTTGTAAAAAGCCACGCCAGACTTCAAACCGCGTACATCTTTTTTTGCAAAAGTTGTACGCACCGACAAAGGAGGATTCTATCGTGCCATCCCGGCAAACACAGCAAATTATGACCAATACGACGGCTTCGCGTGCCGAATTCCGCGAAGCCATCCGTCTTTTTCTGCTCGACTGCAAATTCCGTAACCTGACCGAGGAAACCATCCGGGGCTATCACGCCCATTTGCATCAACTTCAGCTGGATTTGGAAAAATGGAACGTTTCGCTGGCCAACATTCAGCCCAGAGATCTTTCCCATCGTATGGTTCTCCACATGCTGAATTCCGGTGCCGCCGCGGCGACGATTAACGGCCGCATTCGCGTCTGCAAACAGTTTTTTAAATTTTTGTACCTGGACGGAAAGATCACAGAAAACGTTGCCGGCGATTTAAAACCCATTCAAATCCCGAAACGGTTCCTTCATACCTTTACCGCGGAACAGGTTGCCCGGCTGTTAAATCAACCTGACCGAAACAGAGTACAAGGAGCCAGAGATTACGCCATTATGCTGGTATTGTTAGATACGGGCATGCGCCTTGGAGAGTTGAGTCAGCTTAACGTATCCGATGTCATGCCGGAGGAAGGTCTTATCATCATTCGTCATGGAAAAGGCCGGAGATCCAGAATGATCCCCATTCAAAAAACGTGTATCGAAGCCCTTCAGCACTATTTGAAACTCCGAAGGTCAAGAGAATCGGAATCTCTCTGGGTCACCCGGAAAAAAGAACGTTTCCTGCGCAGGGGAATCATGCAGATGGTCAAAAGCTACATGATACAGGCGGGGATTACCGGGATGCACGGTTCCACCCATATTTTCAGGCATACCATGGCCAAATTCTTCCTGATGAACGGCGGGGATATTTTTTCCCTTCAAACCATCCTTGGCCATACCACGCTGGAAATGACACGTTATTATGTTCAGCTTTTCTCTCAGGATATTCACGAGAAGCATGCCCTGTACAGCCCGGTTGAAAGGCTAAATGAAGAATTTAAGGAAAGTGCGGTGTTCAAATCATGAATAAACCGATGAAACGAAGATCATATCTGCTGAAAAGGAATGAAAAAGAAACGATCCAACCGAATATCCCACTCTCGTTTGATGAAGCGGTACGTCTGTTTCTGCTCGACTTACGGGCAAAAAACTTATCGGTGCGAACGTTGGAATTCCATGAAACCAATTTGTACTCCCTGCAAAAGGCATTGATGGACAAGCAGATCCAAATCGATCTTTATTCCATCACTTACAACGATATCAAACATCACTTTATCGGTGGTATGCTGGAACAAAAATTGGCCGGCAATACGATCAATGGCCGGATCAAATCCTGCAAAGCTTTCTTCGCCTTTTTATATCGTGAAAATCTCATCCAAAACAACCTGGCGGAACACTTTGCGTTGGTGAAATCGGAAAAGAAAATGATCAGCACGTTCTCCAAGCATCAAATCATCAACCTCCTGGAACAGCCTGACCGTAACACATTCGTTGGCCTCAGGGACTACACCATGATGCTGATCCTGCTTGAAACCGGGTTAAGATTAAATGAGTTGCTGAATTTAAGGATCGAAGATATCCGATGGGCTGATAACGAAATCTACGTTTATCAAGGCAAAAGTAACAAGACGAGGCGGGTACCTTTCCAAAAAACATGTGCCAATGCAATCCGGCAATATTTAAAGGAACGGGGAGATGTCGGCACGGATGTTCTGTTTGTTACTGTGAATCACACACCTGTTCATCCCCGGACGTTTCAGGATCATTTGACAAACTACGGAAAATCGGCTGGTCTTCGTGGCGTTCGGGTCTCTCCCCATACATTCCGACACACCATGGCCAAATTTTACATCTTAAATGGCGGAGACGCTTTTACCCTTCAGCAAATACTGGGCCACAGTACGTTGGATATGGTTCGGCACTATGTTCAGCTTTTTCGATCCGACATTCAAGAGCAACACCGGAAATTTAGTCCGGTGGAGAATATGAAATTCTAACTTTCTCTAGCGAACCAAACTACTTTTTACTTTATGTACAAACTCCCTGTGGCAGCTGCTACTAGGGAGTTTGAGTTTGCTACAAATCTGAACATGTGGTTCTTTCTCCCTTTCAGTTTTTAGGTTATCATAATATTTTAGTAGAAAAGCGAGCGTTTTGCAATAATCCAAGGCCTTGATTTGTAAGGATTTTCGGACATAAAAAAG
>NZ_CAJRAY010000107.1 GCF_907165215.1 Thermobacillus xylanilyticus | reverse complement strand
GTTAGAGTAAAATTTGTGTTGGGGTAAAGATTGGAAAAAGCGGGCATAGAAAGAGAGCCTCTCCTTTGGTAGAGTAGAATTTGGCAAAAAACACACACTCAAAGGAGGAGGCTCCTGTGCAGCACTTTACCACAACCATTCCGACAATGAAAGAGCTTGAAGAGTGGATGTTCAGAAAGATGCAGGATCTGTTCACCGCCGCGATGAGAACCGCGCTGGAGAAGTTGGATGAAATCATTCTGGAGCAACGGGATCGCGAGCGGTATCGCGTCAAGGCTGAACGGGAGACCAGCATGAACACCGTGTTTGGCAACATCCGCTTCAAGCGAAGGTTGTACATGGATCGCCAAACCGGCAAATACGTGTACCTGCTCGACCAGCACTTGCGATTTGAAGGGCGAGGGAAAGTCAGTCCGCATCTGCTGGAAACGGCCATTGCCTTTGCGGCAGAGGGGCCGTCGTACCGGGACAGCGCCAGACGGCTTGAGCAACTGTTGGGCTATCCGGTACTCAGCCACGAGGCCATACGGGAGAAGCTGATTGAGCAAGCGGAGAAGCCGGTGAAGGCTGTGGAAAAGCGCAAGGCCAGGGTGCTGTTCGTGGAAGTGGATGGCCTGTACACGAAACTGCAGCGGCGGAAGCGGCAAGGGATGGAGCATGCGATCGCCGTGGTGCATGAGGGATGGGAGCAGGTCGGCAAGCGTGTGCGGCTTACGAACAAGCAGCATTACCTGCATCGGAGCGAGGGCGACTTTTGGGAAGGGTTTGGCGACTTTCTGACCGAACAGTACGCGATCGACGAGGACACCTGGCTGGTGGTGGGCGGAGACGGAGCCAGTTGGATCGGGGAATGCGAATCGTATTTTCACAAGTGCATCTACATGCTGGATCGGTTTCATGTGGCACGCGATCTGAAGCGGTTTGTGGGACACCTGCCGAAGATATGGAAAGACGCCAGACAGGCGTTGGCCAGGCAGGATCCGGCGGCCTTGATGGCGGCCGTGGAGCGTGTAGCGATCGAGGAGATTGCGCCTGACAAACGGGAAGCATGGAGCGCGTACAAGTCGTTCTTGCGGCGGCACCGCAAGCATCTGGAGGATTACCGAAAGACACTGGAAGCAAACGGCATTGACACGACCGGAATGAGGCCGATGGGAAGCGCAGAAGCCCAGATGCGGGTGTTGACGAAGCGGACGAAGCGTGGAGGATACAGCTGGAGTGAACGGGGCGCAAGGGCGATGCTTACGACCGTCATGCGAAGCAAACAGGCCGGATGGCTAGAAGAAGCCGACGAGCACAAAGTCGAGACACCAGAGCGGGTGTTCAGTGTACGGAAAATCTTGAAAGACGCCATACGACCGGCAAAGGGATGCGTTGACGGGATGATCCGGCTGCTCCGAAGCCAATGGCAAAGCCGCCCGACCGGACTGGCATTAAAAGGTCTCAAAGGATACTGATACCAGATATTTAAAGCGGTTGCCGAAGGAAGAAAAAATGAAACCGCTAACAAGGGATTGGCTCTTTTTCGCGTGATCCATCATCCCCAAAAAAAGTGCCCACACTGGCTTGACTCAGAC
>NZ_CAJRAY010000106.1:52844-60281 GCF_907165215.1 Thermobacillus xylanilyticus | reverse complement strand
CATTTCGACGTGAGTGATCCGATCCCCCTTCGGTAACATTTTACCTGAGTGATTGCGCATGCTTGACTCGAAAATCGAATCGTGATAAATTATTACTTGTCGCCGCGAAACGTTCCCTGATAGCTCAGTTGGTAGAGCACTCGGCTGTTAACCGAGTTGTCACAGGTTCGAGTCCTGTTCGGGGAGCCATCATCATGGAGAAGTACCCAAGTGGCTCAAGGGGACCCTCTGCTAAGGGGTTAGACTGCGCAAGCGGTGCGAGGGTTCGAATCCCTCCTTCTCCGCCATTCTTTGGTTGATTCGGCGGCAGCCTGACGGAAGACCGTCCGACGGTCTTTTTTGATGACAGCGGCTTTGGCTGCCGCTCACATGTTCGGCCCGTTGGTCAAGGGGTTAAGACACCTCCCTTTCACGGAGGTAACAGGGGTTCGAATCCCCTACGGGTCACCATGAGCCATTAGCTCAGTTGGTAGAGCACCTGACTTTTAATCAGGGTGTCGTAGGTTCGAGTCCTACATGGCTCACCAGTTTTTTTCTTCCGCCGGATCGGCGGACGCGGCATCGAGCCGAATCGAATATGCGGTAGTGGTGGAATTGGCAGACACGCTATCTTGAGGGGGTAGTGGGCATCGCCCGTGGAGGTTCGAGTCCTCTCTACCGCACCATTCGCAAATAAGAAGAACCCGGACAGGGTTCTTTTTTTCATGCTCAGAAGTAATCGTTCAGGATGCGCCGGATCTGGTTCTTGTCCGCAATCTCCGGCCCGAAATGGGCGGCCTTTCTCGCGCCGTTGTTCCACGGGGGGACGCTGAAGGCGTCCGTGTATCCCTTCAGCTTCCAGTACGACATTCTTGTGAACGAAATGCCCGTGTTGTCGGAATGGACATGGTTGATCCAGATCGGCTGACGGACGCAGATGAATTCGCGCGGCAGCGTCAGCGCGCTGCGATAGCCTTG
This sequence comes from Thermobacillus xylanilyticus, assembly GCF_907165215.1. Lineage (GTDB taxonomy): Bacteria > Bacillota > Bacilli > Paenibacillales > Paenibacillaceae > Thermobacillus > Thermobacillus xylanilyticus. Next base: position 59,324 of record NZ_CAJRAY010000106.1, on the reverse strand, counting down.
GGACAGCTGAAGCCGCAATCCGGCCCTGTAGGCTTCCGCCGGATAGACGGTGGTCAGGAAGCTCGGCGCCCAGAAGAAAAACCGGGCCATCCGGTTCTGGACGGAATCGTAAGCATAGCCGTACTGCGGAATGAGCACAACCGGCGACTTCTTCGGAACATGGCGCTCCAGCAGGCTGACAAACGATCGATGGTACATGTCGTCGCTCTCGAGATTCACTTCGTACAGCAGATCGTATTCCTTGACAGCCTCCGCCACTTTCGCTTCATAGACCGGTTTCGTGACGAACGATACATGACCGGGGAGCGGAGGATGCTGCGCGAGGGCCGCCTGAATCAGCGCTTCGGACTGCGGGCGATAGAGCACGAACGCCTGAAACCGCTGCGTATCCTGTTTCAGCAGGCTGCGGAGCGTGTACCGCATGAAGATGCCGATCCGGCTGCGGATCCAGTCGGCGGTACCGGCCGCATCGGAAGAGTACCGGTTGTTGAACGGTATGACGAAAACAATTTTCTTCTTCAATGAGCATTCCCCGCTTTGCGTTTTTCGATCATCATATGCAGACAGACCGCCGGGAGGTTGGACACGCGGCTGGAGGTTGTAAGCGGCGGGCGGGGATGGTAGGATAGAGTGGACTGAGGATGAGGAGGGTGAAGCAATGGGTGTGCCGACAGGTGTATGGGTGGCGTCGATCGTCATCCTCATTTTGCTGGCCTGGATGACGTTCTGGGTCACGAACAAAGCGTATTCCCGCAAGTGGGAAGATACCGAGGATCCGAAATTGTAAAATCGGTGAACGATCTCAAGTTCCGCCGTATGGCCCGCCGCCGTGCGGCTTTTTTTTTTGCATGTAGTTGTATGTACAACTTTGTCGAATCCAACTTTATAATTGCCAACTTGTACGAACAAGTGCTACAATGCAAAAAGAAAGCCTTTACAATGAAGGGGGAGATGAGCCGCGCATGCTGGAAGCGCTGAAAGAAGAGGTGCTCGCCGCGAATCTCGATCTGCCGCGGTACGGCCTTGTCACATTCACTTGGGGCAATGTGAGCGGCATTGACCGGGAGAGCGGGCTGGTCGTCATCAAGCCGAGCGGCGTACCGTACGAGAAGCTGAAGGCGGACGATCTTGTCGTCGTCGATCTGGAAGGAAACAAGGTGGAAGGCGCGCTCAAGCCTTCGTCCGACACGCCGACGCATCTGGCGCTGTACCGGGCATTCCCGTCGATCGGCGGGATCGTGCATACGCACTCGCCCTGGGCGACCGCGTGGGCGCAGGCCGGAAGGGGCATTCCGGCGCTCGGCACGACGCACGCCGATTATTTCTACGGCGAAATTCCGTGCACGCGCCCGATGACGGAGGAGGAAATCCGCGGCGCCTACGAACTGGAGACGGGCAACGTCATCATCGAGACGTTCCGGACGCGGGGCATCGATCCGGCGATGGTGCCGGGCGTGCTCGTCCACTGCCACGCGCCGTTCGCGTGGGGCAAGGACGCGCACGAAGCGGTGCACAACGCGGTCGTGCTGGAAGAAGTCGCGAAGATCGGCCACCGGACGCTGCAGCTGCGCGAGGTCGGACCGATGGATCAGGCGCTGCTCGACCGGCATTTCCTTCGCAAGCACGGAGCGAACGCTTATTACGGCCAATCCGGGCCGACAGCCTGAGGAACGGGAGGAGCGGACATGGGGAAAAAATACGCGATCGGCATTGACTACGGCACGCAATCGGGACGCGCGGTACTCGTCGATCTGGCGGATGGGACGGAAGTTGCGGACCACGTGACGCCGTATCCCCACGGCGTCATTGACGAGAAGCTGCCGGGATCGGGCGTCAGGCTCGAGCCGGACTGGGCGCTGCAGCATCCCGACGATTACATTGAAGTGCTGCGGCGTTCGGTGCCGGCCGTGCTCGAAATGTCCGGCGTCGATCCGGACGATGTGATCGGGATCGGCATCGATTTCACGGCCTGCACGATGCTGCCGGTGGACGCGCAGGGCACGCCGCTCTGCATGCTGCCGCAGCACAGGGACAACCCGCACAGCTGGGTGAAGCTGTGGAAGCACCACGCGGCGCAGGACGAGGCGAACAAGATCAACCGGATCGCGGAAGCGCGCGGCGAGAAATGGCTCAAGCGGTACGGCGGCAAAATTTCGTCCGAATGGATGATCGCCAAGGTGTGGCAGATTCTGGACGAAGCGCCGGAGATTTATGACGCGGCCGACCAGTTCCTCGAAGCGACGGACTGGGTCATCGCGCAGCTGTCCGGCAACATTCTCCGCAACAGCTGCACGGCCGGCTACAAGGCGATCTGGCACAAGCAGGAGGGCTACCCGAGCCGCGAATATTTCAAGGCGCTCGACCCGCGCCTTGAGAATCTCACGGAGACGAAGCTGCGCGGCGAGATTGTGCCGCTCGGCACGCGCGCCGGCGGGCTGACACCGGAGATGGCGAAGATCACGGGCCTCAAGGAGGGGACGGCCGTCGCCGTCGGCAACGTCGACGCGCACGCGGCCGTGCCGGGGGTCGGCGTCACCGAGCCGGGCAAACTCGTCATGGCGATGGGCACGTCGATCTGCCATATGCTGCTCGGCACCGAAGAGCGTGAAGTCGAAGGCATGTGCGGCGTCGTCGAAGACGGCATCATTCCGGGATATTTCGGCTATGAAGCAGGCCAGTCTGCGGTCGGGGACATTTTCGAATGGTATGTGGAGGAAGCGGTTCCGGCCTATGTGAAAGAAGCGGCGGAACGCGAAGGTGTCAGCGTGCACGAGTGGCTCGAAGCGCGGGCGGCCAAGCTCAAGCCCGGCGAGTCGGGGCTGGTCGCGCTCGACTGGTGGAACGGCAACCGGTCCGTCCTCGTCGATGCCGATCTGACGGGCGTCATCGTCGGCTGCACGCTGCTGACGAAGCCGGAAGAGATCTACCGGGCGCTACTCGAAGCAACCGCGTACGGCACGCGCAAGATCGTCGAAGCGTTTGACAGCAACGGCGTCGAGGTGAAGGAGCTGTACGCCTGCGGCGGGCTGCCGCAGAAGAACCGGCTGCTCATGCAGATATACGCCGACGTGACGAACCGCGAGATCAAGGTGGCGGCGTCCCGGCAGACGCCGGCGGTCGGCGCGGCGATGTTCGCCGCGGTCGCGGCGGGTTCGGCGGCGGGCGGTTACGATTCGATCGTGGAAGCGGCGAAGAAGATGGCGCGCGTGCGGGAGGAATCGTTCAAGCCGATTCCGGAAAACGCGGCGATCTACGACCGGCTGTACAAGGAATACACGGCGCTGCATGACTATTTCGGACGCGGCGGCAACGATGTGATGAAACGGTTGAAAGCATTGAAAGAGGAGGTTACCCGTCATGCTTGAGACGAGAAAATATCGGTTCTGGTTCGCGGTCGGCAGCCAGCATTTGTACGGACCGGAGACGCTGGAGCAGGTTGCGGAAAACGCCCGGGCGATCGTCGCGGGACTGAACGCAAGCGGCGCGCTCGGCTATGAGCTGGTGCTGAAGCCGGTGCTGACGACGCCGGAGGACATCCGGCGCTTCATGATCGAAGCGAACGCGGACGACGCGTGCGCCGGCGTCATCACGTGGATGCACACGTTCTCGCCGTCGAAAATGTGGATCGGCGGGCTGTCGGTGCTCAAGAAACCGCTGCTGCACTTTGCGACGCAATACAACCGCGACATCCCGTGGGATTCGATCGATATGGATTTCATGAACCTGAACCAGGCCGCCCACGGCGACCGCGAGCACGGCCATATCCACGCGCGGATGGACGTCCGCCGGTCCGTCGTGTTCGGACACTGGGAAGACCGCGGGGCGCAGGAGCGGATCGGCGCGTGGATGCGGACGGCCGCTGCCTGGGCCGAAAGCCGGACGCTCAAAGTGCTGCGGATCGGCGACAACATGCGGCAGGTGGCCGTCACCGAAGGCGACAAGGTCGAAGCCGAGATTGTCTTCGGCTGGTCGGTGAACACCTGGGGCGTCGGCGATCTCGCCGAACGGGTGAACGCCGTGAGCGAAGCCGATGTGAAACGGTTGCTCGAAGAATACGGATCGCGTTATGATATCGTCGCGGATACCGAGGAGAAGCGGGAGGCGATCGCCTACCAGGCGCGGATCGAGCTCGGCCTGCGCTCGATGCTCGAGGAGGGCGGTTTCTCCGCGTTCACGACGACGTTCGAGGACTTGCACGGCCTGCGGCAGCTGCCCGGCCTCGCGGTGCAGCGGCTGATGGAAGACGGGTACGGCTTCGCGGGCGAAGGCGACTGGAAGACGGCCGCCCTCGTGCGGCTCATGAAAGTGATGGCGGGCGGCAAAGGCACGTCGTTCATGGAAGACTACACCTACCATCTCGAACCGGGCAACGAGCTGGTGCTCGGCGCGCACATGCTTGAGGTGTGCCCGACGATCGCGGCGGACAAACCGCGCATCGAAGTGCATCCGCTCGGCATCGGCGGCAAGGAGCCGCCGGCCCGGATGGTGTTCAACGGCCGGGCGGGCGCGGCGATCAACGCGTCGATCGTCGATCTCGGCAGCCGGTTCCGCCTGCTCGTGAACGAAGTCGAAGCGGTGCCGGTCGAGCGTCCGATGCCGAAGCTGCCGGTGGCGCGTGTGTTGTGGCGTGTTCTGCCGAACCTCAGGGATGGCGTCGAGTCGTGGATTCTCGCCGGCGGCGCGCACCATACCGGCTTCTCCTATCATGTGACGGCCGCGCAGATGGCCGATTTCGCCGAAATGGCCGGCATCGAGTCGGTCATCATCGGCAAGGATACGCGCCCGGACGCGCTGCGTCGGGAGCTCGTGCTCGCCGATCTGGCGTGGAAGCTGCGCAAGTCGTGAACGGAGGCAAGGCGGTGTCAACGGAATGACGCGCGGCGATCTGCCGAAATATTTGCAATTGAAGCAAGAGATTCTGTCCTGGCTGCACAGCGGCGAATGGAAGCCGCACGAGCTGCTGCCGTCGGAGAATGAACTGGCTGCCCGGTTCGGTATGAGCCGGCAGACCGTTCGCCAGACGTTGAACGAACTGGAGCAGGAAGGCTATCTGTATCGCCAGCGCGGCAAGGGAACGTTCGTGGCGCCGCCGGACTTCATCAAGGCCGGGGCGGCCCAGGCCGCCGTCGGCATGGTGACGACGTATATCTCGGACTACATCTTCCCGCACATTGTGCGGGGAGCGGAAGCGGTGCTGCGCGCCCATGGCATGGGGCTGTACCTGTCGAGCACCGACAACGACAAGCAGCGGGAACAAGGCAGTCTTCAGATGATGATGGACCGGGGAGTCGGCGGCCTGATCGTCGAGCCGACGAAAAGCGCGGAAGGCAATCCGAACCTGGAGCAGTTCCTGGCGTTCCGGTACCGCGGCATCCCGGTCGTCATGATCAACGCCCGCTATCCGGAACTGGACTGCCCGTGCCTGGTCTTGGACGACGAAGCCGGCGGATTCGCGGCGACGGAACATCTGATCAAGCTCGGGCACCGGCGGATCGCCGGATTTTTCAAAACGGACGACCTGCAGGGCACGCGCCGGATGAAAGGGTTTCTGCGCGCCATGAAGCATTACGGCGTGCCGATGCTGCCGGACGGCGTCGTCACGTACGCCTCGGAGAACAAATGGTCCCGTCCGGCCGAGGCGGCAGCCGGGCTGCTGCGGCGGAACGGCCGGCCGACGGCGTTCGTCTGCTACAACGACGAGCTGGCCGTCGCGCTGCTGCCGGCGATCCGCGCAGCCGGACTCGCCGTGCCGGACGATTTGTCGATCGTCGGGTTCGACGATTCGACGCTGGCCCAGGCGGCCGAAGTGAAGTTGACGACGCTGACCCATCCGAAGACGGCGATGGGCGAGCGGGCGGCGGAGATGCTGCTCCGCCTGATGGCCGATCCCTCGGCCGAGGCGGAGGACGTGACCTACGCGCCCGAACTGGTCGTCCGCGATTCGACTCGGGCGATCGGAGAAGAGACAGCGGTATAGCGGAAATGCGGGGACGGGGCTGGTCGAGAGTCGGAATGCGGCTTTTGGCCAGCCCTTGTTTTGTGCCCGAGGAGCTGCAACGCGGATACCACGTTACAGTGTCGATTCGAGTCCGGTGGATGCGTCTGTAACGCGGATACCACGTTACAGCGTCGATTCGAGTCCGGTGGGTGCTGCTGTAACGTGGATACCACGTTACAGCGTCGATTCGAGTCCGGTGGATGCGTCTGTAACGCGGATACCACGTTACAGCGTCGTTTCGAGCCCGGAGGTTGCGGCTGCAACGCGGATACCACGTTACAGCGTCGATTCGAGTCCGGTGGATGCGTCTGTAACGCGGATACCACGTTACAGCGTCGATTCGAGTCCGGTGGATGCGTCCTGTAACGCGGATACCACGTTACAGCGTCGATTCGAGTCCGGTGGATGCGTCTGTAACGCGGATACCACGTTACAGCGTCGTTTCGAGTCCGGTGGATGCGTCTGTAACGCGGATACCACGC
>NZ_CAJRAY010000106.1:0-52396 GCF_907165215.1 Thermobacillus xylanilyticus | reverse complement strand
CGAGTCCGGTGGATGCGTCTGTAACGCGGATACCACGTTACAGCGTCGTTTCGAGCCCTGTGGGTGCGGCTGCAACGCGGATACCGCGTTACAGCGTCGATTCGAGCCCGGAGGTTGCGGCTGCAACGCGGATACCGCGTTACAAAGTCGGCCCAAGTCGTTGATGCGGTGAATGAGGCTAAAGCCAATGGACCGAGCAGGAGAACGGCAACGGGTCTGGAATATATTCACAACAACTTGAAAAGGTTCCGGACATCGAGAGGAGCACCAGCCGAAAATCCGTTCACACCCATGACCGTTTGGAGGTACGCATGCTGAAATATACCATCTGCTTCATCCAACAAGAAGACCGCTTTCTGCTGCTCAACCGGGAATACCCCGTCTGGATGGGAATGTGGAACGCGCCCGGAGGCAAGCTTGAACCAGGCGAGACGCCGAGGGAGTCGGCCTTGCGGGAGATCGCGGAAGAGACGGGCCTTTTGCTTGAGACCGTCGACTTTCGGGGCATCGTCACCTGGTTTACGGGCGGGCGGGAGTTCGGCGGCATGTACGTGTACCATGCCGAACTTCCTTCCGATGACCGCACGGACATTCCGATCCGAACGCCGGAAGGCATTCTGGATTGGAAGAAGACGGATTGGATTCTGCATCCCGAGAACATGGGGATCACGCCGAACGTGCCGCATTGCGTCAGGCTTTTGACCGCCGGTGACGGTTGTTTCGAGCTTCGCTGCCATTATGAAGGCGACCATCTGATCCGCACGGAGGAACTGGAGCTCGACCGGAGCTTCGAACACCTGACGGATCGGAAACGAATTGAAGAGATGATTCTCAGCCGATAAGCAATCGGAGGGTAAAAAATCACGGCGCCGCGCCGCGGACAACTTCCGGCGACAAGACGAATGGAGCGGACCTGCGTGCAAGCGCGGGTGCCGCCTTTTAGCGTTCGGGCACCTCCTCCCCCGTTCATTACGCGTACATAATACTTGTGCTAGAATAAAAGAATATGACACGGACGGGGATGAATATGTCGAAAAAGGTCACGATGCAGCAGATTGCCGATTATTTGGGCGTCTCGAAATTTGTCGTGTCGAAGGCGCTTTCAGGCAAGGACGGCGTCAGTCCCGCGACGAAGGAGCGGGTCATCCAGGCGGCGTCGCAGCTCGGCTATTTCGCCCAGCGGGGCGCAGCCGCAAGACAGGAGAAACCCGGACAGCTCCCCGCGGGCGGCTCGAAGCCGTCCGTGCTCGTGTTGATGCCCAACATCCGTTTTCAAACGAAGGAATCGGTCTACTGGGGACGCATCCTCGACGGCATTTCGATCCGTCTCGAAGAGCGGGGATACGGCATGGTGATCATCTCCGAGCACAGCATCGACGGGCTGCTCCACGTGCTCAACCCGAACGGCCTGCTCGGCATGATCGGCGTCGGCGAAATTTCAACCTCGCTGCTGCTCGAGGTGCACCGCTGCGGTCTGCCGATGGTGCTCATCGACCATGAAGATCCACTCATCCCGTCGGACACCGTGTTCGTGAACAACTACGACTGCATGTACAAGCTTACCCAGTACTTGATCGGCATCGGACACCGCGACCTGCTGTTCGCGGGCAACATCCGGTTCTCGCGCAGTTTCTTCGACCGCTGGAACGGCTTTCGGGGTGCGCTCGAGACGCACGGTATCCCGCTGCGCGACGACCATCTGATCAGCCTGGAAGGGATCAGCGGGTATTCCGGACAATTCGTGGATTGGGCGTCCCGCTGCCGCGCGGAAGGCAAACTGCCTTCCGCGGTCGTCTGCGCGAACGACAGCATCGCCATCGACGCACTTCAGGCGTTCGCCGAGCTCGGGCTGTCCGTGCCGGGCGCCCTGTCGCTCTGCGGCTTCGACGACATCGAAGACGCGCAGCGCGTCCGGCCCGCGCTCACGACCGTGCACGTGCCGAAGCTGGCGCTCGGCCGCAAGGCGGTGGACCGGCTGCTCGAGCGGGTGGCATCGCCCGGCGAGCCGCACGAGAAGATCCTGATTTCCGGCGAGATGGTGTACCGCGAATCGAGCCGGGATACGAACGGGCGCAAGCGGAGCTGATCGCGCTTCCCCATACCATGCCGTGACTGGAGGCGGAACGCCGTGCGCAAATGGAATCCGGCGACCAGATTCCGCGATCTGCCGATGGAGCGGAAGCTGATATTGGTTTTCCTTTTTCTGGTTATCTTGCCGATCATGGCGCTCAGTCTGGTTTCCTATGACCGGTACGCGCGGACCATCGAGGACAACACCACATCATACGTTGCGGAACTCGCCCGCAAGCTGATCGTCAGCCTTGACGACTACATCTCCGACATGGAGCGGATCACCGCGCTGCCCGGCGCCATCGAGGAGATCCAGGACAGCCTCAGGGCGGCCAATGAATTCTATTCCCGCCCCGATCTCGAAATCGGGGACAGCCCTTACATCATTCCGAGCCAGAAAGGCACCGCGCTCGAAATTCAGCGCCGGGTGGAGGAGAGCATCTACTTTCTGAACAGCGTCAAGGAAGGCGCAACGTCGATCTATCTGTTCGACAATTTCGGCAACGGCTATTACCGCGTGCAGGTCGGCGGCGTCCGCTCCGACATCATGACCACCTATCAGCAATGGCTGGAGCGCGCCCGGCGGGAGGGGACGAACGCCGCGCTCGTCAGCACGCAGGAATACACGAGCAATCACAACCGCAAACGCTACGTCTTCACCGTCGTCCGCCAAATCTATACGCCGTCGCTCGAACTGCTCGGCCTCGTCGCCGTCGACGCGAACATCAGCGTCATCGAGCGGTACGTATCCGAATTGGACAGCGTCACCGGCGGGGAGACGATGATCCTCGACGAGAACAACAACGTCATTTACGACAGCGGCATGCGGCATCTCGCCCAGAACCGGTCGAACGATCCGGTCGTCGCGCAGGCTGTCGGAAGCCGCGGCACGTTCCGCCACGACGCGGAAGACGGCCAGCGGATCGTCATTTACGACCGCTCGAACAAGACCGGCTGGAAGGTCATCATCTCCGTTCCGGTCGGCGTGCTGATGAAGGACGCGGTGGCGAACCGCAACTTCACGCTGGCGACGGCGCTGCTGACCGGTTTCCTCGCGCTGGCCGCTTCGGTCGTCATTTCGTTCGCCCTGACGAAGCCGCTGCGCTCGCTGATGCAGCTCATGAAACACGTGCAGGCCGGCAATCTCGAGGTGTCGTTCCCGGTCCGGCGGCAGGACGAAATCGGCATGCTGGGCTTTCATTTCAACCGGATGATCGGCCGGATCCGCGAGCTGATCAACGACAACTACCATATGCAATTGCGCCGCAAGGAAGCCGAACTGCTGGCTCTGCAGAGCCAGATCAACCCGCATTTTCTGCACAATACGCTGGAGTCGATCCGCATGACGGCTGAAGTCGACGACAATCCCGAAGTGGCGGACATGATCCAGCTGCTCGGCCGGCTGCTGCGCTACAGCGTGAACACGGCTGGCGAGATCGTGCGGCTGGAGGACGAGCTCATGCACCTGGAGACGTTCATGCGCATCGTCGAGTACCGCTATCCGGGCCGGTTCAGGCTCGAGGTCGCCGGCTGCGATCCGTATCGCGAAATGAAAATGGTCAAGCTCCTGCTGCAGCCGATCATCGAGAACGCGGTGCTGCACGGCTATGACGAACGCAAGGAGCGCATGACGATCGTGCTCTCGTGCGAGGCCGAGGGCGATCGCATCATCTTCCGCATCCGCGACGACGGCGCGGGGCTGGACGCCGATACGCTGGAGCGGCTGCGCGGCGTGATCGACACGCCGCCGGGCGAAGGCGGCGGCTCGCGCGGCTTCGGCATCGGCCTCCGGAACGTGAACGAGCGAATCCGGCTGTTCTACGGCGAGGGCTATGGCATCGACATCGCCAGCGAGCCGGGCGCCGGCACGGAAGTGACCGTGACCCTGCCGAGCCGGCTGCAGACGTAAGCAGCGTGAAACAGGAGGTCTGACGCATGTTTCGCATCGTAATTGCAGATGATGAAGAACGGATCCGTCGCGGACTGGCCAAGCTCGTCCGCTCCGCATCGGAGGACTATGAGGTTGCCGGGGTCTTCGCGAACGGCGCGGAACTGCTGAAGTTCCTCAAGGAAGAAGGGGCGGATGTCGTCATCACCGACATCCGGATGCCGGTCATGGACGGGCTTCAGGTTGCCGAGAAGCTGCAGGCCGAGCATCCCGGCGTGCGCTGCGTCATCGTCAGCGGATACAGCGATTTCGATTATGCGCGCACCGCGATGCGCCATCAGGTGCGGGACTATCTGCTGAAACCGGTGGACAAGGCCGAACTGTATCGCGTGCTGCGGGAGATGGCGAAGGAAATCGCCGAAGCGCGAAGGCAGACGAAAATATTCCGGCGGCACAGGCTCGAACGCGCGCTTGCCGGCGAAGCATCCGCGGAGCCGGTCATCCCGGACGATGCGTTCGCGGTCTGGTACGTCGTGCGGACGGAAGCGGCGGTCGGGCTCGATACGCTGGAGGCGGCGGCGAATGCCGAAGACGTCAGATCTTGCGCGATCGCGGTCCGCGACCGGACCTACGGCTTGCTGCTTGAGCTGGACGCCGGCGCTTCGCTGACGTCCGCGCCGGAGCGGGCAGGCTTCGCGCTGGCCGCGGCGCTGACGGAGCATACCGGCGCGGCCATCGGCGCCTCGCTGCCGTTCCGCGGAGCGAAACGTCTGCGGGAAGCGTTCGCCGAAGCCGAGATGGCGGCCGGCAAAGCGTTCTACCGGTTCGAGCGGGCCGTCTTCGTACCGGCATCCGAAGCGGGGCCCCAGCAGGCCAGGCCGGCCCGCTTCAGCGACTGGTACAAATCGTGGGAGACGGAGTATGTCCGCAGCCTGCAGATTCTCGACGCGGGGAAGATCGAGCAGGAGCTGAACGCCTTCTTCAAGGAGATGCGCAGGCGCCAGGAAGCGCCCGGCGTGCTGATGGAACTGCTGATCCGGATGCTCGAGCTGGCGGAACGGGAACTCGGCGGATTCGCCGAAGAAGCGGAGGAACTGTTCGGCCCGGCGGACCGGCGGCTCGAGGAACTGTCCCGGTTTTTCAAATACGACCCGCTGCGGCAATGGTTCACGGAACGGATGATCGACGCGATCGTGCGCATCCGCGAGCGTCGGAGCGGCAGCGTGCGCGCGGTCGATGCCGTGAAGGCGATCATCGCGACAAGCTATCACGAGGATCTGGATCTCGGGATGCTCGCGGAGCGCGTGTATCTCACGCCGAGCTACCTGAGCCGGCTGTTCAAGCAGGAGACGGGCGTCACGATCACCGATTACCTGATCAATGTGCGGATCGAGCAGGCGAAGAACCTGCTCCGCAGCCGGCCGGACCTGAAGACGTACGAAGTCGGCGAGCAGGTGGGCTATCCGGATTCGGCCTATTTTACCAAACTGTTCAAGCGGATTGTGGGCATGACACCCAACGAATATCGGCAAATCGTACGTTAGCATCCGGCCTCTTGTTCGATCAATTGTTAGAAAAGTTAGGATAACAGAGGACAAGAAAAGCAAACACGTTGCATTTTTGTAAGCGGTTTTCACCGCTATAATGAAGGCCGGAACCGATCGGAAACGGCGGATTTTGCCGAAACCGTTCGGTCACACAACACGGAAACAGGGGGACTCGCGCATGAAAAGAAGATTAGCCATGATGCTGTCTGTCCTCGTCGTGCTGTCGCTCGTGCTTGCTGCCTGCGGCGGCTCGAAGAACGAAGGCAACGGCGGTACGGACAACACCGCGGGCAACGGTCAGTCGAATGCGGGCGGCAACACCGAAATCTCCGGCGAGATTGTGTTCGCGACGCACCGCACGGACCTGGTCGACAACGGGACTTACGACAAATACGTGTCGGAGTTCAACAAGCAATATCCGAACGTCAAAGTCAAATACGCTCCGTACACGAACTACGAGCAAGACATCCGCGTCAAGCTGACGGCGGGCGACGCCGGCGACGTGCTCATGATTCCGACGAACATCGCGAACTCCGAGCTCGGCGATTTCTTCGCTCCGCTGAATGACCTCGACATCTTCGATCAAGTGCGGTTCGCGGATTTCAAGGCGTATGACGGCAACTACTACGGGGTTGCAACGGGTTCTTCGACGAACGGCATCGTTTACAACAAGAAGGCGTTCGAAAAAGCGGGCATCACGGAAATTCCGAAGACGCTGGACGAGTTCTACGAAGCCTGCCAGAAGCTGAAAGACGCCGGCATCGTGCCGATCTACATCAACTACGGCGCGCAATGGCCGATGGGTCAATGGGGCCGCAACAGCCTGGCGCATTTCTCAGGCGACGTCAACTTCGAGAACAACATGGTGGAAATGGACGCGCCGTTCCAGCTTGACAACGCGTGGGGCATCGGCCTGAACATTGTCCGCACCCTGATCGAGAAAGGCTATACCGAAGAAGACCTGGCCACGAACAACTGGGAAGCTTCGAAGGTTGAAATCGCGACGGGCAACGCGGCAATGTACTTCCTCGGCAACTGGGTCATCAACCAGATCATCGAGCAAGGCGGCGCGGCGCCGGAAGACATCGGCTTCTTCCCGTTCCCGCATGACAACAGCGGCACGGTGAACGCCGTTCTCGGCCCGGACTACTTCATGGGCGTAAGCAAGGACAGCAAGAATCTTGAAGCCGCCAAGGCGTTTGTCAAGTTCATGATCATGGAATCCGGTTACGACGCCGATTCCGGTTTCATCCCGATCAACAAAAACAACGAACCGACGCTGCCGCAAATGGCGGAGTTCATGAGCTACAATCCCAACATCCTCGAATCCGTGCCGCCGGATTCCCGGTTCAACGAGATTGCGAACAAGGCGCAGATTCCGTTCACGGGTGAAGAAATCCAGCAAGCTGCCGTTGCGAAGGATCTGCAGGCCGAATTCGACAAGTTGAATCAGAAATGGGCCGCAGCCAAGAAAGAACTCGGCTATTGATTCGATGAGCAGGTAACCGGCGTGCAGACTGGGGCTGACCGTCAGGGCGAAGCGAATCGCGCCCGACGGCAGCCTCAGGTTTTTTCCAAGACAAGACGTCATCAAGCTTGTCACTTACCGCATAGCGGGTGCGCCTTCCGGGAGGACGGCGCCGACCGTTATGGCTTGATCCTGGCATGAGGAGGCGCGGCGCCTTGAATCTCAGCTACAAAACCCAGCGGATCATCATCATCACCAGTTTTCTCGCCTTGCCGCTCGTTTTGCTGCTCCTTTTCACCTACTACCCGTCTGTCATGCTCGTCTACTACAGCTTCACGGACTGGGACGGCTTCGGCTTTGACGTGAACTTCGTCGGGCTGAAGAACTACAGGGAGATCTTCTCGAATCCGGAATACTTCCAGATTCTGCGCAACAACCTGTACTATTTCATCGGCGGGCTGGTCCAGACGGCGCTGGCGCTGTTCTTCGCCGTCATTCTGAACTCGAAGCTCAAGGGAAGGAATGTGTTCCGGGTCATCCTGTTCCTGCCGTACATTCTGCATCAGGTTGCGATCGCGATCATGTTTCAGACCGTGTACCACACGTCCTACGGCTCGCTGAACAAGCTGCTCGAAGTGCTCGGACTCGAAGCGTGGAAACAGCAATGGCTCGGCAACCCGGCGATCAACGACTGGGCGCTGGCATTCGTTTCCCTCTGGATGTACATGGGCTACAACATGGTCATCTTCATCGGTGCGCTGCAGTCGATCTCGGATGATTTGTATGAAGCGGCGCGCATCGACGGTGCGAACGCCTGGCAGAGCTTCTGGCACATTACGATGCCGAGCATCAAGAATGTCGTCGAGCTGATGCTCATCCTGACGCTGAGCGGCGCGCTGCAGGCTTTCACCGTGCCGTACATCATGACGCTCGGCGCGAACGACACGTCCACCTTCCTGATGAAGACGTTGGACGTCGCCTTCAAATTCAATCAGTTCGGCCTCGCATCCGCGCTCGCCGTCGTGCTGCTCTTGATGGTCGCCGTCGTCGTGCTCATCCAGCGGCTGATTCTGAGGGAAGGCGGGACGAGAGTATGAAGGCGAAACAACTGTTTTTCGACACCATGAAATATATCGCGCTGCTCATCGGCACGTTCGTCGTGTTCTTCCCGCTGTACTCCGTCTTCGTCGGCGCGTTCAAGACGCGGCAGGAATTCTACATCGACCGGCTGTCGCTCCCCTCGACCTGGAATTTCGAGAACTTCTCGATCGCGTGGGAGAAAGGGGATCTGGCGCTCGGCCTCGGCAACACGCTGTTCATCCTGATCGTCTCGATCGTCGGCAACGTGCTGATCGGGTCGATGTCGGCGTATGCGCTCGGGCGGTTCGAGTTCAAGGGGAGAAACCTGATCATCGGTTCGTACCTGGTGGCCGCGGTCATTCCGCTCATCACGACGCAGGTCGTCACCTACTCGGTCATCAAGGCGCTCGGCCTGTACAATACGTACGGCGCGCCGATCGCACTGTATCTGGGGGCGGACGTCATCCAGCTCACGATCTATCTCCAGTTCATCCGCAACATTCCGTACGAGCTGGACGAGGCGGCGATGATGGAGGGCGCGTCGCTGTTCAAGATTTTCCGGAGCGTGATCTTCCCGCTCCTCGGGCCGGCGACGGCAACCGTTGTGATCCTGAAGTTCATCACGATCTACAACGACTTCTACGTGCCGTACCTGTACATGCCGGACAGGGGGTTGCGCACGGTGGCGACGGCGATCCAGTCGTTCGTCGGGCCGAACGCGGCGCGCATGGAAGTGATCTCCGCGTACATTCTGCTGATCTTCATCCCGACGATCGTGATGTTCCTGTTCATGCAGCGCTATATTTTCTCCGGCGTCACGAGCGGCGCGGTCAAGTCTTGATCGCGGGCTGAAGCAACGGGCTGTCCCATGGCGGGGCAGCTTTTTTTCTGGTTATTCGGATCAATAAAAAAAGCTCCGGCGAACCGCTCGCCGGAGCTTTTTTGCGGCTGACGCCCGTCAATGCGCGGAGATCAGACGCTCCATCATCTCGAAGCATGCCCGGCCGTTGTGGTACGGGCATTTCCAGGCGTTCACCTTGCCGTGCCCCCGGGTCGGACGGCCGTCCCGGTCCACGCTCCAGAACCATTCGCCGTCTTCCTTGTCGATGATGCAGCGGTCGATGAACGACCAGGACCGGCGGGCGGCGTCCAGATACTTGTCCTCGCCCGAGAGCTGATAAGCATTGTAGAATCCGACCACGGCTTCCGCCTGCGGCCACCAGTCCTTGTTCGTGTCGATGAGCCCGGCCGCGTTCGCTTCGTTCAGCAGGCCGCCGTCGGCGTCCACGCCTTCGTTCAGCGTCGCTTCCGCCATGCGGATCGCCGTCTCCTTCGTCCGCTTGAGAAGCGCCTCGTCCCCGCACAGTTCAGCCGCCTCCGTCAGCAGCCAGCTGCCTTCGATGTCGTGGCCGTAGGAGATGAGGTCCGACTTGCTGTTCCATTCGTCATCGAAGAACAGCTTGAAATGCGCCGTCTCCGGATCGACGATGCGATCGAGCATGACCTCGATCAGTTCCTTGTGCGTCTTGTTCAGTTCCTCCGTCGGCCAGACCCGGTACAGGTTCGTATAGGCCTCGAGCACATGCAGATGCGTGTTCATCGACTTGCGCTCGTTCATGTCGCCGCCGCCGAGGGCGAGCCTGTCCGTCTCCGACCAGTCGCGGGCATGCGCCTCGATATAGCCGCGGTTCGCCGGATCGTAGCTGTGTCGCTCCAGCAGCCGGTACGTTTCGATCGCCTTGTCCAGCGCTTCCTTGCGCCGCGCCGCCCGGTAAAACTCGGAGAGCGCGTAGATCGCGAACGCCTGGCCGTACACCTGTTTCTTGTCCTCCAGCGGGCTGCCCTGCGCGTCAACCATCCAGTAGAATCCGCCATATTCACGATCCGCGAATTTGTCCGTCACGTATCCGTAAGCCCGTTCGGCCACGGCCAGATAGCGGTCATCCTTGAACACGCGGTATGCGGCCGAGAACGTCCACAAAATCCGGGTGTTCAGCACCAGACTTTTGGCCGCTTCGTAATCCGGCTGCCGGTCGTCGCCGATCCGCCCGATGAAGCCGCCGTTCTTCTCGTCGACGGTGCGGGTCATCCAATAGTGAAGGATGTTGTCCTTGAGTTCCCGTTCCAGCTCCTCGCGCCACTTGGCTTTCCAATCCGTTCCTGCGCTCACCGCACACGCCTCCCCATTCGGCTGTTCCCGAGTGTCTCATGCTGTCGTGTACACGCGTTTACACGTGCACACTCATCTAGTTAAACGCAATTTCGGGGCTGATGCAAGTGCGGCGCCGGCATTCTTGAATCAATAAAAACTCCCGCGTGTGCCACATCGCAGCGGGAGCTTGCTTTCCGTTCGGGGACGGGCATCGCCCATTCTCCGTTATTTCAGATTTGCGATTTTCTCGCGGATCGCGTTCCGGCGCCAGCGGGAGACCGGCAGCCGCTTCGCCTCGGGTCCTTTCTCGCCGAAGTAGAGCACATCGCCGTCGAATTCGCTGACCTTTCGGAGATTGACGTACGTATCGGGGGCGACCAGGCAGAAATTCGGATCCGAACGAAGAAGCGCGATTCGATCGGAGCTCATCCGTCGCTTCATATTGAAGTTTCGCCCATGAAAGCAGACAAGTTCGGGTCCACCCAGCTTGAAGAAAAGAACGTCGTGCTCCAGCGCAAGTTCCTCATACGGATTGCGGTCAGGCATCACGGCTTGCACCATCGGCATTTCCCCCTTCATGTTTGCTCTTTGTATATTGTGAGCGCTTTCATTATAGCATGAAAATGGGCTTACCGGAAGCGTAAATTGAAAAAATCGGGTTGGTGGAAACGGAGGAGGCGGAACTTTATAATAAAAGTACATCCATGCCGGCGGCGGACCGGCGGTCTTCGGGCGGTCTGCGCGGCGAAGGAGGAATGGTTGTGACGAATACGGATAAACCGGAACAACCGGATAACCCGGCTTATGAGCAGGCGGCTTTTGCGGGCGGCTGCTTCTGGTGCATGGTCGAGCCGTTCGAGGAAATGCCCGGCGTCATCCGCGTCGTATCGGGCTATACGGGCGGCCACAAGCCGAACCCGACGTACGAGGAAGTCTGCTCGGATACGACGGGACACGCGGAAGCCGTTCATATTACGTACGATCCGCGGCGGATGCCGTACAAGCTGCTGCTCGACATTTTCTGGCGGCAGATCGATCCGACCGACCCGGGCGGACAATTTCACGACCGCGGGTCGTCGTACCGGACGGCGATCTTCTATTATACCGAGGAGCAGCGGAAGCTGGCCGAGGAATCGAAGCGCGAACTGGAGGCGAGCGGGCGGTTCGACCGGCCGATCGTGACGGAGATCGTGCCCGCCGGGCCGTTCTATCCGGCGGAGGAATATCATCAGGCGTACCACAAGAAGCAGCCGTACCGCTACAAGATGTACCGCAAGGCGTCCGGAAGGGATGATTTTATCGATCGGCATTGGCGGATCAGGAAGGACCCAGAGGAGCTGAAGCGCCGGCTCACCCCGATCCAGTACGAGGTGACGCAGCGGAACGCGACCGAGCCGCCTTTCCGCAACGAATACTACGACAACGAAGAAGAAGGCATCTACGTCGACATCGTGTCCGGGGAGCCGCTCTTCAGCTCGAGGGACAAGTTCGACGCCGGCTGCGGCTGGCCGAGCTTCACGCGGCCGATCCACAAGGGCAGCGTCACCGAGCACATGGACCTGTCGCACGGCATGGTGCGCATCGAGGTGCGCAGCCGGGAAGCCGACTCGCATCTCGGCCACGTCTTCCCGGACGGGCCGGCGGACCGCGGCGGACTGCGCTATTGCATCAACTCGGCGGCGCTGCGCTTCATTCCGAAGTCGGAGATGGAGAAGGAAGGCTACGGCGCTTACCTGGGGCTGTTCGAACCGGAGAAGTGAGGCGGTAGAGTCGAAGACCGGGATAATAAGCGAAAAAACTTCCTCTATTCCGTCCAAAATCCCGATTTTCGGGCGTTTGGCGGAAAATAGAGGAAGTTTTTTTCTTCTATATTAGAGAATAAAGGCCGAATTCGACAGAATAAGCGAAGATATTTCCGCTATTCGAGTTGGGGGAGTGCAGGCAATCACGGCACCCGGCTGCGCAGCACGGTGAGGGCGCCTTCGATCTCGTACTCGCCGAGATTGGCCGGCACGAGGAAGCAGTCGCCGGGCGCGACCGGCTGCTCGCCGCCATTCCAGCGCAGCGTGCCGCTGCCGTCCGCGGCGATCAGGATGACGAAGCTGTCGCCGGTCGTCGCCAGCTTCACGCTGCCGTCCACGATGCCCTTCTCGACGACGAAGTACGGCGATTCCGCAATCTTGAGCCATTCGCCCGGACGGACGCCGTCCGTCTTCATCCGGGTCGCGCCGGCGCCGTCGTAGGCGATGACGTTCAGCGAATCCTCGATGTGCAGCTCGCGCAGCTTGCCGTCAAGTCCGGGGCGGTTGTAGTCGTACAGCCGGTACGTCGTGTCCGAGTTCTGCTGGATCTCCGCCACGACGACGCCCGCGCACAGCGCGTGCACCGTGCCCGCGGGGATGTAGAACGCGTCGCCCGCTTCCACCGGCACTTCCTGCAGGCACTCCATGATCCGGCCTTCGGCGATGGCCGCTTCCAGACCGGCGCGGTCGATGCCGTCCTTCAGCCCGTAGATGATTTTCGCGCCCGGCTTCGCGTCGAGCACGTACCACATTTCGGTCTTGCCGAGCTCGCCTTCCGGCAGCCCTTCATAATCGTCCGTCGGGTGCACCTGCACGGACAGGTCGTCGTTGCAGTCGAGCAGCTTGACGAGCAGCGGGAACCGGCCGTTGCGCTCGGAGAATCCCCGCGAGCCGAACCATTCGCGGCCGTAAGTTTCGCGGATCTCGTCAAGCCCCTTGCCGGCGAGCGGGCCGTTCACGACCTGCGTCGTGCCGTTCGGATGGTCGGCGATCATCCAGCCTTCGCCGATGGCCCCTTCCGGCGGCGTCAGCCCGAAACGTTCGAGCGCGCGTCCGCCCCATACGCGTTCCTTGAACTCGGGGGCGAACTTGAGCGGATAAGGTTGTACGGTCATGGCATTCTCTCCTCTTCATCTGTCTGTTGCACATTTGCAGTCTGTTGCAAATCTGCTTTCTGTTGCGAATCTCCCAGCCGCGGCGATGCGGCTTACTTGCGTTCCACCGCGATCAAATACGGCGCCTGCGGACGCTGCGGCATCCGGTACAGCACGGCCTGTCCGGCGGAAGCGGGCAGGGCGCGGGCCCACGCGTCGACCGCTTCACCCTCTTCGCGGCCGCCTTCATGGCCCGTATAGACAACAACGGTGAGCACGCCTCCCGGGCGGAGGAAGGCGAGCGAGGCGTCGAGCGCCGCCAGCGTCGTCTCCGGGCGGGTCACGACAGTCCGGACGTCATCGGCGCCGGGCAGGTAGCCGAGATTGAACATGACGGAAGAGACGCGGCCCGCAAGGTCCGCAGGCAGCAGCTCCGCCATTCGGTGGTGGCTCGCGAGCAGCAGCTCAAGCCGCGTATCCGGCGCCTCCGCCGCCACGCGGGCGCGGGCCGCGTCGAGGGCGGCCTGCTGGATGTCGAAGCCGTAGACGACGCCCTTCGGGCCGACGGCCTTCGCGAGGAAGGCGGTGTCGACGCCGTTGCCGACGGTCGCGTCAATGACCGCATCCCCCGGCTGGATGCGTTCGGCGGCCAGCCGGTGGGCCATCGTCAGCACGGAAGGGAAGCCCATCAGCACCCTCCCGGGCAGCCGCCGGCGCCGGACCGGCTGTCCGCCAGCTCATCCTCTTCGTAATCCGCGCCGCCAGCAAAGTCCGCGAAGGCCGCATCCGATCGGCCGCCGGACAGAACGCTTCCTCCGACCGCGCCGGCCGCGCCCGCCGCATTCACCGCATCGGCGGATCCCCGCAGCTTGCCCTGCCACGTGTTCCGCCGCACGAGCTCGGCGTCGATCGCGTTCAGCACTTCCCATTTCTTCAGGCTCCACATCGGCCCGATCAGCAGCTCCCGCGGCGCGTCGCCCGTCACCCGGTGGACGATCATCTCCGGCGGCAGCATCTCGAGCGTGTCGACGACGAGGTTCACGTACTCGTCCATCTCGAGGAAACGGACCAGCCCCGCCTCGTATTGCTTCACCATCGGCGTCTTGCGCATCAGGTGGAGCAGATGAATCTTGATCCCCTGCACGTCCATCTCCGCGACCGCCCGCCCCGTCTCCAGCATCATCTCGCGCGTCTCGAGCGGCAGCCCGTAGATGATGTGCGCGCAGACGCGGATGCCGCGCTCCCGCAGCCGGCGGACGGCGTCGTAGTAGCAGGCCGTGTCATGGGCCCGGTTGATCAGCTTCGACGTCGACTCGTGGATCGTCTGCAGCCCCATCTCGACCCACAGATACGTTCGCTCGTTCAGCTCGGCGAGGTAGTCGACGACGTCGTCCGGCAGGCAGTCCGGGCGCGTGGCGATCGACAGGCCGACGACGCCGGGCTGTGCGAGAATCGTCTCGTAATATTCGCGCAGCACATGGACCGGCGCATACGTGTTCGTGTACGCCTGGAAATAGCCGATGTAGAGCGCGTCCGGCCATTTCTTGTGCTGGCGGTCGCGGATTTTGTTGAACTGGACGACCAGGTCGTCGCGCCGGCTGCCGGCGAAGTCGCCGGACCCGCGCGCGCTGCAGAACGTGCAGCCGCCGATTGCTACGCGACCGTCACGGTTCGGGCAGGTGAAGCCGGCGTCCAGCATCACCTTGAACACCTTGCGGCCGAACTGTCGGCGCATCTCGTAATTCCATGTATGAAACCGTTTGTCGCCCCACAGAAGCGGCGTTTCGCTGCCCGAAGGGCTCGTTCCGGCCAAGTTCAATTGCTGTTCCTCCGTTTTCGGGCCGTATGAAGGCCGCGCAATCATGGGAACATTATAGCGAAAAAATTTTTTTCGCGCCATGTGCGCGGACACGCTGTTCCGATCCCGGTCCGCCTTGCCGGAAAGGAAACGTTCGGGTTTCGGAAGCGCCGGAAAACGGGCTGCTCCGGTCCATTCGGCGTACGAAGCAAGGCCGGTTGCCGCGCATCGTTCGGAATCGGACAACTGGAAAAGGAAAAGCCCGATTCCGCGTCCCCTTCTTGCACAACCTTACATGATGTGTTATATTAAAAGTGCGTAAAATCAATAAAAAAACCTTACATGAAATTCATTCTCAGCCGCATTAAACGCCGTCCTGAATTTGGCAGAAATGACAATGTAAATGTCGAGCGAGGTGATGGACATGAACCAGCTGAAAATCCCGAACGGCGAAGAGAAAGTGACGGTCGAACTGACGGTCAAGGAACTGCTGGCGCTGGCCGGCCAGAAGTTCCCCCTCGACAAGGGCGTCGAGATTTCCGCGCGCAAGAAGCTGAACGAAGCGCTTGAGGACACGTACAGGATCCACTGACGGCGGATGCGGCGAATTTTGACATGGACCTTCCGGAACGGACCATCCGGAAGGTCTTTTTGCTGCTTTACATAAGGGCTGTCGTCGGGCACAATGGGGAATGGTGTGCAAGGGAGCACAAGGGAGGAATGGAAGCATGCGACTGCGCGGAAGAAAAGGAATCCGCGAAGAGATTGAAAGCCAGCCGGAACTGGTGGTGCTGGACCCCGCACCGTACAGGGGGCGCTGGCGCGAACGTTTCGGCAACGACCGGCCGATTCACGTCGAGCTCGGCATGGGCAAGGGAAAATTCATCAGCGAAATGAGCGTGCGGAATCCGGAGATCAACTACATCGGCATTGACATGTTCGACGAGCTGATCCGCCGGGCCGCCGTCAAGGCGCGGGCGGCGTGGGCGCCGCAGGGCGCGGAAACCCCGCCGAACCTGGCGCTGGTGCGCGCCAACATCGAATATCTGGAGACGTTCTTCGCGCCAGGGGAAATCGAGCGGATCTACCTGAACTTCAGCGATCCGTGGCCGAAGAAGAAACATGCGAAGCGGAGGCTGACGCACCCCCGCTTCCTGCGCAAATATCTCGACATTCTGAACGAGAACGGGGAAATCCATTTCAAGACGGACTCCCGGCTGCTCTTCGAATTTTCGCTGAACAGTTTCTGCGACATGGAGATTACGCTGCGGAACATCTCACTCGATCTGCATCGGGACGGCCTGCGGGAAGACCTCGTCATGACCGAGTACGAGACGAAATTCGCGGAGCAGGGCATGCCGATCTACCGGCTGGAAGCCGTGGTCGGCGAGGCGGCGCTCCGCCGGCACCGCGAAGCGAAGGAAGCCGAGCTTGCCGGCATCCGGGATGCTAGACCGGCATCCAGCCGACCGATGTGACGACGAGCGCGGTCACCGCGCCGATCAGGGCGCCGGCTGCCACGTCCGACGGATAGTGCAGCCCGAGGTAAATGCGCGACCAGCCCACCGACGCCATGACGATCAGCCCGGCGGGCAGGAGCAGCGGCAGCATTTGGGCGTCCGCCGCCAGAAACGGAATGACGAACGCGAAGATCGCCGTGGTATGCCCCGAAGGGAACGAAGGGTCCGTGAGGGGCTTTTTCGTTCCGGTGACGATTTCCTTGAGCGCCTGGTACGGCCGGAGTCTGCGGAACTTGCGTTTCATGATGTATACCGGGACATGGCTGATCGTGACGGCCGTCAGGCTCTGCCAGCCCGCCGCGTTCCACGGAGCGGGCGCGAAGAGCGCGGCCGTCAGCGAAACCGCCAGCGTGAAGACGGCCCCGCCGGCATGCGTGATCGTCCGCAGCCAGACGCCGAGCAGCTTCTTCAGTCCCCTGTCGAGATGTCTGTTGTTCGCCCACAGCACAAGCCGCTTCTCCTTGGCGATGAGCCATGCGCGCAGCTTGCCGGCTGCTTCTTTCCATCCGCGTTTCATCCGAATCCTCCGGTCTTCCTGCGACTCTTTTCCCGCTTGAAAAAATTTTTCTCATTTTGCATCATACCATATGACGGACCCACAGCACCTCCGTTTTGCGAAGGATTTGTTTAGGCAAGGCAGCTGCGGGTCGGTCCGTTTTTTTGCCGCCAGGGATGAAAATGCCGCCGATTGGAAAGGTTATACGACAAACCGCCGGTTTACCATCCGGACAAAACGTGCGTTGCAGACAAAGACAAACGCAGACCAAGACAAACAGAGAAAAGACAGGGTAAATCAATAAGGGGGCACAATCGCATATGATTAACGCTTTTCTGATCGCCGCGCAGATCATCGTGGCATTCATCGAGGCGTTTCAGTTTGTCATCTCGCTGTCCGGCCTGATGAAACGGCGCAAACCGCGCCGGCGGCATGAGCCGAAGCACTCGTTCGCCGTCATCGTCGCCGCCCACAACGAGGAGCAGGTGATCGGCGCGCTGGTGGAAAACTTGCTGAAGCTGGATTATCCGCGGGAGTTGTACGACATTTTCGTCATCTGCGACAACTGCACCGACGGAACGGCGGATGTCGTCCGCAGCTACGACGGCGTTCACGCCTGCGTGCGGCGCAATCCGCAATTGCGAGGCAAAGGCCATGCCATCGAATGGATGCTCAATGAACTGTGGAAAATGCCGAGATCGTACGACGCGGTCGTCATGTTCGATGCCGACAACCTCGTGAATCCGGACTTCCTGCGGCTGATGAACGACGATTTGTGCGAAGGCCACCGGGTCATCCAGGGCTATCTGGACACGAAAAATCCGAACGACTCCTGGGTGACGGCCGCTTACGGCATCACGTACTGGTACTGCAACCGGCTCTGGCAGCAATCGCGCAGGAACCTTGGCATGGCGAATTTTCTCGGCGGCACGGGCATGTGTTTCGAAACGCGCCTGCTCAAAGAGATGGGATGGGGTGCGACCAGCCTGGTCGAAGACCTCGAGTTTACGATGCGCTGCATCAAACGGGGCGTCTACCCGGTGCTCGACTATGACGCGAAAGTGTACGACGAAAAGCCGCTCACGTTCCGGGCGTCCGCCCGCCAGCGGCTCCGCTGGTTGCAGGGGCATTTCAACGTGGCGCGGCGCTACTTCATTCCGCTGCTGCGGGACAGCATCAAGGAGCGGAGCTTCATCAAGTTCGACGCCGCCATCTATTCGGTCAGGGTGTATAGCGTGCTGATGGCGTTCATCGTGACGGCCGCGCTGTGGATCGACAATGTGCTGCCGGCGGCGAACCATTTTACTTCGATATACGAAGCGCTGCCGGCATGGACGGTCGGCGTGGCGATGACGATTTCCGCCATCCAGTTCCCGGTCGCGCTCCTGCTGGAGCGGGTGAAGGAATGGCGCATGTACGCCCACCTGCTGACGCTGCCGCTGTTCCTGCTGTCGTGGTGGCCGATCACGCTGTACGCGTTTTTCACGCAAAACAACAAGCAGTGGAGCCATACGAAGCATACGCGCGTCATCCGGCTGGAAGAGGTGCAAAGCAAACAGGTTTGAAGTCGCTTTTTCCCGCCTTGGTTTGGCGCGAGCCGGGTGATGCTTGCACACGGTTGACAAACCGGTTGCTTGTGTGATAATATTCATCAGGCATATTTCAAAGTGGCACAAGCAGAAGCACCCGCTTCTCACCTGACCGGCAGCGGCCGGCTGGTTCTCGCCGTCCGATAAGGTTCCGTACCGCTCCGGGCATGCCGGTGTGGCGGGCCGATTGCAGACTGGTCAAGGAATGCGGGTCCATGCGGCCCGCATTTTTTTAATGAAAGATAAGGATTCGGCTTATCTTTCGACGCAAAACGGATGCGCCTGCCTGGAAGAAGACGGCGCGAGCCGTTTGACTTGCAAGGGGATCGCCACGCGATTATCTGGAGGTGGAACATTATTAGCCGAGATCATCAGATCAACGAGGAGATCCGGGCGAGGGAAGTTCGCCTGGTCGGTCCGGACGGCGAGCAGATCGGAATCAAGCCGTTCCGCGAAGCTTTGCAAATGGCGATCGACATGGACATGGATCTCGTGAACGTCGCGCCGATGGCGAAGCCGCCGGTCTGCCGGATCATGGATTACGGCAAGTTCCGTTACGAACAGCAGAAGAAAGAGAAAGAAGCGCGCAAGAACCAGAAGATTGTCGACGTCAAGGAAGTCTGGTTCCGCGCCAACATCGAGGAGCACGACTATCAGGTGAAATACCGGAACGTCGTCAAGTTCCTGGGCGAAGGCAACAAGGTGAAGGCGTCGGTCCGTTTCCGCGGCCGTGAGATCACCCACGCGGAGATCGGCCAGCGCATTCTTGACCGGCTGCGCAGCGAAGTGGCGGACCTCTGCGTCGTCGAGCGCGTGCCGAAGCTGGAAGGCCGCAGCATGGTCATGATTCTGGCGCCGAAGAACAAGGACAAGGACTGACGCGTCATCCGGCGGACCCGTCCCGGCGTTCCGCCGAAACCACAAGCGATGGAGGATTAATGGTTATGCCGAAGATGAAAACGCACAGCAGTCTGAAAGACCGCTTCAAGATTACCGGCACCGGCAAGGTGAAACGGTACAAAGCCTACAAGAACCATCTGCTCTACGGCAAATCCGGCCGCCAGAAGCGCGTGCTGTCGAACCAGCCGCTCACGTCGAAAGGCGACGTCGCCCGTCTGAAGCAGGGACTCGCCCAACTGCGATAATCAGCATCGAGCCGGACATCTGACAGAATCAACGGGAGGTTATCCATATGGCAAGAGTGAAAGGCGGCTTCGTCCGCACGCGCCGCCGCAAGCGGATCCTGAAGCTCGCGAAAGGTTACTACGGTTCCAAACACCGCTTGTTCAAGACCGCCAAGGAACAAGTGATGAAATCGCTGCTGTACGCGTACCGCGACCGCCGTCAGCGGAAGCGCGATTTCCGCAAGCTGTGGATCACGCGGATCAACGCGGCCGCTCGTCAGAACGGCCTGAGCTACAGCAAGTTCATGCACGGTCTGAAACTGGCCGGCGTGGAAGTGAACCGCAAGATGCTCGCGGACCTCGCGGTGAACGATTCGAACGCGTTCAACGCGCTGGCCGGCATTGCCAAAGAGAAGATCAACGCTTAACAGCCGATAAGGGCTTCCGTTCAAGCATGGCGCTTGGCCGGAAGCCCTTTTGCATCGTTTCTTGAACTGGTCAACCCTCTGGTGCATTTTTGCCCCTTATTCAATGGACGGCGCGCAATTTCGGCGGATTTGGTGCAAAAATACACCAGATGGACCCCTATTTGCCGATCAGAGGACCAATCTGGTGCACATTTGCACCAAATGGAGCCATTTTGCCAAGCAGCGGGCCAATCTGGTGCACAAATGCACCCGATGCCGGCATTCCGGCATCGGGGGATTCCATCTGGTGCGTCGCGCGATGTGTCGATCACATGCTGCTGTTCAGATAACGGGGATGAGCGGTTTATACAATTCCCAGCAGCGGAGCGACGGCCAGTATCGGATGGCCCGGTATCCCGCGCGCAGATAGAACAGGTGTGCCCGGTCGTTGCCCTCGTCCACGAAGAGCGATGCGGCTGTGCAGCGGCGGAACCGGCCGTACCGTTCGGCTTCCCGGAGCAGCGCCGTACCGATTCCCTGTCCCCGGCTGTCCGGCTCCACCGCCAGCATGTCGATCTGGAGCAGGACAGGCGCATTCGGCCGGCTTGTGACCATGACATGGATGAATCCTTTCACGCTGCCGCTCCGGCCGGCGGCGACCAGCGTCCGCCCTTGCCGGATGCGCGCGGTGAGCGCGCGGTCCGTCAGCGCTTCGCGCCCGATCGGCGCGTTCGACAGCGGCGCGAGCTCGCGGCGGATCAGCTCCAGGATGGCGGCGGTGTCCTGCCGGTGTCGATAGGGACGGATCGTGTAGTCGGCAGCCATGGCGGTCGCTCCTTGCCCGAACGTTGCTGCCGGGCGGCGGCGCCGCTCCGGCATACCATTCTATGCCGCCCGGCCGGCTGGAGACCGGGCGCGGGGACAGACTCAGGCGCAAGACCGCGGCGTGTGGATCGCCCCGGATAAGCCGCCATGATATGCGCATCATATTCGTATTGACGATCGTCCCGCCCGGGTCTATAATATACGTTAAGTCTAATATTGACATCGGCTATGATGAGGAGAAAGCGTCAGGGCTCTTTCGCCCAGAGAGCGGACGGAATATGCTGCAACCGCCGCCGAAATCCCTGTACCGCGAATGTCGCCTCGGAGCTGTTCCCTTGAACGACGATGCATACGGATCCGGCGTCCAGTAGAGGGAATCGCATGGCAAGCGTTACCCTGCCCAAGGTCGGATTCGGCGTCCATAGCCGGATTTGCACCTGCCGAGGCCTTATGCCGCGAGGCATAGGGTGAATCAGGGTGGTACCACGGAAGTGTCAAGCCTTTCGTCCCGGAATGCGCAGCAGCGCGTTCGGCGGCGGAAGGCTTTTTTGCTGGCTGGAGCTTGCATGCCGATGCAAGTTTGATTGTATGCCGATAGAAGCTTGTTGCCGACACGGGCATCAAGCCGCCCGACAAGCATTGGATTGCCGGCCCACGGCAAGGCTTGAACCATGCAATACGCAAGGGAGGATGGGAACATGAACACGCAACCTGCCGCTCTGCGATCCAAGAGTGAATTGATCGAGAAATGGTCCAAACCGGAGGTCATCACCGGTTCGGAAATGCTTCTTCGCAGCTTGCTGCTGGAAGGCGTGGAATGCGTATTCGGCTATCCGGGGGGCGCCGTTCTGTACATCTACGACGCGATGTACGGCTTCACGGATTTCCACCACGTGCTGACGCGCCACGAGCAGGGAGCGATCCACGCGGCTGACGGCTACGCCCGGGCCACGGGCAAGGTCGGCGTCTGCATCGCGACGAGCGGTCCGGGGGCGACGAACCTTGTCACGGGCATCGCGACGGCTTACATGGACTCGGTGCCGCTGGTCGTCATCACCGGCAACGTCGTGCAGAGCGCCATCGGCACGGACGCGTTCCAGGAAGCCGACATCATCGGCATTACGATGCCGATCACGAAGCACAGCTATCTCGTGCGCAAGGCCGAGGACATCCCGCGCATCATCCATGAGGCGTTCCACATCGCGAGCACCGGCCGCCGCGGCCCGGTCCTGATCGACATCCCGAAGGATGTTTCGGCGGAGAAGGCGCTGTTCAAGCCGGCCACCGAAGTGAACCTGCGCGGCTACAACCCGACGGTCATGCCGAACAAGCTGCAGGTCGACAAGCTGCTGAAGGCGATCGCCGAAGCGAAGCGTCCGGTCGTGCTCGCCGGCGGCGGCGTCGTCTACTCGGGCGCCCACGAGGAGCTGCTCAAGTTCATCGAGACGACGCAGATTCCGATCACGACGACGCTGCTCGGACTCGGCGGCTTCCCGAGCGGACACGAGCTGTGGATGGGCATGCCGGGCATGCACGGCACCTACACGGCGAACAAGGCGATCCAGGGCTCCGACCTGCTGATCAACATCGGCGCCCGCTTCGACGACCGGGTGACGATGAAGCTGCAAGGCTTCGCGCCGAACGCGAAGGTCGCCCACATCGACATCGACCCGGCGGAGATCGGCAAGAACGTCCCGACCGACATCCCGATCGTCGGCGACGTCAAGACGGTGCTCGAGATTCTGAACCGCGAGGCGAAGCGGACCGATGCGGACGAATGGCGCGCCCAAATCGCGGCCTGGAAGCGGGAAGTGCCGCTCCGCTACGAAGATTCGGACACCGAGCTGAAGCCGCAATGGGTCATCGAGATGATCTACGAGACGACGAAGGGCGAAGCGATCGTGACGACGGACGTCGGCCAGCATCAGATGTGGGCCGCCCAATTCTACAAGTTCAGCAAGCCGCGCTCGTGGATCACGTCGGGCGGTCTCGGCACGATGGGCTTCGGCTTCCCGTCGGCGATCGGCGCCCAGATGGCGTTCCCGGACCGGACGGTCGTCTCGATCAACGGCGACGGCGGCATGCAGATGTGCGCCCAAGAGCTGGCGGTCTGCGCGATCAACAACATTCCGGTCAAAGTCGCGATTATCAACAACCAGGTGCTCGGCATGGTGCGTCAGTGGCAGGAGATCATCTACGACAACCGCTACAGCCACATCGACCTCGCCGGCAGCCCGGACTTCGTCAAGCTGGCCGAAGCTTACGGTGTCCGCGGATTCCGCGCGACGAACAAGGAGGAAGCACGGGCCGCGTGGGAGAAGGCGCTGGCGCATGACGGCCCGGCGGTCGTCGAGTTCGTCGTCAGCAAGCATGAGAACGTCTATCCGATGGTCACCCAGGGCAATACGATCGATGACATGATTCTGGGGGATGCGTGAGATGAAACGGCATACGATCTCGATTCTCGTCAACAACCAACCCGGTGTGCTGCAGCGCGTCGCCGGCCTGTTCGGCCGGCGCGGCTTCAATATCGAATCCATTACGGTCGGCACCAGCGAGGAGCCGGGCCTGTCCCGGATGGTCATCGTGACGACCGGTGACGAAAAGACGATCGAACAGGTCGGCAAGCAATTGTACAAGCTGATCGATGTCATCAAGGTTGTGGATCTCAGTGCCAATCCGATGGTTGCCCGGGAGCTTGCGCTCATCAAGGTGCATGCGGAACCGGCGGCCCGGCCGGAAATTCTCGGCGTTGTCGAGACGTTCCGGGCGTCCGTCGTCGACATCGGCGCTTCGACGATGATCGTCCAGGCGGTCGGCGATACGGAGAAGATCGACGCGATCATCGAGCTGCTCAAGCCGTACGGCATCCGCGAGCTGAGCCGGACGGGCGTGACCGCGATGACCCGGGGCAGCATGAAGTAATTCCGCCGTTCCCGCGAAAAAACCGGCCGGCATTGCCGATTGGGGGATGCAACCGGCGGCAATATGAGGTAAGATGGAAAATGTGCATATTTTGAAGGAGGCGCTCATTCGCAATGGCAGTCAAACTGTACTACGAAAAAGATGCAGACCTCAGCGTCCTGCAGAATAAGACGGTCGCGGTCATCGGCTATGGCTCCCAGGGCCACGCGCAAGCGCAGAACCTGCGCGACAGCGGCGTGCGGGTCGTCATCGGCCTTCGGCCGGGCAAATCGGCGGAGAAAGCGAAGAACGACGGTTTCGAAGTGCTTTCCGTCGCCGAAGCGGTGAAGATCGCCGATGTCGTGCAAATCCTGATGCCGGACGAAACGCAGGCGAAAGTGTACCGCGAGGAGATTGAGCCGAACCTGAAACAAGGCGCCGCACTCATGTTCTCCCACGGTTTCAACATCCATTACGGCCAAATCGTTCCGCGCCCGGACATGGACGTCCTGCTCGTCGCTCCGAAATCGCCGGGCCACATGGTGCGCCGGACGTATGTGGAAGGCTTCGGCGTTCCCGGCCTGATCGCGATCGAGCAAGACGCGACCGGCAACGCAATGGCGATCGGCCTCGCTTACGCGAAGGGCATCGGCTGCACGCGCGCCGGCGTCATCGAGACGTCGTTCCGCGAAGAGACGGAGACGGACCTGTTCGGCGAACAGGCCGTACTGTGCGGCGGCACGGCCGCGCTCGTCAAAGCCGGATTCGAGACGCTGGTTGAAGCCGGCTACGCTCCGGAAATGGCCTACTTCGAGTGCCTGCACGAGCTGAAGCTCATCGTCGACCTGATGTACGAAGGCGGCCTCGCCGCAATGCGCGACTC
The DNA here is from genome assembly GCF_907165215.1 of Thermobacillus xylanilyticus. GTDB lineage: Bacteria > Bacillota > Bacilli > Paenibacillales > Paenibacillaceae > Thermobacillus > Thermobacillus xylanilyticus. The sequence continues at coordinate 27,749 of NZ_CAJRAY010000106.1, read as the reverse complement.
GATCTCCAACACGGCGGAATACGGCGACTACGTCACCGGCCCGCGCATCATCACGGAAGAGACGAAGAAGGAAATGAAGCGCGTGCTCGCCGACATCCAGTCCGGCAAGTTCGCCCGCGACTTCATCCTCGAGAACCAGTCGAACCGCGCGATGCTGACGGCGATCCGCCGCCGCGAAGCCGAGCATCCGATCGAGCAGGTCGGCAAGCAGCTCCGCGAACTGATGCACTGGATCAAGAAATAAGACCGGTCAAGTTGAAGGAAAGGACGGACGGCGCCTTGTCCGCGCTTCTCGCGAGGGCAAGGCGCGCCGTGCTGTCCGGAAGCGTTCGGCCCCGCGGCAGACATGGAGCGGTGATCTGACGATGGCGGGCGTCATGGAGGTGCAATATGCGGAAAATTTACATTTTTGATACGACGCTCCGCGACGGCGAGCAGTCGCCGGGCGTCAATCTGAATACGCAGGAGAAGGTCGAGATCGCACTGCAGCTCGAGAAGCTGGGCGTCGACCGGATTGAAGCCGGTTTCCCGGCCGCTTCTCCCGGCGACCTGGCCGCCGTGAATGCGGTTGCGCGGGCGGTCAAGAACGCGACGATCATCGGCCTTTCCCGTTCGCGCACGCAGGATATCGACGCCGTCCGCGAAGCGCTCAAAGGCGCCGAGGATCCGTGCATCCACCTGTTCCTTGCGACTTCGCCGATCCACCGTCAGCACAAGCTGCGGATGTCGAAGGAGCAGGTGCTGGAGACGGCGGAAGCGGCGATCCGGTACGCGAAGCAATTTTTCAGCAAGATCGAGTTTTCGCCGGAAGACGCCGGCCGCACCGAGCTGGACTTCCTCTGCGAAGTGACGGAGATGGCGATCCGTGCGGGCGCGACCGTCGTCAACATTCCGGATACGGTCGGCTACATGACGCCGGTTGAGTTCGGCAACATTTTCAAAACGCTGCGGGAGAAAGTGCCGGGCATCGAGAAGATCCAGCTGAGCGCCCACTGCCACGACGACCTCGGCATGGCGACGGCCAACGCCCTTGCCGCCATCGAGAACGGCGCCGAGCAGATCGAAGGCACGATCAACGGCATCGGCGAACGGGCGGGCAACACCGCGATCGAGGAAGTTGCGCTGGCGCTGGAGACCCGGTTCAACTATTACCAGGCGAAGACGACGCTGAACCTGAAGGAGATTGCGCGCACGAGCCGGCTCGTCAGCAAGCTGACGGGGATGCCCGTGCCGGGCAACAAGGCGATCGTCGGCGCGAACGCGTTCGCGCACGAATCGGGCATCCACCAGGACGGCATGCTCAAGGAGAAGTCGACCTACGAGATCATCTCGCCGGAGACGATCGGCCTGGTCGAATCGAAGCTTGTCCTCGGCAAGCATTCCGGCCGCCACGCGTTCCGCGAGAAGTTGATCGATCTCGGCTACGAGCTGGATGACGAGGCGCTCAACGAAGCATTCGCGAAGTTCAAGGATCTCGCGGACAAGAAGAAGCAGGTAAGCGACGAGGACATTCGCGCGCTGCTCGAGGAGAAGCTGGTCGACACGCCGGAAGTGTACCGGCTTGAAAAGCTGCAGGTCGCCTACGACAACCGCTCGGTGCCGAGCGCCGTCATCGCGGTCAACGTGCAGGGCGAAGGCGTCAAGGAACAGCAGGCCGAAGGCAACGGTTCGGTCGACGCGATCTACAACGCGATCGACGCGCTGACCGGCGAGCAGGTCGAGCTGGAAGACTATGCGATCAAGTCGGTGTCGCAGGGCAAGGACGCGCTCGGCGAAGTGTACGTCGTGCTCGGACAGAACGGCGTTTCGGCGCAGGGACGGGGCTTAAGCACCGACATTCTCGAGGCGAGCGCCCGCGCGTACATCGACGCGCTGAACCGGTTGATCGAACGGCGCAAGTCGCCGCGTCGGCGCGACCGGATGAGCCTGATCTGACGGGGAGGAAACAAGCTGCATGGCGGATACGAAGAAAATCGCGGTCATCGCCGGCGACGGCATCGGTCCCGAGGTGGTCGCGGAAGCGATCAAAGTGATGAAGAAGACGGAAGAACTGTACGGGCTGAGTTTCGAATTCGAGCACGGCCTGTTCGGCGGCATCGCGATCGACGAGAAAGGGACGCCGCTGCCGCAGGAGACCCTCGACATGTGCAAGGCGGCGGACGCGGTGCTGCTTGGCGCGGTCGGCGGTCCGAAGTGGGACAACAATCCGAAGGAGCTTCGCCCGGAGACGGGGCTGCTCGGCATCCGCAAGGCGCTCGGGCTGTTCTCGAACATCCGTCCGGCGAAAATTTTCGACTGCCTGAAAGACGCGTCGACGCTGAAACCGGAAGTGCTTGAAGGCACGGACCTGATCGTCGTGCGCGAGCTGACCGGCGGCATCTACTTCGGCGACAAATTCCGCCGCGAAGGTGCGAACGGCGAAGAAGCGGTCGACACGTGCGTCTACAACGTGCATGAAGTCGAGCGCATCGTGCGCCAGGCGTTCGAAATCGCCCGCACGCGCCGCAAGAAGCTCGCTTCGGTCGACAAGGCGAACGTGCTCGAGACGTCCCGCCTCTGGCGCGAGGTCGTCAACCGGATCGCACCGGAATACCCGGACGTCGAGCTTGAGCATGTGCTGGTCGACAACTGCGCGATGCAGCTGCTGCGCCGTCCGGCGAGCTTCGACGTCATCGTGACGGAGAACATGTTCGGCGACATCCTGAGCGACGAGGCGGCCATGCTGACCGGTTCGATCGGCATGCTGTCTTCCGCTTCGCTCGGCGAGGGCGCCTTCGGCCTGTACGAGCCGGTGCACGGCTCGGCGCCGGACATCGCGGGCCAGGGCATCGCGAACCCGATCGCGACGATTCTGTCCGTCGCGCTCATGTACCGCCTGACGTTCGGCTATCACGAAGCCGCGCAGTCGATCGAGGACGCGGTTGCGAGCGTGCTGGACGCCGGCCATCGGACGGCGGACATCGCGACCGACCGGAGCAAGGCGGTCGGCACGCAGCAAATGGGCGATCTGATCGTCGCCGCGATGAAATAATCCGAATACGTGTCTCACGAACATCGGACAAGCCGTGTCCGCCGCAAGGCGGATGCGGCTTTTTTCGCCTTGAGGACTACTCCGGATTCCGGACGGAACCGGGGAGGGCGCCTTGTGTGCCGGAAGGTTCGACCATCAAGCCGCGGGACGCCAATGGATGCCGTCTGATGATTGGAATAGACGATCTGGCCATTTTGCTCATCGAAGCATTTAAGAACGAAGGATTCCCGCGTTTTCGTCCATTCTTCGACACGGTAACGCAATCCTTCTCCGGGAGCCGTGAAGTAGAAGAGCGTTTCGCTGATTTTGCCGCCTGTGGCATTGCTGTCGCCGCTGGCCAGAAATTGTTCGGATCTTGCATGATAGGACCAGTTCATCGCTTCCCAGGGCCACTCTCCTGTCGGAAATACGGTTATCGCGGCATTGGGGAACGGATACCGCTCGTGCAAGGCGTTTGTCACCATCTCTTTCGCAGCGGCCTGGAATCCGATGTACAGGAGAATCGTCAAGATCCCCGCAGCGGACAAGAGCCGGATTCTCTTGAAGGCCAAACCGGCGGAGATGGCGGCGAGCGCAATGATCCAAACCAATGGGGTCGATTTGCTGATGATGCTGTACTCCAGTTCTTCCTTGACAAAGGGATAAAAAATGGCGTTGCCGTTGTCGATCAGATCCAGCAGCAGATGTCCGAACACGAAGGCGGCCAGAAAGGAGCCGAAGATTCGCATGAACGGTTCTTTCTTGAAAATGGTTTTCAATATCCCGGCGAACAGAGCCGCTGCGAAAGGTGCGGCGATCAGGGAGTGCAGCAGTGAATCTTGAAACAGCTCCTTCGTTACGTCAGGGAGAAGGGCCGCAGCCGCGCCGAGCAAGAGATAAAACCATGTTTTCTTTGGCGTGCTGAACAGCAGCGCGATAATCGCTCCGGTGCAGGCGTGATGCAAAATATCATTGACCATGTCGAACTCCTCACGCGAACGTTGTTCCAAAATAAAGAAATCCATAAATATTATAGAAATCAAGTCGTCAAATCTCAATTAAAACATGAACGAAAGCCCGGATTCATGGCTTCTTGATATTTTTCTTGCCGGCGGCGTGAAGGAATTCGGACTTCCGGCGGCGAATACAATGGGGCAAGGGAAGAATGATCCGGCCGAATCGGAGGTGACGGCGATGAGCTTCTGCTGCGGCGCGAGCATGATCGGTACGAGGGGGACGATGAAGCATTTCCGCACGTTCATCCACAATGTGCCGATTCTGTTCTGTCCGGTCTGCCATCGTGTCGAAATTCATCATCTGGTCGAACAGGAATACGAATTGCTCGCGGAATACGCGCACGGAGACGGCGCCTCCGAGGTGGATTTCCGCGACTATGTCGATCAGGATCGCGATGAGCTGCTGGCGAACTGCGTCAATCACGAAGACGAGGACCCGATGGAGATCGTGCTGAATCAGATCGACATGGCGCTTGATCTGCTGGCATTCGCCAAACAGCTCGGCGACCGGGAATGGGAAGAGCAGCTGAAGCGGCGGCTCACCGCCCTGAACAACCGGCGCAACAAGCTGGCGCAGCGGCGGACGAGCGGCCGGCGCACTTGACTTGGCCGTCATCTCACGACAGCCTCCCGCAAGGAGGCTGTTTTTTTGCTCCGGGAGATGGTACGCCTTCCAAAGCGGACGGCGGCAGCCGTTATTGCCCGCACCCCCCGAAAAATGGACGGGCCTGCGAAGGTTATCTGATTAGAGGTGGAGCGGTTGTTACTTCTACTGATCAAGCGGCTGTTCGGCAAGCCCGGATCCGGCGGAAACGCGCGGAATGGCGCGCAGGAACCGCCGGAGACGGTCGTGGCCCGCATCCGGGCAGGGGACGACGCGCTCCGCGAATCGTTCATCGCGGACTACCGCCCCTATATCGCCAAAGCGGCAAGCCGCTTCTGCAAACGATATATCGATCCGTCGCGCGATGATGAATACAGCATCGCCCTTGCCGCGTTCAATGAGGCGATCGACGGCTACGATGACAACGCCGGAAAATCGTTTCTCGGTTTCGCCGACACGGTCATCCGCAGACGTCTGATCGACTATGTCCGCAAGGAGCAGCGCCACGCCCGGTCTCTGCCGATGAGCGCGTTCGAAGGCGAGCAGAGCGGCGAATCGCCCGTGAACGCCGCGGAGACGGCAGGCGCGATGGACGCGTATGTCGCCGAACGGCTGTCCGAATCCCGGCGGCTGGAGATCGAAGCGCTGGCCGAGCGGCTTGAGCGATGCGGCATCTCGTTCACCGATCTCGCTGACCGGTCGCCCCGGCATGCCGACTCCCGCGCCATGCTGCTCGGCATCAGCGCGGAGCTGGCGAGCCGGCCCGAACTGATGGCCGTCATGGAGCGGCACGGCCGTCTGCCGATCAAGGAACTGATGGAATACTGCCAGGTATCGCGCAAGACGCTTGAGCGAAACCGGAAATATATCATGGCGACCGCCCTGATTCTGTCGGGCGACTTTCCGTTGTTGCAGTCCTATTTACAGCCGGCCGTGCAGGAAGCGGCGGCATCGAGGGAGGTGGGATCGTGAGAAGGGGAATCGTCATGGCCGCGAATCGGCGCAGCCTGGTCGTCCTGACGCCGGAAGGCGAATTCGTGGAAGTGCCCGGCAGCCCGGGAGAGGTCGGCGAGGAGATCGGCTTTTCGCTGCTGCGCCGGGCGGCATTGCACCGACGGCTCCTGCTTACCGCCTCCGCGGCCGCCGTCCTGCTCCTTATGGCTTTCGCGCTGCCGAGGTTGTCGATTTTCGATGAACCGAAGGTCGCGGCCTATGTGGCGATCGACATCAATCCGAGCGTCGAGATCGGCGTGGACAAGCGCCGCAGCGTCGTTGAGCTCCTTGCGCTCAATCCGGACGGCGAGCGGGTGATCGAAGGCGTCGAATACAGGAAAAGGCCGGTCGGCGAGGTTGCGGCGGACATCATTCGCAACGCGGAGGAAGCGCAATATTTGCAGAACGGCGGCGAGGTGTTCGTCACCAGCATGGCGGCGGCTGGCACGGCCGAACAGTTCGAAGAGGAACTGATGCAGGAGATCGGTCAGGCCCTTCATGCGGCGGCGGTGCAGCATGCCGTCGTGAATGACGTGACGGTCGCAGCCGGGACGGATGCGGGAGATCCGGGATCGGATTCCGGATCGAAATCCGAATCGCAACCCGGATCGGTATCGAAGCCGGGATCGAAAGCGGCCGCGGATGTCCCCGCTGAATCGGATCCGGCCTTGAGGAGCAAGCCGAACGCGGCATCCGGACCCGACATTGAGGTGACGATCGTCCGCGCACCGGGCGAACTGCGGGAAAGGGCGCAGGCGAACGGCGTCTCGCCGGGCAAGATGGCCGTCTATCTGCTGGCGGAAAAGCAGGGGCTGCCGATCTCGCTGGATGATCTCAAGAAGGGATCGATCCGGCAGGCGGTCGAGCCGTACGGCGGTATCTCCGGATTGCTCGGCGACGGGCAGTCGGACGAAGAGCGGAAACGCGAACTGGCCGACCTGCTGGCCAAAGAGACGGCGAAAGCGCAAAACCATTCCGCGGGTTCAGGCAATGGCCAAGCGGCATCGGCGAACGCCGGGAAGAAGGCTTCCGCGGACGCGGGCAAGAAAGCGTCAGCCAACGCCGGCAAGAAGGACAAGCCGGCAGCCCGGTCGAACGAGAAGTCCGGCAAGGCGAAGAAATCCGAGGAGAAGGCGGAAGTTCGGCAGTCCGCAGGTCTGTTCGCATGGCAGGCGGCCTGGAAGGCGGAGCAGGCGTACGGCCGGAACCTGCGCGAGGCTGTGTCGAATAACCGCAAGCCGGAACGGCAGACGCCGGATTGGCGGCAACAGCGCGAGGCCGAGTCGTCCGTTCGCACATCAGAGCGGCAGACATTCGGCCGGAAGCTGCAGCAGCAGGAGGAGCAGAAGAGACAGCAAGAGCAGCAAAAACAATGGGAGCAGCGAAAGCGGGAACAACAGAAACAGCCGGAGCTGAAGCTGCGGCAGGAGCGGGAGAAGCGCCAGGAACAAAAGCATCAGGAACAGCAGAAGCAGAGGCAGCAGGAGCAGAAAAAGCAGCAAGCGCATAAACAGCAAAATCGACAAGATCAGAAACAGCAGAAGCAGCAAGAGCAGAATCGGCAAAAACAACAGGAGCAGTATCAACAGAAAAGGAGCTCAAACGACAAATATCGGAGTTATGGACAAAATTCCCGCGGCCGGCATGACGGAGCAGGCGAGCGGAAGGCGGAACGGCAGCAGGACGATCGACCCGGCTCCCGGGATGTTCAAATGGCCGGATTTATGCGGTCCGGAGCAGATTCCGCCGCTTATGCCGGAGGCGAAGGTCCGGGTCCCAGGCGGCAATGAGCGGCCCGGACCAGGAAGGAAGACATGGCTTAAGCGACCACACAAATCGACAAACTCTTCGGTTGACACGCTGTCATGCCCGTCTCTATGATTAGGGTAACCGAGGTTTGGAATGACTGCGCATCCAGGATCAACATCGGAGGCGATGCCGATTGGTTTGGATGGCGGGCGGAAGCCTTTGCCCAGGTGCCGACTTTTCCGTCCGGAATGCGGAGGAGGGCGGTTTGATGTTGTCGACCAGCAGGCGTTATTTTCCCGCGCTTGCAGCCTATTTGCGAACCGAATCGCCGGTCTCGCTTCAGAATGCGGTCGAATTGGGCCGTACATTGGAGGGGGTTCAGCCGGAAGATATCGTCGCGATGCACCACGCCGCCGTACAGATGCTGATTGCCAATGCGGAGCCGGAGGAAGCGCTGGGCATCTATGACCGGTCGTTTCCGTTTCTGATCGAAACCATGACGGCTTTCCGCGGCAAGAAACTGCAAACCGGACCGACGTTTGAATGGTACACGGAAATGAAGGAGCAGCTGAACCGCTCGCGCCGCTCGGTTGTTGATGTCAAAAACAAGTATGAAAGCGTTCTGCAGCACATGGACAGCGGCATCGCTCTGTTTGACAGCGAAGGCACGCTGTCCTTCATCAATCTGCAGATGGCGAAGTTGCTCGACGTTCCGAGGAAAACGCTTGCAGGCTGCAACCTGCGCAACATTCTTTTCCACCCGCAGCTCAAGCGTTCCGTCAAACGGATGATTCTCCGGATTTGCAAGGAAATGGTGCTGAAGCGCTCCCGGTATTTCGAAATGCAGGACGCGCAGGGGCGCCATCTGCTCATCACCATCACGTACGGCGACCAACTGGACGGCCAATATCTGGTCAGTGTCAAGGATGTGTCCGAGTTCAAGCAGATCGAGCAGACGGCCTATCAGAACGACAAGCTCGCCATGCTCGGCAAAATCGCGGCATCCATCGCGCACGAGATCCGCAACCCCCTCACGTCGATCCGCGGCTTCATTCAACTGCTCAGGCCGCATCTGATGACGCTCGGCAAAGAGGAATACGCGCGCATCATCCTCGACGAGATCGACCGCGCGAACGACATCATCTATGAATTTCTCAACTCGAGCAAGCCGACCGCACCGATGGCGCAGATCGTCACCATTGAATCGCTGCTGAAGGAAGTCATGCTGCTGTCGGAGAGCGAAGCGATCATGCGAGGCTGCCAGATGCATCTTGAAGCGTACGACGCACAGGCGAAAGTATCGATCGATGTCAAGCAGATCAAGCAGGTGATGCTGAACATCGTCAAGAACGCGCTCGATGCGATCACCGAACTCGGCGGCGCAAGGAGCGGGCGCATCGACATCGTCGCACGGAAAGACGGCGCATTCGTCGAAATTTCCGTCCGCGACAACGGCAAAGGGATGGACCAGTCGACGATGAGCCGCCTGTTCGATCCGTTTTTCACGACGAAACAACAGGGCACCGGGCTGGGGCTTTCGGTCAGCTACCGCATCATCCGAAATCACGGCGGAACGATCCGGGTGAGCAGCCGTCCGGGCGAAGGAACGGAATTCAAGATCTATTTGCCTTCGGTGGATTAAAGCATTAGAATCGGGTTAGCGCCCGATTCTTTTGCTTTTTCCGGAACGGGCGAGAAGCATTGCGGTTTGGAGGATGGATCTTGGGAGTCGAACTTCATTATACAAGCGGTCTTGAGGAAGCGTTGGAATCTGCCGGGACGGTCGTCGTCTTCGCGGGACCGGAAGCCGGAGAGGCGGCCGGCAAGGCTGACGGCCCGCTTCCCCCCGCGCTGGCGGAAGCGATCGGCCGGTTCCGAACGTCCGGCCTGTTCAAGGGCGAGGCGGGCGGCACCCAGACCTTCCCGACGCTCGGGACGATGAAAGCCGGATATGTCGTGCTCGCGGGCATCGGCGACGGTACGGCCGATGCGCTGCGCCAGGCGGGAGCGGCCGCGGCGAAAGCTAGCAAGCAGCTCAAGACGGAGAACATCTGCGTCCTCATCGGCCCGGAACTGCTGAAGGGCGGGGCGGAGAAAGACGCGGAGGAGGCGGTGCGGCTTCGCGCGCAGGCGCTGGCGGAAGGCTTCATGCTCGGCGCCGCCGCCCGCGTGCCGCAGCGCCGGGAGCAGCCGGAGGAGCCGAAGCTGCGCGTCGTGTTTACGCCATCGGCAGCGGCGGACCCTTCGGCGGAGGCGTTTCAGGCGGGCATGCGCCGGGGACGGATGTTCGGCGAAGCGGTCGCCTATGCCCGCCGGCTCACGAATCTGCCGGGCAACATGCTGACGCCGGAGATGCTGGCGCTCGAAGCCGAAGCGCTGGCCAACGAATTTGAGCTCGACATCGAAGTGATCGATGAATGGACCGCGGCGGAGCTGGAGATGGGCGGGCTGCTCGGCGTCGGCCAGGGCAGCGCCAATCCGCCGCGCATGATCGTCCTGCACTATGAGGGTGCGCCGGATGCGAAGGAGAAGCTTGGCCTCGTCGGCAAAGGCATCACGTTCGACACCGGCGGCATTTCGCTCAAGCGCGCGGACGGCATGGAGGAGATGATCTCCGACATGGCCGGCGCGGCGGCGGTGCTCGGCGCGATGCGGGTGATCGCCCAAGCGAAACCCGCCGTCAACGTCGTCGCCGTCATTCCGGCGGCGGAGAACATGCCGTCCGACCGGGCGCTGAAGCCCGGCGACGTGCTCAAGACGATGAGCGGCCGGACGGTCGAGGTCGTCAACACCGACGCCGAAGGGCGGCTCGTGCTGGCCGACGGGCTGACGACCGCCATCCGGCGCGGCGCGACCCGGCTCATCGACGTGGCGACGCTGACCGGCGCCGTCATGGTCGCCCTCGGCGACGTCGCGACCGGCGCGGTGACGAACGACGACGCGTTCCTCGCCGAACTGATCGAAGCAAGCCGCAGGACGGGCGAGCGGATCTGGCAGCTGCCGTCCTGGCCGGAATACCGCAAACAACTCGAAAGCGACGCCGCCGACCTGAAGAACAGCGGCGGCCGCCATGCCGGCACGATTACGGGCGGGCTGTTCATCGGCGAATTCGCCGACAGACTGCCGTGGATTCACCTGGACATCGGCGGAACCGCCTGGATGTTCAAGGACAGAGGCTGGGACATGAAAGGGGCAACCGGCGTCATGACGCGGACGCTGGCCGAATATGTGCTGCAGCTCGGAGCGGCTCGGACAACGGCATGACGAAGACGTAACACCCGAGAAGGAGCATCGATATGCCGCAAATTGCGTTTCTGAAGGCGTTCCGCTTCCGGCGGAACGCCACCGAGCAGCGCCGCTGGCTGCAGACGTCGGTGATCGAGGGCATTCCCGCCACGATCATCGGCAACATTCTGGGCGGTCCGATTCTGACCGCCTTCCTTCTTTATTTGAAGGCGGGGTCGACGGCGGTCGGCCTCGTGCTCGCCATCCAGTCGCTCGCGAACATCGTGCAGGTGTTCGCCGCGTTCTTCATGCAGCGGATGGAGAACCGGAAATTCTGGATGGCGCTGTCCGGGATTCTGCACCGGATGTTCTGGGTGCTGACCGGACTGATTCCCGTGCTGCTGCCGGTGCCGGCGCGCGTGCCGGCATTCGTCGCGCTGTTCGCCTGCTCGTTCATCAGCGCCGCCGTGAGCGGCGTCGTCTGGTCTTCGCTCATGAGCGACATGGTCCCGGCGCAGGTGCGCGGACGCTATTTCGGCGTGCGGAATACGGTGCACTGGGCGTTCGCCAGCATCGCGCTGCTCCTGTCGGGTCAAATTCTGGAAAGCGCCGGTTCCCCGGCAGCCGGATTCGCCATCCTGTACTTGACGGCGGCAATCTGCACGGTATGGAACGGAATCATGCTGCTCCGCTATCCGAATCTGCCGTTCGAGAAATCGCAGGAGACATCCGGCGTCGGCCGGCTGCTGAAGCCGGTCCGCGACCGGGCGTTCATGACCGCGACCGGATTCATCGCGCTGTTCATCCTGATCCAGAACGCGGCCGTGCCGCTGTTCTCCTACGTCATGCTGGATATACTCGGGGTCAGCTACACGGCGGTTACGGTCGTCACGACCGTCCAGATGATCGTCATGATGATCAGCTACTACGCCTGGGGAAGCCTGAACGCACGGTATCCGGCCTTCACGCTGCTTCTGTGCAGCCTGCCGTTCATCGCGCTCGCGTGCCTGCTGTGGGCGGGGCTTGCGTTCCTGCCCGTGCTCGCCGTGCTGGTGCTGGTCCACATTGCCCTCGGGATCGGACAGGGCGGATACAATCTGCTGAACTTCACCTTCCTGATCGGCGATACGCCGAAGGCGGACCGGCCGATGTATATCGCCGTATTCGCGGCGGCCACCGGACTTATGGGATTCGTCGGACCGCTCATCGGCGGCATCCTCTACGACGCCATCGCCGGCGGCCCGGCCTGGATGGGACAGTACGGCATCTCGATGTTCACGGGACTGATCATGATGGCGCTGGCGGGAGCGGGACCGTTCATTCTGTCGGCTTCCCGGGTTCCCCGGTGATTTTTGCGGATTTTCATGCATTTTATCCATGATTTCTGAGACTTGTGCAGTAGACGCGCAGGCGCACCGGGGGTAAAATGGGACTCGTATTGTGACAATTGTGCGAAGGATTCCGGACAGAGAACGGCATCGCCGATAATGGAGTGGGAGGCAGCATGGGCATACGGAGCATGGAAACGCCTGATTTCGAACGCGTGTTCATGGACGCGGGCGGCCGCAAGGGCCGGCCGTTCAGGACGTTGTGGAGGCTTTATCGGGGACAGCGCATCAATCTGCTGCTGTCGCTTCTCTTTTTCATCATCAAACATTCGCCCGTATGGATCATGTCGGTGCTCACCGCGGACATGATCAACATCATCAGCCGGCCGGATGCCGATCTGAAGTGGTTCTGGATCGACGCGGCCGTCCTGTTCGCCGTCGTGCTGCAGAACGTCGCCACGCAGACGCTGCACGTCAGCTTCATGAGCCGCTCCTCGCGGCTGATGGAAGCCGGGCTGCGCGGCACGATGATGCGCAAGCTGCAGCATCTGTCCATGTCGTACCACAGCGAGCTGCGCTCGGGCAAAATGCAGGCGAAAGTGCTGCGGGACGTCGAGCAGATCGAACTGCTCAGCAAGCAGGTCATGTATTCGTTCGTGCCGGCGATCCTGAACATCATCGCAGCCGTGACGATCGCGGCCGCCACGAGCCTGGCCGTCGCTTCGCTGTTCGTCGTGCTGCTGCCGTTCGCGGGCGGACTCGTCTATTTCTTCCGCAACAAAATCCGCCAGCGCAACCGGGACTTCCGGCGTCAGATCGAGGAGATGTCCGGCGCCGTGGCCGAGTCGGTCGAGATGCTGCCGGTGACGAAGGCGCACGGGCTCGAAGACATCGAGATCGAGAAAGTGAACGGCACGCTCTACAATCTGCGCGGCAAAGGGTACCGGCTCGACATCACGGAAGCGGTGTTCGGCGCCTCGGGCTGGGTGACGTTCACGCTGTTCCAGGTCATCTGTCTCACGTTCACCTGCATGCTGGCTTATCAGGGCCGGATCCAGATCGGCGACGTCGTCATGTACCAGGGGCTGTTCGGTACGATCATGATGTCGATCAACAACCTGATCAACGTCTATCCGCAGTTCGCCAAAGGGTTCGAGTCGATTCACTCCGTCACCGAAGTGCTCGCCTCGACCGAGACGGACGAATATCAGGGCACGAAGGTACCGGGCAGCATCCGCGGCGAATTCCGTTTCGAGAATGTCCGCTTCCACTACAAAGATACGGACAAACACGTGCTGAACGGCTTCACGCTGGACGTGAAGCCCGGCGAGACGATTGCGCTCGTCGGCGAATCCGGCGCGGGCAAGTCGACCGTGCTCAATCTGGCGATCGGCTTCTATCGGCCGACCAGCGGCCGCATCCTGCTCGACGGCGTGCCGTTCGACGAGCTGGACATGCGCGCCTACCGCCGGCAGATCGCGGTCGTGCCGCAGAACACGGTGCTCTTCTCCGGCACGATCCGCCAGAACATCACGTATGGTCTTACGAATGTGTCGGAGGAAGAGCTCGAGCGCGTCATCCGGATGGCGAACCTGCAGGACGTCATCGCCGCCATGCCCGACGGGCTGGACACGATGATCGGCGAGCACGGCGGCAAGCTGTCCGGCGGCCAGCGGCAGCGGATCGCGATCGCGCGCGCGATGATCCGCAATCCGCGCATCATCTTCCTCGACGAAGCGACCTCCGCGCTCGACAACATCTCGGAGTTCGTCGTCCAGAAGGCGATGCGCGAACTGATCCGCGGCCGGACGACGTTCATCGTCGCGCACCGGCTGTCGACGATACGCGACGCCGACCGGATCGTCGTCATGAAGAACGGCCGCATCCAGGAAGTCGGCAGCTACGAAGAGCTGATGCAGCGGCGCGGGGAGTTCTATCAATTGAAACAGCTGCAGGCGTGACAATCGTTCGGCGAAGTCCGGAAAATACAGGGATTTTAATCCTGTATTTCCGGGCTTTTTTTCGTTTGGTGAGGGTGCAGGTGGACGGGGCCGCTTTTCGGGTGGTAACATTGAAAGAAAATGCCAGAAAACGGATCGGAGCGTGGATGGAGTGGGAGAGAAACGTACAGCGGTGGAGCTTTTTCAGAGCGCATTGTACAAGACGAATGCCGCGGTGATCGCGACCGAGGATCTGGTGCTCGTCGTCGACCCGTGCTGGCTGCCCGGGGAAGTGGAGCGGATCCGGGCGCATGCCGAAGCGATCCGGAACGGACGGCCGGTCTATCTGCTGTTCACCCATTCGGATTTCGACCATATTCTCGGCTGGGGCGCCTTCCCCGGCGCTTCCGTTATCGCGAGCGAAAGCTTCGCGGCCAAGCCCGGGAACGAGCGGGAAAAGATCCTCGAAGAGATCCGCGCCTTCGACGACGGCTATTATCTGGACCGGGACTACCCGATCGCTTACCCGGCCGTTGATCACGTCATCTCCGGCGACGGCGCTGTGCTGGAGATCGGCGGGACGCGCCTTGTTTTCTACCAGAGCCCGGGCCACAACCCGGACGGACTGTTCACGGTTGTCGAGCCGCTCGGCGTCTGGATCGCCGGCGACTACCTGTCCGATGTCGAATTTCCGTTCATTCATGCCGACAGCCGGCAGTACGAGGAATCGCTCGCGAAGGTGGAACCGATCCTCGGCCGGCACCGGGTGAATCTGCTGATCCCCGGGCACGGCGCCTGCACATCGGATGTCGATGAAATCCGGCGGAGGCGGGACAGGGACATCGCGTATATCACGCGTCTCCGGGAGTCGGTCAGGGCGGGCGACCAGGCGGCAATCGACGCGCTGATCGACGGTTACGCCTATCCGCGGAACATGCGGGACTATCACCGGAAGAACCAGGAGCGCATCCGCGGCGAGCTCGGTCTCTGAGTCCCGGCCTCGCGCGTTACGGCTGACCGCCGCCGAAGGGATGGTCGACGATATAGCGCCAGGTGCCGTCCGGCTGCCGCCTGACGATTTCCGAGGTGCAGCTCTCCATCTGGATCGGACGGCCGTCCGGACCTTGGGCCCGAAAGACAAAGTGTCCGCGCAGCAGGGCGATGTTTTCGAAGCGGATACAGTGGACGTTGCGGGATTCCATGCGGCCGTTCTGCCGCAACAGATCCTCCAGCTCGATCCGGATCTGCCCGGTTCCCCGCAGCGGGTTGCCGTTCGGCTGAATGAGCACGGCGCCGGGTTCGTACAAGGCAAGCACACGTTCGATGCTGCCGGAGTTGCAGGCTTCCGCGAACGCGGCGTTCATGTCTTCCGGATTCATGACCGGATTCGGTTGGGCGGATGGTTTCATGCCGGACGCCTCCTTCAATGGCATGTTGTCGTTTGCAGTGTATCTGATTTTGATCAACCCGGGAAGTACGCAGAATATGATGACTTTGTCAGCAAAAGCTGACCGCGGGAGGCGTGAAATCAAGATGCCTTATCAAGACGGAGTGTACGGCTGTCCGCGATTTTTTGGCCGATGCGGCCGGTCAAACGGGCAGCGTCAATTGGGGGGGGCGGGTTCAGCCTGGACAACCGCGGAGAAGTGAGGATTCAGTACCTGTCCAGCGGAGAAATGCTGATCACTGCTTTTCCGCCGTTTCGAGCATATAAGATTGACGACCCGGCGTTTGCGGCTGTCGTCAGCGAATGGATGAACGCGCCGGTGGACAGGGCATTGCAACCAGAATCTGCTATAATGGTGTCGAACAGAATCTAATGAATTGACCAGGGAGGGGCGGCTTTGGACACAGCAAAATACGGCATCCCGCTGCCGGGATTCGCCGAATTCTGTCGGAAGGTCGCGGCGGAAGGCGCAGTATTGTTGAAGAACGACGGACAGGTGCTGCCGCTTCGGCCGGGCGACAACGTCGCCGTCTTCGGGCGCTGTCAAATCAACTATTACCGCAGCGGCACCGGATCGGGCGGCAGCGTGAATGTGCCGTACACGACGAATCTGCTGGACGGCCTCCGGAGCAAGAAGCAGATTCGCGTCAACGAGGAGCTGGCGTCCGTCTACGCGCGGTGGATCGAGGAGAACCCGTTCGACAACGGCGGCGGCGGATGGGCGGCCGAGCCGTGGCATCAGAAGGAAATGCAGCTGACGGACGAATTGGTGGCGGCCGCCCGGGCCGTGTCGAACAAGGCGGTCGTCGTCATCGGCCGGACGGCGGGCGAGGACAAGGACAACGTCATCGAACCGGGAAGCTGGCTGCTGACCGATGACGAGCTGGCGATGCTGGAGCGGGTGACGGCGCATTTCGAGCAGACGGCCGTCGTGCTCAACGTGTCGAACATCATCGACATGAGCTGGCTGGACAGCGGGCGCTTCAAGCATCCGATCCCGTGCGTCATCTACGCATGGCACGGCGGGATGGAAGGCGGCAACGCGATCGCCGACGTGCTCGCGGGCGATGTGACGCCGAGCGGCAAGCTGACCGACACGATCGCCCGGTCGATCGACGATTACCCGTCGACGCGCAATTACGGGGACGAGTTCCGGAATTATTACCAGGAAGATATCTACGTCGGGTACCGCTATTTCGAGACATTCTGTCCGGACAAGGTGCTGTTCCCGTTCGGGTACGGCATCTCCTACACGACGTTCCGGATCGAGCCCGAAGAGGCGAGACTGGCCATCCGGGACGGAGAAAAAAGGATCTCCCTGGGCGTCACCGTCACCAACACCGGCACGGAATACGCGGGGCGGGAGGTCGTGCAGCTTTATTACGAAGCGCCGCAGGGCAAGCTGGGCCGTCCGGCGCGCGAATTGGCAGCGTTTGCAAAGACGCGGCTGCTGGGGCCCGGCGAGTCGGAGCGGCTTGTGCTCGAGTTCCCGGTGCGCCGAATGGCCGCCTACGACGACGGCGGCGCGACGGGGCACCGGTCCGCCTACGTGCTGGAAGCGGGGACATACGTCCTGCATGCCGGGACGAGCGTCCGGGACGCGGCCCCCGTCCGCTTCGAGGGCGGGGAAGGCTATGCCGTGCCCGAGCTCGTTGTCGTGGAGCAGCTCGAAGAAGCGCTGGCGCCGACCGAACCGTTCAAGCGGATGAAGCCGGGGGCGCGCAAGGCGGACGGCACGTATGAGCTGGCATACGAAGAGGTGCCGACGCGCCGCATTTCGCTCGCCGAGCGGATCCGGGAGCGGCTGCCCGAGCCGATTCCGTATGCCGGCGACCGCGGCTATACGCTGCGGGATGTCGAGGCGGGCAAGGTGAGCCTGGAAGACTTCGTCGCCCAGCTGACCGACGAAGACCTGGCCGTCCTCGTCCGCGGCGAAGGCATGATCAACCCGCTGGTTACGCCGGGCACGGCTTCCGCCTTCGGCGGCCTGAGCGACCGGCTGTTCCAGAAGTTCGGCGTGCCGATCGGCTGCACGGCCGACGGCCCGTCGGGCATCCGCATGGACAGCGGGCACCAGGCGACGCAGGTGCCGATCGGCACGCTGCTGGCGGCCACCTGGGATGTTGAACTGGTGGAAGAGCTGTACGTGCTCGAAGGCAAGGAACTGGTCAGCAACGACATCGACGTGCTGCTCGGTCCCGGCATGAACCTGCGGCGCAACCCGCTGAACGGCCGGAACTTCGAATATTTCTCGGAAGATCCGCTCGTGACGGGCCTGTTCGGCGCGGCCTGCGTGCGGGGCATCATGCGCGGCGGCTCGAACGCGACGCTGAAGCATTTCGCCTGCAACAACCAGGAGAAATATCGGACGAAGGTCAACGCGGTCGTCTCGGAACGCGCGCTGCGCGAACTGTATTTGCGCGGTTTCGAAATCGCGGTGAAGCAGGGCGGCGCGAACGCGATCATGACGGCCTACAATCCGGTCAACGGCGTCTGGACGGCGTCGAACTACGATCTGAACACGACGATTCTGCGCGGAGAATGGGGATTTGAGGGCATCGTCATGACCGACTGGTGGGCGAGCATGAACGATCCCGTGGAAGGCGGCGAATCCAGCCGGCAGAATACGGCGGCCATGGTGCGCGCGCAGAACGATCTGTACATGGTCGTGCCGAACTACGGCGCGGAGACGAACGCGATGGGCGACAATACGATGGAAGCGCTGGCGGCCGGCAAGCTGACGCGCGGCGAACTGCAGCGCAGCGCCCTGAACATCCTCCGCTTCCTGATGCAGGCGCCGGTGTTCCGGCGCAAGCAGGAGCCCGAGAAGACGTTCGAAGCTTCTCCGGCCGATCCCGCGCAGGCGCCTTCGCCGGATAAGGTGCAGTCGGCTGACGGGCAGCATCAGATCAAGCTGCCCGCGGACGGCCCGGCGTGGCTTTCGATCAGCCGGTCCGGCGAATACCGGATGCTGGCGGGCGTCATGTCGCCGGAGTTCTTCACGGCCCAGAGCGCGTGCAACGTGTATCTGAACGGCCGGCTCACGGCGACGGTGCAGACGAATGGCACGGCCGGCCAGTGGATTCCGCGGAAACTGGCGAAGGTTCGGCTGGAAACGGGGCTTTACGAGCTCAGGGTCGAACCGGTCAAGGCGGGCATCCAGGTGGATTGGATCGCGTTCAAACCGATCGAAGCGTAGTTTTCGGACAGCCCGGGATTCGGCATTTGCCGGATGCCCGGGTTTTTTTCTCGGCCGGAAGGCGGGCTTGCCTCATAAGCGGCGACCGAACGGGAAGAAAGTCTCAGTTTCGTGGAAGCATTTTCCGATATATATACCGTCAATCTACACCAACACATGACATGGAGTGGGAAAAAATTGGAATATCTCAGAAGCGGATGTCGCAAAATTGCATCAGCAATCGTCGCAGCAAGTCTCATGTTCGCCGCGTCGGCCACGGCCCTTCAGGCCGGACCGAAACAATTCGCCTATCTGGATGAGGATACCGGCAGGACGTTCGTCCCGCTGCGGCTGATGGGCGAATACGCCGGAGCGGCGGTCGACTGGCAGCCGGAGGCGGAGCGGATCGTCCTCCGCAAGGAAGGCAAGGAGATCGTGCTGCATCTCGGCCGGTCCGAAGCCGGCATCGGCAGCGAGGCCATGCCGCTTGACGCGCCGCCGTTCGCGCTGGACGGCGTAACTTACGTCCCGCTGCGGTTCGTCGGCACCGCCCTGGGGCTGTCGGTCGAATGGCAGAAGGAGATCAATGCGGTGCGCATTGCGCAGCAGGACGGAGATGTCCGGCTTCCGGTCGTGCCGCTCGGCTCGATCCGGACGGACAAATCGCCGATCGTCCATGAATCGCGTACGTTCCAGGTGGGCGGCAAGTCGTTCAAGGCGCAGATCATCACCATCTCGCTCATGGACCCGCGCGTCGAGCTCGATGTCGTGCCGGCCGGCGGCAAGATCGGCCGGACGGAAGCGCTGAGCAGCATCGCCGAGCGTCACGGCGCGATGGTCGCGATCAACGGCGCGTTCTTCGACGCTTATACGGAATCGGACATCAAAATGCCGTACGGATGGATCATGAACGACGGCGAAGTGCTGAACCGGGGCACCGGCGAAGTCCGCGCCACGTTCATCTATGACAAGAACAACCTGGCGGAAGTGGCGGATGGCGGCGATATGCCCGGGCTTATCCGGGAAGGGAACATCGACGGCGCGATCCAGGCGGGACCGCGGCTTGTGCGGGACGGCAAAGTGGATCTGGACGTCGAGGGCGAACGCTTCCGGGACCCGAAGATTCTGACCAGCAGCGGAGCGCGCAGCGCCCTCGGCATTACCCGCGACCACAAGCTGATGCTGGTCACGGTCCCGGCGGCGACGATTCCGCAGCTCGCGGAGATCATGCGCCAGGCGGGCGCCTGGCAGGCGATGAACCTCGACGGCGGCGCATCGAGCGGTCTGTACTACAACGGGAAATATGTGACGACGCCCGGCCGGCTGCTCAGCAACGTGCTCATCGTGAAGCTGGAACGCTGAATTCCGGAACTGCCGCCCGGGACGGGTGATGCCGGCTTCGCCCGGCCGGCTGCCGCTTCAATCGGGGCGGTCGCGCAGGACGAACCCCGGTTCCGGTGCGAACGGACGGAATCCGGCCATCGCTTCGGCGGTGAAGGCGATCGGCCGGCTGCTGCCCGCAAGCAGCACATTGCCGTACGCGCGGCCGGGCGATTCCGGCAGGAAAAAGGCGGCGGTGTGGCGGAACGCTTCGGCCAGGGATGCGTGGATGGACGCGATGCGGCGGTCGCCGCGCATCCTGCCGGCCAGATTGAGGAGCACAAGGCCCGGACCGCGCAGCCTGCGGCCGGCCATGCGGAAACATTCGGCCGTCGTCAGATGACGCGGCGTGCCGTCCTTCGTGAACGCGTCGATCAGGACGACATCGAGCGAAGCCGGCGGCTCCGCATCCAGCACCGCGCGTCCGTCGCCGACGACGACATTGTCCCACGGGTATCCGAAGTATTCCCGGCTCAGCGCCACGACCCGTTCGTCGATCTCGGCGATCGTGAACTTGTTGCCGGGGTATCGGGCCGGAATGGTGCCGATGCCGTGGCCGATCATGAACGCCCGTTCGAATCCCGGCGCATTCCGCTCCATCAGATGGATGAGCGCCCGGGGATATTCCAGCACGATCCGGCCGGGATCTCTGAGGTCGATCGCTCCCTGCACCGCTTCATCGGCAAAGCGGAGGCAGCGGAACCGGCCGGTCTTTCCGAACAAGGCGCCCGTCTCAAAGACGGTGATCTCGTTCCAGGGCGTTGTCTCGTATGCGAGCCGTTGCATGGCCCATCACATCAGCTTGCGGATATCCGCTTCGATCTTCTGCGGCTCCACGGTCGGCGCGTACCGTTTGACCACGTTGCCCTTGCGGTCGACGAGAAACTTCGTAAAGTTCCACTTGATGGCTTCCGAGCCGAGAAAACCGGATTTCTGGCGCTTGAGCAGACGGAACAGCGGATGCTGGTTCGGGCCGTTCACGTCGACTTTGGCGAACAGCGGGAACGTGACGCCGAAGTTGAGCGAGCAGGCCGACGCGATCTCGGCGTCATCCCCCGGCTCCTGACCGGCAAATTGGTTGCACGGGAACCCCAGCACGGCAAACCCCTGATCCTTGTACTTCTGATAAAGCTCCTCCAGCCCCGTGAACTGCGGCGCGAATCCGCAGCGGGTGGCGGTGTTGACGATCAGCAGCACCTGTCCTTCGTACTCCGACATGGCAATGTTCCGGCCGTCAATCGTTTTGACCTCGATGGCGTAGATTTCCGACATGCGGCACCATCCTTCCCGGCTTGATTTTGGTATGATTGTAGCTGTCGGGAGATAAGCCGTCAACGCGAGCGGAGAACGGTTGCCGAAGTTGTCACCGTAATGCGGAGTATCGTGGATGGGAAGGAGCGCCGGCGATGCCGTTCGAATTTCAACCGCACAGGTATCCGGAGCGGCCGGGCTGTTACATCATGCGCGGCGAAGACGGGCGCGTGCTCTACATCGGCAAGTCCGTCAATCTGCGCGGCCGGCTCCGCTCCTATTTCCATCAGCCGCAGAGAAGCCCCCGGTTCCGCGAACTGGTCCGAAACGTGGCCGCCATCGAGATCATCCTTGCAACGAACGAGACGGAAAGCCTCACGCTCGAAAACCATCTGATCAAAATGCACCAGCCGCCCGTCAACCGCGCCCTGAAGCGGGAAGACAGCGGGTTCGGCGAACTGGTGCTGACGAGCGGGCCGTATCCGATGCTGCGGGCCTGCTTTCGCAGCCGCAGAGGCGACCGGCCGGAACCGGATGACGACGGAGCCGTCGTCCGGTTCGGTCCCGCCGGCGAATGGTGTTTGAAGACGCTCGCCGAATTTTTGAGCGATCGCTTCCGGCTTCGAACATGCGATCCGATGCCGGATGAGGTCTGCTTCCGCTGGCACCTCGGCCGCTGCGGCGGCGTCTGCGTGGGATTGCAGACGGAGGAGGAGTACGCGGGGCAGGCGCGGTATGTTGCGGAGTTGCTCGCAGGAGACGGCAGCGGGCTGGCCGGGCTGCTGCGGGCCGAGATGGAGCGGAGCGCGGATCGGCTCGATTTCGAGCGGGCGGCGGAGCTGCTGCGCCTGATCCGCGCGCTGGAACGCGAGACGGACGCGCAGGTCGTCGACCTGAAAACGCGCCATGATCAGGACGTGCTGTATCTCGGGGAGGACGGGATGCTGATCGCCCGGATCAAGCGCGGCATGCTGTCGGCGATGGAATATCGGGGGGCGGAGCGCATCGGCGGGATGCCGGACGATCGCGCAATCGTCGAATATTATGCGGGTGCGGGGGCGCCTGTCCCGGATGAGCTGATCGTCAACCGGATCGGAGACGTTCGCGGGACGGCGGAGCGGCTTCGGCGTATGAAGGGCGCGTCCGTGCGGATCACGGTGCCGAAGCGCGGCACGAAACGCGCGCTTCTGGAGCTGTGCGAACTGAATTACGCGTACCGGCGCGAGGCGGCCGCGTCGGGCGGCGGCGTATGGGTGTAGGCGTACGTTGCGGCGGACCGGTGCTTTAATTTTGCAGAAAAGCTTTGCGTTGCGGCGATTTTTTTCGTATGATGAGGAATTATAGATCGCAACGCGAAGGAGCTGGAGAAGCCAATGACTTCCAACACCGGTCACTGCAAGATTGTCGACTGCACGATCCGCGACGGCGGGCTCGTGAACAACTGGGATTTCAGCGTCGAGTTTGTGCAAGATCTGTACCGCTGGTTGAACGAAGCCGGCGTCGACTATATGGAGATCGGGTACAAGAACTCGCCGAAACTGCTCAAAGGCGCCGATTCGGCGGGGCCGTGGCGGTTCCTCGACGACAAGTTCCTGCGCGAAGTCATTCCGCAGAAAGGCGAGACGAAGCTGTCCGCGCTCTGCGATGTCGGGCGCGTGGACGAGAATGACATTCTGCCGCGCGAAGAAAGCCTGCTCGACCTGATCCGCGTCGCCTGCTACATCCAGGATGTGGACAAGGCGCTCCGGCTCGTCGAGCTGTTCCGCCAGCGGGGCTACGAGACGACGCTGAACATCATGGCGCTCTCGAACGTCATGGAGAACCAGTTGATCGAAGCGTTCAAGGCGATCGCGGACAGCCCGGTCGACATCGTGTACATTGTCGATTCGTACGGCAGCCTGCTGCCCGACGACGTCAATTACCTGGTCGACCAGTTCCAGAAATATTTGCCGAACAAGCGGCTCGGCGCTCATATGCACAACAACCTGCAGATGGCGTTCGCGAACACGCTGCTTGCGGCCGGCAAAGGCGTGGAGCTGTTGGACGCGTCCGTGTACGGCATGGGCCGAGCCGCGGGCAACTGCCCGACCGAACTGCTCGTCGCGAAGCTGAAAAATCCGAAGTACGAAGTGCGTCCGGTGCTGCAGATGATCGAGAAACATATGATTCCGCTCCGGGAAAAAGAAGAGTGGGGCTACATCATTCCGTACATGATCACGGGGCTGCTCGACGAACATCCGCGTTCGGCGATGGCGCTCCGCAATTCGCCGGACAAGGACAAGGCGGTCGATTTCTACGACCGGCTGATGACCGTGGAGACGGTGCGCAGCTGAGGCGCTGCATCGGACTTGGATCCGGCATCGGGGGAGGGAATCGGCATGAGCTTGAGAGCGAAGGCGGAAGAATGGATGCGGCAGCTTGAAGCGCGCAGGCCGTTGCTGCCGCTTGCGCCCGAAGGTCCGGCGGACCGGACGGCGGACGAGGCGATCGGCAAGCTGCAGGCGGAAGCCGGCGATGACCCGGACGCGCAGGCGGTCGTCTCGGGCCTGCTGCTGTGGAACGGCAATCTCGACCGTTCGCACACGATCTCCCAGGGAATCGAGAATCCGACGGGGAGCTACTGGCACGGCATCATGCACCGGATGGAGGGCGACTACTGGAACTCGAAATATTGGTTCCGCCGCGTCGGCCGCCATCCGGCCATGAGCCGGCTGCATGACGCGGCCCGTGATCTGCTGGCTTCGTTCCGGCCGGGCGCCGGCGCGCCGGAAGCCGATCGATTGATCGGCAAGCTGGCGGCTGCGGGCGAGTGGGAGCCGTTCCTGTTCGTCGACGCCGTGGAGGCGCAGGTTCTGGGACGGGGCAGCGACGGCGCCCGCGCCTTGCTGGAGGAGCTGCAGCATCTGGAGATGGCGGTACTGCTGAAATACTGTCTGGAGCGCGTCTGAACCGGGCGGCTTTGCGGGATATTTTCCGCGAAGCCGCCTTTGTTTTGTTTTTGGAGAACCGCAACCTTTTTCCAGCCGGCGGCGTCTAGAGGTTAAAAAATTTTCATGGGGGGTCGGCGTATGCCGGGAAAAAGACGCATGCGCCCGGTCTGCACGGCCGGTGTGCACCGATTGCTGCTGGCGGCGGTTTTGCTTTTGTTCGTCATTCTTTCGGGTTGCTCGGGTTCGGAAAGGAACAATGCGGCTGATGGAAGCGCTTCAGGCGGACCTCGCTCGGCGTCGGATGCGGCTTCTTCCGGAGGTCATCCTCGCGCCGATTCGGCCGACCGGGCGTCGGAAGGCGAGGCGGGGGGAAGGACATCCCGGATCGCCGGGAATCCGCAGGCGGCGCCGGGGCAGCTCACGGCCGGCGAATGGCGCGACGTTGAACAGTGGGAGGACTGGCTGAATCTGCTCCGGAGCGGCGAAGGCACGGACAACAGATATTACTGGGATTATTACCGGTTCGACCGGCTCGTCGTCCGGGCCGAGGCGGGAGGGCAGCCGATCGCCGACGCCGACGTCATCGTGAAGGACGCGGACGGCCGGCTCGTCTGGCGGACGAAGACGGACATGGACGGGTGCGCCTATGCGTATGCCCGGATGTTCGAGCGGGATTACCCGGGCGTGAACGAAGACCAGGTTTCGATGACGGATCGCGCTCAGGGGCGGTACGAGGATAGGCCCAGCCGCGCGCAGCCCGGCTACGACGTGGAGGTGCGCGCGGGCGGCGAGTCGAAAATGTTCAGCCATGTGCCGATCCCGCGCGACAAGCCGCTCGTCGTTACGTTTGAACAGCGGCCCGAGCCGTCGAACGCGGTCGATCTCATGTTCGTCGTGGACACGACGGGATCGATGCAGGACGAGATCGATTTTCTGCGGGAGGAGCTCAAGGATGTCATCAACCGCGCGCGCAAGGGCGCCGGGCAGCTTGATATCGAAGTGAGCGTCAATTTCTATCGGGACCGCCATGACGATTACGTCATCAAGCCATATCCGTTCACGGCCGACATTGACGAGGCGGTGAGACGCATTGCGAGAGAGAAGGCCGAAGGCGGCGGCGACTATCCGGAAGCGGTCGAACAGGCGCTGACGAACGCGGTCAGCGGGCATGAATGGCGGCGGTCGGCGCGGACGCGCCTGCTGTTCCTCGTGGGCGACGCGCCGCCCCGGGACGAGCCGCAGATCATCGACGAACTGCACGAGGCGACGCTGGAAGCGGCGGAGCTCGGCATCCGGATCGTGCCGGTGGCTTCGAGCGGCGTCGATGTGAACACGGAGTATCTGATGCGTTTTCTGGCGGCTGCGACCGGCGGCACTTACGTATTCCTGACCGACCACAGCGGCATCGGCAACGACCATCTGGAAGCGGCGGTCGGCGAATTCGAGGTGCGCCCGCTCAACGACCTGCTGGTCGAGATCATCCGGCGCTTCGCCGGGCTGCCGGCGGAGAACGGGTAAGCAAGGTTCCGGCGCGCAAGGTGCAGGGGGCAATCGTGAAAGCGCGTGGCGCGTTCGGAGCGGACGCGTCAAGCGCCGGTGCCGTGCTTGCAGCGCCAGGGCGGCCCGTGGGCGGGGAACGAAACGGGGACGCTTTATGGATGAAAATGCCTGATGCAAAAAGAAGCCATGGATGGCGATATAACGGGAAAGGGTTTCGTTGGAGGGGCAGCGTGCCGCTCCCGTTGAAGCCGGCATGCCGCGAACCGCGCGGTGGTGCCGGCTTTTTTCTACCGCTGACCAATTAACAAACAAAGGCAGTGCCGAAGCTGCCATAACGTGGATACCACGTTACAGAGGCACGCGAAGCCAAGCAGAAGCGTCTGTAGCGTGGATACCACGTTACAGAGGTGCGCGATGCCAAGCAGAAGCGGCTGTAGTGTGGATACCACGTTACAGAGGTGCGCGGAACCAAGCAGAAGCTGCCATAACGTGGATACCACGTTACAGAGGTGCGCGATGCCAAGCAGAAGCGGCTGTAGCGTGGATACCACGTTACAGAGGTGCGCGATGCCAAGCAGAAGCGTCTGTAGCGTGGATACCACGTTACAGAGGTGCGCGAAGCCAAGCAGAAGCTGCCATAACGTGGATACCACGTTACAGAGGCACGCGGAACCGAACCGAAGGTGCTGCAATATGCATGTCACGCTGCAAAATGGTACGAGGCTAGATCAACGGCCCTGTATGTTAATTGGTCAGGCGTAGTTTTTTTGTGCGCGGACCGGCAGCGGAGGGGTGCGGCGCAGGCCTGTATGGACAGAAAGGCGAAAATAGCCGAAACTGTAAAGTGGATGTTGCAACAGGCAAGACGGAGCGAGACAGAAAAGCGGGGAGGCAAGCATGATGCGATGGGTGCCCGCGGGCGACCGGGCGATTGTGGCCATGTGGGAAGGCAGTGAAGCGGAGGCGGAATTCCGTCCGGCGGCGTGCGCGGCCCGGATCGAGGCGGCGCGGCTGCCGTGGGTCGTCGACGTCGTGCCCGCCTACGATACGGTGACGGTCGTCTACGACCCCTCGGCCGCCGCGAAGGGGGCGCCGGCCGCGGGCGGCGAGCCGGCGGTATGGCCGTACGTGGAATCGGCGCTTCGGCGCATTTTGGAGAGCGGCGATGCAGGCGCGGAGGCGAAGCCGCGCGTGGTCGAGATCCCGGTGCGTTATGGCGGCGCGGCCGGCCCCGATCTGGAAGCGTGCGCGGAGCGGGCCGGGCTGGACCCGGACGCGTTCATCGCGGCGCACGCGTCGGCGCGCTACACGGTCGCGATGATCGGATTCATGCCGGGATTCCCGTATTTGAGCGGGCTGCCGGAGCGGCTGGCGCAGCCGCGCCTGGCCGTGCCGCGGCGCCGGGTTCCGGCCGGGGCGGTCGGCATCGCGGGCGGGCAGACCGGGGTGTACCCGTTCGATTCACCGGGCGGGTGGCAGATCATCGGCCGCACCGATCTCAAGCTGTTCGATCCGCATGCCGCCGAGCCGTCCCTGCTCCGCGCCGGCGATATCGTCCGGTTCGTGCCCGTTGCGGACGGCGGCGCGCCCGGAGAGGGAGGGGAGCCCGGCGGAGGCGCTCATGGGGAAGGAAAGGCACCCGGCGGCGGCGCGCGCGGCTTGGACGGCCATTCCGGAAGGTCGGGAGCGGGCGGTGCCGGTGAGGCTTTCGGTTTCGGTACCGGGACCGATTGCGGCATCCGGAAGGAGGGACGCCGATGGGGCTCATCGTCCGATCGCCCGGGCTGCTGACGACGGTGCAGGACGGCGGAAGAGCCGGGTATCGCGCAATCGGCGTCACCGCGGGCGGCGCGATGGACGAGGCCGCGTTC
Source organism: Thermobacillus xylanilyticus (assembly GCF_907165215.1). Taxonomy (GTDB): domain Bacteria; phylum Bacillota; class Bacilli; order Paenibacillales; family Paenibacillaceae; genus Thermobacillus; species Thermobacillus xylanilyticus. The sequence continues at coordinate 327 of NZ_CAJRAY010000106.1, read as the reverse complement.
CGGACGGCGAATCTGCTCGTCGGCAATCCCGAGGGAGCCGCCGCGCTGGAGATGACGCTGGCCGGCGCCGAACTGGAAGCGGCGGATGATCTGCTCATCGCGGTGACGGGCGCCGAAATGCAGCCGGCCGCGGACGGCGGCCGGCTCCCCTTCCGGCGCCCGGTATGGGTGCGGCGCGGGACGGTGATCCGGTTCGGCCGCGCCGCACGGGGCTGCCGCGCGTACGTCGCGGTCGCCGGCGGCATCGCCGTGCCGCCGGTGCTCGGCGGGCGCGGCACCGACATCCGCGCCGGCTTCGGCGGCGCGGACGGCCGGCCCCTCCGGGCC
>NZ_CAJRAY010000105.1:48293-62208 GCF_907165215.1 Thermobacillus xylanilyticus | reverse complement strand
TTCGGGGTTCGCGTTCCAAGCATCTTAAATGACTGCCCACGCTAGCTTGACACTGACAGCCGCCGCGCTGTTTTTGCAAACTTTTTCCCGTGTATGATATAGTTTTGGCATAAGCTGAGGGTACGGCACCAGGAACACGATACAAGGAGCATAGACTATGCTGGAATGGCTGCTCCCGCATCAGGTGGCGGGAACGATCTACGATATCGATCTGGAGAAACTTCAGGCGGAGGGCATATCCGGCATCATTTGCGATCTCGACAACACGCTGGTCGGCGCCCGCGTGCCGTCGGCGACGCCGGAGCTGGCCGAATGGCTGGCGCAAGTCCGCTCCCTTGGCTTTCGGATCATTATCGTATCGAACAACCGGCGGGCGCGGGTGTCCCGATTCGCGGAACCGCACGGCATACCTTATATTTTCAGCGCCCGCAAACCGGTGAGCACATCGTTCCGGAAAGCGCTGGATCTGCTCGGCCTTGCGCCCGAACAGACCGTCGTCATCGGCGACCAGATGCTCACCGATGTGCTCGGCGCGAATCGGATGGGGCTGCGGGCCATTCTGGTCAAGCCGATCGCGCCGGCGGACGAAAGCGTCTTTACCCGTGTCAATCGGCTCATCGAGCGGGCTGCGCACCGCAGACTGACGCGCAAAGGATTATGGCCCAAGGAGGATCGGCAGTGACAGCAAGCGATGCGACAACGGGCGCGCCGGTCTGTTCCGGCTGCGGCGTCCGGCTGCAGTCCGAGTCGCCGGACAAGCCCGGATACGTGCCGGAGCAGGCGCTCGGGCGCGAAGATGCGATTTGCCGGCGCTGTTTCCGCATCCGGCATTACAATGACGTGACGCACGTGGCGGTCGACCAGGACGATTTTCTGCGCATGCTTTCCGGCATTGCCGGGACGGACAGTCTTGTCGTCCATATCGTCGACCTGTTTGATTTCGAAGGGAGCGTCATCAGCGGACTGCAGCGGTTCGTCGGCAACAATCCGGTGCTGCTTGTCGTCAACAAGATTGACCTGCTCCCGAAATCGACGAACTGGAACCGGGTCCGGAACTGGGTGCAGCGGCAGGCGAAGCTGCTCGGCCTGAAGCCGGCCGAAATCGTGCTGTGCAGCGCCGCCAAACGGACCGGCTTCGATCGCGTCATCGAGGCGATCCAGGCGCTCCGCGGCGGCCGCGATATCTATGTCGTCGGCGCGACGAATGTCGGCAAGTCGACGCTGATCAACCGGCTCATCCGGGACTACAGCGATCTGGACCGGGAGCTCACCGTATCCCGCTATCCGGGAACGACGCTCGACCAGATCCGCATACCGCTGGACGACGGCCGGTACATCATCGACACGCCGGGCATCGTCTACCCGTACCGGCTGACCGAAACGGTTCCGAAGGGCGTGCTGCAGCGGCTTCTGCCCGAGAAACCGCTGAAGCCGCTCGTCTATCAGCTGAACGAGCGGCAGACGCTGTTCTTCGGCGCGCTTGCCCGTTTCGATTTCGTGCGCGGCGAGCCGCAATCGTTCACGCTCTATGTCTCGCCTTCGCTGTATGTCCATCGGACGAAGCTCGAGCGGGCGGATGAAGTGTACGCGGAGCACAAGGGCGAGCTGCTCGCTCCGCCGAATGCCGATGAACTGGATGCCATTTCGCCGTGGACGCGGCACTCGCTGCGCATTCCGCCCGGAAGCCGGACCGACATCAGCATTTCCGGACTCGGCTGGATCCGCGCGAACAGCCCGGCCGGCGCGTTCGTCGAAGTCTACGCGCCGAAAGGCGTGCATGTCATCCTGCGCGAAGCGATGATTTGATTCTGCCCGGTTTCGCGCGGGCCAGGGAGAGGTTGTCAGCGATGAATCAGACGACAGCGGCGGAAGCGGGGCCGGCCATCGACAGCCATACGGTGCTGTACGGCGTCATCGGCGACCCGATCCGCCATTCGAAATCGCCGGTCATGCTCAGCCGCGCGTTCCGGGAAACCGGCGTCAACGCGGTCTATCTCGCGTTCCATGTCACGGCGGAACGGCTGGCCGCCTTCGCCGAAGGCGCGCGGGCGATGGGCATGGGCGGCTTCAACGTGACGATACCGCACAAGACGGCGATCATGGCGCATCTCGACGAGATCGATCCGACGGCCGAAGCGGCGGGGGCGGTCAATACGGTCGTCCGCCGGGAAGACAAGCTGATCGGATACAACACCGACGGCATCGGCTATGTCCGCTCGCTGAAGGAAGAGGCGGGCGCGGAACTTTCCGGCCGGCGCATCGTCGTGCTCGGCGCGGGCGGCGCGGCGCGGGGCATTCTCCATGCGTTGGCGCTGGAGAAGCCGGCGCACATCGCGGTCGTGAACCGGACCGCGGCGCGCGCGGAGGCGCTGGCGCAGGCACTGCCGGCCGATGTGCCGAAGGCGGCGCTCGGGCCGGACGATCTGCGCGAGGCGTGCGCGGACGCCGACATCGTCATCAACACGACGTCCGCCGGCATGTCGCCGAACACGGATGAGCTGCCGCTCGGTATCGACGCGTCTTGGATGAAGCCGGGCGCCGTCGCGAGCGACATCGTCTACAACCCGATGCGGACGCGTTTTCTCGAGGAGGCGGAGCGGGCGGGATGCCGCACGCACGGCGGACTCGGGATGTTCATCTATCAGGGCGCCTATGCCTTCGAATATTGGACGGGACAGGCCGCCCCCGTCGCCGCCATGCGGGAGACCGTCATCCGGGCGCTCGGACAATAGCGGAACGCGCCCACGATGCCATTTGCAGGAAAGCAGGTAGATCCATTCGTGCTGACAGGTAAACAGAAACGTTTTCTCCGCGCGCTCGCCCATCCATTGAACCCGATCTTCCAGGTCGGCAAGGGCGGGATCAACGAGCACTTGATCCGCCATGTATCGGAGGCGCTCGAAGCGCGGGAACTCATCAAAGTATCGGTCCTGAACAATCAGGAAGGCGATCCGAAGGAGATCGGCGCCGAGATTGCGGAGCGCGCGGGCGCCGAACTGGTGCAGGTGATCGGCAAGACGATCGTGCTGTACCGGGAGTCGAAGGATCACAAGAAGATCGAGCTGCCCCGACCTTGACGGGCAGCCGGCCGAAGGAGCCTTGTGTAGCGATGAAGCGCGTTGGGCTGATGGGCGGCACGTTCGATCCGATTCATATCGGACATTTGCTGGCCGCCGAGACGGCCAGGGAGCAGTGCGGCCTGGATGAAGTCTGGTTCATCCCGAGCCGGACGCCGCCGCTCAAATCGGGCGCGCCGTCCGCATCGGGCGAGGATCGGCTGGAAATGGTGCGCCTTGCGATCGCCGGCCATCCGGCTTTCAAGGCGCTTGATCTTGAACTCCGCCGTCCGGGAATATCCTATTCGATCGACACGGTGCATGAACTGAGCGCGCGCTGTCCCGGCTGCTCGTTTGCGTATATTATCGGAGGGGACCGGGTGAATGATTTGCCGCGCTGGCACCGGATTGACGAGCTGGCGGCGTCCGTCGCATTCATCGGCGTCTCGCGGCCGGGGCATCCTGTCGATATCGGCAGTCTGCCGGAAAGCTTGCGCGGCCGGGTGCGCATCATCCCGATGCCGCAGCTCGACATTTCCTCGTCGGCCATCCGGGCCTTGAGGCGGGAAGGCCGGTCGGTCCGGTATCTTGTCCCCGACGGCGTGCATGATTTTATCGTAAGGAAGGGTCTGTATGGATCGTAACGCGATCATGGAGCGCGTCCGGACGCAGATGCCCGAGCGGCGCTGGGCGCACACCGCGGGGGTCATGGAAACGGCGGTCCGCCTCGCGGAACGGTACGGCGCGGATCCGGCGAAAGCCGAACTCGCCGCCATCCTGCACGATGTCGCCAAGTACTGGAAGATTGAAGACCAGAAACGAGCGTTGATCGAGAGCGGCGAAGCCGGCGATCTGCTCGAGTACGATCCGCAGCTCTGGCACGCCCACGTCGGCGCCCATGTCGCGAGGCGCAATTACGGCATAGAGGACCCGGAGGTGCTGGACGCGATCCGCTGGCACACGTCCGGACGCGTCGGCATGACGTTGCTGGACAAGGTGGTCTGTCTGGCCGATTACATGGAGCCGGGACGCGATTTTCCGGGCGTGGACCGGATCCGGGAGGAAGCCGGACGCAGTCTGGATCGCGCGCTCGTCCTTGGTTTCGATTCGACGATTTCTTTCCTGCTCGCCAATGGCCGGCTGATCTACCCGCTGACCGTAATGGCGCGCAACGATTTGATCCGACTTCTCGACAAGGAGGCCGATAACGGTTGATGCAAGCCGATGAATTGATGCAGCTCGTCGTGGACGCGGCGGAAGAGAAGAAGGCGCACCGCATTGTCGCGCTTGGATTGAAAGGCATTTCGCTCGTCGCCGACTATTTCATCATCTGCCACGGCAACTCGGATACGCAGGTGCAGGCGATCGCCGGCGAGATCCGCAAGCGTGCGGAGGAGCGGGGTGTTACGGTGCACGGCATCGAAGGACTGGAGGCCGCCCGCTGGGTGCTCATCGATCTCGGCGACGTCATCGCCCACGTCTTCCATCGCGACGAACGCGAGTACTACAACCTCGAGCGGCTCTGGTCGGACGCGAAAGTCGTGGAGTTCGCATGAGCCTGACGGCCGGGACGACCGTCCGCCTCGAGACGGTGCGCGAGGCGCCGCCGAACGGATTCATCCTCTCGGACGGCGAGCGCACCGTGCTGCTGCCATACGGCGAGATTGTCGGGGAAAGGCCGAATCCCGGCGATGTCGTGGAAGTGTTCCTGTTCCACGACACGCTTGACCGGCTGACCGCGACGACGCGCAAGCCGCTGCTCCAGCTCGGCGGGATCGCCAGGCTGAAAGCGGCCGACGTGCATCCGCGCTACGGCTGCTTCCTCGAGATGGGGCTCGGCCGGCAGCTGCTTTTGCCGAACGCGGAGCTGCCGCGGGAACGGGAGCTCAGGCCGCGTCCGGGCGACGAGCTGTTCGTCCGGATGGCGCATGACAAGTCGGGGCGGATCATCGCCGAATTGGCGGAGGAAGCCGATCTGCAGCAACTGGCCGTTCCCGCGCCGGCCGCCTGGTTCAACCGGACGGTGCGCGGCTGGGTGACGCGGCACGCGAAAGTCGGCGCGTTCGTGTTCGTGGACGGGGAGGCGTTGCGCGCCGGTGTGCTCGGTCTGATCCCGAGCAGCGAACAGACGCGGCCGCTGCGGCTCGGCGAAGCGTTCGAGGCGCGCGTCACGTTCGTCCGGGAAGACGGCCGCATCAACCTGTCGATGCGGCCGCGCAAGGAGATCGGACGAGAAGAGGACGCCGGGCGCATTCTGGAATATTTGCGCAGCCGGAATACGGGAGCGATGCCGTATTCCGACGAGACGCCGCCCGATGTCATCCAGCGCAAATTCGGCATCAGCAAGGCGGCGTTCAAGCGGGCGCTCGGCAAGCTGATGCGCGAAGGCATCGTGCGGCAGGAAGGAAGCTGGACTTACCTGAACGAACAACAGGATCAGCCGTAAGCCGCGGGACTGGGGCGGAGGAGGCGGCGGGCGATTGCCCTGGCAATGCGGGCGCGGTGACATCGGCGACGCAATTCCCGCGGGAATAAGCGATTCCAGTGCGGAAGACGCCATCCCGGCGGAGGAAGCCGCCTGCGCTTTCTGCTCCTGAGCGTTTCTTGCGGTACGGCTGAATCGGAAGGAGCCTGTATGCGGGCCTACAGACAATTCGCATCGGTCTATGACCGGTTGATGGAAGACATGCCCTATCCGGAATGGCTCCGGTTCGCCCGGCAATGCTGGGAACGGACCGGCATTCCGGAGACGGTCGTCGATCTCGGCTGCGGCACGGGCAACATCGCGATCCCGCTCGCCAAATCGGGATTTCGCGTCTTCGGCATTGATCTGTCGGCCGAAATGCTGGCCGTGGCGCGCAGCAAATGGGACGCGCAGCCGCAGCGGTACTCGGGCGACGGCTCGATCCGCTGGCTGCAGCAGGACATGCGAGACTGGGAGCTGCCGGAGCGGGTGGACACGGTGCTGTCCTTCTGCGACTGCATCAATTACCTGCTGGAAGAGGAAGATGTGGAGGCGGCGTTCCGCGCGACGCGGCGGGGGCTGAAGGACGGCGGCCTGTTCCTGTTCGACGTCCACGCGCCGCGGCAGCTCGAGCGGTATGCGGAAGAGCAGCCGTTCACGCTCGACGAGCGCGATATCGCCTACATCTGGACGAGCGAATACACGCCGGACAGGCGGGAAATCGAGCATCATCTGACCATCTTCGCCCGCGACGGCGAGGACGGCCGGTTTGTCCGGTTCGAGGAGACGCACGTCCAACGCGCCTATGAACCGGAGTGGATCCGCGGCGCGCTGATGCGGGCCGGCTTCTCGCATGTCGAGATGTACGCCGACTTCAAGCTGGAGCGGCCGGACGACAACGCCGAGCGGCTGTTCTTTGCGGCAACGGTGTAATGGCGTTGGCGGCTGTTGCCGCAGCTGATGGGTGCGGCAAGAACCGCGGCTGTCATGGGAACGGCAGAATAACGAAAAATTGGCATTTATTTTGCTGAATTGCGTATTTACAGCTTGAATAAAAGCATTTGCTTCGCTTATTATCGGGAAATCGTCCGATTTCGGCGGTTTTTACCAAAATAAGCGAATTTTTTTCTTCTGTTTCGCGGTTTCCGGCCCGATCAGCCGTAATAGAAGATTCGCGGCCGCATCGTGACATGCACACCGCGCCTCCAGACCACAACCTCTATCCGAACCGCGTGACTCCCCCCTCAAAACAGCGTCAACTGCAATGGAACGCAGCCGGAGCCGGCCGCGGGATCCCCGAACGGCCCGGATGCAAACCCGTCCGCTCCAGGCCCCGATCCGTTCGCCGGCAACCCGGCCTCCATCGCTTGTCCGGCCCGGCCGCCCGCCGCCAATCCGCCTTCCGTCACAGCGCCTGCCGCATCCCGTCCGGTTCGGTTATCCGCCGGCTTCCGCTTCGGGGCCCCCGGGCCGATCAGGCCGAGGCGGCGAAACTCCGCCTCCACCCGTTCGCGCGCCGGGCGGACGTAGCTCTCCGGCAAGCCCGCCCTGCGGTAATACAAATTGCCGTAAACCGGCGCCAGCTTCGGATAGTGCTGTTGCAGCACGCCGAAGAACCACTGCTTCACTTCCGGCGCCTGCAGCCGCAGGAAATCGATCATCGCCCGGTCCGCTCCGCGGCTCTTGCATGCTTCGGCCAATTCCGCCGCGGTTTCGCGGGAATCGGTCAAGTACGGCAGCATCGGCGCCGCGAACACCGTAACCGGAACGCCGGCGTCGGCCAGCCGGCCGATCGTCTCCAGCCTGCGCCGCGGCGCCGGGCTGGCCGGCTCAAACCGCCGCCAGACCTGCGCATCCAGCGTATGCAGGCTGATGTTGACCGACAGCACCCTTGCCCGGCGCAGGATGTCCAGGTCGCGCAGCACGAGCGGCGAGCGCGTCGTCACGCTGAACGGAACGCCGTAATCGGCCAGCGCCTCGATGCACCCTCTCGTGAGCATCGCCTTCGCTTCCAGCGGCTGATAGGGATCCGTCGCCGTGCCGATCGCCACATGGTCCGGCAGCCTGCCCTGCCGCGCCAGGCGGGCCAGCTGCCTCCGGAGAATGTCCGGTGCTCCCGCTTTCCAGTAAATATGGCGCTGGAACGTGTCGTCCGCCGGCTGTCCCAGGAACGTGTGCGTGCTTCGGGCGTAGCAGAAGCTGCAGCCGTGCTGGCAGCCGCGGTACGGATTGATCGACCAGTCGAACGGCATGGCGGGGACGCGCACCCGGTTCAAGATCGTTTTCGCAGCCATCGGTTCCACGTTCGGTCGCATGTCCGCCTCCAGATCAAAATACGAACATCTGTTCCCATCATAACACACGGACCGCCGGCTTGCCAAGCGCCCGACAAACGGCTGCCCGTCCGGTCTCCGCGGTCGGCCGGGACGTCGACCAAACTTGACACGCGCGGCCGGCTGCCCTATAATCGGGATAACCGTTTCATGACCAGATTATGGCTGTGAAGAGGAGCAGTAGTGCGATTCGCACCGGAAGAAGAGAGCCGGCGGCTGGTGCAAGCCGGACCGGTGGGCGCGCGAACTCGCCTCGGAGCCGCATTCGTGAACCGGCGCAATCCCGCGCCGACAGCGATGCCGTACGGCCCGCGTTAAGGGCCTCGAGTGGACAGCGGCGAAGCACGCCGGCTGTCAACTAGGGTGGTACCGCGGGAGAAGCCTCTCGTCCCTGGCAGATGCGCTATGGACGAAGGCTTTTTTTAAGTTCAAGGCGGTCAACAACGGAAGGAGACGCTAGCGAGATGGGCAAGGAAGAGAGACAGCACGGTTACGATCCCCGGACGATCGAGCCGAAATGGCAGGCGTACTGGGAGAAGAACAAGACGTTCAAGACGCATGACGACACGAGCAAGCCGAAATTCTACGCGCTCGACATGTTCCCGTATCCTTCGGGATCGGGGCTGCACGTCGGCCATCCGGAAGGGTACACGGCAACCGACATCGTCGCCCGGTACAAGAGAATGCGCGGCTACAACGTCCTCCACCCGATGGGCTGGGACGCGTTCGGTCTCCCGGCCGAGCAGCACGCGCTGAACACGGGCGAGCATCCGCGCGGCTTCACGGAGCAGAACATCAACAATTTCCGCCGGCAGATCAAGTCGCTCGGCTTCTCGTACGACTGGGACCGCGAGATCAGCACGACCGACCCGGAATATTACAAATGGACGCAGTGGATTTTCCTCCAACTGTACAAGAAAGGCCTCGCCTATGTCGCCGAAGTGCCGGTGAACTGGTGTCCGGCGCTCGGCACGGTGCTGGCGAACGAGGAAGTCATCAACGGCGTCAGCGAACGCGGCGGCCATCCGGTCATCCGCAAGCCGATGCGCCAGTGGATGCTGAAGATTACCGAGTACGCCGAGCGGCTGCTTGAAGATCTCGAGGAACTGGATTGGCCCGAGAGCATCAAGGAAATGCAGCGGAACTGGATCGGCAAATCGCAGGGCGCCGAAGTGACGTTCGCGATCGACGGACACGACGCGTCGATCACCGTCTTCACGACCCGCCCGGACACGCTGTTCGGCGCAACCTACTGCGTGCTCGCTCCGGAGCACGAACTGGTCGACAAAATTACGACCGAAGCGCAGCGTGAGGCCGTCGAAGCCTACCGCGAAGCGGCGGCGCGCAAGAGCGACCTCGAACGGACCGATCTCGCGAAGGAGAAGACGGGCGTCTTCACCGGCGCGTACGCGGTCAATCCCGTGAACGGCGCGAAGCTTCCGGTTTGGATCGCCGATTATGTGCTCGGCGGCTACGGCACGGGCGCGATCATGGCCGTTCCGGCCCACGACCAGCGCGACTGGGAATTCGCGAAGAAGTACGATCTGCCGATCATCGAAGTGGTCCGGGGCGGCGACGTGACGAAGGAAGCGTTCACCGGCGACGGTCCGCACGTGAACTCGGGGCTGCTCGATGGCTTGCATAATGAAGAAGCGAAAGCGAAGATGATCGAGTGGCTCGAACGGGAAGGCAAAGGCCGCGCCAAGACGACGTACCGTCTGCGCGACTGGCTGTTCAGCCGTCAGCGCTACTGGGGCGAGCCGATTCCGATTCTCCATCTCGAAGACGGCACGATGAAGCCGGTACCGGAAGAGGACTTGCCGCTGCTTCTGCCGGATCTCGACGAGATCAAGCCGTCGGGCACGGGGGAATCGCCGCTGGCCAACGCGACGGACTGGGTCAATACGGTCGATCCGGAGACGGGACTCAAGGCGCGCCGCGAGACGAACACGATGCCGCAATGGGCGGGCAGCTGCTGGTACTACCTGCGCTACATCGACCCGCACAACGACAAGGAACTGGTTTCGAAGGAGAAGGAGAAGTACTGGCTGCCGGTCGACCTCTACATCGGCGGCGCCGAGCATGCGGTGCTCCACCTGCTCTACGCGCGGTTCTGGCACAAGGTGCTTTACGACATCGGCGTCGTTTCGACGAAGGAACCGTTCCAGAAACTCGTGAACCAGGGCATGATCCTCGGCACGAACAACGAAAAAATGAGCAAATCGCGCGGCAACGTCATCAACCCGGACGACATCGTAAACGAGTACGGCGCCGACACGCTCCGCATGTACGAGATGTTCATGGGACCGCTCGAGGCGACGAAGCCGTGGAACACGAACGGCGTCGAGGGCACCTACCGCTTCCTCTCCCGCGTATGGCGGCTCTACGTCGGCGAAAACGGCAAACTCAATCCGAAAATCGCCGATGGCGACGCGGATGATGCGTTCAAGCGCACCTGGCACCGGACGATCAAGAAAGTGACGGAGGACTACGAGAACCTCCGCTTCAACACGGCGATCAGCCAGCTCATGATCTTCGTGAATGACGCTTACAAGGCGGAGCGTCTGCCGCGCAAGGCGATGAACGACTTCCTCCAGCTGCTCTCGCCGATCGCGCCGCATATCGCGGAAGAATTGTGGGAGCGGATGGGGCATTCCGACACGATCACCTACGAGCCGTGGCCGGAATATGATGAAGCCTGGACCGTCGACCAGGAGATCGAGATTGTCGTTCAGGTGAACGGCAAGATCGTCGACCGCGTCAAGGTGGCGGCGGACGCGCCGGAAGACGAGCTCGAACGGCTGGCGAAGGAAAGCGCCCGGGTGCAGGAACTGACGGCCGGCAAGACGGTGCGCAAGATCATCGTCGTCAAGGGCAAGCTCGTCAACATCGTCGCGGGCTGACCGGCCGGGCGGATCAATGCTTCACGGCGAAAGACTGATCGACTTTCGCCAGATCTTCCCGGAACTTGGCGTGCGTCGTCCGGATGAGCCGGTTGAAGACGCCGTCCAGCTCCGAGTCGAGCTGTTTCAGCGCGGCGGCGGTGATGCCGCCCGGCACGCACACCCGGCGGATCAGTTCCTCGGCCGAGAGTCCTTCGGCGGTCAGCAGCCGCCCCGTGCCGAGCAGCATGCCGGCGGCCAGCCGCTCGGCTTCTTCCCGGCCGATGCCCGTCTCCTCGACCGCGGCGTCGACGAAGCGCTGCAGGACGAACGCCATGAAGGCGGGCCCGCAGCTCGACAGATCGGAGACAACGCGCGTATATTTCTCGTCGATGCGGATCGGCTGGCTGATGTGCGACAGCAGCCCTTCCAGCATCGCCATTTGTTCCGGCTCGATGCGGCTGCCGTAGATGCAGAGCGTCACGCCGCTGAGCGCCATGTTCGTAATACTGGGAATCACTTTGGCGACCCGGCAGGGAAGCCATTCTTCCAGATGGGCCAGAAGCACTGGACTGGTGATCGAGACGATCAGCTGTTCCGGCTGCACGCTGGCCCTTATTTCGTCGATGACCGGCTTGAAATCGAGCGGTTTGACGCACAGGAAGACGAGGTCGCGGCCGGCGGCGGCTTCCGCGTTCGAGCGGACGGCGCGCACACCCGGGTAGCGGAGGGCGAGCCGCTCCGCCTTGGCGGGCGTCCGATTCGCCACCGCAATGCATTCCGGCGGCAGCGCCCCGGATCGGATGAACGCTTCCACCAGCATGCCGCCCATGCTGCCCGTTCCGATAAACCCGACATTCACCATTGAACCCTCCCGTCCGAAATCAGTAAACGGCCGGCTCCGTCCTTTTGGACGGGCGCATCCGATTTGCTTAGAACGATAAGCCGTTTCGATAAATGCCTGCTCTAATCAACCTATGCCCGCCCGATTGTCCGACATGACACACAATACGAAGGAGGTCGACAGGAAAATGCAATCGTTGACTCAGCCGCGGATGTTCGGCGCCGCCGGACTGCTGCTGCTGGCCGCCGGGCTGCTGTGGGGAGCGTTCAAGCACGAGAAGCCGGAGCGGCTTCCGCCCGGCTGGCAGCCCGTGAACGACCGGTTGGCCGTTTCGGCAAGCGACGATGCGGCCGGAGGCGACGCCGGCCCCCCGACAGCCGGTCAAACCGGCGAGGGCGAAGCGGAACCCGCCGGCGGACCGGATGAGACCGCGGCGGACCTGAATGAGGCAGCGGCGGCGGATCGCCCGGATGAAGCCGGCGCGGAGCATGCGGCCGTCGCTCCGGCCGGTTCCGCCGGTTTTGACATCAACCGCGCGACGGCGGCGGAATGGGACGAGCTGCCGGGCATCGGTCCGGCGAAGGCGCAGGCGATCGTCGAAGACCGGGAGCGGAACGGCCCGTTCCGCAGCATTGACGATCTTGCCCGGGTGAAGGGCATCGGGCCGAAACTGCTGGAACGGCTGCGGGAAGCGATCGAGGCAAGGCAGCATGCGACGGGCGGCTAGGCCGGGAGCCGCTGCCGGCATGCCGGCCGGCCTGCGGAAGTCCCGCGCCGCAGACCGGCTGCAGCCTGTTGCCGCAATTTGGCGGATATGAGACAATGGGGGACAGATGCAAGGCGGGGAAACCGGACGCGAAAGGATCGGTGCAAACGATGTCGCAAACCGCTATCGTGCGCAAAGATTGGGATACCTATTTCATGGATATCGCCTACATGGTGTCGACGAGATCGCGATGCCTGCGGCGCCGGGTGGGCGCCGTGCTGGTGCAGGGCAAGAAACTGCTCGGCACCGCCTACAACGGTGCGCCGATGGGCGTTCCGGACTGCTCGGAGGCGGGCTGCATGATCGCCGAACAATACGAGGTCGAGATCGTGGACGGCGAGGAGCGGGTCGTCAAGAAGGAGCGCTGCATCCGGACGATCCATGCGGAGCAGAATCTGCTGCTGTTCACCGACCGGATCGACCGCGAAGGTTCGACGGTGTACGTCACCGATCAGCCGTGCTGGACATGCGCCAACATGCTGGCGAACAGCGGCGTCACCGAGATCGTCTACCATCGCCCCTATCCGAAGGACGCGGACAAAGTCAGCCGCCTGATGAGCCAGAAAGGCATCATCTTCCGGCCGCTGGCGTCCTATGAACCGCCGGCGCAGGCCGCGGGCGGCATCGACGACAATTGAACGGAATCGTCCGGAGGAAGCACCTCCGTGCGTGTGAATCACGCACGGAGGTTTTTTCTTTGGCAAGGGAGGGAGAAGCCATGTTCCGGAGGCCGCTTGCCGCATTCGCGGCATGCTGGATCGCGGGCGGCGCGTCGGCCGCGACGTTCGGGCGCGCGGGCGTGCTGATGGCCGGCCTGTCGCTTGCGGCCACGCTGGCCGCCCTCGCGCTGGCGCGCAGGATCGGCCCGAGGACGGCCGCCGCCTGCGCGCTCGCGTACGCGCTTGCCGCTGTTCACCGCGTCTGGACCGACGAGCGCAACGTGACCGAGCTGGCCGAACTGGCCGAAGCCGCCGAGTCGGGTGAACCGCCCGCCGCCGTCGAAGCCGTGCTGACCATCGATTCCGTTCCCCGGATTGACGGCGACCGCGTCATGTTCCGCGCCAGGCTCGAATCTGCCGCTTTCGGCGGAGGGGAGCCCCGGAAGCTGCGCGGCGAACGGGTGCAGGTGCGCATCCGGCTCAAGGAAGAAGCCGAACTTGAGACGGCTTCCCGATGGCGGCGGGGCGACCGTGCCGCCGTCTCCGGCGTGCTGGAACGGCCCGGCGAAGCCGTCAATTTCGGCGGATTCAATTACCGCGCCTACCTGTACAGACACCGGATTCATTGGTTGCTGGAAGCGAAGTCGGCGGACAGCCTGGAGCCGCTCGGCCGGGGCGGCGGCGCGGGGCTGACCGTGCTGCGCGCCATGGACCGGCTGCGCGAGTCGCTTGCCGGGCGGATGGAATCGCTGTTTTCCGGCAGGCAATCCGGCTACATGAACGGACTGGTGCTCGGGGTGCGCGAGCAGCTCGACCCGGAGCTGTACGCCGGGTTCGCGGAGCTCGGACTTACCCACATTCTCGCCATTTCCGGACTCCATGTCGGCGTCTTTCTGCTCGGCGTCGGTTTC
>NZ_CAJRAY010000105.1:13845-47933 GCF_907165215.1 Thermobacillus xylanilyticus | reverse complement strand
CTGTTCAGGCTGCCGCGGGAGACGACGCTGGAATTGACGGCGGCCGCCGTTCCGTTCTATGTGCTGCTGACCGGCGCGTCGCCGTCCGTCGTGCGGGCCGGGCTGATGGCGATGCTCGGCCTTGCCGCGGCGCGGATGAACCGGCTGAAGGACGGCATGAACCTGCTGGCCGCCGCCGCGCTGGCCATGCTGCTGTACGATCCGTATTATCTCTCCGACATCGCGTTCCAGCTCTCGTTCGCCGTGACGGCCGGCCTGATCGCGCTCGTGCCGCCGGTCAGGCGCGCGCTGCCGCCGCTCAAGCGCGGACGGGCGGTCGCCGACCTGCTGGTCGTCACCGTCGTTGCGCAGGCCGTGTCGTTTCCGCTCACCGTATTTTATTTCAACCGATTCCATCTGCTGTCGCTTCCCGCGAACGCCGTCCTCGTGCCGTTCATCAGTTTCGTCGTCTTGCCGCTCGGCACGGTTGCGCTGATCCTTTCGTTCCTCTGGCCGGACGCGGGCAGGCTGCTCGCCCGGGCGGCGGAGGCGGCGAACGACGCCACGTTCAGGCTCGTGGAGAAGCTTGCCGAACGGCTGGAACTGGCGACGATCTGGCCTTCGCCGCCGATCTGGTGGATACTGGCCTGGTATGGCGCATTGCTGCTGATCGCATCCCGGCTGCCCGACAGGTCCGGCGAGCGGGAGAACACGCCGGACGGCGAACAGGAGACGGAGACGCTCGACCTGCGTCCCGCACCCGGCCTGCCGCACGCCGAACCGTACTTCGAACCGGCCGGACGGCAGCGGATGCGGGCCCGAATCATCCTGCCGGCCGCCGCGGCCGTGCTGCTGCTCGCGTATGCGTATCAGCCCGACCGCTTCGACCGGTCGGCAACCGTCTCGTTCCTCGACGTCGGACAGGGCGACGCGGTGCTGATCCGCACGCCCTCCGGCCGCCATATGCTCGTGGACGGCGGCGGCACGCTGCGGTTCGAGAAGCCGGGCGATGAGTGGCGGCGGCGCCTCGACCCGTACGACGTCGGCAAAGACGTGGTCGTGCCGCTGCTCATGAAGCGCGGCGTCCGCCGGTTGGACCTGGTCGTCGCTTCCCATCTCGACGCCGACCATATCGGCGGACTCGCCGCCGTGCTCGACGCGATCCCGGCGAAGGCGCTGCTCTGGAACGGCACGCTGTCCGGCAAGGAGGACGGGGAAGCGCTGCTCAGGCTGGCGGATGCGCGGGGCCTCAGACTGATCGCCGCGCACAGCGGGCTTGCACCTTACAAGCTGGACGACGGCACCGAACTGACGGTGCTCTGGCCGTCCGCCGAGCCGCTCACATCAAACGGCCGCATGCCGGTGATGCGGGACCAGAACGGGCGAAGCGTCGTCCTGCAGCTTGTGCTCGAAGGATTTGCGTTTCTGCTTCCGGGCGATATCGGCGCCGCCGAAGAGCGGGCGATCGTCGCAAGGCAGCAGGAAACGGACGCAGGCATCGATGTCATGAAGATCGCGCACCACGGCAGCCGCCATTCGACTGCCGCCGAATGGCTGGATTACTGGCGTCCGC
Source organism: Thermobacillus xylanilyticus (assembly GCF_907165215.1). Lineage (GTDB taxonomy): Bacteria > Bacillota > Bacilli > Paenibacillales > Paenibacillaceae > Thermobacillus > Thermobacillus xylanilyticus. The sequence goes on along the minus strand of NZ_CAJRAY010000105.1, from coordinate 46,381 downwards.
GGGAGGCGGTCATCTCCGCCGGCCGGAACAATGTGTACGGCCACCCGCATCCCGACACGCTCGGCCGGATTGCGGCCGTCGGCGCGCAGGTCCGCCGGACGGATCTGAACGGCGAGACGCAATACCGGATCGCGGGCGGCGCGCTTTCGGTCCGAACAGCCGCCGGCGGGCAGCTGGAAAATCACAGTTAGCAGCTTGCTCCGGTATACGGTCTACCGGATTTCTGCTATGCTTGGGGGTGGACGGAAGGAGCCCGGCCGCGGAACGGGCCGGGGAGAGGAATGAAGCCGAACGAAATTCCACCCTTTTTCGCGCGCGGTCTGCAACATTTTTGCGGATCGTTTCGTTTGAGAGGGTGCAAGAGAGGGGGATCCTCGTGGTAGAGCCGTCGCTGATCCGTGCCGCCCGTGAGGGCGACCGCGAAGCTCTCATCACGCTTTTGCGCGAAATCGAGACGCACGTTTACCGAACTGCCTATTATCTTGTCGGCAACGAACAGGATGCGATGGACGCTGCGCAGGAGGCCTTGATCCGCATTTATACGAAAATCGGCTCCTATGAAGAGAAAGCGCAATTCAAAACCTGGGTGCAGCGCATTGTGACGAATATCTGCATCGACAAGTTCCGCCGGAACAAGCCGACCGTTTCCATCGAAGAACACGAGATGGTGTTTGAAGGCAGGGATTCGGTCGAAGGCGAGGTCATGGCGGCCTATGCGGCGAAGGATATCCGCGAAGCGATCGACCGCCTGCCCGAACATCACCGCGCGGTCGTCGTGCTGAGGTATTTGCAGGACTTCTCTTACAACGAGATCGCCGATTCGTTGGATCTGCCGCTCAACACGGTGAAATCGTACCTGTTCCGGGCAAGACAACAGCTGCAGGTCCTGCTCCGAGATTATCAGAAAGGCGGTGTCCGGGGATGAACTGTCAAGAGGTGATGGAATATATGCAGCGCGAGCTCGACGGCGATCTCACCGAATTCGAGTCCGCGAAAGCGCGCGAGCACATCCGGCAGTGCGCGGAATGTGCGGCCATGTTCGAGCGCCTGAAGCGGCTGTCGGCCGAACTGGAGAGCTTGCCGAAAGTGACGCCGCCGATCAGCCTCGTGGACGCCATCTTGCCGAAGCTCGACGAGATCGACCGGGTCAAAGCCGCGGCAAGCGCGGACGCCGGAGCGGCAGAGCTCGCAGGTTCGGCCGGAAGCCCGGCGAGGACGGCGCCGCGCCGCCGGAACAACCGGTTCTCCCTGCGCATTCTGAGCGGCGTTGTCGCAGCCGGGGTCGTGGCGGGCATTTTCTTCGCAACCTACGATCCCGACAGGCTCTCGGACAGCTTCTCCGGCGACCGCGCCGCAAAGGAATCGGCCTCGTCCGGATCGTCCGAACCCATGCTCATGATGGATGCCGCTGCCGATTCGACCGATGCGCAGGATGGATCCGATGTGTCGATGAAGGAGTCCTTTCATCTCACCGAAGTCCGGGATCAGTCCGGACAGGCAATGGAATCTTCGCCCGGTTCGGCCGGCCGTTCCGGCGACAGCGCAACGGACGCGGATGCCGGCTCCGGCGAGGGAGACGTCCGCATGGCGCCGCCGGCGGTGCTTCAGGGTGTCAACGGCGGTATAGAATCACCGGAAGATGACGTTCAGATGGGCGTTGCCGGCTTCACGGAAGAGCCGGCGTTCGGTCCGGTAGAGTCGGTGTCTCCCGACGGCTCCTACATTGCCGTGTTTTCCGAATCCCGCGTCATCATCTATGACCGGGACGGGAACACGCGGTTTGAGAGCGAAGAGCGGCAGGGTTCGATTGCCGCGATGGGCTGGTCGGAGGACGGAGCGTTCTTCCGGTACGAAATCCGGCGCGAGGACGGCGCAGGCGAGATCTATCGGATCAATCCCGCCGACGGCACGGAGACGAAGGAATAACGAATCATGTGAAGTCGATGCACAATTCTTCCGCCGCCTGCGTAAGATAAGTTGAGGCGGACCGAGAGAGTTTCAATCGGTCCGACCATCCGCGGGGAGAGCCATGGATCTTCCCGCTGGTGTTGACATAGATCAAGGGCGGAGGGATGAAGCCGCAAGGTTTCATCCCTTCGTCACGGCGGAAGAATGGAAACGGAGGCTACATGAATCCTAGCGCAGCGGCGAAAGAGATGAATGAGGGCCGGTTCCGGCCGGTCTACGCGGTGTTCGGGCGGGATCGTTACCGGATGCAGGAGTTCGTCGCGTTCACGGCGGACAAGCTGCTCGGCGAAGACGGGCGGGAGCTCGGCCTTTTCAAATTTGACACGTCGGAGACGCCGGTGGAAGCCGCGGTTGAGGAGGCGGACGCGATGCCGTTCTTCGTCAGCCGCAAGCTGGTTGTCGTGCGCGATGAGACCGTGCTCGCCGCCGGCGGCAAAGACGGGCGGCTGCAGCATGATGTCGACCGGCTGATCGCCTACTTGCGCAAGCCGAGCGAGACGAGCGTCCTGCTGTTCGTCGTGCACAGCGACAAGATGGATGAGCGGCGCAAAGCGGTCAAGCTGCTGAAGGAGATGGATGCGGTCATCGAATTCGCCGAGCTCGATGGCCGGGATCTGGTCCGGTGGGTCGTGCGGCGTGCCGCGTCCCAGGGGCGCGCGATCGATGAGGCGACCGCGGAAGCGCTGATCCGCCGGGCGGGCGCCAATCTGCAGACGCTGGCCGCCGAGACGGACAAGCTGTGCCTGTATGCCGGAACGGGGGGGACCATCCTGCGGGAGCATGTCGAGTCGCTTACCGCGCCCGTGCTGGAGGATGACGTCTTCGCGCTCGTCGACGCGCTGGCGGAAGGCGATACCGGACGAGCCGTTTCGCTGTACCGGCAATTGCTCGAACGGAAGGAAGAGCCGATCCGGATCGCGGCGCTGATTGCGCGCCAGTTCCGGATCATGCTGCAGGTCAAGGAGCTGTCGGCACGCTCCTGGCCGAACCAGCAGATTGCCGGTCAGCTCGGCCTGCATCCGTACGCCGTCCGGCTGGCGGCGGAGAAGGCGCGCTCCTGGCCGGAGGAGCGGCTGGCCGAGCGGCTCCGCGAGATCGCCGAGCTCGATTACCGCATGAAAACCGGGCAGATCGACAAGGAGCTCGGCCTGGAACTGTATTTGCTGCAGTCCGGCGCATGGCGGAAACAGCCCGCGCGCGCATAAGACAGCGCGACCGCCGGTCCCTTAAACAACATGACAAAGCCCGCCTGATCCGGACGGATCGGGCGGGCGTTCATTTGTCGCGGCTTCAAGCCTGCTGCGCTTGCAGCGCGTTCAGCTTTTGGGCCAGGCGGGATTTTTTGCGTGCAGCTTTGTTCTTGTGGATCAGGCCCTTCGTGACGGCCTTGTCCAGCTTCTTCGAAGCAAGGGCGACAGCGGCCTTTGCAGCTTCGAGGTCAGCGGCTGCGATTGCCGTGTCGGCTGCCTTGACGGCCGTGCGAAGCGCGGATTTCTGGGACGCGTTCAGGGCACGGCGCTTCTCGCTCGTCTTCACGCGCTTGATGGCGGATTTAATGTTCGGCACTCGGTTCACCTCCCGGACAACAAGCCATTCCTCATCTTGAGTCAACTTGAAATATTCTATCATGCAGTCCTTGAAATTGCAAGAGCGGGAACGCATCGCCGAATGCGCAAGACGCCCGGACATGATCCCTTGATTTGCGCCTGCATAAAACACCGTCCGCCGCTGAACAATAAGGCTGATCCGAACATTGGAGGAATGCGCTGCCATGCACGACATCGAATTGCGCCAATACGACATCCGCACCGACCTGGCGCTGGAAGCGAAAGAAATGGCCCAGTCGGGCAAGGACGGCCGCCTGACCGGCATCACGACGGAGACGGTCACCGAAGACGGCATCACGATCACGCGGATGAGCGTCGACAACGAAGAGGGAGCGAAGGCCATCGGCAAAATGGTCGGACGTTACGTCACCCTCGAGGTGCCGGGACTGAGAAACCGGGATACGGAACTGCAGGACCGCGTCGCCGAAGTGTTCGCGCGCGAATTTGAGGCGTTTCTCGAGCGGGTCGGCGTCAGCCGGAACGCGAAGACGCTGATCGTCGGGCTCGGCAACTGGAATGTGACCGCGGACGCCCTCGGGCCGCTTGTCGTCGAGAATACGCTGGTCACCCGCCACCTGTTCGAACTGATGCCGGATCAGGTGGCGCCGGGCTACCGTCCCGTCAGCGCGGTCGCGCCCGGCGTGCTCGGCATTACCGGCATCGAGTCCAGCGATATCGTGTTCGGCATCGCCGCGCAGACGAAACCCGACCTGATCATCGCCATCGACGCGCTGGCTTCGAAGGCGGTGGAACGGGTCAACACGACGATCCAGATCGCCGATACGGGCATCCATCCCGGCTCCGGCATCGGCAACAAGCGCAAGGGTCTCACGCGCGAGATTCTCGGCGTGCCGGTCATTGCGATCGGCGTCCCCACCGTCGTCTATGCGTCAACCATCGTGAACAACTGCATCGAACTGATGGCGGAGCATTTTCGCAGACAGACGGACAACGCGGCGCCCATTCTCGGCATGCTTCATGCCATCTCGGGCGAGGAGCGGCTGCAGCTCGTGAAGGAAGTGCTCCAGCCGATGGGGCATGATCTGCTCGTCACGCCGAAGGAAGTCGATTCCTTCATTGAAGATATCGCCAACATCATCGCCAGCGGCTTGAACGCCGCGCTGCACGAAGCGGTCAACATGGACAACACCGGCGCTTACACCCGCTGACAGCGCCGGTTTTCTTTTTCCCCTTCATTCTTCCATTCTATTTTTCTCCGCTTTTCTTCCGTTCTATGATCCGCGACTCTCTCATAGACTGATAGCAAGATACGGCACTTGCTGCAGCCGATGGGGAGGAGCATTCAATGAAACGGATTACGGTTCAATGGCATGCGCCGCGGACTTCCGAAGCGCTGCGCAGATTGCTGGTGCAGTGGCGCACGTTCGTTCTGCTGTCTGTCTGCACTTTCGTCGCATTCGTTGCGGCCGGCCTGGCCGGCATGGCCTTTCATTCGTCATCCGCAGCCGACTGGCCGGCGATGAACGGCGCGGCGGCTTCGCTTCCGAACGGTGTGCTGGGGGAAATGGCCGGAATGGAACTTCCGTCGTTCAAGTCTTCCGAATCCCGAACCGGTTTCGACGGCAGACGGGCGGCGTCGTTCCTTATCCGTTTCATCACGGGCATCAATCCGCATCAACCCCGCAGCCTGCTCGCCAGCGAAATGCCGGGACTGGAAACGAGCCGCGCCGTGCTGCTTCGGCGGGGAAGCGTCGGCGAGCATGTCACCGGCCCGGAAGATCATCCGCCGCTCCCGGCACCGGACGGCGATGAGCACGATGACGCTCAGAAGCCGGAGACGTCCGATCCGCCGGGCAAGCAGGCGGACGGAACGGATCCGGATGAAGCGGCCGGCGGCGGTGCCGCGCCGAACGGCGGGCAGGCGGCGCCCGAGCAGCCCGCATCGCCCGAGAAGCCCGCAGCGCCAACGGAGACGAAGCGGAAAGTCGCCCTCATCTATCACTCCCACAACCGCGAATCCTGGCTGCCGGAACTCGGGGAAGGCGCGAAGAACGCCGAGTCGGACGAGATCAACATCACGCTTGTCGGCAAGCGGCTCGCGCAGCGGCTGGAGGAAGCCGGCATCGGCGCGATCCACGCCGATGTCGACTACGTCACGGCGATTGAGGACTATCGTTGGGAGTTATCCTATAAATATTCTAAAGAGACGGTGCTCGAAGCGATGGCCGAGCACGACAGTCTGACGTATCTGTTCGATATCCATCGCGATTCGCAGCCGCGCGGCTACACGACGGCGACGATCGATGGCAAAGACTATGCGCAGGTGTACTTTATCATCGGCAAAGGCAATCCCGACTGGCGCAAGAACGAAGCGTTCGCGGCGGACATTCACCGGCTGCTGGAAGAACGGTATCCCGGCATTTCGCGGGGCATTTGGGGCAAGGACTCCTCGAGCGGCAACGGGGAATACAACCAGTCGCTGTCGCCGAACAGTCTGCTCATCGAGATCGGCGGCATCGAAAATACATTGGAGGAATGCTACCGGACAGCCGACGCGCTGGCCGAGGTGATCGCCGAATTGTACCGGAATGCGGTGGAGACGAACGCCGGAGCGGAATAGTTGCGGGGGAAGGGGGAGGCGGAGATGCGCAAGCCCTGGCAGTACACGCTGCTTGGCGCAGTGATCGCATTTTTCGTCCTGTACGGCATCGAGCTGTCATCGGACGGCATGGAAGACGTGTACGGTCCGCTTGAACAGCAGGCGGCACAGCGAACCGGAACGGGAAGCGGCAGCGGCCATGCATACGGCGACCCGTACCCGGCGGGGAAGCGCGGCGCGGCGTCGGCGCAGCAGCCGGATCCGTACGACCCGTGGTCCGGCGCATACGGCGAATCCGGGACGGAAAGCGATCCGGAAAGAGACGTTTACGACGCGCTGCCTGAAAGCCATGACAGCTACGGATATCCTTACGAGGGCGCCGCGGAGGGCGGCGGAGCCGTGAGCAGGCTTGCCGACGGCACGGCCGGCCTGCTGCAATCCGTGGCGAAAGGCGGAATCCGCCTGATCGTGTCGCTGTTCGAGTCCGTCACGAAATGACGCCGCCGACATCGCGCATTGATGCCGGGCTCCCGCTGCTGATATAATAGGAGATCGAACGGCATTCATGCTCTTGTTGGAGGAACTGCATGACGGACGCTCTATCGAAGCAGCGGAACATCCGCAATTTCTGCATTATCGCCCATATCGACCACGGAAAATCGACGCTGGCCGATCGCATTCTCGAATATACCGGCGCGCTCTCGTCGCGGGAAATGCAGGATCAGGTTCTCGACAACATGGACCTCGAACGGGAACGCGGCATCACGATCAAGCTGCAGGCCGTCCGCCTGAGCTACCGAGCCGACGACGGTCAGGAGTACATCCTTCACCTGATCGACACGCCCGGCCACGTCGACTTCACGTATGAAGTGTCGCGCAGCCTGGCCGCCTGCGAAGGCGCGCTGCTCGTCGTCGACGCCGCGCAGGGGATCGAGGCGCAGACGCTGGCGAATGTGTATCTCGCGCTCGACAACAACCTTGAAATATTGCCGGTCATCAACAAGATCGACCTGCCGAGCGCCGATCCGGAACGGGTCAAGCGGGAGATCGAGGACGTGATCGGTCTCGACGCCGGCGAAGCGGTGCTCGCATCCGCGAAGGCGGGCATCGGCATCAAGGAGATTCTGGAACAGATCGTCACGAAGGTGCCGGCGCCGCAGGGCGATCCGGACGCTCCGCTGAAGGCGCTCATTTTCGACTCCCACTACGATTCGTACAAAGGCGTCATCGTCTATGTCCGGGTCGTGGACGGCAGCATCCGGGCCGGCAAGCGGATCCGTTTCATGGCGACGGGCGCCGAATTCGAAGTGATCGAAGTCGGCACGTTCAAGCCGCGGATGACGATCGTCGACGAACTGTCCGTCGGCGATGTCGGATTCGTCGTGGCCGGCATCAAGAACGTCAAGGATACGCGGGTCGGCGACACGATCACCGACGCGAAGCGCCCGGCCGCGGAGCCGCTTCCGGGATACCGGCGCATCAACCCGATGGTGTTCTGCGGGCTCTACCCGATTGACACGCAGGATTACAACGATCTGCGCGAGGCGCTCGAGAAGCTGGAGCTGAACGACGCTTCGCTGCGCTATGAACCGGAGACATCGTCTGCGCTCGGCTTCGGTTTCCGCTGCGGTTTTCTCGGGCTGCTGCACATGGAGATCATCCAGGAGCGGATCGAGCGGGAGTTCAACATTCCGCTCATCACGACGGCGCCGAGCGTCGTCTACCGGGTGAAGCTGACGAACGGCCAGACGCTCGAGATCGACAACCCGTCGAACTATCCGGAATCGGGCAAAATCGACTACGTCGAGGAGCCGTACGTCAAGGCGTCGATCATCGTGCCGAACGATTACGTCGGGGCGATCATGGAGCTGTGCCAAAGCCGGCGCGGCGAGTTCGTCAACATGGAATACCTCGACACGTCCCGCGTGACGCTGATTTACGAGCTTCCGCTGTCCGAGATCGTCTACGACTTCTTCGACCAGCTCAAGTCGAGCACGCGCGGCTACGCTTCGTTCGACTACGAACTGTCCGGATACAAGAAGTCGAACCTGGTCAAGATGGACATTCTGCTCAACAACGAAGTGGTGGACGCGCTGTCGGTCATCGTGCACCGCGACCGCGCGTACCAGCGCGGGAAGGCCGTCTGCGAGAAGCTGAAGGATCTCATTCCGCGGCAAATGTTCGAAGTGCCGATCCAGGCGTCGATCGGTTCGCGGGTCATCGCCCGGGAGACGGTCAAGGCCATGCGGAAAAACGTCCTCGCGAAATGTTACGGCGGGGACATCACCCGGAAACGGAAACTGCTGGAGAAGCAGAAGGAAGGCAAAAAGCGAATGAAACAGGTCGGAAGCGTGGAAGTGCCGCAGGAAGCGTTCATGGCGGTGCTGCGCATCGACAAATAAAGGCCGCCGCAGCCGCCGGGGGAATCCCGGCGGCTCGCCTGTTCGCAAGGCGGGTCGGCTGTTCGGCCGCAAGTTCCGCTGGCTGCCTGTCCGCATCGGGGAGGAAGTTCCCGTCCCGGCGGATCCTTTTCCCCGTCTGAAGGAGTTGAAAGACAATGCTGATGCATCCTCCGAGGGCGCTCTATATCCATATCCCGTTCTGCAAGCACAGGTGCCACTATTGCGATTTCAATACGTATGTGCTTGCGGGACAGCCGGTCGACGCATATCTGGACGCGCTTGAGCGCGAGATGGAGCGCACGGTTCTTGCCTTGCCGCCGGAGCGCATCGACACCGTGTTCGTCGGCGGCGGCACGCCGACGGTGCTGACGCCGGAGCAGATGGCGCGTTTCCTGGGCGCCGTGCGTCGGTGGTTTCCCGTTGCGCCGGATGCGGAGTTCAGCGTCGAAGCGAACCCGGGAACGACGGGGCCGGAGCTGCTTGCCGCGATGCGGGAAGGCGGCGTGAACCGGATCAGCTTCGGGGTGCAGGCGTTCGACGACGCGCTGCTTCAGCGGATCGGCCGCATCCACGACACGAACGATGTCTACCGCAGCATAGAGCTGGCGCGGGAAGCCGGGTTCAACAATCTTTCGATCGACCTGATGTTCGGCCTGCCGGGCCAGACGATGGAACTGCTGGCGGACAGCGTGCGGCGGGCGGTCGAGCTCGATCTGCCGCATTACTCGCTGTACGGACTCAAGATCGAGGAAAACACGCTGTTCCATGTGCTCTACGAGCGCAACGAACTGCCCCTTCCCGCCGAGGAAGAGGAGCTTCAGATGTATCTGTTCATCATGGAGCGGCTGGAAGCGGCGGGCCGGCGGCAGTACGAGATCAGCAACTTTGCGCTGCCGGGTTGCGAGAGCCGGCATAACATGACCTATTGGCGCAACGAGCCGTATTACGGCATCGGCGCCGGCGCCCACGGCTATGCGCGCGGCGTCCGCCACGTCAACATCAAGGGCGTGACGCCGTACATCGAAGCCGCGAACGAGCGGCTGCCCCGGCTGTCCGAAGATCCGGTAACCGAGAACGAAGCGATGGAGGACTTCATGATGGTCGGGCTCCGCATGCGGGACGGCGTCCGCGACGCCGATTTCGCGGCTCAGTTCGGCGGCCGATCGATGGACGACGTGTTCGGCGGCGTCATCGGTCCGCTGCGGGAGGCCGGCCTCATCGAGCGCCGTCCCGACGGCGCCGGATGGCGGCTCACCGAGCGCGGCATCCCGCTCGGCAACGAAGTGTTCGGCGCGTTCGTCGGCGTGCTGGAGGGAAACTGAGAGACGTCCAGCGCACAATCCGCCGGCATCCATCCCGCACTTTCTCTTTCATCCCCCGCCCCTCAGCTGCTCAAGACCAAACCTTCTCCCCCGGAGAATCCGCCCGTCCGCAAAACCAGGATTGCAATGAATTGCATCTTGTTGTATATTTATTCATATTCGTTTTCGGGCCGGCCACGGCCCGGACTCAGGGGGAACGCGGAGATGACGGTAAAAGAAGCGGTGTGCAGACGGGCGACGGCGGACGATGTGGAAGATCTGCACCGCTTGATTGAAAGCTATGCGGTTCAGGGGATCATGCTGCCGCGTTCGCGGGAAGCGCTCGCCCGCCAAATCGACTCCTTCGTCGTGGCGGAGATCGACGGCGACATCGTCGGCTGCGGCTCGCTGTTTCAGCTCGGGCCCGAACTGGTCGAGATCCGTTCGCTCGGCATGAAGGAAGGATACAAGGGCTGCGGCATCGGCACGAAGCTTGTGGACCTGCTCGTGGAGGAAGCACGCTCGCGGGGCATTCCGAGGGTGATGGCGCTCACGTACGCGGTTGATTTTTTTCGCAAGAACGGCTTCGAAGTGGTCGACAAAGAGATCTTCCCGGAGAAAGTGTGGACCGATTGCGTGAGTTGTCCGAAGCGGCATGCGTGCGATGAAATCGCGGTTCTCAAAGTACTGAACTGACTTGACAATCGTTGAGCCGGTTTGGTATTTTTGTATTGTTGGTTAGCACTCACCGACGTCGAGTGCTAACGCGGTCGAAAGGTTCTCATCATCCGGTCGGGAGGGGTTCGGGAGATGTTGACCGAAAGACAGCGTCTGATTTTGAATGCCATCGTTGACGATTACATTCGGTCCGCCGAACCGGTCGGATCGCGCAGCATTTCGAAAAAAAGCGGCGTCGGCTACAGTCCCGCAACCATCCGGAATGAGATGGCCGATTTGGAGGAGCTCGGCTTTCTGGAGCAGCCGCACACATCCGCCGGTCGAATTCCGTCGGCGAAAGGTTACCGCTACTATGTCGATCACCTCGTCCGCATCGGCGAAGTGGATGAGGAAGATTTGCGGTGCGTTCGTTCGTTTTTCGCCCGGAAGATGACCCGGATGGAGCAGATCATCCAGCATGCCGCGATGATTCTGGCAAGTCTGACGAACTATACGAGCATCGTGCTCGGCCCCGAGGTGTTCAGCAATTCGCTGAAGGCCTTCCAACTCGTGCCGCTGAACGACCAGTCGGCCGTCGCCATCATTGTGACGAACACCGGCCATGTCGAAAACCGGACGATCTCCATTCCGCCCGGATTTGACATAAACGAACTCGAGAAGGTCGTGGCGATTCTGAATGCGAAGCTCGTCGGCGTGCCGCTTCACCGGCTGCAGACGAAGCTGTACACCGAAGTGAGTGAAGAACTGAACCGCTACGTCAGCCATTGCGAAGAGATCATCGACACGCTGGCGCAGGCGCTGGAGCAGCGGACCGAGCATCGCGCCTTCACGAGCGGCACTTCGAACATGCTGACACAGCCGGAGTTCAGGGACGTGAACAAGGTGAAGTCGATCCTGGAATGGCTGGACGAGACGCCGGCTTTGGTACGTTCGTTCAGCCCGAAGCAGGAAGGCATCCAGGTCCGGATCGGCCAGGAAAACGCGGACGAAGCCCTGCAGAACTGCAGCCTCATTACGGCCACCTATGTCGTGGACGGCACGACGATCGGCACGATCGGCCTGCTCGGGCCGATGCGCATGGATTACGGCAAAGCGATTACGCTGATGGACATTCTGTCCAAGGATTTGGCCGCCGTACTTGCAAAATGGTACAATTAAGCATAATGTATTGACCGCGGCATCAGGAGGTGGACTGCAGCAATGACGGAAGCAAGGAATGCAGCAGCAGAAGAGCGGTTGGAACAGGAGGCCGCAGCCGAAGGCGGAGAAGCGGCCAACGCGGATAATGAACGCGACAGGCCGGCTGCGGAAGCGCCGGCCGATACGCTGAATGCGGAGGCGAATGCTGCGGAATCCCGGGAAGGCGAAGCGGACGCGTCCGCAGCCGGGGAGGAAACGGCCGAACAGGAGGCGGAAGCGGCTCCCGAGGCGGATCCAAGGGATGCCCGCATCGCGGAGCTCGAAAGCCAGATCGAGGAGTACCGGCAGCGGCTGCTTCGCGCCCAGGCCGATTTTGACAACTTCCGCCGCCGCACTCAGCGCGAGAAGGAAGAGTTGGCGAAATACGCCTCCATGGAGCTGATCAGCCGGCTTCTGCCCGTACTGGACAATTTCGAGCGCGCGATCGGCGCGTCGAAGGATTCGGGCGACTTCGAGGCGCTGGCGAAAGGCGTGGACATGATCCACCGCCAGCTGCTCCAGCTGCTCGAACAGGAAGGATTGAAGCCGATGGAGACGGTCGGACAGCCGTTCAATCCCGAGTTCCACGAAGCGGTCATGCGCGTCGAGTCCGACGAGCATGAGGAAGGAACCGTCGTGGAAGAACTTCAGCGCGGTTATATATTGAAGGATCGCGTGATCCGTCCGGCCATGGTCAAGGTCAGCGGATGAAGCAAGTTGTGATTCTGGCAATCCATTAAGGAGGAACGATCGATGAGCAAAGTGATCGGCATCGACCTCGGCACGACGAACTCCTGCGTCGCTGTCATGGAAGGGGGCGAGGCGGTCGTCATTCCGAATCCGGAAGGCAGCCGCACGACGCCGTCCGTCGTCGGGTTCAAGAAGGACGGCGAGCGGATCGTCGGCGAAACGGCGAAGCGCCAGGCCATCACGAATCCGGACCGCACGATCATTTCGATCAAGCGGCATATGGGCACGAACCACAAAGTGAATATCGACGGCAAGGAATATACGCCGCAAGAGATTTCGGCGTTTATCCTGATGAAACTGAAAGCCGACGCGGAAGCCTATCTCGGCCAGCCGGTGACGAAGGCTGTCATCACGGTGCCGGCTTACTTCAACGACTCGCAGCGTCAGGCGACGAAAGACGCCGGCAAGATCGCGGGCCTTGAAGTGCTGCGGATCGTCAACGAGCCGACGGCGGCCGCGCTCGCATACGGCCTCGACAAAGAGGAAGACCAGACGATTCTCGTCTACGACCTCGGCGGCGGCACGTTCGACGTGTCGATCCTCGAGCTCGGCGACGGTTTTTTCGAAGTCAAGGCGACGAGCGGCGACAACCACCTCGGCGGCGATGATTTCGACCAGGCGATCATGGACTGGCTCGCTTCCGAGTTCAAGAAGGAACACGGCGTCGATCTGATGAAGGACAAGGCGGCGGTTCAGCGGCTGAAAGATGCGGCGGAGAAAGCGAAGAAAGAGCTGTCCGGCGTGCTGACGACGACGATCTCGCTGCCGTTCATCACGATGGTCGACGGCGTGCCGCAACACCTTGAAATGAATCTGACCCGGGCGAAGTTCGAAGAACTGACGGCCCATCTCGTCGAGCGGACGCTCGGCCCGACCCGCCAGGCGCTCAGCGACGCGGGTCTGACGCCGGCCGACATCGACAAGGTCGTGCTCGTCGGCGGTTCGACGCGCATTCCGGCGGTTCAGGAAGCGATCAAGAAGCTGATCGGCAAGGAACCGCACAAGGGCGTCAACCCGGACGAAGTCGTCGCGCTCGGCGCAGCCATCCAAGCAGGTGTGCTGACGGGCGATGTGAAGGACGTCGTGCTGCTCGACGTCACGCCGCTTTCGCTCGGCATCGAGACGGCGGGCGGCGTCTTCACGAAGATGATCGAGCGGAACACGACGATCCCGACAAGCAAGTCGCAGATCTTCTCGACTTTCTCGGACAACCAGACGAGCGTCGAGATCCACGTGCTGCAGGGCGAGCGGGCGATGGCGGCGGACAACAAGACGCTCGGCCGCTTCATCCTGAGCGACATCCCGCCGGCGCCGCGCGGCGTGCCGCAGATCGAAGTCACCTTCGACATCGACGCGAACGGCATCGTCAATGTATCCGCGGTTGACAAGGGCACGGGCAGATCGCAGAAGATCACGATCACGTCTTCGAGCGGTCTGACGCCGGAAGAGATCGAACGGATGCAGAAGGAAGCGGAGCAGTACGCGGAAGAAGACCGCAAGCGCCGCGAGCTCGTCGAGGCGAAGAACAGCGCCGACCAGCTGGTTTATACGGTTGAGAAGACGCTCAAAGACCTCGGCGACAAGGTCGACGCTTCCGAGATCCAGAAGGCGAACGACGCGAAGGAAAAAGTCAAGAAAGCGATGGAATCGAACGACTTGAGCGCGATCAAGTCGGCAACCGAAGAGCTGTCGAACGTCGTGCAGCAGCTCTCCGTGAAGCTCTATCAGCAAGCCGGAGCGCAGCAGGACGCGTCCGGCGCCGCCGGCGCGGAAGGCGCTGCGAAGGGCAAGGACAACGTCGTGGATGCCGACTACGAAGTCGTCGACGACAAGAAATAAGCCGCAACCTGAATCGGCTGCAGGCGGAGGGTCAAAGTCGGTCCAACGGCTTTGACCCTCGATTATGCATGGGTGCGGGCGGCATTAACCCAATTTGGAGGGGGTGGCTGAGTGGCGGAGAAGCGGGACTACTATGAAGTGCTGGGCGTCGACCGGAACGCGTCCGCGGAAGAGATCAAGAAGGCTTACCGCAGTCTGGCCCGCAAGCTCCATCCGGACGTCAACAAGGCGCCGGATGCCGAGGAGCGGTTCAAGGAAGTCAAGGAAGCGTACGACGTGCTCAGCGACGAGCAGAAGCGCGCCCAATACGACCGCTACGGGCACATCGACCCGAACCAGGGAATCGGAGGCGGCGGTTTCAGCGGCGCCGATTTCGGCGGATTCGGCGACATCTTCGATATGTTCTTCGGCGGCGGCAGCCGCCGCGACCCGAACGCGCCGCAGCGGGGCAGCGACCTGCAATATACGATGACCATCGAATTCAAGGAAGCCGTATTCGGCGTTGAGAAAGACATTACGATTCCGCGGACGGAAACGTGCGATACCTGCCGCGGCAGCGGCGCCCGGCCGGGGACGAAGCCGGAGACGTGCTCGGTGTGCCGGGGTACCGGACAGCAGGAGATCGTCCAGAATACGCCGTTCGGGCGCATCGTGAACCGGCGTCTCTGTTCGCAGTGCGGCGGCACCGGCCGGGTCGTGCGCGACAAATGCGCAACCTGCCGGGGCACGGGCAAGGTGAAGCGGCAGCGCACCATCCACGTGCGCATTCCGGCGGGCGTCGACGAAGGCGCGCAAATCCGGCTGTCCGGCGAAGGCGAAGCCGGTTCGCGCGGCGGCCCGCCCGGCGATCTGTACATCGTGATCCGCGTGAAGCCGCACGAATTCTTCGAGCGGGAAGGCGATGACATCTATTGCGAAGTGCCGCTGACATTCGCGCAGGCGGCGCTCGGAGACGAGATCGAAGTGCCGACGCTGACGGAGAAAGTAAAGCTGCGCATTCCCGCGGGGACGCAGACGGGCACCTATTTCCGCCTGAAAGGCAAAGGGGTGCCGCGGCTGCGCGGCATGGGCCAGGGCGACCAGCACGTCAAGGTGACCGTCGTGACGCCGACGAACCTGACCGAGGAGCAGAAGGAATTGCTGCGGCAATTCGCCGGACTGTCGCAGGAAAGCGCCTATGTGCCGGGCGGCCAGTCCGAAACGCTGTTCGAACGGATGAAGCGGGCGTTCCGCGGCGAGTAAAGCAGCAGCGACTGATGAAGCCTGCCGGCCGGCGCATGCCGCGCGCAGGCTTCACCCGCATATTCGGGGTGAAGCCGCCGCACACTATCGGTGCGGGAGCATGTTGCGCGAAGGAGGAAGTTCTATGCCGGCAGACAGCAGCAGGCGGAACGGCCAAAGGAAACTGCCGACCGCGGGCAAGGAGGATGTCCGGGTCGATCCGAAGACGGCGGACGCCGACGATCACGAAGCGGCGGCCAGGGCGCGGGCGGCGGACAGCCGTCAGCGCGGCTGACGGGGTGAACGGACATGGCGGAACTGAACGCGTCGTTCACCGACGCCGCGCACGCCCGCGAAGCGCAGCGCAAGCTGGAAGCGCTGCGGGCCGCCGCCGTCCGGCCGGATGACGGCGGAATGTCGCTGACGGCGACGATTGACGACGCGATCGTCGAGCAGGCGACCCGGCTGATCGAGACCCATGGCGGAACGGCGGAATGGCATTGACAGACGATCAGACAAGCGCCCCGGATTCGCTGTCCGAACCGGGGCGTTCGTCTTGTCAGGGAACCTTTTTTTGTGCGCGCGGCTTCCGGTATTGTACAATGGATGAAGCGGCCGTGTGCGGCCGCCGGAAGCAGGGGGAGGGTGTTCGGTTGAAATGGCACGAACTGACCATCCGGACGCGAACGGAAGCGGTCGAGATGGTGACGAATTTTCTGCATGAACTCGAGGCGGACGGCGTATCGGTCGAGGAGTCCTGGGCGGATCGGAAGCCCGAAGTGACGCCGCTCGGCGAATGGTACGACCGGCCGCTCAATGCGATACCGGCCGGCTGGGTCGAGATCAAGGGCTGGTTCGTCGAAGGCGCCGACATGGCAGCCGTCACACGGACGCTGCATGCGAGGATCGGCGAACTGCGAGACTACGGCATCGACCCCGGCGAATACGCGCTCGAGGAAGCGCTTGTCGACGAAGAGGATTGGGCGGATGCCTGGAAGAAGTATTTCAAGCCGCTGCGCGTATCGGAACGGCTGACGATCCGGCCGACCTGGGAGCCTTACGAGCCCGGCCCCGGCGAGCTCGTGATCGATCTCGATCCCGGCATGGCGTTCGGGACGGGCACCCACGCGACCACGGCGCTCTGTCTGCGCGCGCTCGATCGCATCATACAGGGCGGCGAGGACGTCATCGACGTCGGCACCGGTTCCGGCATTCTCGCGATCGGGGCCGTAAAGCTGGGCGCGCGGAACGTGCTCGCGCTCGATCTCGATCCGGTCGCCGTGTCAAGCGCGAAGGCGAATGCGGAGCTGAACGGACTGTCGGACCGAATCGACGTCCGCGAGAGCGACTTGCTCGGCGTGCTCAGGGGCAGCGAGACGTCCAACGGCAAGCCGTTCAATGTGCAGCTGCCGGTTGATCTGGTCGTCGCGAACATCCTCGCGGAGATCATCCTTCGGTTTATTGACGACGTTTACGCGGCGCTGAAGCCGGGCGGGCTGTACATCGCATCCGGCATCTACATCAACAAGGAACAGGATGTGCGGCGAGGCCTCGAAGAAGCGGGATTCGAGATCGTCCGCCGGGACGAGCAGGACGATTGGATCGCGTTGACGGCGAGAAAGCCGGAGGGTCGCTGATGGATTTTCTCCAACGATTGCTCTGGTATCCGCTCGAACATTTGCCGTTCATCGTGATCGTCCTGGCGCTGGCGTTCACGGTACATGAATTCGCGCATGCCTGGAGCGCGTACAAGTTCGGCGATTCGACCGCCCGCGACCAGGGCCGGGTGACGCTGAATCCGATGGCCCACCTCGATCCGATCGGAACGCTGCTCATTCTGATCGCCGGTTTCGGCTGGGCGAAGCCGGTGCCCGTCATCCGGTCGCGGCTTAAGTATCCGCGCCTGATGGGCATCGTCGTGTCCGCCGTCGGTCCGCTCAGCAATCTGCTGCTCGCGGTTATCGGCGTCGCGCTGTACGCGTTGTTCGCCTACACCGGCTGGCTCTCCGGCGCATCGATCGGCGTGACAGAGGCGGTCCGCGTATTCCTCAATTATCTGATCAGCTTGAACGTTCTGCTCTTTATCTTTAATCTGATTCCGCTGCCGCCGCTTGACGGCTACCGGATCATCGAGGATCTCTCGCCGCCCCGGGCGCGGGAGCAGCTGGACCGCTACGCGCAATGGGGCGTGTTCATTTTTCTCCTGATTGTGTTCATTCCGCCTCTCCGGGCGGTGACGCTGACGCCGCTGTTCGGTCTCTCGAAGCCGATCATCACCGGGCTGTTCTCGCTGTTCGGCCTGTCGGTCCAGGTGCATTGACGCACGGATTTCCTGTGGCGGCTGCCTTGCAAAACGTGTATGATGAAGGTTGGTAGATGGACAATGCAGCGATACATCGTGCCGCCGGCCGCCTTCCGCGGCCGGACGGTTATCGTGGAGGGCGATGATGCGTTCCATATCGCGCGGGTGATGCGGATGCGCCCGGGCGATCGGGTCGTCGTCTGCGACGGCGCCGGGCGCGAAGCGACCGCCGTGCTGACCGAGGTTACGCCCGTCCGGGCGGAAGCCGAGGCGGAAGAACTGCGGCCGTCATCGGGAGAACCGGCATGGACGGTCGTCGTCGCCCAGAGCCTGCCGAAAGGCGACAAGATGGAGCTCATCATCCAGAAGGGGACGGAGATCGGCGCCGCCGCATTCGTGCCGTTCCGCTCGGAGCGGGCGGTTGTCCAGTACGACGGGAAGCAGGAAGCCAAGCGTCTCGAACGCTGGCGCAAAATCGCGAAGGAAGCGGCCGAACAGGCGCACCGCGGCAGGCTGCCGGAAGTGGCCGGCGTCGCTTCCTGGCGGGAACTGCTCCAGTCGTTCGCCGAATATGACGATGTCTATTTCTGCTACGAGAGGCAGGGCGGAGAGCCGGCCGCGGGCCTCAGGACGCGCGTGCGCGAGACGATGAGCCGCGCCGGGGACCGACCGCTCAAACTGCTCATCGTCGTCGGACCGGAAGGCGGCTTCACCGAACGGGAAGCGGCCGAAGCCGTAGCGGCGGGCGCCAGGCCGGCGGGGCTCGGCGCGCGCATTCTGCGCACGGAGACGGCGGCGCTGGCGGCGCTCGCCTGCCTCATGTACGAATCCGGAGAGATGGGAGGGAACGAATAGATGCCGACGGTCGCGTTCTATACGCTGGGCTGCAAAGTGAACTTCTACGACACGGAAGCGATCTGGCAGCTGTTCAAGAATGCGGGCTACGAACAGGTCGATTTCGACGGCGAACCGGCCGATGTCTATTTGATCAATACCTGCACGGTGACGAACACCGGCGACAAGAAGAGCCGCCAGATCATCCGGCGGGCGATCCGGCGCAACCCGGACGCGGTCATCGCGGTGACGGGCTGCTACGCCCAGACGTCGCCGGCCGAAGTGGCGGCCATTCCCGGCGTCGACCTTGTCATCGGCAATCAGGACCGGTCGAAACTGCTCGACTACATCGCCGAAATCCAGCGGACGCGCAAACCGGTGAACGCCGTGCGCAACATCATGAAGACGCGCGAGTTCGAGGATCTGGATGTGCCGGCCTTTACCGACCGGACGCGGGCATTCCTGAAAATTCAGGAAGGCTGCAACAACTTCTGCACGTTCTGTATCATCCCGTGGGCGCGCGGGCTGTCGCGCAGCCGCGATCCGAAGAGCGTCATCGCGCAGGCGCGCAAGCTGGCGACGGCCGGCTACAAGGAAATCGTGCTGACCGGCATCCACACGGGCGGCTACGGCGACGATCTCGAGAACTACGATCTCGCCGACCTGCTCGTCGATCTCGACAAGGTCGAGGGACTTGAGCGGATCCGCATCAGTTCGATCGAGGCCAGCCAGATCAGCGAGAAAATGATCGACGTGCTCAACCGCTCGCGCAAAATGTGCCGCCATCTCCACATTCCGCTGCAGGCGGGCGACGACACGGTGCTGAAGCGGATGCGGCGCAAATATACGACCGAAGAGTACGCGCGCAAGATCGAGGAACTGCACAAGGCGATGCCGGGCGTCGCGATCACGACGGACGTCATCGCCGGCTTCCCGGGCGAGACGGACGAGATGTTCGAGAACGGCTACCGGTTCATGGAGCAGATGCGGTTCGCCGAAATGCACGTGTTCCCGTACTCGAAACGGACGGGCACGCCGGCCGCGCGGATGGAAGACCAGGTGGACGAGGAGACGAAGCACGAGCGGGTTCACCGGCTGATCGAACTGTCCGAGCGGATGCAGCTCGCCTATGCGCAGCCGTTCGTCGGCCGCGTGCTGGAGGTTATTCCCGAACGGGAGACGAAGGGCGAGTCCGGCGAAAGCTGGCTCACCGGCTACAGCGACAACTATCTGCAGATTACGTTCCGCGGCGACCCGTCGCTGATCCGGTCCGTGGTGCCCGTTCGCTTGACGGAAGCGGGTGTCAATGAATGCCGCGGGGAACGAGTTCAGGCTGACGCAACGGCAGCCGTCTGACGACGGTACGGCGCCGGGGCGAAAGCGAATGAACGGGGATTGCCCGTGTCCGCCAGCGGCGGCCGGGGAATCCCCGCCGCATGTTCAAGGCCATCAACGAATGGACGGAGGAAGCTTGGGATGAACGAAATCTCTGCAGGCGGCGTCGTCTATCGGCGCGTGGACGGACGGATCGAAATCCAGCTCATCCGCGACCGCTTCGGCAAGATCACGCTGCCGAAGGGGAAGATGGAGCCGGGAGAGACAGTCGAGCAGACCGCGCTGCGCGAGATCGAGGAAGAGACGGGCATCCGCGGCCGGATCGAAGCGCCGATCGACCGGATCTCCTACCGTTATGTGAACCAGGAGAACGAAACGGTGGACAAGGAGGTCCATTATTACCTGGTGGAAGCGGTCGGCGGCCGGCTCAAGGCGCAGGAGGAAGAGATCGGCGGCGTCAGCTGGCATTCGCCCGAAGAGGCGTGGCGGCTGCAGCGGGATATGGGCTACGACAACAACGACCGGGTGCTGTCCGGCGCGTTCCGGCTGCTCGGACTCGGGGTGGACGGCGTTGGTTAAGTATTGGAAACCGGGAGACACGCTGGAAAAATATATCGACCACACGCTGCTCAAGCCGGAAGCGACCGAAGCGGACATTGCGCGGCTGTGCGAAGAAGCGCTCACCTACGGCTTTCACAGCGTCTGCGTGAACGGCGTCTGGGTCGATTACTGCCGGGAGCGGCTGGCGGGCTCGCCCGTCAACATCAGCGCCGTCGTCGGCTTTCCGCTCGGCGCGAACGATCCGCGGGTGAAGGCGCATGAAGCGGCGGCGGCCGTCGAAGACGGCGCATCCGAGATCGACATGGTGCTGTCGGTCGGCCATGTGCTGCAGGGCCGGTTCGGCTTCGTTGCGGGCGACATCGCGGGCGTCGTGCGGGCGGTGGAAGGGCAGGCGATCGTGAAAGTGATCCTCGAGACCGGTCTGCTGGACGATACGCAGATTGCGGAAGCGTGCCGCGTCGCCGAGGCGGCGGGCGCCCATTACGTCAAGACGTCGACGGGCTTCGGTCCCGGCGGCGCCACGGAAGCCCATGTCCGGCTCATGCGGGCGAGCGTCTCGCCGACGATCGGCGTCAAGGCGTCGGGCGGCATCCGCGACGGCCGGACGGCCCGGCGGATGCTGGCGGCCGGCGCGAACCGGCTCGGGACGAGCGCCGGCGTCGCGATCCTGTCCGGCCGGCCGGCGGATGCTACGCCGCCAGCCGGTCATCGGTCCGGGGACGAGCCGGACGGTGCCAGATCGGCAGATAGCAGAGCGGAAGGGCAAGAAGCGAACAGACAATATTGAAAATCGTCTGCGCATGCGCGATCCGGGCGGCGGGCGATGCGGAAATCCAGCCGGACGCGAGCGCGAGGAAATCGACGATCGGCGCGAACAGCAGGCAGCCGCCGACGTTGAGCGCGAGATGCGACCATGCCACGAAACGTCCGCCCGGCGATCCGCCGGTCGCGGCCAGCAGGGCGGTGAAGCAGGTGCCGACGTTCGCGCCGAGAACGGCGGCGATTCCGATCTCCACCGGCATCGCGCCGAACGCGGCGAGTCCCATCATCATGCCGATGACCGCCGCGCTGCTGTGGACGGCGGCGGTAAGCGCCGCGCCGGCCGCGATACCCCACAGCACGCTCTCGTCCGCCCGGTCGATGAACCAGGCGAACATCCGCGTCTGCTCGACCGCCGGCGCAATGGACTGCATGACCGTCATGCCGAGCAGGAGCAGGCCGAATCCGAACAGGGCGAGCGAGCCGAAGCGCAGCGAGACGAACCAGCCCGGTTCGGGCGCCGCCGGGTCATGCCACGGGCTCGCTTCCCGCAGCAGGACGGAGGCGAGCCAGCCGAGCAGGGAGATCGCCATGAGCGGGATCGCCCACTGATTCAGGTTCAGACCGATCAGTTCGGTCGTCAGGCAGGTGCCGATATTCGTACCGAGCACGATGCCGAGCGTCCGCGGGAACGTCATCAGTCCCGCGTTGACGAAGCCGATCGTCATGACCGTAACCGCCGTGCTGCTCTGCAGCGCCGCGGTTACGGCCGTGCCGGTCAGCAGGCCGTGCAGCGGGGTCGCGGTCGCCTTCTCGAGCAAGGCCGTCAGTTTTCCGCCGCCCCAGCGGTGGAGCGCCAGCTCCATCAATTTCATGCCGGCCATGAAGACTGCAAAGCCGAGCAGCATCGGCAGCGCGATATCGGTCATGCGGACGGCCTCCTTTCCGCGCGTGCTGGTCATCTCAATGTATGCCGGAATCCGGACGGGCATGACAGGCCGTCGCGCCGGCGGCCGACAAGGAAAGCTCAAGACAGATTCAGCAGGGGGGCGCGCAAATGGGCGCTGAAGTCATACTGAACGCCAGCCGCCGCAAGCGGCTGGAAGCGGGGCATCCGTGGATCTTCGCGAACGAGATCGAACGAATGGAGGGCGAAGCCGAACCGGGCGGTCTCGTCGCCGTGCGCGACCATCGCGGCCGGCTGCTCGCGACGGGTTACTGGAATCCGCATTCGCAGATCGCGGTGCGCGCCGTCGCGTTCGGCCCGTTGGAGCGGATGGACCGCGCATTCTTCGTCAAGCGGTTTGAAGCGTGCCGGCGTCATCGCGAACGGTTCGTGGAGCATCCGCGGGACTGCCGGCTCGTTTACGGCGAAGCCGATTTTCTGCCCGGGCTCATCGTCGACCGGTTCGGCGGCGTGCTCGTCGTGCAGATTTTGACGCTCGGCATGGACGTCAGGCGGCGGGAGATCGTGGAAGCGCTCAAGGATGTTTTCCAGCCCGACGGCATTTACGAACGGTCCGACGTACCCGTCCGCAAGCTGGAAGGGCTGGAGGAGCGAACCGGCCTCTTGTACGGCGAATGCCCCGAGACCGTCGTCATCGTCGAGAACGGCATCGAACTCGAAGTGGACATTGTAAACGGGCAGAAGACCGGCCATTTCTACGACCAGCGCGAGAACCGGGCTGCGATCGCCCCGCTCATGACCGGCTGGGGAGCGCGCAGCGGCATTCGGTACGAGGAGCGGGATGCGCTTGACGTGCCGGACGATTATTTCGCCCTGCGCGGCATCGGAAGGCCGGATGACGGCGGACGGATGCGCGTTCCGGTGAACGCGAACGGACGCGTCGTGACCTATCCCCACTGGGACGGCGCAACCGTGCTTGAATGTTTCGCCCACACCGGCAGTTTCACGCTGCACGCCTGCCGCTACGGCGCGAAGAAGGTCACCTGCCTTGACGTGTCGGAGCACGCGATCGAGACGGCGCGCCGCAACGTCCAGCGGAACGGCTTCGAAGACCGCGTCGAATTCGTTGTCGCCGACGCGTTCGACTACCTGCGCGGCCAGGCGAAGGCGCTGGAGGAGCGGGCGCGGCGGGCGTTTGCCGCGAAGGAAGGGAAGAAGATCGACACCTCCGTGCCGATCGGCGGCGAAGGGCGGACCTGGGACGTCGTCATCCTCGATCCGCCCGCGTTCGCGAAGACGCGCAGCGCCGCGGAGAACGCCGTGCGCGGCTACAAGGACATCAACCTGCATGCGATGAAGCTCGTGAACGAGGGCGGCTACCTCGTCACCGCGAGCTGCTCGTACCACGTCTCGCCGGAGATGTTCCTGGGCGCGATCGCCGATGCCGCGAAAGATGCGGGCAAGCTGCTCCGCCTGATCGAATGGCGGACGCAGGCGAAGGACCATCCGCAGATCCTCGGCGTACAGGAAGGGCAGTATCTGAAATTCGCGATTTTCGAAGTGCGCAGCCGCGCATCCATTTGATCGGCCAAGGCTGTTTCCGGGAACCCTGGTTTCCGGGAGCAGCCTTTTTCCTTGCTTGACATTTCCATGCCGATTGCTTAAATGGGTGTAAGCCGATTGAGAACGATAAGTTTCAAGGGAGGCATGACACATGAAAAAAGCGCTGATCCACATCGATTACACGAACGATTTCGTCGCGGCGGACGGCGCCCTGACCTGCGGCGAGACGGCCCGGGCGATCGAAGGCAGGATCGCGGAACTGACGAATCAATTCGTCGCCGCCGGGGATCTGGTCGTGCTCGCGATCGACATCCACCACAAGGACGATCCGTACCACCCCGAGACGAAGCTGTTCCCGCCGCACAATCTGGCGGGCACGAAAGGCCGGGAACTGTACGGGACCTTGCAGGCCGTCTATGAAGCGAACAAGGACAAGCCGAACGTGATCTGGATGGACAAAACGCGGTACAGCGCTTTTGCGGGAACGAATCTCGAGCTCGTGCTGCGCGCGCGGGGGATTGAAGAACTGCATCTGGTCGGCGTCTGCACGGACATTTGCGTGCTGCATACGGCGGTGGACGCGTACAACAAAGGCTTTCGAATCGTCGTGCATCAGAACGCCGTGGCAAGCTTTGATCCGGAAGGCCATGAGTGGGCGCTGCGGCACTTCCGCAACACCCTCGGCGCAACCGTCTTGTAAGGGAGACTGAACCATGAACCAGATCTATCGGGACGACAGCGTGGCGCTCCATACCGACCGCTACCAGCTGAACATGGGCGAAGTTTACTGGGCGGACGGCTTGCACAACCGCAAAGCGGTGTTCGAAGTTTTCTTCCGGAAAATGCCGTTCGGCAACGGGTACGCGATTTTCGCCGGTTTGGAGCGGGTGGTGCGTTTCCTGCAGCAGTTCCGCTTCTCGGACACCGACCTTGCCTACCTGAAGGAAGAAGGGTTCGACAGCGGCTACCTGGATTTCCTGAGAGAACTGCGGTTCACGGGAACCGTCCGCTCCATGCGGGAAGGGGAGCTCGCGTTTGCGGGCGAACCGCTGATGCGCATTGAAGCTCCCCTTATCCAATGCCAGCTGATCGAGACCGCGATTCTGAACATCGTCAACTACCAGACGCTGATCGCGACGAAAGCTTCCCGCATCAAGCACATTATCGGCAGCGACACGGCATTGGAATTCGGCACCAGAAGGGCGCAGGAAATGGACGCCGCGGTATGGGGAGCGCGGGCGGCGGTCATCGGCGGTTTTGACGGCACCGCCAATGTCCGGGCCGGCAAAATGTTCGGCATCCCGATCGCCGGCACGCACGCCCACGCGATGGTGCAGGCCTATCGGGACGAATACGAGGCATTTCGGAAATACGCCGGCACCCACAAGAATTGCGTCTTCCTGGTCGACACCTACGATACGCTCCGCTCCGGCGTGCCGAACGCGATCCGGGTGGCCCGGGAATTCGGCAATCGCATCAACTTCGTCGGCATCCGGCTGGACAGCGGCGACCTGGCCTATCTGTCGAAGAAGGCACGGGAAATGCTGGACGAAGCGGGATTCCCGAATGCGAAGATCATCGCCTCGAACGATCTGGACGAACATACGATTCTGAACCTGAAAGCCCAAGGCGCCAAAATCGATGTCTGGGGAATCGGGACGCGGCTAATCACGGCCTGGGACCAACCCGCGCTGGGCGCCGTCTACAAGATGGTGGCGATCGAGGACGAGAACGGGCGGATGGCCGATACGATCAAAATCAGCTCGAACCCCGAAAAAATCACGACGCCCGGGCTGAAAAAAGTGTATCGCATCATCAACCGGCGAAGCGGCAAGGCCGAGGGCGACTACATCGCGCTGGAGCACGAAAAACCGCAGGACGAAGAACGGCTGAAAATGTTCCATCCCGTCCATACGCACATCATGAAGTTCGTGACGAATTTCGAGGCGCGGGAGCTGCACCATACCATTTTCGAAGACGGGAAGCTGGTCTACGAGCTGCCGCCGCTCGATGAAATCCGACGGTTTGCGGCGGACAATCTGGAGCTGCTCTGGGACGAGTACAAGCGGACGCTGAATCCGGCGGAATACCCCGTTGATCTGAGCCAGGCATGCTGGGACAACAAAATGGCGATCATCCGCAAAGTCAGGGAGGACATTGAACAGAAAAGGGGCTGAATTAAAGACAATCTTTGCCGGATCGGGGGGATTGTCCGTTTTTCCGGGTATCGAAACGGCGCGCGCTCGACTATAATCGGCTTGTTGGAAAAAATGGCAGGCGCAAAGGAGTCGACATGAATACCCGGATATTGTTCAACGACGGCTGGACGTTCGCGAAGACCGGCCTGGATCGGGAAGGCTGGCAGGGGCTCGCCTTTGAGCCGGTCGACCTGCCCCACGACTGGCTGATCTGGGACACGCGGAACCTGTACGAGAACGGCATCGGCTGGTACCGCAAGACGTTCCGATGGAGGAAGGACGGCCGGCGGGCGCTGATTTGTTTTGACGGCGTCTATATGGACAGCACCGTCTACGTGAACGGCGCGGCGGTCGGCGAATGGAAGTACGGCTACTCCTCGTTCGAGCACGAGATCACCGATGCGCTTGAGGACGGCGAGAACGAGATTGTCGTGAAAGTCGTCCATCAGAGTCCGAACAGCCGCTGGTATTCGGGCGCCGGCATTTACCGCAATGTCTGGTTGAAAACGCGGGGGCCGAACTGGATCGAGACGGACGGCGTGTATGTGTCGGTGCGGCGGCAGGAGGACGGGCGGTGGCTGGTCGGGATCGACACGGAGGTTGTGCTGGCTGACGCAGCGGTGCTGACGCATGCGATCATGCATCGCGGACGGGTGGTTGCGGAGACGTCCGGGCGCGCGGAGGCGGGCCGTTCCGTGGCGTCGCACGAGCTCATCGTCGAGGACCCGAAGCTGTGGCACCCGGACGAGCCGAACCTGTACACGCTCGTGACGGAACTGCGGCCGGCGGACGCGGCGATTGATGCCGAACCGTATGAGCGGGTGGTCCAGCGGATCGGTTTCCGCCACGTCGTGATGGACCCGGATCGGGGGCTGATCGTGAACGGCGGGAAAATGAAGCTGAACGGCGTCTGCGAACACCATGATCTCGGGGCGCTCGGCGCGGCGTTCAATCCCGTCGCGCTGCGGCGCAGGCTTGGGCTGCTCAAGGAAATGGGCGTAAACGCGCTCCGCACCGCGCACAACATGCCGGCGCCGGAACTGATGGACATGGCGGACGAGATGGGATTCTTCGTCGTCTCGGAGGCGTTCGACATGTGGGAGCGGCCGAAGACGCCGTACGACTACGCGCGGTTTTTCCCGGAATGGGCGGCGAAGGATGTGCGGAGCTGGGTGCGGCGCGACCGGAACCATCCGAGCCTGCTCATGTGGAGCATCGGCAACGAGATCTATGACACCCATGCCGACGAGAAGCGCGGTCAGGAGCTGACCCGGCTGCTGATCGGCTATGTGCGCGAGCACGATCCGAAGGGGAACGCGCCGGTGACGATCGGCTCGAACTACATGCCGTGGCCGAACGCGCAGAAGTGCGCCGAACTTATCGATGTTGTCGGGTACAACTACGGGGAAAAATTTTACCATCAACACCACCTGGAGCATCCGGACTGGGTCATCTACGGCAGCGAGACGGCGTCGGTCTTGTCGAGCCGGGGCATCTACCATTTTCCGTTCGAGGCGTCGGTGCTCGCGGACGATGACGAGCAGTGCTCCGCCCTCGGCAACAGCTCGACGAGCTGGGGCGCGAAATCGCCGGAAGCGTGCATCATCGCGGAGCGCGACGCGCCGTTCTCGCTCGGCCAGTTTCTGTGGACCGGCTTCGACTACATCGGCGAGCCGACGCCGTATCATACGAAGAATTCGTATTTCGGCCAGCTCGATACGGCGACGTTCCCGAAGGATTCCTACTATATCTATCAGGCCGCGTGGACGGATCGTCGGAAGCGGCCGGTGGTCCATCTGTTCCCGTACTGGGATTTCAGCCCGGGGCAGATGATCGATGTGCGGGCCGCGACGAACGCGCCGCGCGTGGAGCTCCGGCTGAACGGCCGGCCGCTCGGTGTACGGGAGCTCGACCACGAGCGCGGCGCGCAGCTCGTCGGGTGGTGGAAGGTGCCGTACGAGCCCGGCGTGCTGGAGGCGATCGCGTATGACGAAGACGGCCGGGTGATCGCAACCGATGTGCGGCGCTCGTTCGGCGACGCGAAGCGAATCCGGCTGCGGGCGGACAAGCCGATGCTGGCGGCGGACGGGACGGACCTCACGTTCGTCGAGATCGGAATGGAGGACGGGGACGGCAACCCCGTCGAAAATGCCGTGAACCGCGTGCGGGTGGACGTTTCCGGCGCGGGCCGGCTCGTCGGCCTGGACAACGGCGACAGCACGGATTACGACCCGTACAAGGGTGTGAGCCGCCGGCTGTTCAGCGGCAAGCTGATGGCGATCATCGCGGCGGGCACGGAACCTGGACCGGTCCGGGTCGAAGTGTCGTCCCCCGGGCTGGAGACGGCGGTGCTGGAGCTTGAAGCCATCGTACCTGCTGGCGGCGCGCCGAAGGGCGTCTCCGCGCGTATGGCGAACCGGCCGCTGCCGGTCGTGACGGGACGCGAAGACGAGGTGCCGGTGCGCAAGATCGAGCTGGTCAGCGCGGCGGGGCAGCGTTTCGATCCGACCCTGCGGGAGATCGTCGTGGAGGCGAGGCTGCATCCGGAGAATGCGTCGTACCGCGATGTCGAATGGCGCGTCGTGAACGACGCCGGCATCGACTCGAATCTCGCGAAGGTCGAGGCGGACGGGCTGGTCGCGAAGGTGACGGCGCTCGGCGACGGGAACTTTCGTCTGCGCTGCATGAGCCGGAACGGCACGGACAAGATCCGGCTGATCGCGAGCCTCGAGTTCAAGGTCGAAGGCCTGGGTCCGGCGTACAAGGACCCGTACGGCTTCATCGCGGGCGGGCTGTACGATGAGGCGGCGGGCGAGGCCGGCAACGGCAACGAGCGCGGCGTCGCGACGGCGAGGGACGGCGAAACGGTTGTCTGCTGGCGCGGCATCGATTTCGGGCCTGTCGGGTCGGACACGATCACGATTCCGATCTTCGCGCTGACGAGCGAGCCGTATTCGCTGCAGATCTGGGAAGGGATGCCCGGCGAGGAAGGGGCCGAACGGCTGGCGGACGTCATTTACCAGAAGCCGTCGCGCTGGAACGTCTATCAGGAAGAGACGTACAAGCTGTCGAAGGTGCTGAAGGGCGTCACGTCGATCAGTTTTGTCACCCGCGCGAAAATGCACATCAAAGGCTTCTCGTTCGCGCGGAGGAACCGGGCGTTCGAGCGGAACGACGCGGCTTCCTGCGATCATATCTACGGCGACACGTTTACAGTGGCCGGCGGCAGGGTCGAGGAGATCGGCAACAACGTCTCGCTGGTGTTCGGCGGGATGGATTTCGGCGAGGCCGGCGCGTCGAGGATCGTCATCTGCGGACGCTCGCCGATCGACCGGAACACGATCCATATCCGCTTCGCCGGTCCGGACGGCGAGCAGGCCCGGGCGATCGAGTTCACGGCGTCGAACGGGTATGAAGAGCGCGTATTTGAGCTGGAGCCGGTGGCGGGCGTCCGGGATGTGACGTTCGTGTTCCTGCCGGGGAGCCGGTTCGATTTCGGATGGTTCCGGTTTGAGCGGTAAATCGGATGGTTACGATTCGGGAGATCGGGATTTCTGCGGTCCGCCGCATGTCCGGGATTTCGGTCCAGGGCGTGCGGCGTTTTTTTTATGCGCGCGGGCGGCGAACCGTCATCGGCCAAGCAGCAAAGGATCGTCCGTCAGGATGCCGTCGACGCCGTACCGCAGCAGCCGGCGGGCTTGCCGCTCGCCATGGATGTTCCAGACCATGACGGACAGGCCGCAGGATTGAATTCTGCGGATGACCGGCTTGCGCGCCGACGCGCCGGGCAGATGGACGGCATCGGCGAATTTCCGGTATTCGGCCAGGTCGCGCGACGTGACGCGCTGGCGCGGGCGGACCAGCACGGCGATCGGCATGTTCGGCAGCAGCTCGCGCACCCGGCGCAGGGAGCCGGTGTCGAACGACTGAATGATGATCCGTCCGCGCTCCGGCCGGTCCAGTCCGCGCTCGGTCAACAGCCGCGCCAAGGCCTGCTCGATGCCGGGATAGGCGGACGGCTGCTTCAGTTCGAGGATCAGGCCGATGCCGCCGCCGAAGCGGTCCAGCACTTCTTCCAGGGACGGAATCCGCTCGCCCCTGAAGGCCGGGGAGAACCACCCGCCGGCATCCAGGCGGCGGATTTCGCCGAAGGTCAGCTCACCCGCCCGCCCCTTGCCGTTCGTTGTCCGGTCGACGGTTTCATCGTGCAGCGCGATGAGCCGGCCGTCCCGCGTCGCCCGCACATCCAGCTCGATGAAGTTCGCGCCCATGGTCTCGGCGAGGCGGAAGGCGGCCATCGTGTTCTCGGGCGCATATTTCGAAGCGCCGCGATGGGCGGCGATCAGCGGCCCGGCCGCCGGCGTCCGGGCATCCGGGAGACGCGCGTGCACGGACCATGCCGCGGCGTTTCGGCCGGCGCTGAACGCATCGGGGTCGGCGGTGCCGGCCGCAGCCGGCGTGAAGACCAGGGCTGCGGCGGCAACGGTCAGCAGCAGGATGCGATGGGACAATGTGCGGCGCAACATCCGCCCTCCTTCCGCAACATTTTCCTCCATTAGGGTGGCTCATTCCTGCGCGGGCATGCACGGAAAACACGAACATACGTTTGTTTTCTTCGTGATTTTCCCCGGCCGGTATGCTAGAATAAGAGAATCATGGACAGGGGGAATCGCCGTGAAGCTGCGATTCGTGCTCGGACGCGCGGGAACGGGCAAGACGCGCCATTGTCTGGACGAAGTGCGCGCCAGACTGGCGGAAGCGCCCGACGGACCGCCTCTCATCCTGCTCGTGCCCGAGCAGGCGACGTTCACAACCGAATATGCGCTTCTCGGAACGCCCGGCGTGCCCGGCACGATGCGGGCGCAGGCGCTCAGCTTCCGCCGCCTGGCGTTCCGCGTCATGCAGGAGACGGGAGGAACGGCGCTCGTCCCGATCGGCGAGAACGGGAAGAACATGCTGCTGTTCAAATTGCTCCATCGCCACGCCGACCGTTTGCGCCTGTTCGCCGGCAGCGCGGGGCAGCGCGGTTTTGTCGACAAGCTGAACGAACTGCTGACCGAGATGAAGCGGTACGGCGTGACGCCGGAAAGCCTTGAAACGCTGGCGGCGGACGCCGCGCTGGCATCGCCGGACGGGCTGCTCGAGAGGAAATTGCACGACATCCGGCTGCTCTACGCCGAACTGGAGAGCGCGCTTGCCGGTCGATATCTGGACGCCGAAGACGGCCTTGCGTACCTTGCGCGGGGATTCGGCGCCAGCAGCCTCGCGGCGGCCGAAATCTGGGTCGACGGCTTCCACGGCTTTACGCCGGCCGAATACGCCGCGCTGGAGACGATGATCCGCTGCGCGCGGAGCGTGACCGTCACCCTGACCCTCGACCGGCCTTACGGACCGGGTGAACAGCCGCCCGAGCTCGATTTGTTCCGGCCGACGGCCGAGACGTACATACGGCTTCGGGAGCTTGCCGAACGATCGGACGTGCCCGTGGAGCCGCCGTTCGTGCTTCGGCCGGAACCGGCCCCCCGCTGGGCCGACAGCCCGATGCTCGCGCATCTGGAGCGCCATTACGGCAGCCGGACGCCGATGGCCGTGCCGGAAGATTGGTTTGATCCGGAGCATCCGCGCTGCGGGGTTGTAATCCGCGCCGCGGCGAACCGGCGCGCCGAAGTCGACGCCGCCGCGCGGGACATCCTGCGCCGCGTGCAGGAGGACGGGCTTCGCTGGCGCGACATCGCGGTCATGGTGCGAAATTTGGCCGATTATGCCGATCTGATCGAGCAGACGTTCTCCGATTACGGCATCCCGTTTTTCCTCGACCGGAAATCCGTCATCCCGCATCACCCGCTTGTCGAGTTCATCCGGTCCGCGCTCGAGACGGTGACCGGGGGCTGGCGGCACGACGCCGTCATCCGGTGCATCAAGACGGAGCTCTTGACGGGTCCGGATTCCGGCATTGACCGGAGCGATCTGGACCGGCTGGAGAACTACGTGCTCGCCGCGGGCATCGACGGCCGCAGATGGCTGGATCCGGGAAGCTGGCGGCCGCTGGTGCGCGATCCGCTGGAGGACGAACCGGGCCATGCGGAAGAAGAAGATCCGGATGCGTTCCGGCGGCTGTTGCAATGCCGGGAACGGATCGTCGCCCCGCTCGACCGGTTCGGCCGGGCGCTCGCCCGCGCCCGGGATGTCCGGGCGATGTGCGCGGCGCTGTATGATCTGCTCGATGCGGTCGGTGCGGCGGACCGGCTGGAAGCATGGAGCCTGGAGGACGCGGAGAACGGCGAATTGCTCCGGTCGCGGGCGCATCGCCAGTTGTGGGACGGCGTCATGAGCCTGCTGGATCAGCTGGTCGAGCTCGCGGGCGAAGAGCGGATGCCGGCCGATCTGTTCGCGGGCATGGTCGAGACGGGCCTGGACAGCCTGCAGCTCGGCAGCGTGCCGCCGTCGGTCGACCAGGTGCTGGTCGGCAGTCTGGACCGGTCGCGCACGGGCGGCGTGCTGGCCGGCTATCTGCTCGGCGCGAACGAAGGCGTGCTGCCGATGCGGTCCCGCGAAGACGGCGTGCTGACCGA
>NZ_CAJRAY010000105.1:0-13495 GCF_907165215.1 Thermobacillus xylanilyticus | reverse complement strand
CGGGAGCGGCTCGAGGACGGCGGCATCCGGATGGCGCCCGGCGCCCGCCGCAGGCTGCTGGACGAGCGGTTTCTGATCTACGGCGTGCTGACCATGCCTTCCCGCACGCTGTGGATCAGCTTCGCCATGGCGGACGAGGAAGGAAAGGCGCTGTATCCTTCGGAATTGATCCGCCAGGTCCGGACGCAGTTCCCGAAGCTTCCGGTACTGACCGAAACGGGCGAGCCGGACGCGGACGGCGGCGCGGAGGAGCATCTTCGCCATATCCGCCGGCCCGACCGCGCGCTGTCGCTGCTGGTCGGCCAGCTCCGCCGCTTCAAGGAGAGCGGCCGGCTGCCGGATCTGTGGCGCGACGTTTACAACTGGTTTGCCGAACGGCCGGAATGGCGGGATCGGCTGGCGGCGGTCGTCTCGTCGCTCCGCTATCGGAACGAAGCGCCTCCCCTTCTTCCCGTGACGGCGCTCCGCCTGTACGGCGACCGGCTGCTGGCGAGTGTATCGCGCATGGAGCGGTTCACGGCATGCCCGTTCCAGCATTTCGCCGCCTACGGATTGAAGCTGGAGGAACGGCGGCTGTTCCGGCTGGAGGCGCCGGATGTGGGGCAGCTGTTCCACGCGGCGCTTTCCCGGCTGGCGGATACATACGGCGGGCGGTTGGGCGAGGCGACCCGGGAAGAAATTGCGAAGACGGTTTCCGACATCGTGGACAGCCTGGTTCCCCGCCTGCAATCCCGCATTCTCATGAGCAGCAGCCGCTACGGCTTCATCGCGCGCAGGCTCAAGCAGACGATCACCCGGACGGCGGCGGCGCTCGCCGAGCATGCGCGGCGCGGCCTGTTCGCGCCGGTCGGGCTGGAGATCGCCTTCGGCCCCGG
Source organism: Thermobacillus xylanilyticus (assembly GCF_907165215.1). GTDB lineage: Bacteria > Bacillota > Bacilli > Paenibacillales > Paenibacillaceae > Thermobacillus > Thermobacillus xylanilyticus. The sequence continues at coordinate 12,620 of NZ_CAJRAY010000105.1, read as the reverse complement.
CGGCAAGCTGCCGCCGCTCGTGCTGCCGGCCGGCTCCGGCCGGTCCGTCGAGGTCATCGGCCGGATCGACCGCGTCGATGCGGCCGAGACGGAGGACGGACTGCTGCTGCGCATCATCGACTACAAATCGTCGGCGCAGGCCTTGCGCCTGGAAGACGTCGTCTTCGGCCTTACGCTGCAGCTGCTGACCTACATGGACGCGCTGCTCACCCATGCCCCGGCATGGCTCGGCAAGCCGGCCGATCCGGCGGGCGTGCTCTATTTCCACGTGCACGATCCGCTGATTTCCGCGTACGCTCCGCTGCCGGGCGAAGAGGTGCGCCGGCAGACGCTGCGGCGCTACAAGACGCGGGGATTGCTGTCGGCGGATGAGCGGATCATCCGGATGATGGACCGGGAGCTGGAGACGGGACGCTCGGATCTGGTGCCGGCCGGGCTCAAGAAAGACGGCGGATTCTACAGCGACTCGGCCGTCGTGACGCGGGAGGAATGGAACGTGCTGCGCGGCGCCGTCCGCCGGACGATCGAACGGATCGGCAGCCGCATACTGGACGGCGAAGTCGCGATTGCGCCGTACCGGCAGGGGAACCGGACGCCGTGCGCGTTCTGTCCGTACAAGCCGGTGTGCCATTTCGACCCGCTGATCGAAGGCAACGGGTACAAGCGCATCGCCCGGATTCCGAAGGAACGGATATGGGACTTGCTGCGCGAGGGAACGGATGCCGAGAAAGCGCCGGTCGGTCCGTCCGTGTCGGACGGAGCCGCCGCGGGCGGCGCTTTGGCCGGAGGCGGCGGGAACGGCGTTGTGGAAAGCGGAGGTGAAGGATGATGGCCGGGGGCGGCATGACGGCAACACCGGCCGGACCGTCCTGGACGGAAGACCAGCTGCAGGCGATCGAAGTATCCGGGCGGAACGTGCTGGTCGCGGCGGCGGCCGGATCGGGCAAAACGGCGGTGCTCGTCGAGCGCATCATCCGCAAAATTTCTTCCGACACCGATGTCGACCGGCTGCTGGTCGCGACGTTCACGAACGCGGCGGCAGCGGAGATGAAGGAGCGGATCCGGATCGCGCTCGAGCAGGCGCTGGAGCGGAATCCCGGGTCCGACCATCTGCGCCGCCAGCTCGCCTTAATGGGCAGAGCTTCGATCACGACGCTCCACTCGTTCTGTCTGGACGTCATCCGCCGGTACTATCCGCTGATCGGACTGGATCCCGGCTTCCGGGTCGCGAACGAGACCGAGGCCGAATTGCTGCAGGCCGAGACGCTCCAGGATCTGTTCGAGGACCGGTATGCCGGAGATGAGGACGGGCTGTTCGCGCGGCTGGCCGAGACGTTCGGCGGCGACCGGAGCGACGAGCCGTTGGCGCGCCTTGTGCTTGATCTGTACCATTTCGCGCTCAGCCACCCGTGGCCGGAAGCGTGGCTGCGCGCCTCCGCTGCCGCGTTCCGCGCCGCAAGCCCGGACAATCTGGCGGACAGCGCATGGGGACGCGATATCGGGCGCGCCGTGCTGCTCGAACTGGAAGCGGCGGAGTCGCTGCTCGATCAGGCGCTTGCCGGCGCCCTTCGGCCGGACGGTCCCGGAGCTTACGCCGATACGCTGCGGGACGATCTGAACGCGGTGCGCGCGCTGCTCGATACGGTGCGGGACAAGCCGATGTCCGAATGGTTCGGCGCTTTCCGCGCCGCGCAATTCGGGCAGCTCAAGCGGCAGCGCGGCGATGATGTGAACAAGGAGCTGCAGGAGCGGGTCAAGGCGCTGCGCGACGACGCGAAGAAGATCGTCGGCGGCCTTGCGGACGAGCTGTTCAGCCGGACGCCGGCGGAATACGCCGCCGAGCTGAACGACGCGGCTCCGCTCATGGAGGCGCTGGCCGAACTCGTCATCGAATTCGGACGGCGCTACGAAGCGGCGAAGCGGGCGAAGGGACTGGTCGATTTCGGCGATCTCGAGCACTACTGCCTGCGCATTCTGCGCGATCCCGCCTCGACGCCCGAGCGGACGATCCCGTCCGCCGCCGCGCTCGACTACCGGGAGCAGTTCGAAGAGATTCTGCTCGACGAATACCAGGACACGAACCAGGTTCAGGAAGCGATCATCGATCTGATCGCCCGTCCGGGCGCCGGCAACCGGTTCATGGTCGGCGATGTGAAGCAGAGCATCTATCGGTTCCGGCTGGCCGAGCCGGGGCTGTTCCTGGACAAATACCGGCGGTACGCGGCGGGAGAAGCAGCGGGCGAGGCGCCCGGCCTGCGCATCGATCTTGCGCGCAACTTCCGCAGCCGGAAGGAAGTCGTGGACGGCGTCAACGACGTGTTCCGCCGCATCATGCGCGAGCGCGCGGCGGAAATGGATTACGACGAACGCGCCGAGCTGAAATACGGCGCGTCGTACCCGGACGCCGACCCGGGACTTGACGGAGAAGACAGGTTCACCGTCGAATGCGTGCTGCTCGACCGCGGCGCCGCTTCCGGCGGAGCGGAGGACGGAGGCGCGGAGGGCGAAACGGGCGGTGAGACGGCGGAGGATGCGGAAGCGCGCGCCGCCGCTGAAGAAGCGGCCGAACTGGAGACGGCCCAGCTCGAAGCGCGCTGGATCGCCGCGCGCATCCGCGCGATGATCGCCGGCGAAGACGGGCGCCCGCCGCTCCGCGTCTACGATGCGAAGCGGCGCGCCCATCGCCGGGCGGCGTGGCGCGATTTCGTGATTCTGCTGCGCGCGCCGGGAACGTGGGCGCAGGCGATGGCGGACGAGCTGGCCGCGGCGGGCATTCCGGCGTATGCCGAGCAGAAGGGCGGCTACTTCGAGCAGACGGAAGTGGAGACGGTGCTTTCGCTGCTCCGGGTCATCGACAACCCGTACCAGGACATTCCGCTGGCCGGCGTGCTGCGCTCGCCGATCGGCGGCCTGAATGCCGAGGAACTGGCCGCCGTGCGCATCATCGCGCGCCGGGGGCCGTTCTTCGACGCGGTGCGGAGCGCCGCGGCCGATCCCGAGGCTCCCGAAGCCGTACGCCGCAAGCTGAACGCGTTCCTCGCGCGGCTGGAGCGCTGGCGCGGCGAGGCTCGGCAAGGGTCGCTGACCGAGCTGATCCGGCGGATCTACCGCGAGACCGGGTATTACGATCTGGCCGGCGGATTGCCCGGCGGCGTGCAGCGGCAGGCGAACCTGCAGGCGCTGCTCGACCGCGCGCGGCAGTATGAAGCGACCTCGTTCCGCGGCCTGTTCCGCTTCCTGCGCTTCATCGACCGGCTGCGCGACCAGGGCGGGGATCTCGGGACGGCCAAGACGCTCGGCGAGCAGGACGACGTCGTGCGCATCATGTCCATTCACGCGAGCAAAGGGCTGGAATTTCCCGTCGTCTTCGTCGCGGGACTCGGCAAAAGGTTCAACTTCACCGATCTGAACGGCTCTTTCCTGATGCACAAGGAGCTCGGATTCGGCCCGCGGATGGTCGACCCGGACCTGCGCGTCAGCTTTCCGTCGCTGCCGCAGCTCGCCATCCGCCGTCGGCTGAAAGCCGAGATGCTGGCGGAAGAAATGCGGGTGCTCTACGTCGCCATGACCCGTCCGAAGGAAAAAATGATCCTTCTCGGCACGGCGAAGGACGCGGCGGCGGAACTTGAGCGGTGGCGGGGAGCGGTTCGTCAGGACGGCAGCATGCCGGATCACGCGCTGACGTCGGCGCGCTGCTATCTCGACTGGCTGATGCCGCCGATCGTCCGGCAGGCCGAGCCGGAAGCGGAGCCGGCGGCCGCGGGCGGGCCGGCCGCGCTCGGATGGCGGTTCGGCGTGACGCCTGCGGAACTCCTGGTCGCGGAGGCCGCTGCCGCCGCCGAGGCGGCCGATGCGACGGAGGATGAGCGCGGAGAATTGCTGCGTCTGATGTCGGCGGGCGAGAGACTGCCGTCGCCGGGCGCGCACGCGGAAGAAGTGGAGCGCCGCCTGTCCTGGCGGTATCCGCATGCGGCCGCGGCCGGCATCGCCGCGAAAACATCCGTCACCGAGATGAAGCGGATGCTGGCGGCGGCCGAAGCGGACGAAGGGGCGGAGCAGGCGTCCGCCCTGCCGCGGCCGGCATCGGGCGGCGGAGAGCCGCCCGCATTCCGGCTGCGGCGGCCGCGCTTTCTGGAAGAGCGGTCGCTGACGCCGGCGGAGCGCGGCACGGCCGCCCACCTGATCATGCAGCACATGCCGGCCGCCGGTCCGCACGGCGAGGAACACGTGCGCGACATCGTCCGGTCGATGGTGGAGCGGCAGCTGCTGACGCCGGCGCAGGCCGAAGCGGTGGATTGCGCGGTGATCGCCGCGTTTTTCGCAGGGGAGCTCGGACGGCGGCTTGCCGCCGCACGGCGCGTGATGCGGGAAGTGCCGTTCAGCCGCACCGTGCCGGCCGGCCGCATCCGGCCGGATCTCGCGGGCAATCCGGCGGCGGAAGAGCCCGTGCTCATCCAGGGCGTCATCGACTGTCTGTTCGAAGACGAAGAGGGTCGTCTCGTCCTGGTCGATTACAAAACGGACCGGATCTGGGACGGCCATGTCGAAGCCGCCGCGGAGCGCCACCGGTTCCAGCTTGAACTGTACGCCGAATCGATCGGCATCATCCTCGGCCGGAACGTCGACGAGGCGCATGTCTTTTTCTTCGACGCCGCGCAAGCGGTGCGGATTGTCTAGGATGCGGAATGTCCATGAAGGGAGGAAGCGGCATGCGCGTGCTGCATACGGGCGACTGGCATTTCGGACGATCGCTGGAAGGCAGGAGCCGCCTGCCGGAACAGGAGGCGTTCGTCGACGAACTGGTCGCGATCGCGGAGGAGGAAGCGGTCGATCTCGTGCTCGTCGCCGGCGATGTCTACGACTCGGTCAATCCTCCGGCCGCCGCGGAACAGCTTTATTTCGAGGCGCTGACGCGGCTCTCGGACGGCGGGCGCCGGGCCGTGGCGGTCATTGCGGGCAATCACGACCATCCCGAACGGATCGCGGCCAGCGCCCCGCTCGCCGTGCGGAGCGGCATCCATCTCGCCGGGCTGCCGGCCGCCGAACCGCTGGTGATCGGCGTCCCGCGCACCGGCGAGACCGCTGTCATCGCGGCGCTGCCCTATCCGTCCGAGTCGCGGCTGAACGAGCTGCTTGCGGCGGAAGCGGACGAACAGGCGCTGCGCGGCGCCTATTCGGAGCGGGTCGGCCGGCTGATGGCGGAGCTGGCTTCCGCGTTCCGGCCGGATGCGGTCAATCTGGCGATGAGCCATCTGTACGTGCTCGGGGGCGTCGAGTCCGATTCGGAGCGGCCGATCCAGGTCGGCGGCGCCTATACGGTCGATCCTTCCGCGCTGCCCGCGGAGGCGCAGTACACGGCGCTCGGCCATCTGCATCGGCCGCAGCGGGCAGCCGGCCGGGAGACGGTGCGCTACTGCGGTTCGCCGCTCGCCTACAGCTTCTCGGAATCGGGGCAGGCGAAATCGGTCGTGCTGTTCGAGGCGGTTCCCGGCCGTCCGGTCGAGCCGCAGGAAGTGCTGCTGTCTTCGGGCCGCCCGCTCGTCCGCTGGACGGCGGCGGGCGGGCTCGCGGAAGTCTGGCGGTGGCTCGACGAAGGCCGGGATCCGCGCGCCTGGATCGATCTCGAGATCCATACGGCGGATCTGATCGCGCCCGAGGAGATCGCCCGGCTGCGCAAGGCGCATGACGGCATCGTACATATCCGGCCGGTTTTTCCGGAAGAGGCAGGCCGGGGAGGGACGGAGGCGGCGCGGCGCGACCAGCTCCCGGTGGATGAACTGTTCCGCCGGTTCTACGCGCAGAAGACCGGCGGCGCCGAGCCGGACGAAGCCTTGATCCGGCTGTTCCTCGAACTGCTGGCCGAACAGGACGTCGGTGATGCGGCTGCCGGCCGTGCGGAATCGGCCGTGCAGACCGCGGCAGCCGATGATGGAGGGGATGTCGGATGACCGTGACGCATGAACGGCGGATGTCTCATGCGAGGCCAACGGACACGGTCGTTTCCGGCATTTGTCCGGCGAATGCGGCGCATGGGGGTGACGGGGCTTGAAGCCGATCCGTCTGACATTGGCCGGCCTGCAAAGCTATCGCGAGAAGCAGGAAGTCGATTTCGAACGGCTTTGCGAGGGCGGCGTGTTCGGTATTTTCGGACCGACGGGCAGCGGCAAGTCGTCCATTCTGGACGCGATGACGCTGGCGCTCTACGGCAAGGTGGAGCGGGCCGCGAAGGGGACGCAGGGCATTTTGAACCAGGCAGAAAATACGCTCTCGGTCGCGTTCACGTTCGAGCTGACGGGCGCGGAAGGGACGACGCGGTACAGAGTCGAGCGCGGCTTCAAGCGGACCGGAGGCGCATCCGTCACCTGCCATCTGTGCCGGTTCATCGAGGTCCGTCCGGAGGGCGACGCGGTGCTGGCGGACAGGCTCGCCGACGTGAACCGGTGCGTCGAGGAGCGGATCGGCCTGACGATGGACGATTTCACCCGCGCGGTCGTGCTGCCCCAGGGCAAGTTTGCGGAGTTTCTGTCGCTGGGGGGCAAAGACCGGCGCCAGATGCTGCAGCGGCTGTTCGCGCTCGAGCGGTACGGCGACGAGCTGCTGTTGAAGCTGAACCGGCGCGCCCAGGAAACGGGCGCGGAGCTGGCCCGGACGGCCGCCGAGCAGCAGGGGCTCGGCGACGCGTCCGAAGCGGCGCGGGAAGCCGCCGCGGAAGCCCGCAGGCAGGCGGCGGAAGCCGCCGGCGTCGCCCGCGCGGAACTTGCCGCCGCCGAGGAAGCGCATGCCGCGCTGCGCCAGGTGCGCGAGCGCGAGGAGGAGCGGCGGGCGCTTGCCGCGCGGCGGGAGGCGCTTCAGGCCGATGCGCCGCGGATCGCGCGGCTGGAAGCCGAGCTGGCCCGGCTGGAGCAGGCGGAGCGGCTCAAGCCCGCGCTGGAGACGGCGGATGAAGCGCAGCGCGCACGGCGGGAAGCCGAAGCCCGCCATGCGGAGACTGAGCGCGAGCATACCGCCCGCACGGAGGCCGCCGCGGCGGCGGAAGCCGCTTGGGCCGAAGCGGAACGGGAGGCGGCCGAGGCGGAACCGCGCATGGCGGCGCGCCTCGAACAGCTCGCGCAGGCGGAAGCGCTGGAGCGCGAGGCGGCGGCCATCGCCGAGGAAGCGGAGGAAGGCCGGCGGCGGCTTGCGGAAGCCGAGGAGCGGATGCGGGCCTGCGAGGCGCAGGCGGAGAAGGCCGCCGGACTGCTCCGGCGGGCGGCCGCCCGGCAGCAGGAACTGCGGGAGCAGCTCAAGGCGGTCGAACTGACGCCCGAGGAGCGCAGCTCTTGGATGGCGGCCGCCGCCCAGGCGGAGCAGCTTCGCGCCGCCGCCGCCCGCCGTGCCGAGGCGGAGCGGGAGCTTGCCCAGGCGGAGCAGGCATTATCCCGGGCACGGGAGGCGGCCCGGGAGGCGGAGGGCCGGCGCGCGGCGATGGTGCGGCAGGCGGAGGCGCTGCTCGACCGGGCAGCCGACGCGTTCCGCCGGCTGCGCGTACTGGAAGCGGAGATCCGGCGGGAAGCGGAACGGCTGCCCGCGCTGACCGCCGCGCTGCGCGAGCGGGTGCGCGAAGCGGAACGCCGGCAGCTTGCGGCCCGGCTGGCCGAGACCCTCAAGGACGGGCAGCCCTGCCCGGTGTGCGGCGCGCTCGACCATCCGCGCCCGCATGTGCCGGAGCCGGGCCTTGCCGATGAGGATGCCCGCGCGGCGGAAGCGTTCGTCCGCCGGGGCGAGCGGCTCGCCGATGAGCTGGGCGGTCTGCGGCTCAAGGTGAACGCGCTGCTGCAGCAGGCCGGCCAGACGGTGAGGACGACGGCCGAAGCCGCCGGGCGGACGTTCGCCCTGCCGGAAGATAGCGGCGGCGAAGTCCCCGGTGAAGACGCCGCTCTGCGGGAAGCGGCCGCGGCGGCCGGACCGGATGCCGATCCGGACGCAGCGGCGGCGTCCGCGCTCGATGCCGCGGCCGCCCGCGCGGAGGAAGCCCGCCGTCTCGCCGGCCTGTGCGAAGCGGATTGGCGCGCCATCGCCCGCGAAGCGGATGAGCTGGCGCGCGGGCTCGCGGAGGCCGACCGCGCCCATTCGCGCGCGGCCGCCGAGGCGGAAGCGTCGGCCGCGGCCTGCGAAGCCGCCCGATCGCGGCACCGCGAAGCGGCGGATGCGCACCAGGCGCAGCTTGATGCCTGGCGCGGCCGGTTTCCGTCGCTCGAGCCGGAGGATGCGGACGAGGCCGTCCGGGAATGGGAGCGGCGCGACCGCGACGCGCAGGAAATCCGGCAAAAGCTGGAGCGGAGCGTGCCGTTCGTCGAGGAGCAGCAGAAGCTCGCGCAGGAAGCGGAGCGCGGCATGCACGAAGCCCGGCTGGCGCGCGAGGTGTGGCGCGAACGGCTTGAGGCCCGGACCCGGACGTTGGAAGATTTGCGCGCCCGCCTGGCCGCCTGGACGGGCGGACGCCCCGCCGCGGAGCTGACGCTGGAGGTCCGGCGGGAAGCGGAAGCGCTGCGCGCGCGCCTTGCCGGCTGCCGGGAACGGCGGGAGACGGAGACCAGGCTGCTCCAGCAGGCGGCCGAGCGCCGCGCCTCGGCGGCTGAGGCGGCGCAATCCGCGGCCGCAAGGGCGCAGGAAGCCGAGCGCCGGCTGCAGGAGCAGCTCGAGGCATCCGACTTCCGCGATGCCGATGAAGCGAGAACGGCGCTTGAAGCGCTGCCCCGCAAGGCGGCCGCCGCCGCGGAGATCGAGGCGCACCGCGAGGCGATGCGCCAGATCGAAGCGGGGATCGCCCATATCGACGAGGTGCTGCAAGGCCGCTCGGTGAGTGACGAGGACTGGCGCGCGGGCGAGGAACGGCTTGCGGCGGCGAAGGCGCGGGCCGAGGAAGCGCTCGCGGCCGCGGCCAAAGCCGAGCGCGACCTGGAGGAACTCGAACGGAAGGCCGCCCGATGGGCGGAGCTGGAAAGCAGGCGGCGGGAACTGGAGGAGCTGGCGGGAAGGTACGCGAAGCTGCAATCCGTGTTTCGCGGCAACGCGTTCGTCGAATTCGTCGCGGAAGCGCAGCTTGAACAGGTATGCCGCGCCGCTTCGGAGCGCCTCGGCTTCCTGACGAAGCGGCGGTACGCCCTCGAGCTGGATTCCGCAGGCGGATTCGTCATCCGGGACGATGCGAACGGCGGCGTGCGCCGTCCGGTCAGCACGCTGTCCGGAGGCGAGACGTTCCTCGCATCGCTCGCGCTGGCGCTGGCGCTGTCCGGCCAGATTCAGCTGCGCGGCCGGCATCCGCTGCAGTTTTTCTTCCTGGACGAAGGGTTCGGCACGCTCGACCCCGAGCTGCTGGACACGGTCGTCACCGCGCTCGAGCGGCTGCATACGGACAACCTGGCGGTCGGCGTCATCAGCCACGTGCCGGAGCTGAGGGCGCGACTGCCGAGGCGGCTGATCGTCGAACCTGCGGAACCCGCGGGCAGCGGCAGCCGCGTCCGGCTGGAAACGCTCTAGCCGCCGTGGTACACTGCTGAAGGGTGATCATCATGGACGACAAGACAATGCAAGGAGACGCGCTCGACCGCGAGACGGCCGGCAGACGCGGCTGGTATGCGCCGGTTGTGTCCGTGCTGCTCGTGCTCAGCCTGATCGGCAACGTCTATCTTTACACGCTGGTGCTGCAGGACGGCCGCGACAGGCGGGAAGCGGAAGGCCATCAGCTCGCCGGGGATCTGACCGCGGCATCCGTCTCGCTCGCCTCCGCGAGCCGGACGCTGGACCAACTCGTGCTCGCGCAGGGAGCGGATCGCGTTCGCATCAAGGTGGAGCTGGAAGGCGATCTGTCGGCGGGGCTCCCGGCGGTCGCGCGGCTCATCGGGGCGGCGGCAGGCAAACCCGCGGGCTCGCAAGTGAAGGCGATCGAAGAAGCCGCGCTGTCCGGGCTGCAAGCCGCATACGCGAAGCTTCGCGAACTCGGCGCGCACACGGAGCCGCTGTCGGAAGCGGAACTCCGGGAGCTGGACGGACTCAAGGCGCTGCTCGGCAGCTTGGCCTCGTCCGCCGACAGCGTGCACGTGCCGGCCGATCTGACGGACATGGCGGCCATGCAGCTGGCGGCTGGCGAACGCTGGATCGACGCCGTCGCCGAAGCCGCGCAGGCGCTGAAGGACTGGGCGGATGGACAGTAAAACCGGCCGGGCTGACTGAAGCAGACCGTAAACAGACGGAAAGCGGGACCCTCCCCGAATGGGAACGGTCCCGCTTTCTGTCATGTAGTGCACATATGCACCAGATTGGCCGTCATGATGCCGGAAAGGCGCCATGTGGTGCATTTCTGCACCAGATTGACCACCACACCCCCGGATATGCCATGATGTAGTGCACATATGCACCAGATTGGCCGTCATGATGCCGGAAAGGCGCCATGTGGTGCATTTCTGCACCAGATTGGCGTCCGATCGCTGGACGCGTGTGCCGCGAGGTACCGGCGTTACCGCGCTGCCGCGGCCAGCGGCTTCAGTTCGGCCGCGAGCAGCTCGGCCGCCTTGCGCGCGCTGGAGAAGGCGCGTTCGGCGAGTTCGCCCTTGCCTTCGCAGCCGTCGCCGCAGAAATAGAACGGCACGCTCTCGAGACGCACCGGCAGCAGCCGGTTGTCCGCCGTATGCTTGACGCTCTGCACCATCGCCTTCTTGGAGACGCGCTTGACGACGACGGCTTCGCGCCAGCCCGGATAATGCCGGTCGAACAGCGCCTCCATGCCGGCCAGACGCTCATCCAGATAGGCTTTGCGCTGCTCCTCGTTCTCGAACGCGTCGTCCGCCAGATAGGCGACGCCTTGCAGCAGCTGGCCCCCTTCCGGCACCAGTGTGTCATCCGTGGCGGAGACGTCGGTGATGAACATTTTGCTGTCGAGGTCGCTGATGTAGCTGAACGGCCGCGCCACGATCCGGCTGAGCCCGATGTCGTACACCATGACCTCGGTCGAACGGTTGTTTTCATACGGCGCGAGGAACGGTTCCCACGGCGTGCCCTTGAGCAGCTTGGCCACCTGCTGGACCGGCATGGCGAAAACAACGCGGTCGAACGCTTCTTCCCGCTTTTTCGTCGCGATCACATAGCGCCCGTTCTCGTAGCGGATGCTCTCGGCCCCTTCCTGAAGCGCGATGTTCCATCGGCCGGACGATTCGATTTTCAGCTTGAGCTGGTTCGTGATGACGGCCCAGCTGCCGAGGATGTAGTTGACCGGCCGCTGGGACAGGAACAGGTTGTGGTAATAGTCGCTGATGACGTGGCCGGGCACCTTGCGTGCGTCCTCCGGCGCGATGAAGAAATTCGAGCAGACGAGATGCTCCCACAATTCCTTCACCGTATCATCGGCTCCGGATTCCGCCAGATAGTCGCCGAGCGTCGGATAATTTTTCAGCGTGTGGATGTTGGCGATGACCGCCGCCGCTTCGGCGGCGAACCGCATTTTCCCTTTCGCGTCCAGCAGATCCGTCTTCATCAGGTTGACGAAATCGAGCGGCGCGGTCGTGATCTCGCCGTTCTTCGCGTACATGACGCGCCGTTTGTCGACCTGGCGGCTGCCGAACGAAAGGCCGAGTTCCTGCTCGATCGTCGACAGCGTATGCCGGTCAATGCCGTAAATGGCATGAGCACCGTAATTGAGGGTGAATCCCGCTTTTTCGTACGTGAATGCGCGGCCGCCGAGCTGCGGACTGCGCTCGAACAGTATGCCTTCCATGCCGGGCTGTTCCGACAGATAGGCGGCTGCGGTCAGTCCCGCCAGGCCGCCGCCGATGACGGCTATCTTCATTCGATGTTCCTCCTTCGCGCCGGCTCCCCGGCCGATTGTCCAGTCTTCCGCTTCATGCATGTGCCGGATGCCGGCCCAGGCCGCCGCCATCCTGCGTCGCAGCAGCTCCTCGAGGCTGGCGCCTTCGCCGTTCAGCCACGCCGTGATCGTCCCGTCATAGACGGCCATCAGAAATGCCGCCTTTTCCCGGTCGCCGAGCCAGCGCATCAGTTCCTCCAGCAGCGCGGCCCGCAGCCGGCTCTGCAGCCGCCTCAAGATCGGCTGGTCGGCGCTGACCGCCGCCAGATGAAGCACGACGCGCGGCACCGGCTCCAATACCGACCCGAGGTCTAAAAACAACTGCAGCATATGCGATTCCAGCGAGCCGATCCGCAGCGGACTCCGCTCCTTCGCCCATCGTTCCAGGACGGCGAGCTGGCGCTGAGGCAGTTCGCCGAGCAGTTCATCCTTGCTTTTGAAATAATGATAAAACGTGCCCTTGGACGTGCCGGTCGCCGCGATGATGTCGTCGACGGACACATTGTCGTAACCGCGCTCGCGGAACAGGCGGAACGCCGTCTCCGCGACCAGGTATTTCTTCTTTCGCGTGGAGGCGCGCACGGACCGTCAGCCGCCTTTCCCAACGTGATTTTGTGACGGTTTTGTGTCTATTATACGACGGATGGGTGGCGGAATCCATCTCAATTTAGACTGATAGTCTAATTAATTTGAGATGAATTCGTTTCGGCTGCCCGCCGGCGGGCGTTAGTGTAAAATCTTCGTGGGTGTAGGAATTGGAAAAAGCGGACATAGAAAAAGA
>NZ_CAJRAY010000104.1 GCF_907165215.1 Thermobacillus xylanilyticus | reverse complement strand
ACATAAAAAAGTGCCCAAATCTTTGGTAGAATGGTGTTTGTCGAGAACACTACACCCAAAGAGAGGAGCACCTTTTAGGTGAAGTCTACCACACCCATCAGCAAAATCAAGACCGAATTTTCCTTACAAAACGCGACCAGTTTCGGCGGCATCAAAATCTTCCTGGAATACCTCGAAAAAATCAAGTTTGCCGCTGCTTTACAAAGGCTGTCATGCATGAAAGCAAACAACTCGCTGTTCCCCGTCTACCGTATTCTGCTTTATCTCGTCGTCGGCTGGATGCTCGGCTGCGAACGCCTCTTCCATTTCCGCAAGCTACAGCAAGACTCGCTTCTAAAGCGGTTTCTCGGTGGACGCTGTCCGCACCATTCGCTGTTATACAAAGAGTTGTCGCGTCTTAGCAAATCGCACCCGAAACTGTTGCCCGAATTGCGGTCGCTCAATCAGGAAATCATTGGACCTTGTTTACCAGAGGCTCTCATTCTGGACCTTGACTCCACCGTTGAAACCGTATATGGCGATCAGGGCGGAGCGGCTAAAGGCACGAACCCGCATAAGCCCGGCCGTAAGAGTTATCATCCTTTGCTGGCCTTCGAAGGACAGTCTCGTCTATGTTTGAATGCCGTTCTACGTTCGGGCAATACGCACTCCTCCACGGATGCGTCAGCTTTTCTTCACCAAACCTTCGAACTGCTGAGGGAGCATCCGGTGAAGTACGCGAGGTTCGATAAGGGCTTCGGCGGTGAAGATTTCTACGGCCTGTGGGAAGGCAAAGGAATCGGTTACGTCGGAAAGTTGAAATGGACAAAGCGCCTTGCAGAACAAGTCGCAGCCTGCCGGTACTGGAAACGATTCGTCGATGAAGACTGGATCATCGAAGGGATTACGATCATCTACAAAGCGACATCTTGGGAGAAGCCGCGCCGCGTAGCCATTATTCGCAAGGCACACATCGTTGATGATGGCCAGACCCGCATGGTGTTCGATTCGGACTGGCAATACGAAGCGATCGTCACCAACCTCGAATGGGAGCCGCTTGATCTGTGGCGCTTCTACAACCAACGCTGTTGCATGGAGAACTATATCAAGGAAGCGAAGAACGGCTTCTCCATTGATAGAATTGCGACGAGCGAATTTGAGGCGAATGAACTCGACTTGTTGATCAAATTACTCGCCTACAATTTGTTCGAGCGATTCAAGCGAAGCTGCTGCGAACCGGTACATCAAGGTTACACAATCGCACGGTTCCGATTAGAGTTCTTCCATTGCGCAGCAACGATTATTCGGCATAGCCGCAACATCATTCTCAAGCTGGCGAAAGACTTTGCAAACCGATATGCATGGCAACGAATAGAAGCCAGGATCGCACTTTTGGAATGAGAAAACCCTAAATTTAACATGGAAGAAATCGCAGCCTCTTCAGCGGGGAGGGGGAAAGTGCATCTGCATAACGTTGATCTGAATCGAATGGACTGGGAAACCTCTACTTTTTTACAGTCCGCGAGGCAGATCCACTATATTCAGTGTTTGATATTACGGGCTTTCGAAATTTAGG
>NZ_CAJRAY010000103.1 GCF_907165215.1 Thermobacillus xylanilyticus | reverse complement strand
ATTTCGACGTGAGTGATCCGATCCCCCTTCGGTAACATTTTACCTGAGTGATTGCGGATACTTGCCGAGAAGTGCGATTATTGGTATAGTATTTAGGTATGCGAGTCATTGTCCCGACACGGGACGCTCGCTCCTTGCTCCCGCACGGGGGCCTTCAGTCCATAAGGAGGTGAACGGAGATGCGCAAGTACGAAGTGATGTACATCATCCGTCCGGACGTTGAACAGGAGACGCTCCAAGCGGTCGTCGAGAAGTTCAACGCGATCATCGCGAATGGCGGCGAAGTCATCAAGTCCGAAGTTCTGGGCAAGCGCCGTCTGGCTTACGAGATCCAGAAGTTCCGCGACGGCATCTATGTGCTGGTGAACTTCAACGCCACGCCCGAAGTCGTGGCGGAGCTCGAACGCGTACTCAGGATCACGGACGAAGTCATCCGCCATCTGATCGTGCGCGACGACGTCGCGTAAACGCGCGAAATCCGCGGAAGCACATTCCGATTGGGAGGTCCAGGCCATGTTGAACCGGGTCATATTGATCGGGAGATTGACGCGGGATCCCGAGATGCGCTATACGCCTTCCGGCGTGGCCGTCACGCAGTTTACGCTGGCGGTTGACCGGCCGTTTACGAACAGCACCGGGGAGCGCGAAGCGGATTTCATCCCGATCGTCGTCTGGCGCCAATTGGCCGAGACATGCGCGAACTATCTGCGCAAAGGCCGTCTCGCAGCGGTCGAAGGCCGGATTCAGGTGCGCCATTATGACAATAACGAAGGGCGCAGAGTGTATGTGACCGAAGTGGTGGCCGACAACGTGCGGTTCCTTGAACCGCCGAACCGGGAAAACCGCGACGATGCCGGAGGTTACGGCGCGGGGGCCGGCTATTCGGGCGGCTACGGCGGATCGTCCGGCGGTTACGGCGGCGGCCGCGGCGGCGCCCGCAACGACGACCCGTTCAAGGATGACGGACGCCCAATCGATATTTCGGAAGACGATCTGCCATTCTGATTTCTGAAGCAAAGGAGGACGGACCATGAGCGAGCAACAACAAGCGCAGCCGCAGCAATCGCAGCAACAGCAGCAGCCGCAGCAGCGGCCGGAGCGCGAACGCCGTTACGGCGGCCGCAAAGGGCGGAACAAGCGCCGGAAAGTCTGCTATTTCACGGTGAACAAGATCACGCACATCGACTATAAAGACACCGAACTGCTCCGCAAGTTCATCAGCGAGCGCGGCAAGATTCTGCCCCGCCGCGTGACGGGCACGAGCGCGAAATATCAGCGGATGCTGACGACGGCCATCAAGCGGGCCCGCCAGCTGGCGCTGCTGCCGTACACGACGGAGTAATCGGCAGGCAGAAATCCCGGACCTCACAAGAGGGACCGGGATTTTTTATGTTATACTGCTACTCATGTGAAAATTTTTACGTACTTTTGGTTAAATCTCAGGCCTTCTGTTCAAAGACTCGGCGGGCGTCCGTCCGCTATAATTACAGGAAGAAGGCCTGGGCAGCAACGGGAAATCGGTTGATGGCTGCCGACAAAACAACAAAGATGCGGGCGGGAGGAACGGAAGACGGGATGCAACCTCCGATACTGCGGGACATTTCGCCGTTCGTGCGATGCGTGAAGATCACCCGGTCGGAAGGACTGGCCGGCGAATGGCTGGATTACGATCACGTGTTTACCTACATCGAACAGGGCAAAGCCGACTTCATTCTGAACGGGGTAAAATACGAAGCGGCGGAAGGCGACGTCATTCTCATGCCTCCGCTGCTCAAACATCTGATCTACGCTGCTCCCGGCTCGACGCTCGTGCAGTATATCGTCCATTTCGATCTGTACGAAGCGGAGGAGCGGGAAAAGTGGCGGACGATCGGCATTACGGACAAGCGGCAGCTCGACGTGCCGCCGAGGGAGCGGGCGCTGGAGCGGATGCCGCCGCTGGTCCGGGTCCGCGCTGCCGACCGCGTCGAACTGCGGCGGCAGTTCCATCGGCTGCTGGAGCTCTACCGGGAGGAAGACAGCCCGGTCCGGCGGCTACGGATGAAGGCGGTCGCCATCGAGCTGATCGCCCTGTATCTTCGCAGCCTCGATGCGGCCGCGACGGACGGCGTCGAGACGAAGGGCTGGGTTCCGATCGAGCGCTGCATCGCGTACATTCACGGGCACTATACGGATCCGGACTTGACGAATGCGCGGATCGCCGGCGCCATCGGTTTCTCGCCCGGCTACCTGTCCATGCTGTTCAAGGAGCAGCTCGGCACGACGATCCACAAATATATCACATCGGTCCGCATCGAGCAGGCGAAGCGGCTCATCCTGGAGGGCGGCGCGACGCTCACGGAGATCGCCGAGCGGGTCGGGTTTGCGAGCATTCACCATTTCAGCCGCATTTTCCGGAAAGAGACGGGCGTTCCGCCCAGCCGGTACGCGGCGGAAAGCAAGTGTCACCATGACCATGCAAAAGGAGAGTCCGTTTCATGAACAGGCAAATCGTATTCACGGCCCCCTGGCAAGTGGAAGTCCGGAAAGAAGCGGTGCCCGACCGTCCGCTTGTCGGACGCGAAGCGCTCGTCCGCAAGCTGTATACCCTGATCAGCCCGGGAACGGAGCTTGCCTGTCTGTCCGGCGGGGAAAGTTGGTTCCGCATGCCGGGCATTCCCGGCTACGCCGCGGTCAGCCGGATCGAGGCGGTCGGGCCGGAAGCCCGGGGGTTTGCGGCCGGCGATATCGTGTTCCACTATGGCAATCACAGCGAGTATGAGATCGTGAAGGCGGAAGGCGTCTTCCTGAAAGTGCCGGACGGCCTCGAGCTGCCCCTGGTGCCGTTCACGCGGATGGCGACGGTGGCGATGACGAGCCTGCGCGTGTCGACGATTGAATTGGGCGACCATGTTGCCGTTACCGGACTCGGCCTGATCGGCAACATGGCGGCGCAGCTTGCGGGATTGCAAGGGGCGACGGTCATCGGCGTCGACCTGTCGGAGAACCGGCGCAGGCTGGCGGAAGCCTGCGGCATCTCGCATACGGTCGCCGGCGGCGAGGGCGCGGCGGAGCGGGTCAAGGCGATCGCCGAAGGCGGCGTCGGTACATTGATCGAAGCGACGGGCGTGCCGCAGGTCGCGGTTGAAAGCGTCTCATGGATCCGCCAATACGGCGAATTGATTCTGCTCGGCAGTCCGCGCGGCCGTTACGAGACGGACGTGACGGATCTGCTCAACAGCGTGCATCTGAACGGGCGCGGCTGCATTACGTTCAAGGGCGCCCATGAATGGCGGTTCCCGGTCGAGGAAGACCCGTTCGTGAAACATTCGCTCGTCCGCAACTCCAAGGTGGTGTTCGGCCTCCTGAAAAGCGGCCGTCTCCGGGTGGAGCCGCTGATCAGCCACATCCTCGCGCCGGAAGAAGCGGCCGCGGCGTATGACGGGTTGAAGAACCGCAAAGATGAGTACCAGGGCGTCCTGTTCAAATGGGTGTAGCGCGCAGGGAAGGAGAGATGGCAGCGATGATCAGAGGATTGACAAGGGCAGGCCTCGGCACGAAATGGACGGATGAAGAGCTGATCCGCAAGGCGGGCGAATACGGATTCGGCGCGGTCGATTTCGACCCGCGCGGCTTGATCGGCGAGAAGGGATTGGACGGCGCAAGGCGGCTCCTGGATGAGACGGGCGTCCGGCTCGGCGCGATCGGCCTGCCGGTCGAATGGCGCAAGTCGGATGCCGAGTTCCGCGCCGGGCTGCCGCAATTGGCGGAGATCGCCGAAGCAGCGGCCGCATTGGGCGGAACGCGCTGCTGCACCTACATCCTGCCGTCGACGGACGAGCCGGCCGCGCGGTTCATGGCGAAAGCGGTCGTCCGGCTGCGCGCCTGCGCCGAGCTGCTCGGCGCCTACGGCATCCGGCTCGGCCTTGAGTTCGTCGGACCGCATCATCTGCGGACGGCATGGCGCCATCCGTTCATCTGGACGATCGAAGAGACGCTCGAATTCGCGGCGGCCATCGGCACGCCGAACGTCGGGCTGCTCGTCGACGTCTACCATGTCGTCACGACGGGAGCCGGTCCGGACGATATCCGGCGGCTCGACAAGCGGCAGGTGGTTCATGTGCACATCAACGACGCCAAGAACTTGCCGGTGCACGAGCTGCGGGACAACGACCGGCTGATTACCGGCGAAGGCGTGCTTGACCTGAAGGGATTCGTCGACGCGCTCCGCGACATCGGCTACGACGGTCCGGTGGCGCAGGAAGTGCTGACGCCGGCGCCGCCGGAAGAAGATCCGGAGGAGCTCATCAAACGCACGAAAGCCGGCTTTGACCGGCTGTTCGGATTAGAGGAATGATTTTCCATACGAAACTTTTCAGGCTGTTCCCTCGTCATATTCGCAGACGGGCGGAACAGCCTGTTCGTTATTTGCGGATGGTCCGCAAGGGTTCAGAAACGACGGCTCTCCCTGTCGGCAATCGGCCCGACGATCGGCACCAGAAACTTCCTTTCCTGAAGCGCCAGCAGCATGCAGCCGATCCAGCAGACCAGCATGGCCGGAACGAGCAGCATGTTGAAGAACCAGCCGATGAGCGGGATGAAGGAAAGCACGACGTTCATAATAAACAGCGACGCGAACAGCAGCGTGGATTGGAGCGCGTGAAACTTGACGAATCGGCTGTCCTTCTCTATGGCGAGAAAGATCAGTCCGGTGATGAAGCCGAGCGCATAGCAGAGCATCGCGGCGATGCGGATCTCCAGACCGGTGGAAGAGCGGCCGTTCACGGCGATCACCTCGCGGCGGGGAAGCTTGACGCAAGGTCAGCTTGCCCCGTGTTCTACTGCATACGTATTCGCACGCCGCAAGGTATAGAACGGCCGGCGGGTGCGAAAAACGTTGGGAGGACAGGAAGGATGAGACTGTCGCGCAGAAAGGCATGGGCGGCCGGCTTGCTCGCGGGGTTCGTCCTGCTGGGCCTGACCGGATATTGGTTCCGGACGCAGATCGCACTGGCGGCTTTTGATCTTTTTTTCGCCAAACGGGTAAAAGCGCAGCTTGAGCGGTCCTACCAGCCGATCGACCGCAGCGCGCCGGAAGGTCGGCAGGACGACCGGCTTCCGGACGGCCGGGAGGAAGCGGCGGAGAAGGCCGATCGGCCGTTCACCCTGCTGCTGCTCGGCTCCGACAGCCGGGGACGGGGACGCGGCCGGTCCGACACGATGATCGTAACGGCCGTCCGGCCGCGCGACAGCGCCATGCTGCTTGTCTCGATTCCGCGCGATGCGCGGGTATCCATTCCCGGACGGGAGAAGCCCGAGAAGATTGCCCACGCCTATGCCTACGGCGGCGCGGGGCTGGCGGTCGAGACGGTTGAACGGTTTCTGGATATCGAGATCGATCATTACGCATCGATCAATTTCAAGGGTTTCCGCGAGGTGATCGACACGATCGGCGGCATCAAGCTGCCGATCGAGAAGGACCTTGTGAACAAAGACCCGAATCACGAGCACTTCGTTGTAAAAGCCGGACAGCCGTTTTACAATGGAGAGGATGCGCTGAACTATGTCCGGTTCCGCGAAGACGCCGGCGGAGACGCAAGCCGCACGAAGCGCCAGCAGATTTTCCTGCAGGCGATCATCGACAAGGCGTCGGAAGTCGGCGAGTGGCGCAAAATTCCGGAACTGATCGAGATTATGGGAAGCAATTTCGCGACGGACATTCCGCCGGACGATCTGCTCCGGCTTGCGGAGCAGATGCTGAGAAGCAAGACGCGCCCGATTTACAGTCATACGCTTGAGGGAAAAGGCCGGATGGAGGGCGGCGTCTGGTACTTCATCGCGGACGAGCGCGATGCGGAGCAGGTGACATCATGGATCCGCGCCTGGCTGGATGCCGATGCGGACTTTCAGTCGCTGCCGAAACCTGAGCAGGCCGGGACGGACGGGCGCTGAATCGGCCGGAGGTATCGTCCGCGGGAACGGGGGAACGGCATGAACATCGCTTTTTTTCTGCTGCCGAAGCAGGAAGTGGTCTGTGTGACGATTGAATCGACGCTGCGGCAGGCGCTTGAGCGGATGGAGTATCACCGCTATTCGGCCGTTCCGATTCTGGATGCGGAAGGCCGCTACGCGGGAACGGTGACGGAGGGCGATCTGCTCTGGTACATGAAGAGCCGGCCGGACCTCAAGTTCACGGAGACGCATCGCGTGCCGCTCAAGGAAGTGCCGCTGCGGCTCGATCACAAGGCGGTCAGCATCGACGCCCAGATGGCGGATCTGATCGCACTCGTCAAAGTGCAGAATTTCGTGCCGGTGACCGACGACATGAACCGGTTCATCGGCATTGTGCGGCGCAGTGAAATCATTGATTATTGCACGGGTGTCATGATGGAACAGGGACTGCTGCCGGGGACGGACAACAAGCTGACGCCGGCGGCGGAAGACGGATACGGGAGGCAGACATGACGGAACAACGAAACGGCGCAGGCGGACGCGGCTTCAAGACCCGCGTCCTGCTGCCGTTCATCGCGGCGGCCATTGTGATCCTGGCGGCAGCGGCGGTCTGGTGGTTCACGCAGGACGGCGGCAATGCCGGGCAGGAACCGGGAAGGATCGCGGAGCAGCCGAACGATCAGACGGATGAAGGAACGGACGGCAATGCGGGCGACACGCCGCAGGAGCCGGATGAAGGCGCCGGCGGGGAAGAGGATTCCGCCGCGGAGCCCGGAGAAGACCAGCCGTACGATCCGGATAAAGACGTGACGCAGGAAGAACTGGATGCGACCTACGACATCGTCATCACGAACGGCCGCGTCATCAATCCGGAGACCGGACTCGATCGCGAAGGTCTCAACATCGGCATCACCGGCAAGACGATCGGCGTCATCACCTCGCATCCGCTCAAAGGCAGCCAGGTCATTGACGCGGCGGGCCTTGTCGTCGCGCCGGGCTTCATCGACAATTTGTCGTATGATCCGAATGCGCTCGGCGTCTGGACGAAGATCGCCGACGGTGTCACGACGAACATCGCGATGCACGGCGGCACGACAAATCCGAAAGTGTGGCTCGACCACTACGAGCGGGAGCATCCGCCGGTTCACTTCGGCGCGTCGTTCTTCGTGATGCAGGCGCGGAACTCGTTAGGGATAGGCCGCTATGACGCGGCGACGCCCGCCCAGATCGAGAAGCTCAAAGAGATGGCGGAGCGAGCGCTGAACGACGGCGCGCTCGGCATTTCGTTCAGCCTCGAATACGCGCCGGGCACCGACTCGAACGAGGTGCTGGCGCTGGCGAAGCTGGCCGCCGAGTACAACGTGCCCGTCTATTTCCACGGCCGGTATTCCGACGTCGAGGAGCCGGGTACGGAGACGGACACGATGGAGGAGATTATCGGCTACGCGCGGGAGACGGGCGCGGCCGTCCACATTGACCATATCAACAGCACCGGCGGAACGTTCGACATGAAGCGGGCGCTGCAGATGATCGAGGAAGCGCGGGCCGAGGGGCTGGACGTCACCGCCTGCACGTATGCCTACGATTTCTGGGGCACCTACCTGAACTCCGCCCGGTTCGACAAGGGCTGGCAGGAGCGGTTCCGAATCGGTTACGACGATCTGCAGATCGCGGGCACGTCGGAACGGCTGACGGCGGAGACATTCGCCAAATACCGGAAGGAAGGCAAGCTCGCGGTGGCCTACGCCATCCCGCCGGAGTCGGTCATCGAAGCGTTCAAATCGCCGTATGTCATGATCGGTTCGGACGCGATCCTCGAGCCGGGGAACAACAACCACCCGCGGGCTTCGGGCAACTTCGCACGGGCGATCGGCATGTACGTGCGCGAGCTGGAAGTCGTGCCGCTGATCGACATGATCGACAAGCTGAGCACGATGCCGGCGAAGCGGCTGGAGAAACAGGTGCCCGCGCTGCGGAAGAAAGGCCGGATCGCGAAGGGCATGGACGCGGACATCGTCATCTTCGACTTCGCGACGATTGCCGATCAGGCGACGGTCGAGCGGCCGGACCTGCCGTCGAAAGGCATCGAATACGTGCTGGTCGAAGGCCAGGTCGTGCTCGAGAACGGCGTCGTGAACAAAAAGGTCCGCCCGGGCCGGGGCATTCGCAGCGAATTCGTGCGGGTGTCGGAGTCGGCGGGAACGATGCACTGGGACGGCGCCGAATATCCGCTCGTCGCATTCCGCGACGCCCGGTATTTCGATCTGACCGCATTGACCGAGCGCGGCTTCGGCCTTGTCTGGGACGGCGTCACGCATACCTACACGGTGTCCGAAGGCTCGTCCGCCGCGGACGGACCGGCTGCCGGTTCCAAGCCGGGCGTCATGCCGGAGAAGGGCGTGCTGATGCTCGAGCGCGGCTACCGCGCGGCGGGACCGGGCGGCGCGGAGACGGAGCTCGTCTCGATCGGCAGCCGCGTGTTCGCCCCGCTGTCGTTCCTGACGCAACTGGGATATCACGTGTCCGACGAAGGCGATGTCATCACGGTCGAGCGCTGAACGGACGATGGAGACGATACCAGGGACCTCCCGCGGCGGAGGTCCCTTTTCACATCTTCTATTCCATTCGTTCACCCGGCAGTTTATGCTATAATGGAGCGTAAAGCTCAAATGAACCGGGGAGTGAACGACGTGAACACGGGTATCCGGCCGCTCGCATGGAGCGCCGCCGCGCTGATCCTGCTCATCATGACGGCTGTGCCTGTTCTGAATTTGCCGGCCGTATTTCTGCTTGCGGTCCCGTTCACGGTACTCTATGTTTTGCTGACGCCGATCTCGTTCGCCGTTCATGCGATCGTCATTTTGTCCTTGGCGCTTTTTCTGTTCGGGCCGGTCATTCTGTTCGTCGGCCTTTTCTTCCTGTTGCCGGCC
The DNA here is from genome assembly GCF_907165215.1 of Thermobacillus xylanilyticus. Classification (GTDB taxonomy): domain Bacteria; phylum Bacillota; class Bacilli; order Paenibacillales; family Paenibacillaceae; genus Thermobacillus; species Thermobacillus xylanilyticus. Next base: position 20,549 of record NZ_CAJRAY010000103.1, on the reverse strand, counting down.
ATTGTCATGGGGCACTTCTACAAGCGCCGCGCTCCGGCTCGCACCGTCCTGACCGCCGGCTGCGTGTCGATTCTGGGGCTGTTCCTGCTGGAAATGCTGCTGCTCTCGGTTCTGCTGGACATCCAGATGACGGCGGAACTGGCGGCCCTGATCCGCAGCAACGCGGAAGCGCTGGCCGCCCAGGGCGCATTGCCCGCCGGCTGGAATGCCGAGATGACCGAGGCGTTCGTCGCCGCGGCGATCCGGTCGCTGCCGCTGACGCTCATTCTGGCGTCCTTCATGCTCGCCGTCGTCACCCACTGGCTGGCGCGCAGGGCGCTTGCACGCATGGGCATCGAGGTGCCGGCTTTCCGCAAGGCGCGGGAATGGATGCTGCCGCGCGGGCTTGTTTACGCCTATCTGGCCGTCATCGTGCTGCAATGGATCGTGCCGGAAGGCGATGATTCTTATTTTGGCACGGTTATCGTCAACCTGTATCCGCTGCTGCGGTTCGCGTTTACGATCCAGACCATCGGCTTTTTCTTCTACCTGGCCTATCAGAGAGGGTGGCATCGCATCGTGCCGCTCATGATCTCGGTGCCGGTGCTGCTGTTCCCGCCGCTCAGCCTGATCGGCGTGTTCGACACGGTGTTCCCGCTCCGCAAGTCGATCGGCAAGTCATAAGGAGGTTACGTCCGGATGCCGAAAAACTTAATCAGACGCTGGTACGGGCTGCATCATGTCTGGACGCTCATCCTGATGACAGCGATGACGCTCGCGCTGGCCTGGTACGAATGGGTGCTCGGCCTGATCGGATTCGTGCTGACCGGCGCCATGGCGGTGTACGCGATGCTCGCGGAGCGGGCGTTCCGGCGCGAACTGAAGCGGTATCTCGGCTCGCTGAGGTACCGGATCGGGAAAATCGGGGGTGAAGTGATCCACGAACTGCCGTTCGGCATTCTGCTGTTTAGCGACGAACAGATCGTGGAGTGGCACAACCCCTATGTGGCCGGCATTCTGAACCGGGATTCGGCCGTCGGTCTGCCCCTGACCGAACTGTTCCCCGTCCTGGGAGGCAAAGACCGGGACAAGGCGGGCGAGTTCGAGGCGATGATCGGGGAGCGGGTCTACAAGCTGAACTTCAATCCGGAGAAGCGGCTCGTCTACGTCTTCGACATGACGGATCATTGGAATCTCCAGCGGAAATACGAGGACGAGCAGCTCGCGCTCGGCGTCGTCCTGATGGATAACCTGGAAGAAGTGACCCAGGGGATGGACGACCAGCATCGGGCGGCGCTGCTGTCGAAGGTGACAGCCGAGATCACGGATTGGTCCCAGCGCTATCAGATGTACCTGCGCAGGCTGAACTCCGACCGGTTCCTGATCGTCACCGACATGAAGACGCTCAAGCAGCTCGAAGCGTCGCGCTTCGTCATTCTGGATGAAGTGCGCGAGATGACGATGGATCAGAAGATCCCGATGACGCTCAGCATCGGCATGGCTTCCGGCGGTTCGAACGTCGTCGAGGTCGGACAATGGGTGCAGGCGGCCCTCGATATCGCGCTCGGCCGCGGCGGCGACCAGGCGGCCGTCCGGGTCGGCCAGCGGCAGACATTCTACGGCGGCAAGACGAACGCGGTCGAGAAGCGGACCCGCGTCCGGGCCCGCGTCGTCGCCCACGCGCTGCGCGACCTGATGAAAGACAGCGCCAACATCGTCATCATGGGCCACAAGACGCCGGACATGGACTCGATCGGCGCGGCGATCGGCGTGCTGAAGGCGGCCGAAGCGCTGAACAAGGAAGCGTATATCGTGGTCGAGGGCGTCAACCCGTCCATCCAGAAAATGATGGATCTGATCCGCGAAGAGCCGGCGCTGCACGAGCGGTTCATCTCGCCGGAGCATGCGCTGGGGCTGATCGGCCCCCGCTCGCTGGCGGTCGTCGTCGACACGCACCGCGAGTCGCTGCTCAAGGAGCCGCGGCTGCTCGCCGAGACCGAACGGATCGTCATCATCGACCATCACCGCCGCAGCGAGGAATTCATCGCCAACCCGGTCCTGGTGTACATGGAGCCGTATGCGTCTTCGACCTGCGAGCTCGTGACGGAACTGCTGCAATACATTCACGACCGGATCTCGCTCGAGACGATCGAGGCGACGGCGCTGATGGCCGGCATGACGGTCGACACGAAGAATTTCACGCTGCGCACCGGCGCCCGCACGTTCGAGGCGGCGTCGTATCTGCGCCGCAACGGGGCGGATCTTGCGCTCATCCAGCGGATGCTGAAGGAAGATCTGGACGAGTACAACAAGAAAGCGGAGATCATCCGGCACGCCGTCATTCATTACGACCATGTCGCGATTGCAGCCGCCGAACCGGGCAAGCAATATCCGCAGCTGCTGATCGCGCAGGCGGCGGATAAGCTGCTGAACATGAACGGCGTCCTCGCCTCGTTCGTCGTCGCCGAACGGCCGGACGGCATGATCGGCATCAGCGCCCGGTCGCTCGGCAGCATGAACGTGCAAGTGGTCATGGAGCGAATGGGCGGAGGCGGCCACCTGACGAACGCGGCCGCGCAGATGGAAGGCACCGTCAGCGAGGCGGCGGCCCGCCTCAAGGCGATCCTGGACGAAATCGACAAGGAAGAGGGGTTGTTCGAATGAAGGTCATTTTCCTGCAGGATGTGAAGGGCCAGGGCAAGAAGGGCGAAGTGAAGGACGTGTCGGAAGGGTACGCCCGCAATTTTCTTTTACCCCGCGGCCTGGCCAAGGAAGCGTCGCAGGGCAATCTGAAGACGCTGGAAGTGCAGAAGCAATCGGAGGAGCGCCGCAAGCAGCAGGAGAAGCAGGAGGCGGAAGCGCTCGGCAAGAAGCTGGACGCGATGACGGTCGTCATCCGGGCGAAGGCCGGCGAAGGCGGACGGCTGTTCGGCGCCATCACGAGCAAGCAGGTGTCGGAAGCGCTCGCGAAGGAAGGCATCGAGGTCGACAAGCGGAAGATCGAGCTGGACGAACCGATCCGCACGCTCGGCGTCACGAAGGTGCCGATCAAGCTGCATCCGCAGGTTCGGGCGACCCTCAGCGTCCAGGTGACGGAAGAATAAGCGTCCCGGAAGGACGGGGCTGCCAAGTGTTCCGCGCGATGCGCCGGGCGCACGGTTCGGCATCGGGCGGCGTCCGGACGCATGGAGGACAAGATCCGAATAGCCGCCGCAGCGGCATTGCGGCGCGGCGGCAAGCGGGAGGATGCATATGACGGCGATGGAGATCGGATTCGATCGGGTGCCGCCGCAGAATATCGAAGCCGAGCAGGCGGTGCTCGGTTCCATTTTGCTGGAAGCGGATGCGCTGGTCACGGCGATGGAACGGCTGCGTCCGGAAGATTTCTACCAGCCGGTCCACCGCATGATCTATGAAACGATGATTGAGCTCGGCGAAGCGGGGCAGCCGATCGATCTCGTAACGCTCACCGCCGCGCTGCAGGACAAGCAGCGGCTGGAGGAAGCGGGCGGGGTCGATTATTTGTCCCGGCTCCTGAGCGTCGTGCCGACGGCCGCGAACGTCGATTACTACGCGCGGATCGTGGAGGAGAAGTCGCTTCTCCGCCGGCTGATCCGGACGGCGACGGAGATCGTGCAGGAAGGCTATGCGGGCGCGGATGACGTGGGGCTGCTGCTCAACGATGCGGAGCAGCGCATCCTCGAGATTTCGAACCGCCGGACGGGAAGCGGGTTCATCTCGATCCGCGACGTGCTGATGGACGTGTTCGAGCAGATCGAGTTCCTGTACAACCACCGGGGCGGCGTGACGGGCATCCCGTCCGGCTTCCCCGATCTCGACCGGATGACGTCCGGCTTTCAGCGCAGCGACCTGATCATCGTGGCGGCCCGCCCGTCGGTCGGGAAGACGGCGTTCGCGCTCAACATCGCGCAGAACGTCGGCGTCCGGGCGCGGGAGACGGTGGCGATCTTCAGTCTCGAAATGTCCGCCTCGCAGCTGGTGCAGCGGATGGTGTGCGCGGAATCGAACGTCGACGCGGGCCGTCTGCGGACGGGCCGTCTGGAAGGCGACGACTGGGAGAAGCTGACGATGGCGATCGGCGCGCTGTCCGAAGCGGAAATTTACATCGACGACACGCCGGGCGTCACGGTCGCGGATATCCGCGCGAAGCTCCGGCGGCTGAAGAAGGAGCGCGGGCTCGGTCTCGTCGTCATCGACTATCTGCAGCTGATCCAGGGCCGGGGCAAGCCCGGGGAGAACCGGCAGCAGGAAGTGTCGGAAATCTCCCGCACCCTGAAGCAGATCGCGCGCGAGCTGGAGGTGCCGGTCATCGCGCTGTCGCAGCTCAGCCGCGGCGTCGAACAGCGGCAGGACAAGCGGCCGATGCTCTCCGACCTGCGCGAATCGGGCTCGATCGAGCAGGACGCGGACATCGTCGCCTTCCTGTACCGGGACGACTATTACGACCGGGAGACGGAGCGAAAGAACATTATCGAGATCATCATCGCGAAGCAGCGGAACGGTCCGGTCGGCACGGTCGAGCTCGTCTTCCTGAAAAATTTCAACAAATTCGTCAGCCTCGACCGCACGCACGGGGACGCGGACAGAGCTTCCTGATCCGCTTTGCGTATTCCAAATCCGAACGTTTGTATCCTGGTATACGGAAATGTTCGTTTTTGTTCGTTGACACGGTCGAAGCGGACTGATACACTGAACTTGCTGCCTTCCGCGCGCCGCCACCCGCCGGCCGGCAAGGCGGCAAAATTTGGCGTGCCTTCATAATGCGCAGTTGGCGCGCCAAGGGAGGAATGCGCATGTCTACGGTCGTTGTCGTCGGCACTCAATGGGGTGACGAAGGCAAGGGGAAGATTACCGATTTCCTGGCGGAAGGCGCGGACGTCGTCGCGCGTTATCAGGGCGGCAACAATGCGGGCCACACCATTCTGATCGGCGGCAAGAAATACAAGCTGACCATGATCCCGTCAGGGATCTTCAACCATAACAAGATTAGCGTCATCGGCAACGGGACGGTGCTCAATCCGAAGGCGCTGGTTGAAGAGATCGACTACATTCACGAGAACGGCTTCTCGACCGACAACCTGAAGATCAGCGACCGCGCCCATGTCATCATGCCGTATCACCTCGTGCTGGACGGCCTCGAGGAAGAGCGCAAGGGCGACGGCAAGATCGGCACGACCCGCAAGGGCATCGGTCCCTGCTACATGGACAAGATGGCGCGGGCCGGCATCCGCATCGTCGATCTGATGGACGCGGAGGAGTTCACGGCGAAGGCCCGCCGCCTGGTGGAAGAAAAGAACCATATTATCCGGAACGTCTACGGCGGCGAGCCGCTTGACGCGGACGGGATCATCAGCGAGTATCTCGGTTACGCCGAGCGTCTCCGGCCGTATGTGACGGACACGTCGGTCGTGCTGAACGACGCGATCGACGCCGGCAAGAACGTGCTGTTCGAAGGCGCGCAGGGCGTCATGCTCGACATCGACCAGGGGACGTATCCGTTCGTCACGTCGTCGAATCCGTCCGCGGGCGGCGTCTGCATCGGTTCCGGCGTCGGCCCGTCGAAGATCGACCAGGTCATCGGCGTGGCGAAGGCGTACACGACGCGCGTCGGCGACGGCCCGTTCCCGACGGAACTGCATGACGAGATCGGCGACCTGATCCGCGAGAAGGGCAACGAGTACGGCACCGTGACCGGACGGCCGCGGCGCGTCGGCTGGTTCGACAGCGTCGTCGTCCGCCACGCCCGCCGCGTGAGCGGCATCACGGGGCTGGCGCTCAACTCGCTTGACGTGCTCACCGGGCTGGAGACGGTGAAGATCTGCACCGCCTACAAGTACCGCGGCGAGCGGATCGAGCATTATCCGGCCAGCCTCAAGGTGCTGTCGGAATGCGAAGCGGAGTACGAGGAGCTGCCGGGCTGGCAAGAGGACATCTCCGGCGCGAAGTCGCTGGACGATCTGCCGGCCAATACGCGGCGCTTTGTCGAGCGCGTGTCGGAGCTGACGGGCATTCCGGTCGCGATCTTCTCGGTCGGACGCAACCGCGACCAGACCGTGCCGGTCATGAAGATTTACGGCTGAAAATACGATTGGCAATCGCTTGAACAGACCGCCCGGGAGCGCACAAGGCGCGCCCGGAGCGGTCTTTTGCCGTTCAGGCGGGCGAATGGGCGCCGGCATTCCTGTCCATAATGGTAAAAATAGCCTGAAGCGTACCACGCAGGACAGGAAGGAAGATGCAACGTGTGGAAATTGTTCAGCTGGCTGTGGAAAGCGGCGGCGGCCGCGCTGCTCGCCAGTTTTCTCGCGATCTGGACGACCGGCTATATCGTGAACAGTTATGTGGAAGCGCTGCTGGAAGAATACGAGATTCCGCTGGAGAAGCCGCCGTTCGCGCTTTCCGGCATGTGGGGCCGGCTGTGGGGCGCAGACGCGGGCGCGAAGGATCCGGGGGGCGGTCTGGCCGCGGACGCGGCGCCGGATCGGGGACAGACCGGGGGCCAGCCGGAAGCGGACGGCCGCTCCGGCGGCGATGGCCGCGCGTCGGGGCCGGCCGGCGGGGAGCAGGAGCCGGGAGCCGGCGGCACGGGCTCGGACGACGGCAGCTCGGGATTGCATGAGGGCGCTGTCGGCGGCCCGGAAGGTGAAGGAGCGCCGGGCGGCGCGTCCGGCGCATCCGGAGAGCAGCCGGGGAATGAAGACGAAGGCGGCGAAGCATCCGGCGCGGCGGAGGAATCCGGCTTCGGCACGGGGCCGGAAGCGCACGGCGGCGCCGGCGCATCCGGCGGCACGGTCGTCTCGACCGAAGAGCTGCTCGAGGCGAAATCGCGGCTCACCGACGACGAACGGAACCGGCTGTTCGCGATTCTGGTCGGGAAGGTGCCGCAGGAAGAGTGGCAGCGCATCTCCGAATTCACGGAGGGAGGCCTGACGGAGGAAGAGCTGCTTAAGGTGCAGCAAATCGTCGCCGCATACCTCGACCGTTCGGAATATGACGAATTGATGGAAATTCTGAACAAATTCTGAGAAAAATCTGAGGAAATATTAATCGTGCTCGGGATATTCCGGCATTGCTCGGCTTTGGAAGCCTGTGCTACAGTTATAGGCGTGACGACATGAATGGGTCGTTGCGCCTATATTTTTTAGATTTTGACAAACCGATCCAGAATCGGATGCATCGATGAAGGAGACGATCATGACCGATTACAGGAAACCGATCCGGGCCGCCCGGGAGAAGGTTCGCGCCTTCGGTACGCGGATGGCAGCCCGGGTCCAGGTCTGGAAAGGCAAGATTCGGAGATTCATCAAACCGGCTGGAAGCGCGTTCTCCCGGACAGGCGTCAGACGGGCGCTGCTGGCGGGCTGCTCGTTCGTCATCCTGGCCGGAGGGGCGGCCTACGGTCACCATTATGTGAAAGCCAATACCGTGTCCTACTATGAGCTGTACCGGGACGGCGAACTGATCGGCACGGTCGAATCGAAAGAAGCCGTCGAAGCGTTCCTCAGCGGCAAGCGGGAAGAGCTGGCGGCGGCGAACCCGGGCATTACGATGGAGCTCGAGACCGGCGAGCTGACCTACGTGGAACGGAGCGAGTACAAGGCGCATCCGGAGACGGAGGCGTCGCTCGCGGCTCTCGAAGAATTGCTGGACAGCCACGCCGTCGGCGTCGAAGTGAAGGTGAACGGGAAGCTGATCGGAGTGGTGCCGGACGAGGAGACGGCGCGGCAGGTGCTCGACCGGATCAAGTCGGAATTCGCTCCGGAAGCCGCGGACGAAGCCGGCGATGCGGCCGTCAGGCAGCCGGAAGTGACGGCGCTGGCGTATGCGGGAAATGCGGAAGCGGAGCCCAAGGCAGAGGTCGAATCGGTCCGGATCGTGGAGCAGGTCGATACGGGCCGGGTGGAGATCGATCCCGCGCGCATTTCCGATGCCGACACGCTCTATGAGCGGCTGGTGACGGGCACGACGAAGAAGACGACGTATGTCGTGCAGAAAGGCGATTGCATCGGCTGCATTGCGAGCAAGTTCGATATTTCCCCCGAGATCATCTACAAGAACAACCCGCAGATCGAAGACGATCTGATCCGTGTCGGCGACGTGCTGGATCTCACGGTATTGAAGCCGCAAGTGACGGTCGAGACGGTGGAGCGGGTATCGGAGATCGAAGAGATTGAGCCGGAAGTGATCATCCGGAAGAACGACGAGATGCGGGCCGGCCAGCAGAAGACGATTCAGGCCGGCGTGCCGGGTACGAAGCGCGTGACCTACCGCCTCGTGAAGCAGAACGGCTACCTGATGAGCGAGGAAATCGTGGACGAGCAGGTGCTTGAACCTGCGGTGCCGGCCATCATCATGAAAGGCACGAAGGTCATCCGCGGCGAAGGCTCGGGCAAGTTCGCCTGGCCGGTCAGCGGAGCGAAGATTACGAGCAAGTTCGGCAAGCGCTGGGGACGTCAGCACAAGGGCATCGACATGATCGGCGGCAAGTCGATCCTCGCGTCGGATACCGGGGTTGTCAAGTTCGCCGGGAAGAAGAACGGTCTGGGCAACGCCATCATCATCGATCATAAGAACGGCTACGAGACGGTCTACGGCCATCTCAGCAAGATCGACGTGAAGAAGGGCCAGATTGTCGAAAAAGGCGAGAAAATCGGCGTCATGGGCAACACCGGCAATTCGACGGGGACGCATCTGCACTTCGAAATCCACAAGAACGGCACGCCGAAAAATCCGCTCAACTATCTGTGACCGCGAAAACTGTCGTGAAGCATCACTCCTTCGGGGTGATGCTTCTTTGCGTTAAAGCGGCAGACGACACAATCGGCGGGACTCGTCCGTCCGGATATGATACACTGATAGCAAAGAATCTTGACGTGAACGGCGGTGATGGGCATGCAAGGCAAAATTCTGGTCGTGGATGACGAACAGCCGATTGCGGATATCCTGAAGTTCAATCTGGAGAAGGAAGGATACGAAGTCATTTGCGCGTTCGACGGCGGACAGGCCGTGGAGCTGGCGTTCAGCGAGCAGCCGGATCTCATCCTGCTCGATCTGATGCTGCCGGTGAAGGACGGCATGGACGTCTGCCGCGAAGTGCGCGCCCGCATGCAGACGCCGATCATCATGCTTACGGCGAAGGATACGGAGCTGGACAAGGTGCTCGGCCTTGAGCTGGGCGCCGACGATTATGTGACGAAGCCGTTCAGCACGCGCGAGCTGCTCGCACGGGTGAAGGCGCACCTGCGGCGCCAGCGGAAGCTGCAGGAGGCCGCGGCGGGCGGCGGCGCGGATGAAGCGGAACGGCAGCCGGAAAGGCAAGGGTTGAAAATTTTCAATCTGTTCATCGATACGGACATGTACGTCGTGTACAAGAACGGCGAGCCGCTCGATCTGACGCACCGCGAGTTCGAGCTCGTCCATTATCTCGCGCGCAACTGCGGCAAGGTGATGACGCGCGAACATTTGCTGCAGGCGGTGTGGGGGTTTGAATATTTCGGCGATGTGCGCACGGTCGACGTGACGATTCGCCGGCTCCGCGAGAAGATCGAGGACGATCCGAGCCGGCCGGAATACATTCTGACCCGCCGCGGGCTCGGCTACATGATGCGCAACCCGAAAGCGGGAGGCTTCGCGGGCGCATGAAGCGGACGCGCTTCTTCCACACGATCCAGGTCAAGCTGATCATCATCTACGTGCTGCTCATCCTGATCGCCATGCAGCTTATCGGGGTCTATTTCATCAGCACGACGAAAAATTCGCTGACGCGGTCGTTCTCGGACAATCTGAACGATCAGGTCAACATGCTCACCGTGCTGGTCGAGGACACGCTGACCTCGGAACGCGCGGAAGCGGGCGAGGCGGCCGATGCGGAAGTGGCGGAAGATCTGGGCAACCTGGTCAGCTCGCTGTTCAATATCAGCCAGGCCGAGATTCAGGTGCTGGACGCCAGCGGCCGGGTGCTCGCGACGTCGGAACCCGACCGGCGGGACATCATCGGACGCAAAAATACGACGCTCGCCGTCAGCCGTGCGCTGCAGGGCATCCGGGACAACGAGGAGGAGATCATCGACGCGGACAATGTACGCAAGAAAGTGATCGCCCGCCCCGCCTTCGATACATCGCGGGGGCAGAGCCGGGTGATCGGGGTCGTCTACGTCGTCGCGTCGATGGAAGATCTGTACGCCACCATGCGGGGGATCAACCGGATTTTCGTCACGGGGATGCTGATCGCCCTCGGCCTGACCGGCGTGCTCGGCGTGCTGCTCGCCCACACGATCACGAATCCGATCAAGGGGCTGACCCGCCAGGCGACGGCCGTGGCGGAAGGCCGGTTCGACGAGCAGGTGCCGGTCTATGGCGATGACGAGATCGGGCGGCTCAGCGAAGCGTTCAACTACATGACCGGCCGTCTGCAGGAAGCGCTGTCCGCGAACGAGGAAGAGAAGGAGAAGCTGGCGTCGATTCTCGCCAACATGAGCGACGGCGTCGTCGCCGCGGACGAGAACGGGCAGGTCATCGTCACGAACCGCCGGGCCCGCGAGATGCTCGGGGTAAAGCATGCGCTCGGCAAGCCGATGGACGAGCTGCTCGGCATTCCGAAGGACCAGCTGCACAAGCTGCAGACGGGCGTCGAGCATTCGACCATCGTTGTGCGGCCGCTTCCGGACGACGGCGGGGAGTGGCTGATGCATGTGACGCTGACGCCGATCTATCGCCGCGACCGGACAATCTCCGGCGCCATCGCGGTGCTGCACGATGTCACGGAGCAGGAGCAGCTTGAACGTTCGCGGCGGGAGTTCGTCGCGAACGTCTCGCACGAACTGCGCACGCCGCTGACGACGATCAAGAGCTACGTCGAGGCGCTCGACGACGGCGCGCTCGAAGAGCCGGAGCTGGCGAAGCGGTTCGTCGGCGTCATCCGCGGCGAATCGAACCGGATGATCCGGCTCGTGAACGACCTGCTGCATCTGTCCCGGCTCGATTCGAACCAGGAGCGGCTCCGGCCGATCGAGGTCAACGTGCGGGAGATGCTGGAAGAGGTGTCGGACCGTTTTTCGTTCCAGATGAAGCAGAAGGGCATCGGCGGATCGGTGCTGATCGAGGACGGCATCGAGACGGCGTGGTTCGACCGGGACCAGATCGACCAGGTGCTCGACAATCTGATGTCCAACGCCATCAAATATACGCAGGACGGCGGCCATATCGAGATCGCCGCCCGGAAGCCCACGCCCGACACGGTGTCCATCAGCGTGAAAGACAACGGCATGGGGATACCGGAGAAGGACCAGGCCCGCATCTTTGAACGGTTCTACCGGGTCGACAAGGCGCGCTCCCGGAACATGGGCGGCACGGGGCTGGGTCTTTCCATTGCCCGGGAAATTATCAAGGCGCACGGAGGCACGATCGAGCTGGAGTCGGAATTGAACCGCGGCACGACCGTGACGTTCACGCTGCCGCTTCGCCGGGGAGGTGACGCGGAATGATGGAGAAGCTCAAGACCGCGCTTCTGATCGGTCTCGTCATTCTCAGTCTGGTGCAGAGCTATCTGCTCGTCTACAGCTTCCCCGAGATCGGCGCGACCGTCCGCACGGAGCAGGAATACATCTCGCCCGAACAGATGGGCGATCCGCTGCGCATCGACGAAGTGCTGTATCCCGAGGACATGGTGCTGCACATGGGCGGCGACCGGCACGCGGTCCTCTATCCGGAGACCAGTTATTACATCCGGATTTATGATCAGATCACGGCCGGCGAATACCGCAACTTCCAGCGGATTCCCTACGCGATGCGCGACTGGGACGAGCTCAGGCGGAACACGCAGGGCGTCGAACTGCGGTACGGCGGCGCCATGCCCGTCGCGCTGCTGCAGAAAACGATGCAGATCGACGGCGACATTCTGTTCCTGAACGATGCCATCGACCGCATCTGGCTGATAAGGCGGAATTTCCCCGGGAGAAGCGCGGCGGAAATCTATTTCTTCAGCGCGGACGGGGAGACGGTGTACATGGCCGCCCGGTCGCCGCTCACCGCTGACGAGATCTCGGATCTCGCCGGGCTGGGCGGCTATATGCCGGCTTACACGCACTGGCGCGGCGACATTTATCTGCCGGAAGAACCGATCGAGACGGTCGCGTATACGTTCGGGTACACGACATTCTCGCCGCAGCAGATGCAGCGCAGCCTGTTCTTCGATCCGAACAAAACGCGGTACATCGAGGATCGCAGCGGACAGGTCATCTATACGGACGGCAAGCGCGGGCTGCAGCTCGAGTCCGGCGACACGTGGATGGTGTTCACCGACCCGGTGCCGATGCAGGACGGCGCGGACAATCTGGCGGACAACGTGCTGGCGGCGGTCCAGTTCGTCAACCAGCACGGCGGCTGGGACAGCCGATACCGGTTCGTGCCCGGCGCGGTGAGTTCGGACGGGCGGAACATTGTGTTCCAGCAGTACTATGAGCGGTATCCGCTGATCAGCGGCGGCGTCCGGTACGGACAGATCCGGCTGCTGATGCAGCAGGGCACGGCCGTCGTCTATGAGCGGTCGCTGCTCAATCTCGGCGAGCGGCAGAAGGACATCGCGGTCCGCTGGCTGCCGGGCGGGGAGCGGCTTCGGGCGACGCTGGAAACCTTCTCGCGGCTGCGCGAAATCTCGGCGGTATTCCCGGCGCAGTATGTCACGCTCACCGAAGACCGGCGGCTTGTCATGGAGCCGGTGTGGGCGGTGCGGTACACGGACGGCACGGTCCAGTCGGTGGCGAAGGCCGTGATGGATGCGGCCGCTGCTGCTTCGGCCGATGGCGGCGCGGAAACGGCCGGGCAGCCCTCCGGGGAACATCGCGCGGAGGACGGGGCGAATGCGGAAAATGCGTCCGAAGGCGAAGCCGCAGATTCGGTTGCCGTGATGCGGCAAGCGGACAGCGCCGATGAAGCGGGCGAAGCGGAAGGCGCGGAAGCCGGCGCGGCAGAGCCGGCCGCCGGCGAAGAAGGTGCGGCCGATGACGCGGCGGGCGCAACCGGCGAAGCGGAGCGGGAAGGCGGCACGGCGGAAGAGGAAGGCGAGCCGTCCGAGCCCGACGTTCCGCAGGCGGATGCGCCGCTCGAGGCCGCGGGCTGACCGCTCCGCGGCGGGAAGCGGGCAGGCGGCCGGCGCGCGCGTTCGGCCTTGCTTCCGGCGGACAAGGCCGCGCTGAAGAACGGCCGGCGTTCGGAGACGAGCCGGCGCGGTTCGGGAAAGCAGGATGCCGTGATGATGCGGGAGGTGGATGCGCAATGGATTGGGGCCGGGCGAAAAGCGTGCTGATTTTCTCGTTCCTGGTGCTCAATGTGCTGCTCGGATACCAGCTATGGCTCAATGTCCGCGATCAGGTCAATCCGAACGTCGATCTGACCGCGCTGCCCGAGGATACGCTGCGCATCATGCAAGAGAAGGGCATCACGATCACGGCCAGCGTGCCGGGCGGCACGCCGAAGATGGGCGATCTGCAGTTCCGCTATGACGGGCGAAGAGGCGCATCCGACAAAATTCCCCTCGATCCGCAGGTCGACAGCAGGATTGTGTTCTCCGAACGCGAATTAGTAGAAGGATTGGGGAATATCATCACCGATCTGGAGCTGTACCGGTTCGATCCGGCGCTCCAGACGGACGAGGCGTTCGTCTTCACCCGCATTGCCGCGGACGGCCGGCCGATCTTCGATGTGAAGCTTGAGCTGTACTACAGCAACCAGAAGATCGTCGCCTATCGGCAGGATCGCATCGAGCCGGTCATCAGCGAAGATTACGAGCGGCAGACGGTGCTGCCCGCCTCCAAGGCGCTGGCGCCGCTGATCGACAACTATCTGCAGCCGGGCGCGGTCATCAAGGAGATCCAGCTCGGTTATCACGGGCAGTTGTTCAATACGGACGATATCCAGGCGGCGGAGCCTTCATGGCGGGTATTGCTTGAAGACGGATCGGTTTACTATATTAACGCCATCAGCGGCGCGGTGGCCACCGAGCAGGATGCGGCCGCGGCCGAAACGGACGGGAAAGCGGACGGCGTCTGAACGGATAAACGGACAGCCGGGGCGCCGCCCCATAATGCACAACACAGCGGATGCACGAATTACGGGAGAGGACAGAATCGGATGGGGCTTCGATTTACGATATTGGCCAGCGGATCAACAGGCAACGCGACCATCGTCCAGACGGACGATGTGACGCTGCTGATCGATGCGGGACTGAGCGCGAAGAAGCTGGAGGAACGGATGCGCGAGCGCGGCATCGACGCCTCCGACATCGACGCGGTGTTCGTGACGCACGAGCATGCGGATCATGTGAAAGGGCTGGGCGCCTTCGCCCGCAAATATGAGCTGCCCGTGTACGCGAACGAAGCGACCTGGTCGGCGATGGAGCGGCAGACCGCCGGCATTGCCGACGCGAACCGGAAAATCGTCGCGACGGGCGGGGAGATCGAATTCGGCGGGCTGGTCGTCCGCTCGTACCCGATCTCGCACGATGCGGCGGAACCGGTCGGGTACTGTTTTCACGAGGGCGGGTACAAGCTCAGTCTGGTGACGGATCTCGGGTACTTCAGCGACAAAGTGAAGGAAGCGGTGATCGATTCCGATGTGGTGGTGCTCGAGGCCAATCACGACGTCGAAATGCTGCGGATGGGCCGCTATCCGTGGAATATCAAGCGCCGCATCCTGAGCGATGTCGGCCATCTGTCGAACGAAGCGGCGGGCGAGGCGCTGGCCGAGCTGATGACGGACCGGACGAAGCGCGTTTATCTCGCCCACCTCAGTCTGGACCACAATATGCAGGATCTGGCGCGGATGACGGTGGAGTCTATTCTGGAAAGCCGCGGCATATTTTTGAAGAAGGATGATGACGTCCTGAAGCCGACCTGGCATGACCGGGCTACGCCTTGGGACGATGTGACGAGGCGCGTGATCGGGTAGCGCGGGCGGCGCGGAGCGAGGCTTCGGCTTCCCGGTCCAGACGGGCGGCGCGCTCCTCCAGTTCACCCGGCCTGAGAAAACCGCGTGCCTCGAGGGCATCGGCCAGCGCGCTGACCGCAAGCAGCAGCCGGTAATGCTGTTCCTTCAGATCGGCCAGCGCGGCGGCCAGGTTCACATGGTCCCATGCGCGATCCGGGGCGGGGGACGTTTGCTTCATGAACGGTCAGCTCCTTCGATTGGAAAAATGCGTCTTTTGACCCAACTGCCAGTGCTTTTCGCCGCAGGAAAGTTTCGGAAGACGGATGTCAGACGCCCAAAAATCGTTTATGCTTATAATTGTAGCCCGAGCAGCGGAAATCATTCCAATCCACTGGGAAAAAGGTGTATGCGCCTCGGCCATCGAGAGGAGCGACTGACAGATGAGCTTGTTCGACGACGATTTCTATTCGACTCGTGTCTCCCGGCGCGCACGGGAAGACGGGAGACGGGACTGGCGTTTCGGCGGCCGCGGCGGATGGCGCAGATGGCGGGGCGAGGGCGGACTGCGCCCGGTTCATCTGGCTTTTATTTCCTCGATGGTGAGCGCCCTCGGCGCGGTGCTGCTTTTCGGCTTGATCTTCGGATTCGGGCGGGGCGGCGGCGGATCGGGCGCCGTCGTCAGCGTGGCGGGCGTCTCCTCCGCCGATACGGCGGAACGGATCGTGCAGGCGGCGTCCCGGGTGGAGCCCGCGGTCGTCAGCATTATCAATGAACAGATGCTGCCGGCGGGCGGGCGCTTCTTCCGGCCGGAGAAAGACCGCGATCCGGATGAGGAATTGACGCTGCAGCAGGCCAGTCTCGGTTCGGGGGTCATTTTTCGCAAAGCGAACGGCAAAGCAAACATTATTACGAACTATCACGTCGTGGAAGATGCCGACCAGGTGAAGGCGGTGCTGGCAAGCGGCGAAGTGCGCGAAGCGGAGATCGTGGGCAAGGACCAGATCACGGATCTGGCGGTGCTGGAGATCGACGGCGCAGGCATCGAGACGGTGGCGGCGATCGGCGACTCGCGGCAGCTCCGGAACGGAGAGACGGTGATCACGATCGGCAATCCGCTCGGCCTGAACAATTCGCTGACGATGGGCATCGTGAGCAAGAGCCGGCGGATCATCCCGGTGTCGCTCGCCCAGAACGGCATCTACGACTGGGAACAGGAAGTTATCCAGATCAGCGCCCCGATCAACCAGGGGAACAGCGGCGGCGCGCTCGTCAACCTGAGCGGGGAAGTCGTCGGCATCAACAGCATGAAGGTGGCCGATTTCGGCGTGGAAGGCGTCGGCTTCGCGATCCCGATGCACAACGCAATGCCGGTCGTCGAGCAGCTGCTGGATCTCGGCTATGTTCCGCGGCCGTATCTCGGTGTATATACGCTGGATCTTGAACAATACTGGGAACAGCAAGTTTACGAGGAATGGCTGGGAGCGGAAGAAGACGGAGAGGAAGGCGGAGACGCCGCCGAGGAAGACGATCTGAAGCTGCCGGAGGATGTGAAGCGCGGCGTGATCGTGCTGGAAGCGGTCGGCCCGGCGAAAAAGGCGGGGCTCAAGTTCAACGATGTCATCGTCAAGCTCGACGACCAGCCGATCGGCAGCACGATGGAACTGCGCAAGTACCTGTACGGAAGCAAAAAAATCGGCGAGAAAGTGAAAGTGTCGTACTACCGGGGCGGCAAGCTGGAGACGGTGACGGTGGAGCTGGCCGAGAAGATCGACGAAGAGGAAGAGGAATAACCGGCCGGATCATCGGATCCGCTTACGAATACAGAATGGTGAACGAAGCAGAAAGAAGGCGTTGAATCAGCGGATGTACTGCGTATGCAAAGAACATGTGGAACTGGCGATCGACCGGTTCGTCGACGAGTATGAGGACGCGCCGGATCTGGTCGATCTGAACAAGACGACGTTCGCCGAGTGGGAACCTCCCGCGACGTGCGACATGTGCGAACGGCCGCCGGAAGTTCTGGTGGTATAAGGGGTGAACCCGCGAGCTTTAGAGGCCCGCGGGTTTTGTTGTGCGCGTCCGCCGGATTACAGATCGACTTTCCAGCTTCCCATCATTTTGGCGACTTCCGGGTCGTGGTACGACAGGAAGAGGGTGTTCCCCGTATCGAGGGTCTTGATGCGTTCCATGTCGTCCGCGTCGAGCTCGAAGTCGAAGATGTTAAAGTTTTCGATGATCCGCTCTTTGCGCACCGATTTCGGAATGACGACGATATTGCGCTGAACCAGCCAGCGCAGCACGACCTGGGCGAGGTCCATCAGGCGATCCGGCAGGAAGTTGCTGACGCCGATGGCACGGATCAAGCCTTCACGGTACAGCTCTTCCATCGCGCGCCAGGTGCCGTAGTAATCGCCGAACGGCTGGTGGATCAGGTACAGGTCGAGATAGTCGAGCTGCAGTTTCTTCAGGGATTTCTCGAAGGCCCGCTTGGCACTCTCGTAGCCGGCATCCTGAACCCAGATCTTGGTCGTGACGAAGATTTCCTCGCGCGGGATGCCGCTGCGCTTGATCGCCCGCCCGACCGCCTCTTCGTTCAGATAGCCGGCGGCGGTGTCGATCAGGCGGTAACCGGCCATCAGCGCCTCATAGACCGAGTCTTCGGCTTGTTGGGCATCGTTGACCTGCCAGAGTCCGATGCCGATGATCGGCATGTTCACGCCGTTGCTCAGGGTGACGGTTTGCATGGCAATTCCACTCCTGTCATTCTGAAGTGTTCGGCAAACGGCACATTTCCCCGGGGATGCGGAAATTCCGCTGACGGCCGATTTGCGTTACAATAAGCCTACAGCCTTCGTGTTACACGAAGTCAAGCGGTCGTAAGCAAATTTTTTATGGGGGGATTGCGGATGTACACGGTCAAGGAAGCCGCGCACATGACAGGGCTTACCGAGCATGCCGTGCGCTTCTATACGGACAAAGGTCTGGTGCCGAGCGTGCAGCGCGATGAGCATAACAATCGGCTGTTCGATGCGGAAGCGATCAACTGGCTTCTCGGGGTCAAATGCCTCAAGGCATCCGGCATGCCGATAAAGGCGATCAAAGCATACGTCGATCTGTGTCTTCAGGGGGAAGCGACGATTCCGCAGCGCTATGCCCTCATGATGAAGCACAAAGAGGCGGCACTTGCCCGGCTGGAGGAAGCGAAGCGGCACGCCGCCCATCTGGAGGAGAAGGTTGCGCTGTATCAAACCATTCTGGAAGGCCGCAGCCCGGACACGACCAATCCAGCCAATTGGGACCGGATCCGGCATATGCACGGGGATGTGTTTTATTCGCCTTCCGCGGAAGACCGGCTTGCCGCCGTGCGGAGCTGACAGCCGATGCACATTCAGATTGCGGCGGTCGGCAGGATCAAGGAGAAGTATCTGGCGGACGGCATCGCGGAGTATGCGAAGCGGCTTCGGCCGTATGTGAAGTTCGACATTCTCGAGGTGCCGGACGAGAAGGTGCCGGAGACGATGAGCCCGGCGGAAGAGGCGCAGGCCAGGGAGCGCGAAGGCGAGCGGCTGCTGGCGTTGATCAAGCCGGATGCGCTGGTCATCGCGCTAACGCTGGACGGCGAGCTGTGGACGAGCGAACGGCTCGCCGAGCGGTTGGACGAGCTCGGCACGTACGGCAGCGGGCACGCGGTGTTCGTCATCGGCGGGTCGACCGGACTCGCTCCCGCCGTGCTGCGGCGCGCGAAGCACAAGCTGAGCTTCGGACGGATGACGCTGCCCCACCAGTTGATGCGGCTTGTGCTGGCGGAGCAGATTTACCGGGCGGTGAAGATCAATCGGGGGGAACCGTATCATCGTTAGTGTAGAATTTAGGATCGAACTAGATGTCGGTGCATGGCAGTTGAAGTACGAAGTTAAAGTTCATTAGTAATTCAAGATGGGAAATTGTTGACTCTGTTGTGGACTAAGTTATAATTGACGCATAGAATAAAACGAAAAGGGAAAAATGGGGATAACAGGTTATGATACAACAATTCATGCCAAATGGCAATCTTACACCTGGTATTCACACATATACAATTCATGAGTTTGAACAGCAATTCATTAACGAATTTACAACTTCAACTAGACGACCACTCATTTATAGAAATTTTAAGCATTGGATTAGTCAATTATTGGAAGTCCTGCCTCCACAATATGTTTGGCTGGACGGCAGTTTCCTTACTAAGAAAGTTGACCCTAATGATATTGATTTGGTGGTTTTCTACTATCCTGAAGATATTCAAAATCAGTCTCAAGCTTTAAGGATTCAAGAATTAATTAATCGAGTTTCTAGAACTTATAATTGCGATGCTTACTTTTGCTTCTCATTCGAGCATTGGACTCCGCAACAACTAACTGTTTTTCCTCGACAAGATCATAAAATGATGCAAACTTACTGGATGGGGCAATTTGGGTTTGACAGAGCTAGACAACCTAAAGGTATAGTGCAGATAAATCAGCAAGAGCTAATATTAAGTGTATAAGGAGGTGTAAAATAATGAACGCCTTCGATGAACGCATAAATCAAATTAAAGAAACAGAAAAGATTATTGCTGATTGTAGAGAGATGCACAAAGCAATTGGACTACCTGATTTTTTATCGAAATTGGAGATAAGCTCATTAGAACAACGCCTGATCGATTTGCAACAGCATAATATCGATGAGGAAACACTGTCTGAGGAATTGGAAGTTAAGGTAATGACAACGGGTCTTCCTTCAGGTCAGATACCAGTTAGAACACTAACGACTGTCTTAGGAGGACTTCAGTCACTAACCGACAGTGTCGCCAATACATTATTTAATCAACCAAGTAACAGAGGTAAAATTCCCCAAGAAATTATTGAAAGAAACTCATGGATATTAAAAGCAGTTAAGGCTGGTTCATTTATCGCAGTTATTAACTTGAACCACGAGAGTCAAATATCGATTGATGAACCACCACAACGTCAAGTAATCTCCGAGTTATATAATCTATTCAATGCTTCTGATGATGAGGAACCTTTATTGGATGCTATCTCATCATTAGGGACTCGGACCCTCAAACACTATACAGATTGGATTAAGAATATTCGTGATCTAAATGTTCCTGTAGAAATTAACTGGATCTCCGCAAATGCTCAACATGAAGGGGTAAAAGTATCTTTTGATCCAGATAGGGCGGGCAAGATATTTACCATTCTTAATGAACGTTTGACTTCTAGGGAGGAAGAGGTTTCTCTACAAGGAAGATTAACTGGGATTAATGTAAGGACAAATTCATTTGAACTTTGTACGGCAGATGGTAATAAAATAGTTGGGAGAATAGTGAAAGACAAGGTTTCGAAGTCCATAGAATATTTGGATAAAAGATGTTATGCCGAGTTGATTAAAGTTATCACTCAAAGTTCTGCTGGCCAAGAAAAAATATCGTGGATATTAAATGATGTTCAAGATGCAGAGTAACAAATTATTAATTATGAAATGATAAGGAGAGGCGGAGTCTTTGTCTCTCCTTTTGTTGTTTAGGTTACCCGATCATAAGTAACGGTGTCAACGCCGGAATTCATTTGACCCACCAGCGCCGGAATAAAATTGACCCACCTGTG
>NZ_CAJRAY010000102.1 GCF_907165215.1 Thermobacillus xylanilyticus | reverse complement strand
TGCTGAATTTATTGTCGCATTCTCGATTCTCGGTGTCCACTATTCAGTCTAGCATCAGAAGTTTCTCATTTTTTCCATTCGGTGCTCTATTTTGTCTTACACTTTTTTCTTTTATGGTAGTTCGAATTTATGCGATTAATCATCGCTACAGAGTTTCCAATAAAAAAGACCGTGACATCACATTGATTCTAAAAGGCCGGATGGCTAGTGGTGAGATCGACGAGAAGGAATATCACAGGCTGAAGGATCTTCTGACAAAATAATTTTTCCCTGATACGATCCGCAGGTTCGAGGATCAATCTACTGACTTTGAATATGAGGAGGTTTGTGGATGTTAACGGTTCAAGTCGTGCTTTTTGATGGCTTTGACCTTCTGGATGCCATTGCGCCTTACGAGGTTTTTTGTGCCGCGGCAATGTATGCTGAAAACGCGTTAAGCGTAGAATTCGTCACCGCTGAAGGGCCGAGAATCGTCACCAGCGGCATCAACGGGTTAAAAATTGAAGCGAGCGGCAGACTGAACCCGGAACGTACGGGCATCATTCTCGTACCTGGCGCGTCGGGTGACGTCGAAGGAGATGGGCCGAATTCGCCCCCAGCCATTCTGTCTCGGGCATTGAATACGGAATTGGCTGGATTGATTGAGCGAGCACTCGGGCAAAAAGACATCATCGTTGCCACGGTTTGCGGCGGTTCCCTGTTACTGGCCATGGGGGGGCTCTTGGAGGGCAGACCGGCGGTAACGCATCATCTGGGCATGAATGTACTTGGAGCAACCGGAGCCATTCCCGTCCCGGCACGCGTAGTGGATAGCGGCGATCTGGTTACTAGCGGCGGCGTTACTTCGGGACTCGATGTAGCGCTGTATCTGGTGGAACGCGAGCTTGGACCGCGTATCGCGCACGCGGTAGAGCAGCTGTTCGAATATGAACGGAGAGGAACGGTCTGGCGGGAAGAAGGAAGGGCGCCTAGCTCTCACAAGGCAGAGACCGACGAAGAAACGAACATCGCGACGAACAATACGGGGATGATTTATGATACCTCGGAAATCAAATTACCCGGAGAATCTGAATTCGACGGGGATTGGGATACGACAATTGCTACGCCTGTTGGGAAACTGGAGGTCAAGCTCTCCATTTCCATAAGGAATGGGTTGATCCAAGGCCAGGCCACACAAGGGGATGAGACGGTCGAGTTTATAAACCCCTTACTTCAGGACAATAAGCTTACCTGGTCGCTGCGCGTCACGAAACCTATGCGGTTAAATCTAAAATTCGAAGTTATCGTGCGTGGAGATGACATGATTGGATTTGCCAGGGCCGGCATACTGCCTGCATCCAAATTAACAGGCAAGCGTGTTACCTAACCCATAAATGCGAATTGGTCATAAAAATGAGGGGATGGATCGCATGAAGGAATGGAAAATAACATACGGACTTTTGGCCTGCATCAGTATTCTATTTATCCTTTACGCTTTGGTGGCCAATTTTATTATCGATCCTGGAGCCAAGGCGTTTTTAAGCCATAAAATCGGCCTGAAGCGCGAACTAAATCTTCCAGTCTGGATAAACGTTATGCACGTTCATGTTGCGTTTGCCTGCATCGCCATGGCGACGGGGTTGCTGAACTTCTCCAACCGCGTCTTTGAAAAAAGCCGCAAGCTCCACCGTATAAACGGCTACGTTTATTTAGTATCCGTCCTTCTTGTCGTGATTACTTCCGGATATATGGCTCCTTATGCTACTGGAGGAAAAATAAGCAGTATGGGGTTCAATGCTCTTAATATAATATGGCTGTTTATCACCATTATGGCGCTTGTACAAATCAAAAAGAAACGTATCATTCGGCACCGGAACTGGATGATCCGAAGTTACGCCTTTTGTTTTACGAACATGACAATTCATCTCATCACCTCCCTTTTTTATCAGGGATTTGGTCTCATTTACGCTACCAGCTATACAATTGGCGTTTACGGCTCTATTGTGCTGCTGGTGATCATTCCTAACATCATTATCAGAAATATCAATCGATCCAGAAAGGCAGTGTAGGATGAAAAAAAATTATAGGAGTACTCATGTCGTTTGTACTAGTTCTATGTCTAGTTACCTCTACAGCAAGTGCGAATTCAAAAGAAAATAATGATCCATTCAAAGACAAAAGGATGCATGTTCAAATCGTCTTGTTCGATGGTTTCGATCTGCTGGACGCATTAGCACCATACGAAGTATTCGCTGCTGCGGGAATGTACTCAAAAGGAGCAGTTACTGTGGAATTGGTTTCCGCAGAAGGCAAGCGTTCTGTCCCGAGCGGTCTGAACGGGCCCGCTCTCGAAGCGCAAGCTGCATTAGACCCAAAGCGTCCGGGAATCATTTTGGTGCCTGGGGCTTCGGGCAAGCCAGCGGGAAATTCGGAAGATGCCATTCCAAATATATTAAAGAAGGCCATGAAGACAGGCTTGTCGGAAAAATTGAAACAAGCTTTTAACAATGAGGAAGTTATTGTAGCTGTCACCGCCGGAATATAATTGACCCAGGAGCGCCGAAAAGAAAATGACCCACCCCTG
>NZ_CAJRAY010000101.1 GCF_907165215.1 Thermobacillus xylanilyticus | reverse complement strand
CCATAGTGACATTATCTCAGAACAGTTATACCGTGACATTATCACAGAACAACGACACCTATATGGTTTGATTGTTCATGAAAAACAATAAAAAAAACGCAATCATTGATTCAATGACATATCTTAACGGGTAATTGACGGATTCTTTTATTGAAAAACATTAATAGGTAGGTCTTTTAAATCATGGAATCTCTTGACTCTTCCAAACTTAAAAAGCTGCCCGACATACGGGCAGCTGCCTCGCAATCTGTTGACTTGTCTTCATACACAAACGTTTCGAAACGGGCCGGCAACATGCGCTCATACGCCGGCTGCCCGCATTCTCAAATTCCAGAAGGCGTGATAGAGTCCGCCGAGCATTTCGAATCCCGAAGCCACCTCATCCGCAAGCCGCGGAGAGAACAGCAGCTCGTCGATCTCCCGGTTGCAGGCGAGGTAAATATTTTTGCGCTGGTACCACTCAAGCACGGATTCGGACTTGCTCGCATCGAGGATTCGCTTGTAGCATTCCCCTTCAATGACGAACGTCCGCTGGCGCTCGTAGAAAGCCGTCGTCCGGCGGAACTGCTCCGGCTCCTCGTCGATCCATTCGCGCAGCTTGTCCATCGTGTCTTTCGAAGCGGCGTAGAATCCCATCCCGTAGCGATACCCGTCCGTCCGCAGCTCAAAAAAGAACGCGGGACCGTCCTTCCACTCCTCCGATCGGCGCTTGAACGTCATCCACATGGCGTCGCGGTACAGCGATTTGTCCCTGGAGAAGCGCGTGTCGCGATGGATGCGCGAGATCGTCTTGCCCACGGCGGGCCGCGTCTCCAGCTGCGGATCGATGGTCAGCATCGTTTCGCTCAGATCCGCCGCCAGGTCGCGCATCGGCTCCAGCAGCTCCCGCTCGTAAACCGGACGGTTCCGTTCAAACCACGCTTTCGAATTGTTCTCCCGCACGTCGCGCAGAAATCGGAGCGTCTGTTCGGTAAAACCGCGAAACGCCCCCATTTGAACAACCTCCTTCTGCCATTCAGGCCGTTATGGCGTACTCGGATTCCAGGCTGCTGTCCGACGCCTTGCGCAATCGGGAAACCGCCAGCCACGACGCCATCAGCGTGATGCCCCCGGCCGCGATGAAAAGCGTCAGCCTCAAACCGAGGTATTCTGCCAGAACGCCGCCGAGAATCGCGCCGACCGGCGCCAATCCGCCGAGGAAAAATTTCGAGGCGGCGCTGACCCGCCCGAGCAGTCGGTCCGGTGTGACTTTCTGACAGATCGTGACCGCCATGATGTTCGCGGACGCTCCACCGTAGAAGGCGACCAGGGCCGTACCGACAACCATCGCGGCCTGCAGCGCCCGGGGACCGCCGGCGAGCGGCACAAGCCAAGCGCCGAGCGCAAACAACGCTTCGGCGAAAATGACGACCGCCCCCGGCGTGAGTCCGGCTGCGAGCCTCCAGGCTGTAAATACGGCCGCGACGGCTCCCAGCGCCCCGACCGACAGGACGAGCCCGGTGTGGAAAGAAGTAAAACCGAGATGATTCTTCAGATAGGGATAATACGCGGCCAGGAAAGCGCTGAAGAACAGATTGATGCTGCCCATCGCAAGCGTCAGCGGACGAAGGACGGCGTGCCCGAGCAGGACGCGGAGCCCTCCGGTCACATCCTGGAGCTGGGCAGCCAGGCTCGTCGCCGCACCCGGCACGGTTTCACGGAAACGAATGCGCGCGAGGGCGACAGCCGAAGCGAGAAACGTCAGTCCGTTCACGATCATGGCCAGCGGAGCGGCGACCAGATTGACGAGAACCCCCGCCGCTCCGGGACCGGAAATCTGCGACAGCGATTGGCTGAACTGCAGCGCGCTGTTGGCGTCGACCAACCGGTCCTTGCCGACAAACCCGGGCAGGAACGCCTGATAGGCCGTCTCGAACATGACCGACAGCACACCGACGCCCAGCGCGACGAAGTACAGATGCCAGATGGTCAGCCCGTCGAGAAGATAGAACACCGGGATCAGCCCGATCAGCGCCGCGCGAAAGAAATCAGACACGATCATGAGCCGGAGCCTGCGGACCCGATCCACCATCACCCCGATGAAGAGAGAGAACAACAGAAACGGGATGCCGCTCATCGCCTGGAGCAGCCCGAGCTCGCCGGGCGACACTTCAAGATAGAAGGTCGCCATCAGCGGCAGGGCGAATGTCGCAATGTTGGAACCGAATACGGAGAAGGTTTGCCCAATCCAATATTTCACAAATTCCGCGTCTCCGAGCATGTTTTTGAGCCTCAATGAGAATCCGCCTTTCAATACGAACATATGATCGCCGTGCATAGCATTAAATATATATTATGTAATAATTTTCATCAACTCCCGGCAATAAAAGCGCCGCCCGTGCAGCCACCGGATGCTGTCGCTCCGCACGGACGGCGCTTCCTCCTGACGCCATTGCCAGACCGTCAAATTCGGCTTATTCGGTCATTACACGAGCCAGCCGCGAAGCACGATGACCAGCAAGATGAAAAGAACGAGAATCACACCCGTGCTCGTGAACAGACCGTGACCGCCGAAGCCGCCGTAACCGCCAGGGTAACCCATCCGCAAGCACCTCCTTCCGATCGGACTGCGTTATCCTATGCACCCATCCCTTAACACTATTGGGCAACAAGACAAAATAGGCAGACGCATCCCGCGTCTGCCCTGGATGAAGCGAAGAAGCCGGTCGTTACCAGAAGAACCCGCCGCCGTAAGGTCCGTAAAACGGTCCGAAGCCGGGACCGTAGAACGGTCCGCCGAACCCTCCGAATTCATACGGCGACGACCCGATCGCCAGCAGATCGAACAGCACGAGCGGCAGAAGGCCTTTTACTTGCGCCTTGCCGCGCGGCTGTTCCAGCATCAGCCGGTTGCCGCGGATGCCGACCAGCTTGCCGGAAACGATCGAGCCGTCTTTCTTGAGCGCGTAAATCTCCCGGCCGATCAGTTTCCGCACCTGTTCCTTCTTTACTGCCATGCTCTTCGCGCCTCCTCCCTTAAGACGCAGCTTTGGCCGCGCGTATCATAACGTATGCAACCGTGGCCGAGCCTGCATGGACAACGATGTACAAGCGCCAAAAAATGTACGGCAGCCCGCAGGCCGCCGCAATATGCAATCCGCTTCTATGCGGTTACGGTCACAACGGACGGACACTTCCGCCTGACCCGCCATGGCGAAACACACGGCTTTCCAGCTTCCCCAATCTGACAGGTTGCGCGGCGGAGACGGTCGATAAGGACCCTTTGGCAGCGTAGGAGGTTACGGTGAACACCTTTTCGCCGCGGTTGATAAACACTTCCAGAGAGTACAAGTCCACAAAAAGCTCGAGCACAAGCCCCTCGTCCACCCGGACATCCAACCGATAATCCCGGCCGTCCGCATAACCGGAGCGAACGGAGATCTGCTCCGCCGCGGCGTCCAGTTCCACTGTGATCGCCTGATCGTCCTTCCTCTGCAGATGGAATGCCAGGACATTCCCCTTCAGTTCGTCCAGCTCCGATTTGCTCAGCTCCAGCAGGATATGGCCCGAGCGGCCCTCCAGCACGACCTGCTCCCGACCGGAAGACAAGCCCACTTCTCCGCAAGCCTGCAGCGCAAAATGATCCCCGAACGGCAGGAACGGCTTCTGCAGCAGCTTCCGATCCTCGACCGCGAGCCGTCTCGGGATCGACATCATGCCGTTGAATGCAAATGCTTCGGGCAACCCGCCCTGGCTCCAGCTTTGCATCCACCCGATCAAAATGCGTTCGCCGTTCGGGCCGCAGGCGGTCTGGGGCGCGTAGAAGCTCGGGCCTTCGTCCAGAATGCCCTGACTTTCCACCTCAAACCTGCCCGTGCCGTAATCCAGCGTCCCGATGGCATAGGCGACATGATGCGTCACCTGCCCGGCATACTCGGGATCGCACGGCATGACGGAGAAAATCAGCACATCTTTCCCGTCCAGATGAAACAAGTCCGGACATTCCAGGAGCATGTTCTGCTCTTCGGCTGTCTGGTAGATCGAGGAATGAAACCGCCACTTGACCAAATCCTTCGATTCGAACATAACGATTTCGCCGCGGCGCTTCTCGTTCCGCACCGCCAGCACGCAATAATAGCTGTCTTTCTCCTTCCACACTTTCGGGTCCCTGAAATCGCACAACATGTAGCGTTCCGGCAGCTCTTTTTCTCCGATGACGGGATTGCCGGGGTGCTTCTCGAAATGCACGCCGTCCTCCGATACGGCAAGGCACTGCCGCTGGACGACCTGCCCATCCTCCCCGACCACATGTCCGGTATAGAGCAAATGCAGCTTGCCGTCTTTCTCAATGGCGCTTCCCGAAAAGCAGCCGTTCGCATCATAAGGCCGGTCATTGGCCAGCGCGACCGGCTTGTAGTTCCAGCGGACAAAATCCGTCGTGGTCGCGTGTCCCCAGTGCATGTCGCTCCACCTGGTGGAGTACGGGTTGTATTGATAAAACAGATGATACTCGCCATTGTGATAGATGAATCCGTTCGGATCGTTGATCCAGCCGATTTCCGCCGCAAAGTGAAAATGCGGCCGGTTGGTGACGCGATGTCTGTGTTGCCGGATATATTGATTTGCTGCTTCGAGTTTGGACAGCATGATCTCCCACTCCCATTGTTTTTCGCTATGCTGCATGGACCTCTGTCAATAGATTGGACACATGGAATCGAGAAAATTACGCAACATAATC
>NZ_CAJRAY010000100.1 GCF_907165215.1 Thermobacillus xylanilyticus | reverse complement strand
CGAGGCAGATCCACTATATTCAGTGTTTGATATTACGGGCTTTCGAAATTTAGGTTTATCATAGTTGTCGCTTCTTGGTCATCACTTGCCTCTTTAATCGTTATTAATGTAGTGCTTCACTTCATTGGGCATATTTTTGAGAAGTCCCTTCAATGCCCTGGGATATAGCTTATGCTGATCAAGCTCATCCATGGAGATCCATTTGAAGGTCAATTCCACTGATGCATCCATGCCCTTGAATGCAGAATCGTTCACGGGAACTTCTTCGTCTGAAGTCACCATATAGTACATGCCGACTTCGTGCAGCCCGTCATACTCATAGGCATTGAAGTTTTCAATGATGCAAATGAGTCTTGAAACACGAATTCGCAACCCCAGCTCTTCCTGAAACTCACGCTCGATCGCCTCGGCCGAGGTCTCCCCGACTTCCACCTGCCCACCGGGAAGCACCCACGCATCGCCTTTCTTGTTGCGCTGAAACAGGATCCGGTTCTCCCGCTGCAGCAATCCCGCGGCTCGGAATCTGATGTTTGGCTGAGCACTCATTTTTTTTCACCTGTCATCTAAAGTCGATGCCTTCCATGATCATTCTCGCATATCCGTCCCAATTCTTGTCATCCGTATTGATTTCAAGTGTGGGGATAAGGGATTTGCCGGCTTGCGCCCGAAGTGCATCCTGGGCTTCGAGCAACTCGTTGCAAGCTTTTTCGACTTCCCGGTCGGATTTTCCTTCCCACTCTGCCGGGTTTCTGCTATTGATTCTTTCTTCAACGATTTCGGTTGAGATCGTGAGCAGCACGCATCTGGCGCCGAGTTCGAACAACCGCTGTTCAATATTCGCAATATCTGCGTCATCATGATCCGGAAAAGCCGCTCTGTGATTGAGGTGAAATCGTTCGAGAATGAAGAACAGCCCGCGGGATTTTCTGCGCCACGGGCCCAGGTCATTCGCCCAATCGTTCAGATTCTTCAGCATTTCGACTCTGCTGCCCAGCAGTTCAAGATGCTGTTCCCTCGACAGCCGGACCAGCTTTCCTTGGACGTTCTGCAAGACCTGCGAATAATGCTCGCCGAGCACTACGATACTCGACTCCGCGTTATCATCACTGGCGTGGTATCTCTTCAATGCCCTGAGCAGCGAAGTCTTGCCGGCATGGGAGTGGCCCTCGAGAATGATGCCGCGTATGTTCATGTCCGTTGACATCTCCTAATCCAGGAACTTCATGCAGACAAGCCTTTGGGGAAACTCGACAAACCCCGCTTTTTCATACAGCCTCCGTGCCGTTGTGTTGTCCGCATTCGTCTCCAGCCGGATGCTGTTCGCGCCTTTCGCCCTTGCCATTTTCTCGCAAAATTGAAGCAGCCGTGTCCCGATTCCCCGATTTCGGAACAACGGTTCCACGTAAATGTCCTGAATGCGCAGAACCGGTTTGCCTGAAGACGTGGAGAAGCCCCAATAGACCACGACGAAGCCCGCCCATTCGTCCCCCTGACCCGCCAGATAGAATTGGGCGACTCCGTCATCCAACAGGTCGCGCAACGATTTTTCGCAATTCGATACGAGTTCTCCGTCCTGCCCATATGATGTTTTCCTATAACGGGCAAGGAGCCGGGTTGCGGGTTCCAGAAGCTCCCTGTCCAGCGGGACGATCTCCAGGTATTCACGAATATCGGTCATGGATATGGTTCCCCGTTCCATCAGGTCAATGGTGTGCCGCGCTTCCCGGACCAGCTTCTCCCGCTCAGCCAGCAGCCGGCTCCGGTTCCCGTAGATGCGGGTTTCGTCGTAGTCGGCGGTCGTGATAAAAACGCTTGCAATCTTTTCGAGAAAATAGCACCCTTGGTAGCATTCGCGATAGATCCGTTCGGCCAACTCCACGATCCGTGACTCGTCGGTGATGAAATCCCCGAGCAGATCTCTGATTCTTTCCTGCTCGCAGGCCCCCACGTCGATGATTTTCCGGATAACACGGCTGGCTTCCTCATAGGCGTACTTGCCGCTATAGTTAATCGACAGGAGTTCCCGGTACGCCTCCGGCTGGAAGCAGCCCTCCAATTCATAGTGCCCGTGCAGCCACTGCTCGAATTCCTTGACCGGCATTTCCCGGTTCAAAAAAGAAAACAGCACGTTGTGTGCCTCTTTGCATGAGACCATCGTTGGTTGGACACCTCAATCAAGGCTCAGGTATGTCTGTGTATTCTATCTGATTCATGCGAATCCTCCTAAGCCAAAGCGAATAGCAGGAATACAGGCAAAATATGAACAGCCGGAATCAAGGAAACCCACAGCTTATGTTTGCCCGCCCGCCTGAACACGAGCCATAAGCAGACAAAGTAGCTGAGCGGATAGATGGTTGTCAGGATCAAGAAAAGGATTTCACCTCTGTTCCCTACAGCAACGCCAACAGCTCCGGCAACCGTTCGATCTTGTGATGCGGCCTTACGGTCAGCTCCGGGATCCACGGCTGGTTGACCTTGATCCAGACCGTTCTCATTCCCGACTTGCCGGCTCCTTCGATATCGTTCCTGGGGTGGTCTCCGACATAGACGCATTCGTCCGGTCTGTAGCCGACCTGATCCAATTCGATGATTCGCTCCGTCAGCCCGTCTGTCGTCTCCAAATGGCCGAAGTATGTTTGAACGAACGAAGCTGCGAAATTTCTGAACGTTTTGCTCCGATCCAGAATGGTGTTGTCCAGATCAAAAATGACCGCTTTAACATTATTCATTCGATTTCACCGTATCGTCATTTGACTCACTGCATGATCTTCTCTTCATGGATTAAACGCTCTTTATCATCCAATCGAAATGTGCCGGGCGTCCAACTCGGAAGTACGCCGTAACCTCCAATGATCTTGCCTTCCGCTTCGTATATCGTTGCTGTCAGTCGTTCCCCTTCAATATCTTTTTGCACCAACTCGTAGGTGTACTGCGTAACTTCCTTCCCTAGATAATCTCGAAAAAATGTAATGCCGCTTGCTTCAAAATTTCTTAAACGCACATCCGGCATGTCTAACCGAACGGTGGAGGTTCCGAGAAGCTTTTTGATATCCCAGCCTCTGTCTGATAAATACCGTTGATGCTGTTCATTCATTTGGTGTTGCTCATCTTGACCACAACCGGCACTAAGCATCAGAAGAAAGCCCAGAACAACCACCAGAATCTTTTTCATTCAATTTTGTGCCCCCTTAATCATCTGTCATTTATATAGACAATGCAGACCTTCATTTTCCTCGGATTGGATATCGATTTGCGATGCTTTTTAATTCATTGATCAAATCAGGAAGGAAAGATTGGTCGGATTCAACCTCAAATTCCAGGGTGGTTCCGTGACCTGCCGGATAGACCAATCGGCCTTCCCATATCAACTGTCCGGTTTTGCGAATGGTCACATTCAAATGGATCACACAGCTCATGTTCTCAAGGGAAGCGGTTCCTTTCAGGTTCGAGTTGAGCTGTTCCAACTCTCTCAGGAACCTTTCCAATTCATCGGCTCTCAGTCCGAAAGCAAAATCAGCATAAAATCCGTTGAGGCCGAGATTTAATCGGCAATCCAGCCAATTCCCGTCCCAGAAATCAACCGCGTCGGGGCAGGAGTAACCCATAACCGTTATTTTGAGCAATTCGCCGCCTGATCCTTTGATTTTGAAATCCAATGATGCATCGCTCCTGATCAACTCATTCTTTATAAGACAGACCTGTTTTTTCGAGCTCTTTTTCAATCAAGCTCAGCTCAGAAATTAAACCAACAGGGCAGCTCACCTAGTCATCATGCGAAACACCGTTCATTTCAATTTGCTTACCATTAATATCGAATCTTCACGTTCACATCTTGATTTTTCCTGCAGTGGAAAATAAAAAAACGCACGGAGTTTTGCACTCGCATGCGGCATGTTCACATCTTGACTCCAATCCTTGAGAGTTGCTTCTTCAGATTCCAATTTTGGGGCTTTGCCGTTTTGCCGAACCATCGAGCCCCATCGTTGATCCATTGATTTCGGTATTCCGCGTGAGAATATCCTCTGTCCAGGTCATCAACTCCGAATTGAAACCCGCAGCACCCGCATATCTCGAAGCTTCCGGTTGACGGATCCTGATGTTGAGAATAAGGCGGATCCTCCAGGCCGTCAAAACCACATACCGGGCACACATGCATGCGATCACCCCCAGTTTACGCGCAATCACTGCAGTTCGTCTTTCAATCTTTTCAATTTCTCCAATTCGCAAGCGTATTTGCCAGCAAGCCCAAAGCCATGGATCATAACGTTAAAGAACTGCTCGGCACCTTGAACCAATGCAAGCAAAAACTCATTGCGGGGCAACAAAAAACGGGAGGTTCTGCTGTCTTCAATTGAAAAAATAAGCCAGTTCTTGTGAGCGGGCTTCAAACCAAGTTTGACGGGTTGGTCGGGAAAATACTCCCTGCCTTCGCCTTTTTGGAGCACATCGTCGACCAGGTCCAAGATGGATGCCCATAGCATGTCAATCGAATCCCAATATCGATAATCCATCAGAACCTGATCATAATATTGCAAACAAATGGCTCCATCAAGATATTTAAAATTCAGCTTGTGACGGATTGCGCCCAGACTTTTCGAATCCGTAATTTCAACGAAATAGTTTTGAGGATTTTGCACCAAATCGTCCAAGTCCGTCACTTTACAGCCGGGTTTCAACAAATAGGAATTGACCTGAAACATCGGCAACCCCCTGAATTGAAGCTATTCTCGGATATCATTTTTCCGGCCCAAGTCAAATAGGTTCACTTCCAGCCAGCAGTTCCATTCCTTCCTTAAGCAAAGGTCTGATTTTGGGTGCGACTCGGGTCAAAAAGTCTTGAGGTTCTTTGGAGTATATATACAATGAATATTTTTCCGGCTCTTCGACGGCGTGAATCGTATATTCAAAATCTCCGACATTCAGGCAGTTTTTGGGAACGACAATGCACCCGAACAGATAATCTTCCTCGATGACTTTGCAAACCTCATCTTTGTTTCGGGGTTCGAACCACATGATTTCACGGGGTTCAAGGTTCCTGCCTCACCTCAACGTTTCCCGCGACATCAAAGAAACCCCATGACCGCAAAATTTCTCGACAGTGACTGCAGGAACAACATCACCGCCACCACCATGGCCGCGATCCCGCCGACTTTGCACATGAAGAAATAGAAGAAATTCGGCTCGGGATCTTCCACCCAGATCCATTTCAGCGAAAGCCAGAACATGGCCCGCTGCACCGATTCATACCGGAAAGCGGCCCACCCGAAAAGAAACAGGACAAACGACAGCGCATACAGCGCCGGATATCCCCGCGTCTGATGATATTGCGAGTAGGCGGCGGTCACCAGTGCGGAAGGGTGAAAACGCAGGTTTTCGTCTCCGAAGGGGATCCGCTCTCCCTCGATGACGATGCCCCCGCCGACAACCAACTCCCCGTTCTCATCGAAAGCCATCAAACCATGCTGACCGCTGACGCTGTACGTTTTGCCGTCCGGATACCGGACCTGGTACTCGATGCCGTACGGCTGCTCTTCTTCCGTGATCCGATAATCCTCGCCGTCTATCGTGACCACACGGTCCGTTCCGTCCATGCGCACGACGACGGGCGGCCCCGCGTCACTGACATACCGGATGAACGATCCGGTATCTTCCGCCGCCCGGTAGGTGTGGCCGTCCAGATGGAACTCCTTCACGGAGAAATAATAGATGCCGAACCAGACGGCCAAGATGGCGACTGCGGCACAGACGGTGATGGTCTTGAGTAATTTCCATTTATTGGTTCTCATGGGTCCTCCACTTGGCGCAGATTCCGACTCTCCCCCTATATACGAATGCCAGCTGTAAAAAGTTGCCCCCGCCCAAAAAAGCAAAAAACCCGCCGTAAAGCGGGTTCCAAAAAGCATAGGCATCACGATTCCGTTTCTTCCAGCCACCTGCCGTGCGCAACGGAGGCGAACACGAAGCGCCCCCGCTTCCCCACCCAGCGCGCGGCCGGCAGCATGGTGAGCGCTTCTTCCGGCGTGCGGGCATCCAGGATGACGAAGTCCGCCGGCCGTCCCGGCTTGACGCCGTAATCTTCGAGGCCGATCACGTCGGCCGCCGTCACGGTGATCATCCGGAGCAGCTGCCGCATGTCCTGAGGGCTCCCCATATGGGCGGCGTACCCGGTGATGAGGGCGATCTGCAGCAGATCCCCTCTTCCGAAAGGGTGGAACGGATCGTGGATGTTGTCGGAGGCGGCGGCCAGCGGGATTCCGGCCGCAAGCAGCTCCTTCACCCGCGTGACGCCCCGGCGGACGACGCCTTTGTCACCCCGGCCCTGCAAATACAGATTGGCCGCGGGGAGCGTAACGGCCTTCAGCCGGGCCTCCGCCATCCGTTCGATCACTTCGTCGGCGATGTGCTGCGGCATGCCGGCCAGCGAGCAGAGATGGCCGACGGTCACCTTCCCTTCGAAGCCGAAGCGCTTCGTCTGTTCGGCGATCGTCAGGACGGTGCGCACGTTGGGATCGTCGTTCTCATCCACATGCAGGTCG
Source organism: Thermobacillus xylanilyticus (assembly GCF_907165215.1). Lineage (GTDB taxonomy): Bacteria > Bacillota > Bacilli > Paenibacillales > Paenibacillaceae > Thermobacillus > Thermobacillus xylanilyticus. The sequence continues at coordinate 14,210 of NZ_CAJRAY010000100.1, read as the reverse complement.
ATCGGGCAGCCGAGCTCGTCGGCCATCCGGAACAGCCGCGCGATATCGTCGTCCGGGGTCGACGACAGATGGGGCGCTCCGCCGATGCCGTCCATCCCCATCCGGATCGTCTCTTTCATCAGATCCGCGTAATGCGGCTCGTGCGCATGATACGGGAACATGGGGAAGAACTGGATGTCGATCAGATGGCGGAGCTTCTCCCTCGCTTCCAGCGCCGCCTCGATCGTCCGCATCGCCACATCGGCGCCGGCGTGCAGATGGAAGTCCAGATGGGAGCGCAGCACGGTCGAGCCGAACGAGAGCGCGAGCCTGGCCGTCCGGATGATCCGGCTCCGGATGTCTTCCTTGCTGAAGGACGAGACGGCGCGGCGGTAATTCTCGATCGCTTCCAGCAGCGTGCCGGAACGGTTCGGAACCGCCGGAAGCGTGAACGCTTTGTCCAGGTGCATGTGGCTGTCCACGAACCCCGGCAGCAGCATCCGCCCTTCCAGATCCAGCGCAGCCGTCTCGCCGGCGGACGGGTCGCCGGGTACGGTCGTCTGTCCCCGCCCGGCTTCGTCAAGCCGGATGTCCGCGAGCCGGACCGCGTCCGGTTCATGGACGGCCGATTCCTGCCCCCGGACGGTTCGCCACACGCCGTTCTCCGCCGCAAGTTCATACAGGCGCCCGCCGCCGTCGGGATAGAGCGCCGCGTTGATCATCCGCAGTCTCCGCATGGCCGCACGTCCTTCAGCCGGCCCGGAGCGCGGACAGGATGGCGCCGCCCGACGACACGAATCCGAAGCATTGCTTGATGTTGTACAGCGCCGCCTCCCGGCAGAAATCGGGCGAAGTCGTGGCGCTGCAATCCCGAAGCAGCACGCCATTGTAGCCCAGGCACACCGCGTCCTGCAGCGTCGTCATCACGCACTGGTCGAGATTGACCCCGGCGAACAGCAGGGTGTCGATACCCAGATTGCGCAAGATGCTGTCCAGCGGCGTATCCCAGAACCCGCTCATCCGGTATTTGTCCACGCGGATGTCCGACGGCTCAATGACGAGTTCGTCCACCACCGCGGCGCCCCAGCTGTCTTTCTCCAGCACCGCGGAGCCGGTGGCGGGGAGGATGCCGCCGAGCCCGACATCGTCGCCCGTCATGTTGTACACGTGGAGCAGCGACGGGCTGATGTTGAGCAGATCCGGCCGGTTGCCCCAGTTGAGCCAGATCACGGGCACGTCCTCCGACCTGAGCGCCGGAAGCAGACGGTTCAGCGGCTCGATCGGCTCCCGGGCCGGCGTGTAGTCGACGCCGATATGGTCCAGCCATCCGCCCGCGCTGCAGAAATCGTTCTGCATGTCCACGACGATGATCGCGGTTCGCGCCAAATCCACGGTGATGCGCTGCGGCTCCGCTTCCAGCGTGATGCGCTTCGGCTTAGGTCCCGCTGCCGTCATATCCACGTGATCCTTCGAAACGAGCCAATGCCTGCGGCGGTTGCCCAATACGTGCATCGGCACTCCCCTCCCGTCATTCAAATTCCCGCGACCTGGCCGTCCGACCGGGGGTCGACGCCGCCTTCGCACCATCCGTCCCGGATGACGATGGCGTGCGCATGCCCCATGCAGCCGTCATAATCGGCCGCCGGCTGCACCGGGTGCCCCCGCCGGCGAAGATCGTCCATGACGTCCCGGCCGACCCGGGCTTCGATCCGCAAATCCCGGCGCGGCTCGCCCCACGTCCTCCCCCACAGCCAGCGCGGCGCGCTGACGGCCTCCTGCGGATGCATGCCGTAATCCGCGATGCGGGTCAGAACGGCGGTCTGGGTCTGCGGCTGCCCTTCCCCGCCCTGCGTCCCGTACAGGATGGCCGGCCTGCCGTCCAGTAGCGCCATGGCCGGCATCAGGGTGTGGAACGTCCGCTTGCCGGGCTCCAGCCGGTTGACATGATCCGGATCCAGCGAAAAAAATGACCCGCGGTTCTGCAGCAGAATGCCGGTATCCCCCGCCGCGACGGCCGAACCGAATTCGAAATAGAGGCTCTGGATGAAGGAGACCGCGTTGCCTTCGGCATCGGCCACGGCCGCATAGGCGGTGTCGCGGCCCATCGGCGCGGCGTCCGCCTCCCGCGCCCGATCCATCCGGATCCGGCCCGCCAGTTCGGCGGCGTACGGCCGGCTGAGCAGCCGGTCCAGGGGGATCGGACTGAAATCCGGGTCGGTCAAGTACCGGTCCCGGTCGCGGAACGCAAGCTTGACGGCCTCGATCAGCAAATGGTAGTAATCCGCCGAACCGTGCTCGATCGATTGCAGATGGAAACGGTCCAGCATGTTCAAAATCATCAGCCCGGCAAATCCCTGCGAGTTGGGCGGCACCTGGGCGACCGTGTACTCCCGGTACCGGCCGAAGAGCGGCGTCTCCCAGCGTCCCGCGTGATCGGCGAAATCGTCCCGCGTCAAATATCCGCCTTCCCGCCTCATGAAATCGGCGATGTCTCTGGCGATCTCTCCCTTGTAGAACGCCTCCCGCCCGCCTTCGGCGACCCGTTTCAGGCTCCGGGCCAGGGCGGGCTGGACGAACCGGCTCCCGGCTTCCGGCGCGCAGCCGTTCGGCAGGTAGACGGAAGCGGCGCGCGCATCCTGCGCCAGCGCGGAAGCGGCCTCCCGCGTGAAGGCCGCCTGGCCGGCGGAGACCGGAAAGCCTTGTTCGGCGTACCGGATGGCCGGGCTCAGCACCTCGCCGAACGGCAGCCGGCCGTACGCGCGGTGGATCGCCGCCCAGCCGTCCACCATGCCGGGGACGGTGATCGCGCTGCGAATGCCGCGGAAGGGAATGTGCGGCTCACCGGCGTAGAGGCCGCGGTGCACCAGCCGGCCGGACCGGCCGCTGGCGTTGTAGGCGCGCACTTGTCCCTCGCCGGCATGATAGACGAGCCAGAAGCTGTCGCCGCCCATCCCCGTCATGTGGGGATAGACGACGCCGAGGCAGGCGCTGACCGCCACCGCGGCGTCGAAGGCGTTGCCCCCTGCCGCGAGGATGCGCGCGCCGGCCTCGGAAGCGAGCGCGTGGGGGCTGACGACCATCGCCCGAAAACCGCTGTTGCCAGGCGGTGCTTGACGCGTCGCCAATGCGATCCCTCCTTACGGCTGCCGGACCAGGTTGCCGGACGCCGGATGCGAAATGCCGGTTTTCTTCGCAAGCTCGATGGCGAACCGGAGCAGCCTGAGGTCCTGCCGCGGACCGGCAATCAGCGACACGCCGAGCGGAAGGCCGTTCGACGCGCACCACGGCAGCGTCAGCTGCGGAAACCCGCTCAATCCGGCGGCGCAGCTCAGCGTCAGGGTCCGGTTGCGCTTCTTCTCCATTTCCTCGCCTTGCGTGTTGCGCAGCGGCGCCGTTCCGGCCGCCGTCGGCAGGATGAGCAGCCCGTCTTCGCCGACGAGTTCCAGCATCCGCTTGCGGATGTTCTTCCTCGCTTCGAGTTCCTTGCCCATGTCGAGGTCTTGCAGCGTGCTGCTCCAGCTGAACCGCTCGGCGATGCCCGGGCCGAACCGGGGTTTGGCCGACCGGATCCACGCGCCGTGGGTCCGCCAGATTTCCGCGCCCTGGAGCCTGCGGAACACGCCCATCCATTCCCCGATGCCCTCTTCGGCCACCGTAACGTCCTGCGACTCAAGACCGGACGCGGAGATGATGCGCCGCACCGTCTCGGTCAACGCCTTCGCGTCATGCGGCTCCAGCACCGCGACCAGGTCGGTGCCGACCAGCATTCTGGCGAACGGCTTCCGGCTCGCCGAATCGTCTTGCCGGCCGTTCAGCAGCGCCTGCCCGACCTTGAGCAGCGTCCCGGGATCGCACGCGAACCAGCCGACGGTATCGAAGCTCGGAGCCAGAGGGACGACGCCTTTCATGGAGACGGCGCCGTGGGTGGGACGCATCCCGTACACCCCGCAGTAGCTGGCCGGGACCCGGACCGATCCGCCCGTGTCGGTGCCCAGGGCGAAATCCACCAGCCCCGCGGCGACGGCCACGGCCGAACCGCTGGATGAGCCGCCGGGTATGTGCTGCACCGCCTTCGGGTTGATCGGCGTGCCGTAATGATAGTTCTCGCCGTTCAAGCTGAACATCAGCTCATCGGTATGCGTCGTGCCAATGAGCCGGGCTCCGCTCTGCAGGAGCGCTTCGACGGCGTCCGCGTGCCGTTCGGCGGGCGGATGCGTCCGTTTCCAGTCCGGACTGCCCGCGCCGCACACGTACCCTTCGATGTCGAAGACGTCTTTTACGGCAAACGTCATGCCGCTCAGCGGCCCCTGCGCCGGCGGATCGAGACAGATGCGGTCGTTGCAGAAGGCTCCCCATTGATCCGTCATGCGATGACATCCTTTGAATTGGTTTGGTTGCGTTTCAGGTCGACGACGCGGTTGGCCAGCGAAACATGCCCCGCGATGCGGCACTCCGCCAGATCGCCGTCCCGGATGACCGCCGCCCCGGGCGTCCCCGTCAGGATGACGTCGCCGGGCAGCAGGGTCATCACCCGGGAATGGAAGGCGACGATTTGATGCGGATGGAACCGCATATTGGCGACCCGGTTCCGGTGGACCACCTCTCCGTTGATCACGGTTTCGACGACAACATCGCCGAGCTTCGGAAATTCGTCCGGGGTCAACAGCACCGGACCGAAGCTGAAGAACGTATCGAAGCTTTTGGCCCGCGTCAGGAAGCGGGGATTGCGCTGGTGAATGTCGTCGGCGGTCACATCGATCGCCGCGGCATATCCCGCGATGCAGGAAGCGGCCGCTTCCCGTCCGACGTTCCGGCACCGCTTGCCGATCACGATGGCCAGTTCCCCTTCCGCCGTCGTCCGTTCGGACTCCCGGGGGATGAGGATGTCGTCCATGTGGCCGACGATCGTCGTGTCCGGCTTCATGAATCCGACGGGTTCCTCGTCCGGCGGGACCCGCTGCAGCTCCTCCGGATCCCGGACATAGTTGAACCCGATGCCCCAGATTTTGCGCGGCGTCCGGTAGAGCGGCGCAAACCGCACGGATTCGGCCGGCAGCGCCAGGCGGCGAAGCCATGATTCCGATACCGAAGCGGCCCACTGCCGCAGCGCGTCAAGCCGCTCTTCCGCAATGATCCGGTACAGCTGCACGGGCCAATCCGCGCCGGTCAGCCGGTTCACCTCGGAGATCGGAACGGCGCCTTCCGCCGTTACGATGCAGGCTTCCTCCCGTTCCCCGTTGCGAAAGGATGCCAGCTTCATGCCGGATCCCCCCCTTCACGTCGCGACGGACGGTTTCATTTTCACGCCGGAGATGTCGAAATCGCACATTTCCTGCAGCGCATTGGCCAGATGGGAGGCGATGCGCCGGAGCATGATCTCGCCCTTCTCCGCCGTCGCCCGGGTTGCGTCGCCCGACATGCCGCTTTCGGAAATGTCGGCCATCACCCAGGCGAAGCGGATTTTGCCTTCCAGGGTCAAATACTGATACGACGCCACGTCCGGCACTTCCCGGATCCGCTTGCCGGGATGAACCCAGTCCGGCTTGACGGCCATGACCAGCGACGTCTCGTAGTCGCCGGCATGGATGCCGTACTCGCGTTCTTCCTCGGTGATGAGGTCCGCGAGGCCGGCCAGGCTGCCGGGGCTGATGTAGAACACCATCAGATCGTTCGCGATGCGGATTTCCCGCGCGGCCACCAGCATCAGATCCTGGTTGCCCCCGTGGGTGTTGAGCAGGAGGAGCCGGCGGAAGCCGCTCCGCTTCACGCTGGCGGCGATGTCGAGCAGCACCTGGAGCAGCGTGGCGGCCGACAGCGAGATGGTGCCGGCGAAATCCAGATGCTCGTTGCTTTTGCCGTAGGCCAGCGGCGGAAGCAGCCAAATGTTGCTGTCCTTCGGCAGCAGCTCCATCGTGCGCGTGAGGACGGCTTCCCCGATGAGGGTGTCCGTCATCACCGGCATGTGGGGGCCGTGCTGCTCAATGGCGCCCACGGGAAGGATCACCAGCGCGTTCTCCTTGGGCAAATCCCGGATTTCCGGAGAGGAGAGACGCGGCAGAAACCGTTCCTCCCAAGCGGCGCCTGCATAGCGGTTGAACATGGGCCGTCCGCCCCCTTTCCTGTAATGATCACGCCGTCAAAGTAGTGCGGCCAGATCTTCCTCGTCCAGTTCCGCCGGGATGCCCGACTTGATCAGATCGGAGAACTTCTCGTCCGGCACCATCGTGGTCAGCACGTACAGTCTCGAATCGCCCGTGTTGTGGACCTCGTGGGTGTGTCCCGGCTGCACGAACAGGAACGCTCCGGGCTTCAGATCCACGCGCTGGTCGTTCACATAAGCGACTCCTTCTCCCTTGATGACGTAAAAGTATTCAACGGCTTCCTTGTGGATGTTCGGAGGTGTCTTGCCGCCGGCGTCAAAAATTTCCACCACCGATACGAATCCCGTCTGCTGGCCGTCGCACAGCAAGACGAACTTGTTCGTGTCCTTCGCCGAGATTTTCATTACCGGACATTCCGTCAAGGAGCCGGCCAACATTTCCTTCGTCATAATTGCCATTATACCTCATCCTCCCTTATAAGGTTATCTATGGTAATCTCGAGCACAGAAGGCTTCTCCGGATCGGTCAGCACCGCCACCGTCGCCATGTTCAGATCGCCGGGCCCGGCTTCCGGCAGCCGCTGCGCGGGCATGCCGTTCGGGTGCCGCGCGAACAGGGGAAACGCGCTGCCGGTCAGCTCGAGGCGGAGGCGGCTGCCTTGCGGCAGTTCGGCGGCGAATGGCCGCATGACGATGGCGAGCTCCGCCCACTCGTCGCTTTCGCCGGAAGCGGCCGGCACTTCCGCCCGCCCGATGGACAGGAAGCGGGATGCGCCGCCCTCGTCCACCAGCGTCAGGATCGCCACCAGATCCGTCGGCCCGCCGGCGGCCTTGCACCGGACCGTCAGGTTCGGCGAACCGGCCGCATGGAGCGTGCGTTCGAGCGGATCGCTGGTGTAGTTCAACATCTCAAACCGGTCTTCCAGCGCGCTGCGGTCCACCGGCAAATACGAATCGCAGAACATCGGCAGCCGCGCATCATACACGAAGGCGTCGACGGCCGCCTCCCGCTGCACCGGCTCCGCCGTGAGAACGCCGCCGCCGGAGGCGCCGTTGGCCGGCAGTCCCCGGCTGCCGAGGTGCCATCGCTTCGTTTCGGCGCCGTCTGCCGCCTCCGCGGCTTGCGGCGGGCCGAACGCCGACCGCCAGGCGGTGCGCCATGTGTTGCTGCCGTACTCGAAGTAGCGGACCGGCGGCTCCTTTTCCAGCTCCTCGTCCCGCTCCACCAGCCAATGGCGGAACCACCGGAGATGTTCGAGATGCAGATGGCCGTCCGCATCCGGGCCGAAATCGAATCCGCCGGCCTTCCTGCCCCACGGAATATGGACCCACGGCCCGATGATCAGGCGGTGGAAACAGTCCGGCGAACGGCCTGCCCGCTCGAGCGCCTCATAGGTCTGGAGTGTACCGGCCAGGTAATTGTCGTACCAGCCGCCGATGTGCAGCGCCGGCACCGGGGCTTCGAGCACCTTCCCGATCCAGTTCCGCTCCTCCCAATACCTGTCATAGACGGGATGAGCGCACCAGTCGTAATACTCGGGGAAATAGCGGGTCAGAATCGGATGCTTCTCCCCGACCGGCATCCGCCAGAGCAGGGCATCCGGATGGCGCATCGTCTGCGTGCACGCCATCTCCGTCTCGCCGTCCCCCGCCCTTCTCGCCTCGTCCCGCGCCAGCTGGAACGCCCACGGCAGGAAACTGCCGATCTGGAACCGGCCGTGGGGATAGAACATCCCGTGATACAGGTCCGCGGCGCACATGCCGGGCGCGATCGCGGCGAGATGGGGCGGACGGGCGGCGGCCGCCGCCCATTGCGTGCTTCCCTGATAGGAGAAGCCGTACATGCCGACCTTGCCGCTCGATCCGGGCAGGGACGCCGCCCATTCCACCGCGTCATAGCCGTCGTCCACTTCCTGCACGAACGGCCGGAACACGCCCTCCGACTTCCCGCGGCCGCGCACGTCCTGGATGACGACGATGAACCCGTGCCGGGCATACCAGACCGGATGCGCATAGGTGACCGTGGAAGCCAGCGATTTGCCGTAGGGCTGCCGCATGAGGAGCACCGGATGCGGGCCGGAGCCCGGGGGACGGTAGACGTCGGCGTAGAGCCGCGTACCGTCCCGCAAGACGCAAACCTGGTCGAATTCCGCCTTCACGCCGGCGTAGTCCATCGCAATTCACCCAATCTTGTCATGGAGTCATTCCTTCGGCAAAAATTCGTTGGTAAAGACGGTGCTGACGTCGATCGGCTCTTTCAAGAGATCCAGGTCGAGCAGCTGATCCATCAAGGTCTCCCAGCGTCCTTGGCTCATGTACCCGACGCCGTATTCCTCCGCGTCGAAGCCGTAGACGAGCGGCTGCAAGGCCTGGGCGCTGTATTCCAGTTTCTCGAGCGGCATATCCGGGTTGTGTTCCTGGATGAACGGATTGATTTCGTCATAATGGTCCTTGTAGTAGTTCCAGCCCTTGATCGACGCCTCCACGTAGGCCCGGACGATGTCCGGATGTTCCTTGATATACTGCTCGGTCGTGAACAGCAGGTTGCCGTAAGGCATGTAGCCCGAGTCGGCGTTCAGCAGCCAGTCGACTTCGACGCCCTCCTGCTGCATCGTGAACGGCTCGCTCGTCATGTAGCTTTGCGTCACCGCCGTCTTGTCGTTCACGAATTCGGCGAGCGATCCCGTATATTTCATCTCGATCACGTCGGTCAGATTGTATTTCTTCTTCATGTACTCCCAGTACGCCACGCCGCTGCCGACATACACCTTGCGGCCGTTCAGGTCGTCGAAGCTGTCGATCGGCTCGCCTTTGTGGAACATGAGCGCCTGCGGGTTTTTCTGGAAGATGCCGGCAATCGCCACGAGCGGAATGCCGTTCTGCCGGGCGAACAAAATTTCGTCGGCCTGCCCCATGCCGAACTGCGCCCTTCCCGACGCCACGATCTGCGTGGCCGAGATGCCGGGGCCGCCGGACTGGATTTCCATGTCCAGACCGGCTTCCTCGTAGAAGCCTTTCAACAGGGCGGCGTATTGTCCGCCGTGTTCCGCCTGGGCGAACCAGTTCGTAATCTGCGTGATCTTGACGAGTTCCTTCTTCTCTTCGCCGGCTCCGGCCGGCTCATCCGCCGGTTCCGCGCCTGCGGAAGTCTCCGTTTCTTCGGCAGGGGTGTTCCCGGACGCCGTGCCGGCGGGCGCGTCTTTCGACCCGCAGGCGGCGGCCAGGAGGATCAGCAGGATGCCGAGGAAGGTCAATGCAAGAAGTCTGCCGCGGGTGTTCCGTTTCGTTGTTGTCGTCATGGTTTCTCCTCCACTTTTTCGCACAGATGGTCTTTTCTATCGCATTGCCGTTACCTGGTTCTCATTTCGGATTCATGCCATGAACTGAGCATCGCTCTGGAGAAGTAGTTCACGATCAGGTAGAAGCCGATCCCCATGATGGAGGCGGACAGCCCGCAGGCGAACAGATACGGCGTCTGCAGCCGCGTGGCCGCCACGGTGATGGCATAGCCGAGGCCGCCTTTCCCGCCCCCGATCCCCGCGATGTATTCGCCGACGATGGCGCCGATCACCGCCAGGGTGCAGGAAATTTTCAGCCCCGCCACGATGTAGGGCAGCGCCGCCGGCAGCCGCAGTTTCCACATCGTCTGGAACTTCGAGGCGTTGTACAGGAAGAACAGATTTTTCAGGTTCGTGTCCGTCGAGTTCAGCCCGATCAGCGTGTTGGACAGCATCGGGAAGAAGCCGATCAGGAACGAAATGATGACGATGGCGTTGGCTCCGGCGCCGACCCAGATCACGATGATCGGCGCAATGGCGACGATCGGAATCGTCTGCAGGACGATGGCGTAGGGAAACACGGCTTTCTCGACCGTCTTGCTCGAGGCCAGCAGCACGGCGCCGAGCACGCCGAACACGATGCTGAACAGGAAACCGATGATCGCCTCGGACAGCGTCGTGAAGACCGAGACCCCGAGGTTGCCGGCGTTCTCCACGGCGGCGCGCACGATGTCGCTCGGCTTCGGCAGCAGGTACGCCGGTATGCCGAGCAGCCCGCCCGCAAGTTCCCAGCCGCCGATAAAGATCACGAACGCGGCGACGGGCGGCAGCAGTTTGCTGCCCCATTTCCGGGCGACGGATGCCGCCGGCGGCATCGCCTGCCGCAGCCGTCCTTTGTTCTTCGTGTCCGGATTGCCGTACCGAAGCGCCGGCAGCTCCGTTTTGTCGATGACCATCGGATTCAACCTCCTTCTTGTCGAATGGTGTCATGGCATGATGGCCTGAAGATTCAACCGAGCAGTTTGATTTTTCCCGGGTTGAGCAAGCCGAAGGGATCGTTGGTCTTCTTCCTCCGGATCATGCCGGAGTAGTCGGCTCTGGCGTCGTAGTCAAGGACGAACGTGTGGGGGTCGAAGATCCGAACGCCGACCGATTCGAAATACCGGATGATCTCGTAGAGCCGCTCTTTGTTCCGGTAGCGCACGATCGGCAGACCGCTCGGCGCGATTCTGCCGGCGCTGCGAACCCATTCGAAGTGGAACAGCACTTCATCGGGGAACCGTTCCTTGATCAGCCGCATCTGTTCGAGGTAGCGGGTGCCATGGAAGGCGGCCTGCAGATAGGTAATCGTCGGATCCGATTTCAGCGCCCACAGCGTCGTGTGGTTCCAGGTGAAGTCGGACAGCCCCAGCGTTTTCTGGTATCGGTCGGCCGGGATCGTGTGCGCCGCCTTGCCGCCGTATTCCGCAGCCATCGCGGCCACGGCTTCTCCGGTGCCGTCCTCGATCTCCAGGAGCGCGACCGTTGCGCCGGGTTCAAAATGTTTCGCGAAAGGGATGAACCAGGTCGGGATCGGATGCTCCGATATGCTGACCAGCCGCTTGCGGATCGCATCGTCCCGGGCGAGCCGCTCCCCGAACCGCATGGCGGATTCCGCATCGGGGAACTGGACGGCGGCCTGGAACCATTCCGTTCTCGGCGCGATCCGCATCGTGACCTGCGTCATGATCCCCGTCGTGCCGTAGCTGTGGATGTAGTTCCGGAGCTCGTCGCCGATGACTTCGAGCCGCCGCGGTTTTTCCTCCATCGTGTAAATCACGGCGCCCAGCACATTGCCGTCCCACAGGTTGCCCCAGGTGATCGAACCGATCCCTCCGGAACCTCCGCTGACGAATCCGCCGATGGTGGCGATGGCGTACGTGCTCGGATAGATGCAGAGTTCCCGATCCCGTTTGCGCAATTCCAGCTCCAGCGCCTTGATTCTGGCCCCGCACTGGACGGTGACGAATCCGTCGCCGACTTCCAGGATGTCGGTCAGCCGGCTCAGGTCGAGGACGATGCCGCCGTGGAGCGGCACGGCCTGTCCGTAATTGCCGGTTCCGCCCCCGCGCACCGTGACGGGGATGCGATGCCGGCACGCGGCGGCGAGGATGGCCGGGACTTCGTCCTCCCGGGACGGAATGACGATGGCGTCCGCCCGCTTCTGCTTCAGCAGATCGTTCAGCACCGGGGAGTACCAGTAGTAGTCCTTGGACAGCTTCTCCCGGGCTTCCGGGTCCAGCTTGACCCGCTCTTCCCCGACCAGACCGATCAGTTCCTCGACGAATTCTTGTTTCCATTGGGCGGTCATGTCTTTTCTCCTCCTTTCAGATCTTGGTGTATCAATGCTTCAGGGCCTGCGAGACGAGACCCACATAGTGACCGAATTCGGGGGATGTGCGGAAGGTGTCGTCCCGGGGGAACGGAACGGGAATGTCCACGACGGCCGACACCTTGCCGGGCCGCGGCGTCATCACCACCACCCGGGTGGACAGATACACCGCCTCGAAAACGTTGTGGGTGATGAAGAGGACCGTCATGCCTTCTTCCTGCCGCCAGATGTTCAGCAATTCCTGCTGCAAGGTTTGCCGCGTAATTTCGTCCAGCGCGCCGAACGGTTCGTCCATCAGCAGCAGCTTCGGCCGCGACACGAGCGCCCGGGCGATGGAGACCCTCATCTTCATGCCGCCCGAAAGCTCCCGCGGCAAAGCTTTCACGTAGTCGGAAAGCCCGACGAGACGCAGCGCCCGGTGCGCCGCCTCCCGCCGTTCGGGCTTCGGGACCTTCCGCAGCGCGAGCGGCAGCATGACGTTGGCTTCCACCGTGCTCCAGGGCAGAAGAGTGTGCTCCTGGAACACGAAGGCGATTTCGTTCTGCTTGCGGGCCTCGTGCGGACTGTTCCCGAATATCTCGAGTTGTCCGCCGGTCGGTTGCTCCAATCCCGCGATCATTTTGAAAATGGTGGATTTGCCGCAGCCGGAAGGCCCCACGAAACAAATGAATTCGCCCGCACCCGCCTCCAGGTCCACGCCCCGGACGGCGATCGTGCCGTTGGGGTACACTTTCTCCAGCTGCTCCATGTTCACCAATGCGGTCGCCTGTTCTGCCAGCATCCTCTCACCACCCGCTTGATGTAAGGTAATGTTACGTTGTTGACTTGATAGTAACAACGCGGGTAATTGGGGTCAATTTTGATTACATGGTTTTGTAACTGTGCACGAAAAAAGCCCGGCGATTTGTAACAGGAGGTTTCCGGGCCCGGTTTTATACGAAACTGAGCGAGAGTGACAGCGCAAGGTCTTGGGAGTAAGAAAGCCTTGAGGTTCGCAATCCTCAAGGCTTTCACAATGCCGTCACTCGTTATTGTCAATAATTCGTTTGAGCAAGGAATGGATAATGACACAACCAATCGGGACTATCACGTTAAAAGGGTAGTCCTCTTTGAATTGGTCCAAGAACGGTCTAACTCCATCTGTGATGATTTCATACACGATTGTTCCCGTTATTAAGGTTACAAACGTATAAGCCGTCCATCTGTTTATGATGCCCCTGTATTTTTTCAAGGCTTGATGACCAGCAACAAGAGTTTCGGCGAATGGGGAGAGTTGCTTGGCGATCGCGTGCTGGCCACGGCCGTTTTGGACCGGCTGCTGCACCACGCGCACATTCTGAACATCCGGGGCAACAGCTACCGGATGAAAGGGAAGCTGCCGCTTTCATCGGATGCGTGACGACATGGGTGGTGGGTCAATTTTAAGTTGGCGATAGTGGGTCAATTTAAATCCGGCCTTGACAGCCGGTCACACGGAACGTGACGCGGGTGTCCGTGTGCTCGCCGAATTCGCGGGATATCCGCGCCAGACTGCCGACCAGCGGCGATCGTCCTCGACGGTAGCGATCTGGTGGATATGTCTTCGCACGTCGGCGTAACCCGTCCGCGCGAACTCCGCGAGCTGCTTCAAGCTCCGGGCCTGCGCCGACGACGGGTCCATCTGGCAATGGATCGCCTCCATCCCCAGAATCGTCGAGGTGAACGCATGTCCCACCGTATCATGCAGTTCCCCGGCGATGCGGTTGCGCTCCTCCTCGGCGGTGAGCCGCTCGATCTGCCGGGAATAGTTCTCGAGCGTCCGGTTCTGCTCCCGGATGGTCGCGTGGGCGCTGATCATCACGCGGAAGCAGACGCCGATGACGAACATGATCGCGTTGTTGATCAACTCATCGGCGATCGTTTCGAGCGGGTATCCGTAGACGGCGCCCGCCAGCGCCGGAATCCCGAGGACAGCCGGCAGATACAGCGGGACATCCCGCTTGCGGAAGCAGAAATAACCCACGCTGAACACGGGCAGTTGGTACAGATCGAACGCCGATTCGTTGGCTGCCAGGAACATCATCAGCGGGGTGATCAGCGAAAGCTCGAGGATCGGACTCCACCGCCGAAGCCGAGGGGAGAAGTAGCAGACGAGCGGAACCAGGCAACAGGCGGACAGCCATGCGGCGGTCAGCCCGATCGCGCCGGTCGTGAGCAACGGATTGGACAGGGGAAATCGTTCCGGGTGAACAAACAGATCGCGCAACGCGAAAACCAGCCAGGCAACCCGCACGGCGACAAAAACGATGTCGAACCAGTGCCAGCCGTCGAAAATCCGCTTCCATGCCGCCGCGCTTCGAATGATGTCCACCCGCTTCGTGAATGGCCTGCCGAAATGTCGAAAATATTATTATCTTCGCTCCCGGCCGGGCGATTGTCAAGGAAGCGCAATCACTCAGGTAAAATGTTACCGAAGGGGGATCGGATCACTCACGTCGAAATG
>NZ_CAJRAY010000099.1 GCF_907165215.1 Thermobacillus xylanilyticus | reverse complement strand
AAAACCTCACGTACGGTTTGATGAGGAGGGGCTGGAATCCCCAGCCCTTTACTCTAGCTTGGCAGCGCACCGTGCTAACGGGTGAAAGTCCCGAATACACCGCAGGTGGCGGAAGTATATAGCTGACAGGCAGTGCGTAGTCCGCGAGGATGCGTGCGGAGGGCTTGAAGGCAAACCCCGGAACAGGCGGCTAAACCATGTTGGCTGACGGAGACGGATGACCTTGCGAAAAGTGGGGATGTCCAATACCACCATATGCTCCGTAAGTTAAGAGGGCTGGGTTCGGGGGAAAGCCGGTGGCGTGACCCAAGGAGAGCTCATCGTTCCCGCATAGCGGTAACCTGTGAACAAGGTCGCGACGGCCGAGGCACAGCTACGGATGGTGAGCAGTCAGACGAAGGGATAGTAGTGAATAAGCCTGTCGGAAAAGCCGCAATGGCAGGTGAACTAGCGCAACACGTCGCCAGTGCAAGCCCCGACTCAAAAGGCGGGGACTTGATGCGAAGCCCGGAACCGTGGAAGAAAAGCAACGAACGTCAAGTGAAATCATGTGTCCAGACAGGAGCCGGGGAGCCAGGAAGCGCGAAGAACCGGGGCCGAACAATAGGGTAGGCCGTCTGGGGCGGAGTACTCTCTGAGACGCACCGTACTGCCGGGGAAATGAGCGGCTAACGACGGAGAGCAAAGGAGAGGAAGCAACCGAACAGATGAAAAGAACGGACGAAGAGGAGCTTTCGTGTGGGAGTACATGAGCCAAAGAAGCGCAAATGGTACAGCCTGATCGACAAAATATGGGCGATGCCAAACTTGGCGGAGGCCTTTCAAGAGGTGAAGGCGAATCGGGGAGCGCCTGGCGTGGATGGAATGACCATCAAGGCATTCGAGTCGAATCTGGAGGACAATCTGGAAGCCCTTCAGACCGCCCTGCGCAACAAGACGTACGAACCGAAACCGGTAAAACGCGTCTATATCCCGAAAGCCGACGGAACACAGAGACCTCTGGGCATACCGACCGTAGGAGACCGAGTGGTGCAAGCGGCGGCAAGGCGCATACTGGAACCGATCTTCGAATCGAAGTTCAGGGAACGCAGTTACGGATTCCGACCGGGGCGCAGTGCACACATGGCATTGGAACGAATCCGAGAAGACTTGAGACAGGGATACAGGTACGTTATCGATGCCGACCTGAAAAGCTGCTTCGACACGATCCCGCACGACAAATTGATCGAGGCGGTGAGGGAAGAAGTAGTGGACGGCAGTGTGCTAAGGCTCCTGTCAAGTTTCCTGCAAGCAGGCGTAATGGACGGCGGCAGCTTCTGCTTAAATGAAACCGGGACGCCGCAGGGCGGCGTAATCAGTCCGCTACTTGCCAATATCTATCTGCATCCACTGGACGAACTCATGGAAGAGCGCGGCCATCGCATAACGCGGTACGCGGATGATTTTGTGATCTGCTGCCGCTCCCGAAAGGGAGCGGAGAGGGTGCTGAAATCCGTCATGGCGTTGCTGGAACGGAAGATGGGGCTCAGGGTACACCCGGTAAAGACGCGAATCGTGAACAACTGGGAAGAATCGTTTACCTTCTTGGGATACGAGTTCAAACCAACGAAGTGGATGACGCCGTCCGACAAAACGCTGAAGAAGTTTAAGGAACGGGTCAAGGAAATTACGCGGAGGAACCAGACGGTGAATGTGCAGGAACTGGTGAAGCGCAGACTGAACCCGTATCTGAGAGGCTGGGGGAACTACTTTACAGCGGGAGACGGGATAACCCGGTTCAAAGAGCTTGATGCGTGGATTCGGAGAAGGATCAGAATGGTGCAGATGCGCAGTTGGAGGAAGCCTCGTAAACTGCTGAGAGAGATGCGCCGCCGAGGATGGAAGGGCGAGTTAACCTCAATCTGCATGACAAGATGGCGAAATTCCAATTCCAGGCACGCCCACTTTGCGATGCCGAAACAATGGTTTAATGAAATCGGTCTTTGCAGTCTTGTGGACATGTACAATGAACGACATCCCCAGCGGGGATAATCGCGGAGGAGCCGGATGCGAAGGTCCGCACGTCCGGTTCTGTGAGAGGCCCATGATTATTTCATGGGCCTACTCGATTTGCGGATCAGGCCGGGGCGCGGCTTTTGCTCCGCCCGCGCTGGATCAGGCGGTCCGCGATGAAGCCGATCAGCGCATAGGTCATCAGCGTCAGCGCATACAGGAGCAGGACGCTCGCCTCGTGGATATCGACGAGCAGATCGGCCACCCATGCCGGCGGGCTGAACATGAAGAAGATGAAATTGTGCGGATCGTATCCTGTATAATTGTACAGGCACAGCGCAAGCGCGATCAGGGTCATGACGATCGTGACGGGATATCGCATCGGGCGTGAGCCTCCTCTGCCGGGGCGGTTGCCCGGGATGGTTCTCGTGGTATATTATGTGTCCGAAGGCGCAAGGCCATGCATTTCAGGGAGGGATACCGGGGTGATCACCCATATTGTATTGTTTCGTTTGAAAGACCGCAGTCCGGAGAACATCGAGCGCACGGCGGAAGTACTGCGCAGCATGGAAGGCAAGATCGACGAGCTGCTGTCGCTGGAGATCGGCGTCGACGTGCTGCGTTCCGGCCGGTCGTATGATATCGCGCTCACCGCGAAGTTTGATTCGCTGGAAGCGCTGGGCGCCTACCAGATTCACCCCGTCCATCAGGAGATTGTCCGGTACATGAGCGAAGCCGGCGAAGCGTCCGTCTCCGTCGACTACGAGACCAATTAGAGGGAGCAGGTGCGGCAGCATGCGTGACGTCTACGAAATGATGACCTATCTGCTGGTCATCATCATCAGCTGCATCGTCATGACGGTCTGGCTGAAACGCAAGGCGCGGAAGCGCAAATCGCAGTAACGGAGGAACGATCAGGTGTATTACGTCAATCGCGAACAGATCGACCATCGTCTGAATGCGCTGCCCGACGTTGCCGATGCGCTCGAGATGCTGGCGGCCGATTGGCAGGGCACGGTTCTGCAGGGGCTCGCGCAGGAACGCGCGCTGCACCTGGCCGTCGAGATTGTGACGGATGTCGGCAGCTATCTGATCGACGGCTTCATCATGCGCGATGCGAGCAGTTATGAAGACATTATCGATATCATCGGCGAAGAAGGCGTGTTTCCGGCCGAACGCAAAGCGCCGCTCGCCGAGCTGGTCCGGCTGCGCAAGCCGCTGGTGCAGGATTATTGGCAGTGGGATCGCGCCGCGCTCCATCCGCTGACGCCGCGGATTCCGGACGTGCTGCGCGCGTTCAGGCAGGACGTCGTGTCGTATCTCGAACGGGAACTCGGGTAAGCCCGCTTAAGCCCAAACTTGCCGCCGGTCAAGCGATCGGCGTTTTTTGTCGATTTACGAATGACGCCGTGTAAGGTACAATATCAATATTCAAACATCGCAGGACGTACGGAGGTGGGCGCATTGACGGTGAAGAGCGGCAAGGAGCGGCCGCCCGGCGAAGTCCGGCGGCATGACGGTCCGACCCGGCAGACGGTGCTCAAGCTGCTGAAGACCCGGGGGTCGGCGACGGCCGGCGAATTGGCGCGCGAGCTCGGACTGACCGAGATGGCCGTCAGGCGCCACCTGGCGGCGCTGGAGCGCGACGGGTACGCGGCGGCGAAACCGGTGAGACAGCCGATGGGCCGTCCGGCCTACGTCTACGAACTGACGGCGGAAGCGGAGCAATTCTTTCCGAAGAACTATCATTTGCTGGCGCTGGATCTGCTCGATTTGATGGAGCAGGAAGAGGGTCAGAAAGGCGCGGCGGCCCGGATGTTCGAAGCACGCCGGAAGATGCTGTACAACCGGCATGCCGCGCGGATGGCGGGCAAGCCGCTGCCGGAGCGGATCGGCGAGCTGGCGTCCATCCAGAACGACGGCGGCTATATGGTCGAAGTCGAGACCGCGTCCGAACGGGAATATCTGCTTCACGAATACAACTGTCCGATCGCCCAGGTCGCCGCGCGCTACGAGCAGGCGTGCAGCTGCGAGCTCGCGCTGTTCCGCGATCTGCTGGAGGCGGATGTCGAGCGGATCGAATGCCTCGCCAAGGGCGGCAACAAATGCACTTATCGCATATCGGTTGAATAATTTTGAACGGTTGTTGGCGGGAGAAGTTCTCCCGCCGTTTTTTGTTTAATTCGTTTTGCTTCCTGGTACGCAATACGACCGCGCTTCTCGCGTGAGAAGCGCGCATTTTCGTTTTGCTTGTGTCAAGACAAGTGCCCGCTGACTATAATGGCTATACGAATTGGGCATTCGTCCAGAAATGCGGCCGAAGGGAGGGGCGGAAATGGCGGAATGGAGCGCCGCCGTCGCGGCGGCATCGTTCGTCGTCCTGACGATTGCGCTGCTGGCCGCGCTGCGCGGCCTCATGAAGCGGCTCAACCGGTTCGAACAGACGATCCGCAGCATCGAGGCCGAAGCCGTGCCGCTGCTGCGTGAAATCCGCGGGCTTGCGGCGGAAGCCGGACAGGTGATGCGGCGTACGGGCCGGCAGGTGGAACGGTTGGACCGGCTGCTGGATGCGGCGCAGCAGTGGGAAGGAGCCGTCCGGCGCTCCGCGTCGACGGTCAGCCGGATAACCGAAGCGGTCGATCGCGCAGCAAGCGCCCATGTCGAACAGGCCATCCTAAGCGGCCGGGCGCGGATCGGCGAGACGCTCGACTGGGCCGAACTCGGCTGGTCCGTCTGGAAATGGTGGCAGACGAAGCGCGCAGCCGCCGCCAACCCGGACCGCATGGCGGACGATATGCGCGATCCGGAATGAAAGGAGCGACAAGCTTATGGCGACGAAACGCGAAATCAAAGGTTTTCTGATCGGAACGGCCGCGGGCGCGGCCATCGGAGCGGTCACGGCACTGCTCCTCGCCCCGAAGGAAGGCAAGGCGCTGCGCAAGGACATTGCCGAAGGGGCGCGGCAGACGGTGAAGGCAGCCGGCGAAGCCGGCGAGAAAGCCGGCAAGTTCGCGGCTGAACTGTTCGATGCCGCGGCCGTATGGCGCCGGAAGAAGCGGGAGGGTGCGGAGCAGGCGGGCGCGCCGGAAGAGAAAGCGGAAGTCTCCATAACCGCTGACGGCCCTGAGGATTCGGACGGGACGCTTCGGGAAGAAGCGGTCTGAAGCCGCGGCCGGACGGGGAATCAAGGCTCCTCCGGCCGTCGCTTCGCATTGCGGTAATCGGTCGGCGAAAGCCCGCTCCATCTGCGGAACTGCTTCGAGAAGTAGAGCGGATCGCCGAAGCCGACCGATGACGCGACCTGCTCGATGGGCAGCGCCGTCATCAGCAGTGATGCGGCGCGTTCCATGCGGATCTTCAGCAAATATTGCTTCGGCGAAAGTCCGACCGCCCGCCTGAACATCGTGGAGAAATGGGTGCGGTGATAGCCGAACGAACGCGCCAGCCGGTCGATCGAGATCGGCTGCGCGTAGTTGGTGGACAGCAGGCGCACGGCCTGCGCGATCTGCCGCTCCATGTCCGAGCGGCTTTCCGCCGCGGCATGCGCCCCCGATGCCGCTCCGTAGGCGGCGAGGAGCAGCCGCAGATAACCGGCGCTCTCCAGATCCGCAAGCTGCGGCGACTCGGCGCGTTCGAGCAGCGTCCGGATGCGGCGCAAGAGCGGCAGCGCCCTGCGGGCGGCGCCGCGGATGACGGGCCGGTCCGTCGTCACGCCGATCTTGCCCAGCAGGCCGTATGCCGCCGTTCCGGTGAACGCCACCCAGGCGTAGCGCCACGGATCGTTTGCGTCGGCCTCGTAGCTGAACAGTTCGCCGGGGAAGATGACGAACGTGTCCCCCGCCTTGCATTCGAACGTCTGTCCTCCGGCGACGAACAGGCCGCTGCCGGAGATGACCGTATGGATCAGGTAGTAATCATGGACCGCCGGGCCGATCTTGTGCCCCCCGACAGGATCGCCTTCTCCGCAGAAAATGACGGAAAGTTCGCCGGATCCGGGAGCGGGATTGACGCCCAGCAGAAAACGGGTATGATCCGTGAGCAATGCCGACGACTCCTTGATGCCGAATATGCTGCGTACCTGATGATAGCGGAGCGCCGGACATTTGTCCATATGCGCCGCACGGCTTCCGCTTGCGCGGCCGCGCCCGTCCTCCGCGCCCAAGCCGCGTCAAATCCGCTTCGGCGCAGGTACGTTTCCTCCCGCCCCGTCATACTGTATGGTTGACGGCATAAGGCGGAATGATGACGAGGAAAGCGGTGTATTTGTGCGACAACCGATTGCGATACTGGATTCCGGAGTGGGCGGGCTGACGGTCGTCAAAGAGGTGATGCGTCAGCTTCCGCGGGAGAGGATCATCTACTTCGGGGATACGGGGCGCGCGCCTTACGGTCCCCGGCCGGCAGAAGAGGTCATCCGGTTCACGCGGGAAATCGTCGATTTCCTGGCCAGATTCGACCCGAAACTGATCGTCGTGGCCTGCAACACGGCAACCGCATATGCGCTGGAAGCGATCCGTCCGCACGTGAAGGCGCCCGTCGTCGGCGTCATCCGGCCCGGGGCGCGGGCTGCCGTCAAGCGGACGACGACGGGGACGATCGGCGTCATCGGCACGGAAGGCACGATCCGGAGCGGCGCCTACGAACGGGTGCTCAAATCGCTGTCGCCCCGCATCCAGGTGGTCAGCCTGGCTTGTCCGATGTTCGTGCCGATCGTGGAGCGGGGAGCGTTCCAGTCCCCCGAGACGTACCGCATCGTGGCCGAGACGCTGAAGCCGCTGCGCCGCACCCCGATCGACACGCTGATTCTCGGCTGCACGCACTATCCGTTCCTGGCGGACGCCATTTCGGCCGCGATGGGACCGGATATCGCGCTGATCAGCTCGGCGCAAGAGACGGCGCGCGACATCAGCACGATGCTGCAGGAGTCGGGCCGGCTGTCCGAGTGGACGGATGTGCCCGTCCATCAATTTTATTGCAGCGGCGATCCGGAGCTGTTCCAGACGATTGCCCGGCAATGGCTGAAGGAACAGACGGCCGGCGTGCCGATTGTCTGGCGGGTGCCGTGCATCCGTTGAACTTCCGGTGTCAATCGTCTGTGAAAATGTCACCTTAACTCGTCTGTGAAAATGTCACTT
>NZ_CAJRAY010000098.1 GCF_907165215.1 Thermobacillus xylanilyticus | reverse complement strand
CGAGGCAGATCCACTATATTCAGTGTTTGATATTACGGGCTTTCGAAATTTAGGTTTAACGGAGCGTGATTTTTACTTTTATGAAGAAGCTTGTTTTCATGGCAATCATCGCACTATTGACCCTGTCGGCTTGCTCGGGCGGCAGCAAGGATGAGCACATTTCGCTGACTGATGCAAACGCACAAACGGATGCAGCATCCAATCAGGACAACAGCAAGCAGGAAGACAGCAATTCGTCGGGGATCGAGGTTGACAAAGGCTCGCGAAATGTCGAAATCACCCTCCCCGCTTCGTTCTTCGGCGACCAGGACGCCGAACAGGTGATCGAAGACGCGAAATCCAAAGGCGTCAGCGAAGCCACAGTCAACGACGACGGTTCCGTCACCTACAAGATGTCGAAAGCCACGCATGAAAAAATGATGAAAGAGATGAAAGATCAAGCCGTTCAATCCATCGAGGAACTCAAGAACGGCGAAGATTTCACGTCCATCAAAGACATCACGTACAACGACCAATTGTCCGAATTCACCATGATCGTGGACCGGGTAGCTTACGAGAACAGCTTCGACGGCTTCGCCGCCCTGGGGCTCGGCCTTCAGGGCATGTTCTACCAGGCTTTCGACGGCGTCCCGTCCGACAAATTGAAAGTCACGATCAACATCCAGGACGAAAGCACGGGCGAGATCTTCAATACCGTCGTGTATCCGGATCAGATGAAATCGGAGTAAAATGCAGCATCCCCGCCGGCATAGCCGGGCGGGGATTGTTACATTAATTGTGATCGACTTTATCCGACAACATATCGGATAGAATTAATCATTAGTTAGCACTACCAAAAAGAGGATAACTTTTAATGTTGTCGAATATTGAACGTGGTAGGACTTAATGAGGAGGGACATTATGGCTAGCATTTTAATTTCTCCACTTAACCTTAAATTAGACAAGCAAAATCCAAGATTTGTTGCTATCGATGACAATACTGAACCATCAATTCGTAAATATATGGCCATGTATGAAGATGTTTGTCAGCTTGCAGAGAATATAAATAATAGCTCTGGTCTTTTGCTAGGTGAACGAATTGTTGTAATAAAGGAAAATGAAGATTATATCGTTATGGAAGGAAACCGACGTACAGTTGCCCTTCAGTTTCTGTTGGACAGGAATTTAATTCCTGACGGGTTCCAACACAAAATTCCAATTCCCTCTCATGAAACTTTAGCCAATATTACAACTATTGAAGTAGATGTTGCATCAGATCGAAACTATGCTATTGCGTTGATGTCAAAGCGACATATTCAAGGCGTAAAAAATTGGAAGCCCCTGGCCAAAAAACAATTCTTTGCATCTATGTATAGCCAAGGAAACTCAATTGAACACTTAAGCGAACGAACGGGCGTTAGAATATCTAGCATCCGAAAAGATATTAGGGACTATAAATTTTTCTTAAAAGCTTTTAAGGACTATAAGGAAAGACATCCTGAATTTGATAAAGATATTGTGAACATTAAAATCGACCCCTTCTTAAGGATATTTTCAGCTAATCAACTTATTGGAACTGTGGAACATAGACCTATTGATATTCTTAAAATTCGTTATGACTCTCGAGAAAACACAATAAGCGATCTACCGAGTTTAGCATTTGATCGGATTGTTGAGGCTATCTTTAAAGCTACTGTAGTAGATAGAAGTGTTACTACAAGAAATACCTTATTTGACGTACCAGGAGTAAAAGATATTCTGGACTCTCTTTCTCTCCCTGAACCAAATGCTCCTATAAATGGAGATGTCGGGCTGAGCAGCGAAAATACATCACGTGAATCAGTGTCTAACGGCAATTCTACACCCGCTGGTCCTGCACCTAATGGACCTGCACCAAGCAGTCCTGCATCTAACAGACCTAAGCTTAGCGGTCACGCTGATGGTACTCCTTCACCGGGCGGCCCTCTGCCTGGTGGTCCTGCACCTGGAAGCTTTTTTGAAAATATTTCTTGGAATAAACTCTCTCCAAATAACAATGAACATGTGGGCTTAATTACAGCATTAAATGAACTCCACAAGATGTCCATCAGCACAGTTAGAAATAACGGTAGAATAGAAAAAGTTTATCAGGTTTATTCTGTAGCAGCAGGGGCTGTATTGCGAACCGCTTATGAACAATCATTAAAACTGCAATTGAAAAAGACAAATTTATGGCAGAAATTTTTAGCTCAAAATCCAAATAGAATACCTATGTTGCGAGATATTGAAAAATTTGTTGGCAGCCATATAGACATAGTTTTACCAAAGCAAGAAATGAGAACAGCATTTTATCATGTAATAGGTTCAAAATCTCGAGACTTCCTTAATGCTAATATCCATAACCCCGAGTTGATTCGAGCGACTTCGGCTTCTTTAGAAGGATTAGCAAATGGTGGTCTTCGCTCATTAATTCAGCTTATAATTAATGACATCTAAATTTTTCGGGAACGGAGTACAAAAATGCCAGCAACAATTAACCCACTAAGATATCCAGGAGCAAAGCGCCAGTTGATTCCTTATATAGAAAAATTGTTGTCTGTAAATAATTTAACAGGCAGTACTTTTTATGAGCCATACGCCGGAAGTGCAGTAGTTGGCTTGGAACTTTTGCAAAAAGGAATAATAAATAAACTTATTTTAGTTGAGAAAGATATATTAATATACTCATTTTGGAGATGTGTATTTGAACACACTACTGAGTTATGCAAAAGGATAGAAGAAACCGCAATAGATATTGAGACTTGGAAAGCATTAAAGCCATTAAGAGATGTTAAACATTGCGATGATGCCAATCTACTGGATCTTGGATTTGCAGGCCTTTTTTTTAATAGAACAAATTTCTCTGGAATACTTAATGCAAACCCAATTGGTGGAATAAATCAAACTTCATCTTACAAAATTAACTGTAGATTCAATAAGGCATTAATCATTAGTCTAATAGAAAAACTGTCCTTGCTTAACGAAAAAATTGAGTTGTATTGGGATGATGCAATTAATTTTATGAATAATACCAAAAAGAATTTTCTAAAGGAAACTAGCTTTGTCTATTTCGATCCACCTTATTTCGTTAAGGGCGAAAGACTGTACCGGCACTATTATTCTAAAAGCGATCATAAAGCATTAGCTAACTTTGTTCGAGAAAATAAGCACTTTGATTGGTTAATAAGCTATGATGATGATCCATATATTTGCGGTCTTTATAGTGGTTTTGGAGCTAAGTATCGTCCTTTTTATTTAGACTATACAGTTTCCAGTAAGCAACGTTCTAAAGGAAAGGAACTATTAATATCAAACTTGCCTCTACCACCCATTACTATTAACCGGTCCAATATAGTTGAAAACGCATGATCGGGTTCGTTTACAACATATTATTGATAACATTGAAGCACAAAAAGCCTACCTCATGCGTCGGGTTTTATGGTGGAAATTGCCTTCACCAACCCTCAGCCAATCTGCCTTTACAAATAAGATCTACATTGTCATTGCGGCAATCACCAATCAGCGGCGATCCCTGCCCCAGTCGCCTACAGTTGCAGTGTCGTGAACAAACCACTTATGAGCTAGGCAGGAACGCTAATCGGGTTCATATTAACCGCCGCCTTCAGCCAGTAAAGCATCTTCAACGTAGCGACGATCACATTGCTGGCAAAGAGCGGCCGGACCATAAAACCCTAGCCAATAATTCGGAGATGTAAAAGTGACCCGAGGGAGGGGAAAAGATCACCAATATTCCGTTCGCTTATCCGAATACCCAAAATTTAATAAAAAAAAGAGGTTATTATAAAGAAAAACCTAATGGAAAATATTTCAGGAGTACAAAAATGAACCAACGGTTTGATGAATTGGATTCATTGCAGGGGCTTGCGGCGCTCGCGGTATTCTTTGGCCATATGTATTTGGTCTTCAATGAAACTTTGATTTCAAAATTGCTGTTCGAGTACGGCCCCCTGCGCATTGCCGTAGCCGGGAGTGAAGCGGTCACATTTTTTTTCGTATTGAGCGGATTCGTGCTTTCGCTTCCCTACTACTCGAACCGTCAACTGAACTACCGCAGCTTTGTCATAAGACGCGTATGCAGAATTTACATCCCTTATCTCATCGCGATCCTTGTTGCCTTAAGTTTGAGGGAAGCATTTTATACAGGTAAAATTAACGGACTTTCCGACTGGTTTAACGTCAATTGGTCAAACCCTTTTGATCGCAGCGCTATCCGGGATCATCTCTTGTTGATCGGCACCTTCAACAGCAACCTCAATAATGTGGTTTGGTCATTGGTGCACGAGATGCGCATTTCGCTTGGATTTCCTTTCGTTATGTTCCTTCTGGTTCGAATGAAATGTATATACGGCATTGGACTTGGCATCGCCCTATCAGGCGGGAGCGTTCTGTACGCATAATTTGTCCGGAGCAAAATTTGGGGTAACGGAATGGTATGCATCCATACACTACACGGCGTTGTTCATCGTAGGCGCGCTGCTGGCCAGACATCGAGAGCACCTCAAAAGCATGCTGCAACATATGGGACCGAAAACCAAACGTATCCTGTTTCTGATCGGACTGCTCCTCTACATCTACGCTCATCCTTCATTCCTCCTAAATATGGGCATCGAAGGGTTGAACTTACCGAACGGTGATCGATACCTGGTTTACGTCGCTGGGAGCCGCGATTTTAATTGAACCGGGTGGATCGGGGAGTGTGAATTGTACTTTGTCTGCACAGGGCGATTTGGGGTGAAGCATGGGAAAACGTGATTTAGGAATTTATAAATGAGAAGGGTCCTGATCTTATAATCAGAGACCCTTTTTTCTGAGGCCATCCCTATCCTTTGCGAACCAAGTGGGTTTCTGCCTCCTGAAAATGCTATAGCCGTAACGAAAAAATCTTCATGGTGGAGGCAACCCGTAGCTTAGCAAATTACTATTCACCAGCACGCGACGGCATGATATCAAAAAATTCAAAATAAATCAGGTCACTAGAATGCAGAATTTAGCTTTCCCCCAGCATTACTACAGGATCAATGGAAAGTCATTACAGACTTTCAGCTCGCCATTTTCTTCTCTAGGAGTTGCATTCCCGACAATTTTAGGAACACATCGAACAAACACTAAATGGTCGAAGGCATTAGCTAATTTGCTGCGACTTTTAGCATACAGTTTACGATATACTTTCTTACGATGAGTATTGTCGATATCTGGAACATTACAATGAGGACTCACAATATATCCTTTCAACAATTCCATATTTGTTACAGCTTGTTTTAGTACAGAATGGTTTTCAAAATATTCAACGGTCCCATAAATTTGATCACAAGCTTTTTTAACATCTTCCCCTTTTAATTCAATAAAGTTAGAGACTTTTTGATGTTTATCATAAATCAAAAAATCACACATAGATTGATTGGGCGTCTCTGGTATAACACCTTTATCAACCTTAACTAATTCGACTGGATTTTTCGTTCTGATAAACAAAAACGACTTTTCTTCCCTTAATGTCTCTCTTTGGTTCGCTGAGAGACACTTGACATAGCTCGGATAATTACTCGCTAAACTCATTGTCTGCCTCCAATTCAAATATCCTGGAATATTGCATTCTTATCGAGGCAGATACTTGATCTATATTCTCTGCGGCAATCTCATGTAGCTCTTCATCAACAATAGATCTAATGAACTGACTATTTAAGCCACCTAGTATAAAGGCGCCAAAAGAACTAGGATGTATCCAGTATTCTTTAGGAACAATGGAACTTACCTCTTCGTATCGTTCCCCCACTTTGCCTGCATAAAGCAAATTGTTTACACATGTTAGTATGTAAGGGCTATGCGTTGTAATCATGATTTCACTATTACTTAAGTTTGCAAATAAAGCAATAAAATCAATTAGCTCTTTTTGTGCATTCGGAAATAAATGTGCTTCCGGTTCCTCAATTACTACAAAAGTCCGTTTGTCACCTTGCATCCATACAAATAATAAGTTTAGTATCCAAAGAACCTCTTGCTGTCCTGATGAAGCATAATTTATTGGAAGCAGAACACGATTCTTTGCAAATCCATCCTGAAACCCATTTTGAAACCTAATGTACTCTTTATCTCGCTTTATATAGTAATTCCCTTTTAATATAGACGTCATCTTTTGAAAAATATTGTGTTTTCTCAAAAGGTCTCGTTTGTCCGAATTGTTTATTATATTTATGAGACCTTGTTCAAATGTATTTCTTTCCCTCTGTATCAGTTTCAGAAAATCCCTCGTAATGTAATCCAAACTTTTTAATTCTATATTCAGTAATTGATTTGAAAGTAGCGTTAGTAATCCTCTTCCAGCCGGGATATAATAATGCTCGCTAATATCATTAAATAATTTGTTTATTTCTTTCTCCATTAACATATAAACCCTTTTTATTTCCAAATCAAAAAACAGTTCATTACTTATTACATCTTTTATATTTAATGCGTCTTGATAATGCTGTTTAGCAATCTCCTCAAGCTTTTGGATATTTTGAATGATAACAGAACTAAATTGGAAATTTAAATATTTATGTTCGTCATTTGTTGAGGTTATTTCGAGACTTGCATCTGGACCATATTCATATTTTAAATAAAAATCCCCTTTAAATTTTGACATTCCAAAAAGATCTACAAAACGTGATTTAAGCTCAGTATTTAGAGAGCTAGGAAATCTTCGTTCCGTGAGAGAACCTGTCGATAAAATTCCATGTAAATAAGACTTAATTACATCTCTTACAGACTTAAAAAAGTAAATACATTTACAAATTGTACTCTTCCCTGTTGATTGCTCACCTATTAGAATCATAAATGGCTTTATATCCAATTCACAGCTTGGTATAGGCCCAAACTGACGTATTGTGATTTTTTGCATGAGATCATACACTCCTCGTACAAATTATCTTAATTACAGTATTACACAAACAATCATATTAATAATCAATAGCTTTCACCGATGCCTCTTTTAACTTGAAATATTTTATCGTTGCATTAAATCATTTACACCCAACCTCCAACTTTCGTTTACCTTGATTGTCAAGTGTTCCAGTCAGAGCAAGTGTTTTATTCAAATTCTGTTGATTTTGGGGGTTATTGTTTGCCGTTGGCCTCCACGTGTTAAATTGATCCCGAAGCGTTCTCCAATTGTCTTCGATCCAGTGCATCTCCTCAATAAATCGCCCAAGCAGCCCGCGCAGTTCGCTTTCAGCACGAATCTCGGTTCTCAGCCACCAAATCGATTCAATCAAATAAAGCAGGATCATCGCCCGGACAAGCGTGCCTGGCGGCAATTCCAGATGCTCCCGGTACCCTTCGGCGAACGATTTCACCGTGTCCGTCCGCAATTTGCCGTCTGACAAAGATCCGGACAGTATTGCACGCGCTATATCAATTTCGGGGTAGGCCACCGCCATTCGGTCAAAGTCGACAATGCCGGCCAGTCCCTGCTCGTTCACCAAAATGTTGTCGACCCACAAGTCCCAATGCAGCCAGCCGACAGGACATGCATCGAAAACCTGAAAATCGAGCGATTCAACGAGTTGCAGCGAACGTCTTTGCCATTCCAGGACAATCTCATCCCCCGCTACCATCGCTTGATTCCAATTTTTTCGCCATTCCCTCAAGTAGCCTTCCTTGTCCGGTTGCCATGCCGGCTTGTCCAACGGCCGTGCAGACTGCAGCCATTTGTGCATTTTCCCGGTGTGCTGCCCCAATTCAAACATTTCGGCTTCATTCAAGCATCCTGCAGGCTTTGGATCTCCTTCCACCCATTCCAGTACAGCATAGTGCAATCCTGTCGATGTTTCCTGTATAAAACGATCATGATGTGGATAGACACCGGGCATCTGACGCCTGACAAGTTCAGCCCGTTCTGCAGTTCAAGTGTCCTCTCAATGGCTGTTCTTCTCTCCGGATGCAAATGCAATTTATACCGATCCGGGTGATAGAACTTTACAAAAATGGGCGCCTGGTCGGTTTCCATCTTCCACTTGACGTTCAGCCATCCCTTATGGATCGGTGTGGCTTGATTCACAGCGATGCCGAATTGTTTCTTGACATGATCCGCAATTTCCGCCGCCCATGATTCTTTCTCATCCGTGATCATCGGCAATGATCCTTTCATTACAGGTTGATAACGATGCCTTGCAATTCTTAACTTTCTATACCCACGACGTGTATCCCTTTATGATAACCTTCGACTTCTTTGCATCGAGTAGGAGGGGGCGGCTAGCCCCCGACCTCTCACACCACCGTACATGCGGGTCC
>NZ_CAJRAY010000097.1 GCF_907165215.1 Thermobacillus xylanilyticus | reverse complement strand
CGAGGCAGATCCACTATATTCAGTGTTTGATATTACGGGCTTTCGAAATTTAGGTTTACTTTTGTATGATTTTAGTTGAAAATATCTTTATATGGCGCAGACGATCCCAGGGGAGCTGAAGAATTATGACCACCGCCATCCACAACATGCCGCCGATTTACGATGAGAACAGCGGGATTCTCATTCTCGGCAGCTTTCCGTCGGTGAAATCGAGAGAGGCGAAGTTTTACTACGAAACTCCGCAAAACCGCTTCTGGCGCGTGGTTGCGGCCGTATTCGAACAGGACGTTCCCCGAACGGTCGAAGAAAAAAGGGCATTCCTGCTGGGGAACCGAATCGCCTTGTGGGACGTGATCGCGCGCTGCGACATCGAGGGCAGTTCGGACCAGACGATCCGGAATGCCGTCCCCAACGATCTGACGCCGATCCTGAACACCGCGGACATCCGGCAAATCTTCGTCAGCGGCAAGAAGGCGGAACACTTTTTCAACAAACTGATCGCGCCGAAAATCGGCCGGAAGGCGGTCTGCCTGCCCTCCACCTCCCCCGCCAACGCTTCGAAAAGCCTGGAGCAGCTGATCGAGGCTTGGCGCGTGATCAGGACAAGCCTAACGCCTTGACGCCTGCATGCGTTTCTGCGGACGCACCTGCGCTATCGTACGGCCGGCTCGATCCGGTACGTCGCTTTGCCGCTGTCCAGCGATTCGCCGACCTGCTGCACCTGCCATCCGTAAGCGAGAGCTTCCTCAAGCTTCGCCAGCTGCCCGTCGGTCAGAATCGCCGAGATGCCCTCAAGCCCGGGCCGACGGTCGATATGCGGCTCCCCGCCGAAGGCCAGGTACAGCCAGCAGCGGAGTCCGCCCAGCGTATTGAACTTCATCCGGTAGCCTTCGCGGACCGCTGAGGCATAAAGCTCCGGCTCCCGAACCGCGAATTCCCGCAGCTCTTCATAATCAAATGCGAACACGCTGTCATCCTTCGGCAGACCGCCGCGACCGGAAATGCCGAGCAGTTCATCGTCGGTCCAGTCGCGGCCCCGCAGCGACTCGATCAGCAGCGCATGCTGCTGGGAAATCTTCACCCTTGCCTGACTCATGCCTCGTCCCCTCCTGGATAATCAACCCCGCTCAACTCAGGGCGACGAAGTGCCCGGGGCTCACTTCCCGGAGCTCCGCCGGTTCGCCCGTCCAATCATGCGGCTCGTAGCGAATCCGCCGGATCTCCGCCCGCGGATCCGGCACCGGTATGGCCGAGAGCAGCGCCTGCGTGTAGGGATGGAGCGGATTGTCGTACAGCTCGTCGCTGTCCGCCACTTCGACCAGGCGGCCGCGGTACATGACGCCGATCCGGTCCGAGATATGCCGCACCATCGCCAGGTCATGCGCAATGAACAGGTAGGTGAGTCCGAACTCGTCCTGCAAATCTTCCAGCATGTTCACGACCTGCGCCTGCACCGACACGTCGAGCGCGGAGATCGGCTCATCGCAGATGACGAACTCCGGCCGCACCGACAGGGCGCGGGCGATCGAGATGCGCTGGCGCTGGCCGCCGCTGAACTCGTGCGGATAGCGATATAAATGGTCGCGCTTCAGGCCGACCTTCTCGAGCAAACCCGCGATGACCTCCGCCCGCTCCTCCTTGCCGGGATAGAGGCCGTGAATGTTCATCGGCTCGCCGATCAGCTCCAGCACGTTCATGCCCGGATTGAGCGACGAATACGGATCCTGGAAGATCGACTGGATCCGCCGGCGGAACGGTTTCAGCTGCTTGTCGCCGAGCCGCGACAGATCCTGCCCGTCGAAACGGACCTCCCCGTCCGTGTAATCGTACAGCCGCAGAATGCAGCGCCCGACCGTCGATTTGCCGCTGCCCGACTCGCCGACGAGCCCGAACGTCTCGCCCTTCCGGATGTGGAAGCTGACGCCGTCGACCGCGCGCAGCACACTCGTCGGCCGGCCCCAGATGTCGCGGCCCTTCACGAAATGCTTCTTGAGGCCCCGCACTTCCACCAGCGGTCTCGCTTCATCCGCCATTTCCCTCGCCTCCTTCCGTCCCGGAACCCGCGTGATCGTCCGATTGCGCGTCCGTGTCGTTCAGCCAGCACATCGCCCGATGCCCCTCTCCAACTTCAACCATCGGCGGCATCGTCCCGCACTTTGCCATCGCGTGCGGGCACCGGTCGCGGAACGGGCAGCCCTTCGGCGCGCTCCTCAGATCCGGCGGCGACCCCTCGATCGGAGACAGCCGCTCCCGCGAGCTTCCGCCCCGCTTCGGCAGCGAACGGAGAAGCCCTTGCGTGTAGGGATGCTTCGGCCGGTAGAAAATCTCTTCCACCGGTCCTTCCTCCATGACCATCCCGCCGTACATGACGATGACGCGGGAGCACACCTGCGCCACGACGCCCAGATCGTGCGTGATGAGCGCGATCGCCGCGCTCGTCTTCGCCTTCAGTTCCTTCAGCAGATCGAGAATCTGCGCCTGAATCGTCACGTCGAGCGCGGTCGTCGGCTCGTCGGCGATGAGCAGCTCCGGCCGGCAGGACAAGGCCATCGCGATCATGACGCGCTGCCGCATCCCGCCGCTCAGCTCATGCGGATATTGCCGCACGCGCAGCTCCGGCTCCGGAATGCCGACCAGCCGCAGCATTTCGACCGCTTCCGCAAGCGCCTCCCTGCGGCCCAATCCGCGGTGACGCCGGATCACTTCCGTCAGATGGTCCCCGACCCGCTTCACCGGGTTGAGCGACGTCATCGGGTCCTGGAATACCATGGCGATGCGGTTGCCCCGGATCGTGCGCCATTTGCGCTCGGGGATGCCGCGCAGGCTCTCGCCCGCGAAGCGGATGTCGCCATGGGTGATCTCTCCGGGGGGCGCAATGAGCGACAGGATCGCCTTCGCCGTCACGCTTTTGCCGCTGCCCGACTCGCCGACAATGCCCACTGTTTCGCCATGGTCGATATGCAGGCTGACGCCCCGGACCGCCTGAACCTCTCCTTCCCGGGTATGGAAGGATACATGAAGATTCTCCACTTCAAGCAACCGGTTCTTCATGCTCGTTCTCTCCTCTCGTGAGCGCGGGAAAAGGTGTCATCTCCGGCCCAGCTTCGGCTCGAGCGCCACGCGCAGCAGGTCCCCGAGAATGTTGAAGCTGAGCACCGTCAGCAGAATGAGCGCTCCCGGGAAGATCGCCATGTACGGCGCCTGCGTCAGAAACCCTTGAGCCCCGTTCAGCATGCTCCCCCATGTCGCGTTCGGCGGCTGCACGCCGAAGCCGAGGAAGCTGAGCGACGATTCCATCATGATCGACGACGCCACATTGTTCGTCGCGCCGACGATGATGACCGGCACCAGCCCCGGAAGGACATGGCGGAAGATAATCCCGGCGCTGCCCAATCCCGATGCCTTCGCATACAGGACGTACTCGCGCTCCCGAATGGCCATCGTCTCGGCGCGCACGATGCGGGCCATGTGCATCCACATGAGCGAGCCGATGATGATCACAATGCTGCCGAGATTCGGCTTCAGCAAGACGGACAGCAGCAGGATGACGAGAAATGACGGAATGGACAAAATGATTTCGAGCAGCCGCATCAGCAGGTTGTCGAGCCACCCGCCGAAATAGCCGCTCACCACGCCGACCGTGACGCCGATGAGCGTCGCGAGGACCATCGACGCGAAGCCGACCATCAGCGACACGCGGCCGCCGTACAGCACGCGCGTGAAAATATCGCGCCCGTAGTCGTCAGTTCCGAACCAGTGCTCGGCGTTCGGCGCCTGCAGCCGGCGCGTGACATCCAGTTGGTTCGGATCATGCGGAGACAGAAAAGCCAGAATGGCGCCGATGATCAGCAAGGACAGGATGGCAATCGAGGCGATCCCCATTTTGCTGGAGACAAGTTCCCGGATGACGATCCTAAAGCGAGTCATGGCGATCACCTCGATGATTTGATCCGCGGATCGGCAAAACCGTACAGCACGTCAGCCAGCAGATTCCCGATGATCAGGAGCAGCGCGGAGAACAGCGTAATGCCCATGATGATCGGATAATCCATACCCCTGACCGCCGTCATGCCCAGCGAACCGATGCCCGGCCAGGAGAATACGGTTTCCGTCACGATCGCGCCCGTCACCAGTTCCGCCAGCGACATGCCGAGCAGCGTGATGATCGGCAGCAGGACGTGCTTCAGGACGTGCCGGAACAGCACGATCCATCGGCTGGAGCCGTAGGCGTACTGGATTTGCACGTAATCCTCCCTCAGCTGGCCGATCGTGCTGGAACGGACATACCGGACATAGGACGACAGGAAGCTGAAGGCCAGAACGGAAACCGGCAGGATGCCGTGCTTGATCACGTCCGCCGCGCTGTTCACACCGACCGTGCGCATGCCCATGCTTGGCAGCCAGTGCAGCTTGATCGCGAACAGGTAAATGAGCAGAATGGCGAGCCAGAACAACGGAACGGAAATGCCGATGTACGATAGGAATGTGATGAGTTTGTCCACCCACTTGTTGTGGAACGCGCCGGCGATCAGACCGAGCGGAATCGCAAGGATGACAGCCAGCAGGATGGCGCAGCCCATGAGGCCGGCCGTCGCCGGCAGCCGCTCGAGAATGAGCGCGGCCACCGGCTGGTGATTGACCAGCGAGTAGCCGAGGTTGCCCTTGAGCAGTTCTTTCAGCCACAGGCCGTACTGAACGTATGCCGGCTTGTCCAGACCGAGATTGGCCCGTACGCGCTCGATGTCTTCCGCGTGCATGTTCGGCGTCACGAACGACAGTACCGGGTCGCCCGGCGCCGCCTTGATGAGCGCAAAGCAGACGATGGAGACGAAGAACAACAAAGGGATCGTCTGAATCAAACGTTTGGCGATAAGTTGTCTCATATGGCAGTCTCCCAGCCTGTAACGGCAAAAAAGCTGGTTAAACCAGCTCTTTTGCCTTCCTTATGGTTTGGTTCGCAGCCTTACGCCTTGTGCTTATTTCAGGTACAGCTTCGAAGGATCTTCGAAAATGACAACCGGCTTCAGCACGGCTTCCTCAATGCCGCCGAAACGTTTGTCAACCGCGACGATCGTCTTCGTGTAAGCGACCGGATAGATGACCGCGTCTTCCGCGATGATCTCCTGCAGCTCCCGGTAGATCGCGCCCCGCTTCTCGGGATCCGGTTCGCTCGCGCCTTGATCGAACAGCTCGTCGACCTTCGGGTTGTTGTAGTGCGAGTAGTTCGAATCGGCGTCCGATTGGTACAGAATCCGGTAAGCGTCCGGGTCGTAGCCCATGATGTAGCCGGAGTACGCCAGATCGAAGTCGGTCGCGGAAGCGTCGGCGAACTTCTGGCTGAACGCGGAAGCGTCAAGCGACTGGATTTCGACCGTGATGCCGACGTCTTTCAGTTTCTGTTGAACATAGAGCGACGCGGCTTCCATGGCTTTGTTGCCGCTGGAGATGATGAACTTCAGGTTCAGGTTGTTTGCGCCGGCGGCGGCCAGCAGTTCCTTCGCTTTTTCCACGTCGTTGTCGTAGGTCGTGACGTCGTTCGTCCAGAACAGCCCGTCGGGCGTAACGAAAGATTTCGCCGGATCCGCGTATTCGCCGGACGAATAGATGGTTTGAATCATCTCTTCACGATTCAACGCGTAGGAGATCGCCTGACGCACTTCCTTCTTCGCGAGCATGCCGTTCGCGCTGTTCTCGTTGAAGAGCAGGTAGGCGAGCCGGCCTTCGCTGTACGGCAGAATCTCGAAATTGCCGTTTGCCTCGATCGTCGGCACGTCCTGCGGGTTAATGTAGTTCACGTTCAGTTCGCCGTTTTGCAGCGCGAGGAGCGCCGCGTTCGAATCTTTCGCGATGCGGTACGTGATCGAATCGAGATGCGGCTTGCCGAGCACATAGTCATCGAACCGTTCCAGCGTCAGATATTCGCCGGGCTTGTACTCTTTGAATTTGAACGGACCGGAGCCGACGACGTTGTACAGGTTCTTCTCGCTCTGCTCGATATTCGCCTCGTTCTCGAAGACGTGCTTCGGAATCGGCGTCAGCTGCACGAGCGTCGCTTCGAAGGCCGGGTTGACTTGCGGCAGCTTGAAGTCCACCGTCCGGTCGTCCACCTTGACCGCCTTGATCGGCTCGCCGCCGAGGATCAGGTTCGAGCGGAACAGGCTGTTCTGCTTCTCGTCGAGGATCGTGTCGAACGTGAACACGACATCGTCCGCCGTCAGCGGCTGGCCGTCATGCCACTGGAGTCCTTCCTTCAGCTTCAGCGTGTAGGTCAGGCCGTCTTCGGACGGGGTCAGGCTCTCCGCCAGATAGAACGTCTTCTCCCCGTTGTTCACCTGGAACAGCGGCGCGAACAGCGCCTGGTCGATCGTGAGGCTGACACGGTCGCCCGCATAGATCGGGTTGAGCACCAGCGGGTCGGAGCCCACGCCGAAGATGAGGCTGCCGCCGTCCTTGATCTCCCCGGAAACTTCGGATCCGGAAGAGGAGGATTCGTTCGTGGAACCGGCATTATTTCCGTTATTTCCTCCGTTATTCCCGTTGTTGCCCGAGCAAGCCGCGATGACGAGCGCGAGCAATACGAAGATCAGTGCAGTCGATCGAAT
The DNA here is from genome assembly GCF_907165215.1 of Thermobacillus xylanilyticus. GTDB lineage: Bacteria > Bacillota > Bacilli > Paenibacillales > Paenibacillaceae > Thermobacillus > Thermobacillus xylanilyticus. The sequence continues at coordinate 90,904 of NZ_CAJRAY010000097.1, read as the reverse complement.
TCTGGTCATGCTGTTACCTCCTGTGGTCCGATACCTTCAAAAATTAATGTTTATATAATATATCGGATTAAACGGGATTACAAGTTAACATTTGGTGAACTTCATCCATATACTTCCATCTGCTAAAAAATTTCAGAACAGGCAAAGCAGCAGCTCTGGACGAAATCAGGAACCTGTCCCGGCTGCTGCTTCTTATTTGTCTGATTGCGGCGGCACTTCCAGACGAAACATGCGGAATGGTTTTGAATCAATCTCTTGCTTTTTATATTATGATTAGTTAAAGATTTCTTATCAACCCCGTATCCCGGAGCGATCGCAAAATGGATAACGTCAAGATGGAAACTGTATATTGGATGGCCGGATTGGTCGTATTCTTGACGGGCATAGCGCTGCACACCTGGTTGACGAAGCGAAAAGTCACAGGCCAACTTCGGGAGAAGTACGGCAAACCGGTATGTTCCGAACTCGTGAATTACTACGGGCATCAATCGCGCAAAGGTTTCGAATGGCGCGGATTGGCGCTGCTGTGGCTTACCCCTTCGGAGATCGTCCTGGTCCGGCTTGTCCCGCGCAAGCAGATTGTCATACCGGTGAAGTCCATCGTAAATGTGCACTCAAAGTATCATTTCACCGGAAAACTCTCCATCCGCCCGCTGCTGTGCGTCCAATACATCAGAGATGACGGCAAGCGCGATGTGATGGGCTGCAGGGTTTGGGACTTCGACCAATGGGCGCGGCAAATCCGGAAGCTGCGCCGAGCCTGGTCATGAACAAGGAGGGATAAGCTCATGGTAAACAAGAAATTTTTTGCGGGCCTCATCATTGCGATTGCGGCATGTTCGATACTGGTCCTCATCGTCGCAACCGCTCTGGCAGTGAAAAAGAATAACCCCCATTTGCTTCGTCAGTTCCAACGATTCTCGCTGATCGTGGACAATCAGTCGGATTATGATCTTGTTTCAGTGGAAATCGGCGTTATGCATAGTGATGCCAATGGGAACGCGGTCAAGAGCGGCGCAAAATATTGGCATCCCGAAGTCATTCAAAGCGGGTAAGAGACGGTGATCAAGCCGCAATTAACGGTTCACCGGGAGGGCGGCATCTATCTGAAGTTCACGGATTCAGGCGGTAAAGAGGTGAACAAAACGGTATGTTCCTATACGGAAAGTGCTTCCGGTTACTCGATCGTCACGATTATGAACGATCAAATTAAAGTGGAAGAAAAATGCCGTTAGATCGCAAAGAGGCTGTCTGATAAGGACAGTCTTTTTCTTATTATATAAATTTTAATATATTTGCAGGTAAACATGTATTCATGTCGAATTTAAAATTCAATTCGTTTCTTTTTGGTGTTTTTTGTTATTTTGTCAACGAAAGGAGGCGTTAAGTTTTCGCTGATTCATAGCATTGTCCGTTGTCGAGCGCCCTCGCCCTTTTTCCATCAACAGGAATCTACTCAACACATGGGGTGACGAATGCATGTTGAACCAATTGCTGCGTCCATTTACCGCAATGATCGCAAGACTGAAGTACGGGCAAAAATTTGTGCTGATCAGTTTGCTGTTCATGATTCCGGTGTTGATCGTTCTCTATCAATGGTTCTCGACACAGCAAGTTGAAATCAAGCGCATCAAAAGCGAACAAACCGGCGTAAGTCAAGTCAAAGCCCTGATGCCGTTCATGCTGCAAGTGCAGCAGCACCGCGGACTCGTGAACGGATATTTGAACGGGAATCTTGAAGCCGGGTCCGCCATTGAGGCCAAGCAGCAAGAAATTGCGAGCCTGATCGAACAGATCGATGGCGATTTCCGGAAAGAAGAAATGCCTGAGTCCTACGAGAAATGGAACTCCGTCAAGACAGCCTGGAATGATATCCTTCGTTCCTATGAAACGTTGACGGCCCCGGACAGCTTCGCCCGGCATTCCGATCTGGTTCAGCAGGTGGAAGAACTGATCATACACGGCGCGGATGAAACCGGACTGACGCTGGACAGCGAGATCCAATCTTACTACACGATGAAACTGATCACCCAGGAATTGCCCGCCTTGATCGAAGGCACCGCGGTCATTCGCGGGCGCGGCAACGGTGTTCTGGCAGCGGGAACCCTGACGGATGACATCAAGCTGGAATTGCTCCTGGAAGCCGCCCAAAGCGACAAAGCGCTGATCAATCTGATGCAGTCGCTATCCCGAATTGCGGAATTGAACCGCTCCGAGGACGGGGAGCTGCTTCAGAAAGGCGAGCAGGCAGCCGGAAACATCCGGAACTACCTCGGCGTGCTTGATCAGGAGATTATACATAAACAAGCGATGAGCATGAATCCCGACGCATTCTTCGCCCAGGGCACGGATGCGATCGCTTCGGCAAGCGAGGTCTTCCAGCTTGCCGTCACCTTGCTGGAACAGACATTGCAGGAGCGGATCAGCGACAAGGAGTCTGCGCGCAACACGACGATCCTGATCACGGCCGCAGTCTTGCTGTTGGTCGCTCTCTTCTATACCGCATTCTACAGAAATGTCGCGGAGACGGTGAACGCCTTGAAACAGCGGGCCGAAGCCATGGCCAGGGGCGACTTCTCCCGGGATCTCGTGCTGAATACGAAGGATGAGTTGCAGGTCGTGGGCGTGGCGTTCAATGAAATGCAGCAATCGCTGAACCGCCTGCTGAGCGGCAATCAGAAAATGGCGGCCGTCGCTTTCGAATCTTCCCGGCAACTGACCGACATTTCGCACGAATCCACGGCGGCGATGCAGCAAGTGGCCGTCTCCCTGCAGCAAGTGTCCGAAGGCACCTCGGTGCAAAAACGGACGACCGCCGAGATGGAAACGACCATGAACGAAATGTCGGCCGGTGTTCAGCGCATCGCGGAAGCGGCGTCCGAAGTCGCCGATCTGGCAATGCGAGCCAATGAACAGGCGGAACTCGGCAACAGGCAGCTTGCGCAAACCGTGGACCAGATGGCCAATATCAGGAAAACGCAGGCGGAATCTTCCCGGATCGTCGCGAAACTCGACGAATATTCGGCACACATCGGCGGCATTATCGATACCGTCAAGGAAGTGGCGGAACAGACGAAATTGCTGGCCCTGAACGCGAACATTGAAGCCGCGCGCGCGGGCGAGCACGGCCGCGGGTTCATCGTCGTCGCGCAGGAGGTGGGGAAACTCGCCAGGGAGACGTCGCAGCACGGGGAAGCCATTTCGAATCTGCTCCATGTCATTCGGTCGCTGATCGGAGATGCCGTGACCGCCATGGATTCCATGCAGACCGAGACGAACCGGGGCGTGGAAATGATCGAGCGCTCGCAAGTTGCGCTGAATCAGATTCTTGACAATATCCGGCAGGTCAGCGAGCAGATTCAGGAAGTGTCCGCAACCTCGGAAGAAATGTCGGCCGAAATGGAGGAAGTCGCCTCTTCCATCGCGGAGATTTCCCACATCTCTCACAAGACTTCGAATGAAACGGACGTGATCGCCGCCTCTGCGGAAGAGCAGTTGGCTTCCATGGAGCAAATCGAAAGTGCGGCCACGGAACTGCAGCATATGTCCCGGCAATTGAAAGATGAACTGAGCAAATTCGTGTTGCGGGATCTGAATTGACGGACCCATGGCGCAATGGAAAGCACAGATTTCCGTCGCGAACGGAGATCTGTGCTTTTGTATAATTTTCAATTTTTCACTATGGGGGAGCAGGAAGTCACGCGAAAGAATTGCCGAATGTGTTTGCTTAATGCACCAATTTCATGTATTCTGGGAATATTTCTGCGGAATGGAAAAACGAAAGGAGCAGCGCGCGGATGGGTCGCGGATTGAATCAAGAAGTGACGGCGTTTCTAGACGGGATCGATCACCCTATGCGAGCCGAGATTGACCGTCTGCGAAGCATCATGATGAGCGCCGGCGCGGGGCTTTCAGAGGGAATTAATATGGAACGGGCCGAACTACAGCATTGATGATAAGGATCGCATTACGCTCAAGATTCATCCTCCCAAGCAGATCCAGATCATTTTTCACCGGGGAGCCAAAGTCAAGGAGCAGCCGAAAGCGCGGTTGCTGAAGGAAGATTACAAGTTCCTCCAATGGAAAGAAAACGACCGTGCGGTTGCGACATTCAAAAACCTTGACGAGATTGAACGGCACAGCAGCTTGATCAAAGAAGCCGTGGCGAGGTGGGTTGAGGTTACATAACACTTCGACTCGAATTCGAGTGCCTCTGTAACGCGGTATCCACGTTATAGCCGCTTTAGCCCGGCTCTGCGCACCTCTGTAACGCGGTATCCACGTTACAGCCGCTTTAGTCTGGCTCCGTGCACCTCTGTAACGCGGTATCCACGTTACAGCCGCTTTAGCCTGGCTCCGTGCACCTCTGTAACGCGGCATCCACGTTACAGCCACTCTATCCCGGCTTTGTGCACCTCTGTAACGCGGTATCCACGTTACAGCCGCTTTAGCCTGGCTCTGCGCACCTCTGTAACGCGGCATCCACGTTATAGCCGCTTTAGCCCGGCTCTGCGCACCTCTGTAACGCGGTATTCACGCTACAGCCGCTTTAGCCTGGCTCCGTGCACCTCTGTAACGCGGTATCCACGTTATAGCCGCTCTTCCATTGCCTTTGTTTAACTATTTATGGGATGTATTATCCTGTCAGCCAATCTATAGTTTTTTCCAAAACCGCAATCCCGTGACGGAGAACCCCATATGCCGGTAGAACCGATGCGCTGCCTCGCGTTCGGGTCGGTTGCCGCTGGTGAGCACGATGGCCGCGGCTCTTTTTTCTCTTGCCCAGTTTTCCGCATGGCGGATCAGTTCTTTGCCCGCCCCCCTGCCCCTGAACGACGCTTTCACGACGAGCGCCGTAATCTGGACAACATGCCCATCGTGTTCATAGCCGAAAGCCAGACGCAGGCCGATCATGCCCGCCACCTGGCCTTCGCATTCCGCTACCAGCGTCGCATAATCCGGATGGGAGCTGATCGCCTCCATCCTTTTCCGCATTTGCCCGCTTGAAGTTGGGTAGCCCAAATCCCCCACCAATTCGACAACGGCTTCCAGGTCATCACATGAATACGCTCGAACGACAATCATGCTTTAATCACGGCCTTTCCGCTTGCGTCTTCCGGGCTTGCGGTACCCTTTTCATTAGCTGTTCGCCGTCCCTTTCAAATCCGAATCGCTCGTATAATCCGTGCGCATCCCTTGTCCCCAAAACCCCAGTCATTCATTCAAACTCCGGAGCGTTGGTGATGGTCTCGATCAGCTTCTTTCCGATCCCTTGTCCCCGATACGCTTCCAGCACAAAAACATCGCACACATAATACATCGTCGGCCCGTCCGTCACCACTCTTGCGAAACCGATCATGCTGTCCCGGTCGCAGACGCCATAGCATATCGAGTTTTCGAATTCTCTCGGGAGAACGCCGATTTGCCCAATAACTGCCGGCCAGTAAATCCATTACCGTCTGAACGTCAATTCTCGACTTGTCGTCGCTAATCTAACAGTTCAGTGTATGATTTCCATCCACATTTTTATTGTCGCACTCCCGATTCCCCGTGTCCACTGCCGATCAGGCGCATCCGGCAGACGAAAGCGCCCGGAAGGCCGCGCCAATGCGGATTTCCGCGTTCCTTTATTTTCCTTCGTTCCCCGTTCTTCCCCGCCATCCATTTCATAAACCGACAAATCACGCCAAAAAATTTGTATGTCAACTGGTTGACATTCGTGTGCCAACCGGTTATCATATGAGTGTGAATGAATGCGCATTCACTAAATCAAGCAGGGGGATGATCTTTTGAAGTCGATCAGATCCATTACTTTCCTGGCCCTGTGCACGATTTTGCTGGCCGGCCTGTTTGGGCACTCAGGACGTTCTTCCAGATCGACTTCCCCCTGCTCAAGCCGGTCGTCGTCACGCTGGCCGTGCTCGATGTGTTTTGGATCTGGAACGACTATCTGCTGCTGATCATCGTCCTGCTGTCGCCGGCAAACCAGACTTTGCCGCTGTCCACGTGCGCGTTCTTCTCTTCCTACTCTATCGATTGCGGCCCTTTGATGGCCGGGCTGGTCATGACGATCATTCCGGTTCTGATTCTCTATCTTGTCCTGCAGGATTACGTCATCAAAGGAATTTCGGAAGGGGCTCTGAAGTAAAATGAATTTCATTCGCCGGGTTCATCCCGAACTGCGAAGCGCCTTGCAGCATATGACTCCGTTTGTGCTGCCCGGGGATTTGGAGAGCGCAAGACAGATTCCGCAGCCTCCGCGCAACCCGTCGGATCGGGTCACGATTCAAGATCGGATGATCCCCGGAGCGGACGGCCGTGACATGCTGCTCCGCGTTTACGAGCCGACAGACCGGGACAGCAAAGCCGCGCCGGCCTTGCTCTGGATTCACGGCGGCGGATTTGTGATGGGACACCCCGGATATGACGACAATCTGTGCCTGGCCTTTGCCGAGGCGGCGGGATGCGTCGTTTTTTCACCGGATTACCGTCTGGCGCCCGAGCACCCCTTTCCCGCCGGACTGGAAGACTGTTATGCGGCGCTGGTCTGGATCAATCGGTCGGCGGCATCGCTCGGAATCGACCCGACCCGGGTGGCCGTCGCGGGGGCAAGCGCTGGCGGAGGTCTCACGGCGGCCCTTGCCCTGCTGGCGCGTGACAGGGGCGGTCCGTCCATCTGCTTCCAGATGCCGCTTTATCCGATGATCGACGACCGCAACATTACGCCGTCCAGCCGCGAGCTCATGCATCCCGCGGTATGGAACGAGTACAACAACGTCGCGGCGTGGGAAATGTACCTGAACGGACAGACGGAAGATGTCTCGCCCTATGCCGCCCCGATCCGGGCAACGGACTTATCCGGACTTCCGCCAACCTACACCTGTGTCGGCCAGCTGGATCCGTTCCGCGATGAAACCATCGAGTATGTCGCGCGTCTGGCACAAGCCGGCGTGGATGTCGAGTTTCATCTTTATCCCGGCGGATACCATGCCTTTGAGGTCGCGGTCCCCGAGGCCGAAGTCAGCATACGGGCGAGAAACGAGTACATCCAAGCCCTGGCAAGGGCGCTGCGACGGCGTTGAACCAGCGCCACTTCCGGACGTCCAGTCAAAAAAGATGGTATAATAACTAGAGTTGCATGTATTACATGGTTCCGGAGGAAACGGTATGGCTACAATCAAAGATGTTGCGGAGAAAGTCGGCGTTTCGGTGACAACGGTATCCCGGGTGCTCAACAACCGGGGGTATCTGAGCGAAGACTTGAAGCGGCGGGTCCACGAGGCGATGAAAGAGCTGAACTATCAGCCGAATGAACTTGCGCGGTCGTTGTTCCGCAAGAAAAGCAATATCATCGGACTTATCATTCCGGATATCTCCCATCCGTTCTTTGGCGAATTTGCAAAACACGTGGAGGAGCAAGCCTACAAGAACCGTTACAAGATCTTGCTGTGCAACTCCCAGCTCGACAACAAGAAAGAGCTTGACTATATCAGCATGCTGAAGGCGAGCCAGGTGGACGGCATCATCATGGGCAGCCATACCCTCGACACCGAGGAATTCACCTCGATCAACCTGCCGCTCGTCACGCTGGACCGCCAGCTGTCGGATTCGATTCCGTATGTCTCGGCCGATCACTACAAAGGCGGCGTACTGGCCACCAAGCTGCTGATCCGCAAGGGCTGCCGGAAAATCGCCCACATCAGCGGCAATCTGAAGCTGCACCTGCTGGCCAAAACCCGATACGACGGATTTATGGACACCATAAAGAAAGCCGGCATCCCGCACGTCGTCGTCGAAACCGACCTGAACGGATTCAAATACCATGAATATGAACAAATTGTCGCCGATCTGTTCCGCGATCACCCGGATGTCGACGGCGTCTTCGCCAGCAGCGATGTCATCGCCGCACAGGTGTTGAAAGAATGCCGGCGGCTCGGCAAGAAGGTGCCGGACGATGTGAAGGTGATCGGATTCGACGGCATCAAGCTCGGCGAATTCATTACGCCCGAACTGTCCACCATTCAACAGCCGATCAAAGAAATCGCCAAGACATCCGTCAAACTGTTGATCGATCAGATCAATGGCAAAGAAGTGCAGAGGGAAAACATTCTGCCCGTCAAATTGTTGGAGAAGGAAACCACATGACAAAATTTTACTTTTTTCTCTTTTATTTATGAACATATGATTATTGTTTTTATATCAACCGCTTGACATATATATGTTAAGCGTTTACTATAAGGGTGCAAAATCATGCGAACAGGGGGAATACCATGCGAAAAGCGCGAAAAATTTTGAGCTTGTGTCTTACGATTGCCCTGAGCTTGTCGGTACTTGCCGCTTGCTCCGGAAACAAGTCGAGCGAGAGCGGAAACAGCAGCAGCAAGCCTGAAAAGGTTGTACTCGCCTATCTGTCGTTCAACAATATCCCCGAAGATTTGAGCGACATTGAACAAGCGATTAACGATCACCTGCGAGACAAAATCAATGTGGAAGTGGAACTGAAACTTTACGGTCCCGCTGAATACGAACAGCGCGTCAATCTGGCGCTGCAGAGCGGCGAACAGATGGATCTGTTCATAACTTACGGCGGATTCAGCGGCTATGTGTCGCGCAATCAGCTCTATCCGCTGGACGACCTGATTGAAACCTACGGACAGGATTTGCTCGCCATTCTGGAGAAGGACTTCGGCGCGGACATCCTGAAGGCTACCACGATGAACGGCAAGATTTACGGCATCCCGGTCAACAAGGGTTTTGCCCTGCCGACTACGTTCGTGTACGACGCCGACCGGCTGCATGATCTCGGGTTCACGGCCGACGACATCAACAGCCTGGAAGATCTGCCGGCCATCTTCGAAACCCTGAAGCAGAAGTCCCCTGAAGTAGTTCCTTTCGGACCGATCAACGTCAATCCGAGCGATACTTACCTGCTCGGCTGGCTGGCCGACGTGTACGAAATCGACACGCTGACCGATTTCTCGTACGTGGGCGTCGTGTTCGGAGACAGCGGCAAAGTTGTAAATCTGTACGAGACCGAAGAATTCCGGAATGCGGTCAACATGATGTACGAGTGGAACCAGAAGGGATATCTGCAGAAAGACGCCGCAGCAACCACCATCCCCATGTCCGAATTGATCGCATCCGGCAGCGGGTTCTCGTTCATGGGCGGATATGCGGGCAAGGAAGCCGGAAAGGCACTGAGCGCCCAGATGAACAAGAACATCGAGACAAAACGGATCACGGAGGAATATTTCGAAACCAGTTCCGTCAACTCCGTGGTATGGATGATGAACGGGGCCACCAAGGTGCCGGAAGCGGCCATGAAGTTCCTGAACGCTTTCTATACGGATCCCTTCGTCATCAACACGCTGCTTTACGGCATCGAAGGACGAGACTACGTCAAGGTGGATGAGCACACCGTAAGCTTCCCGGAAGGCAAGACGGCGAACGACGTTGCCTACACTGCCCAGCTCAGCACCGGCATGATCGGTTCAGAATCGCTGCAATATCAGTTCGTAGGAACCGACTGGAGCGACGTCGAACTGAAGCTTAAGGAGAACAAGGAAACCAAGCGTTCCCCGTATTTTGGCTTTGTCTTCGACATGAATGATGTCAAGGCGGAAATGAGCGCCATCAACAACGTCAAGAACCAGTACGTGCCAGCCCTGGTTTCGGGCAGCCAGGACCCGGAAACGGTCCTCCCCAAATTCCTTCAAGCCTTGAAAGACGCCGGCGCAGACCGTGTGATCCAGGCCAAGCAAGATCAGCTCGATCGTTGGCTGGAGCAGCAGGGAAATTGATAACGCGATAGCAATTATTACAGAAAATGGAGTTTTGAAAAAAACTCCATTTTCCGTAAGTAAGGGGGTACAGCATGTACAGCAAGTTAGCGTCAAAATGGAGCGTCAAGAAAACGACCCTCTCGCTTTTTGCGCTGGCGATTCCGGGTCTTCTCTATCTGCTTGTCAACAATTACCTGCCCATGTTCGGCATTTTTATCGCCTTCAAGGATATCGATTATTCCAAGGGACTGTGGGGCAGCGACTGGGTCGGTTTCAAAAACTTCGAGTTTTTGTTCCGCACCAACGATGCCTTCATCATGACCCGAAACACGCTGCTTTACAATCTGGCCTTCATTGTGATCGGCACCATCGTTTCCATCATCATGGCCATTCTGCTCTATGAGCTGAAAAACCGATTGTCGACGAAGGCATTCCAATCGGCGATCCTTTTTCCCAACCTGGTGTCCATGGTCATCGTGTCGTACCTAGTTTACGCGTTCCTAAATTCGGACAGCGGTCTCGTCAACCTGTCCATTCTGCGGCCGCTCGGCCTGGAAGAAATCAGCTGGTATGCGGAACCGAAATATTGGCCGCTTATCCTGCTGATCACCTATTTGTGGAAAACGGCCGGATACACCACCATCGTGTATTTCGCCTTCATCGCCGGTATCGACAAAAGCATTTATGAAGCAGCCAAAATCGATGGTGCGGGAAAACTGCGCCAGATCCGGAGCGTCACCCTGCCGCTTCTCAAACCGGCCGTCATCCTGATGGTGCTGCTGGCGATCGGACGCATCTTCAATTCGGATTTCGGACTGTTTTACCAGGTGCCGCTCAACTCGGGCGCACTGTACAGCACGACGCAAACGATTGACACCTACGTTTATCGGGCACTGATGCAAATGCACGACATCGGCATGTCTTCAGCCGCAGGATTTTACCAATCTGTTGTCGGGTTTGTCCTGGTCATTGCAGTCAACAAACTGGTCAAAAAAGTGGATCCCGATAACGCCTTGTTTTGATGGGGAGGGGGGGTAAGAAATGGAAATCGCATCCAGAGGAGAAATCATCTTTCGCCGCTTTGCATTTGTCACGATGACCCTGATTTCCGTCGGCATGCTCCTGCCCATCCTGCTCATGATCACGGCTTCCTTCACGGATGAGAAAAGCCTGATTCTGAACGGATATCGGTTCGTCCCTGACAAGCTGAGCCTGGACGCCTATATCTATATGATCAACCAATACAAGGTCATCCTTCGCGCATATGGGGTGAGCGTTCTGGTCACGGTGGCGGGCACCCTGATCAGTCTGATCATCACCACGATGCTTGCTTATCCCATGTCGCGGCGCGATTTCAAATACCGGAACGTATTGGCTTTCGTCGTCTTCTTCACCATGCTGTTCAGCGGGGGCATCGTGCCTTCCTACATGTTGTGGACCCGCGTGTTCGGCGTTACGGACACATACTGGGCGCTGATCCTGCCCAACCTGCTGATGCCCGCTTTCCATGTACTTCTGGTACGCAACTATTATCAATCGAGCATTCCCCATGACCTGATCGAGTCTGCGCAAATCGACGGTGCGGGCGAGTTCAAGATCTTCTTCCGGATTATGTTTCCCTTGTCCGTTCCGGTAGTGGCCACAATCGGGCTGTTCATGGCACTGGTCTACTGGAACGACTGGATCAACGCATTGTATTTCATTTCCAAGCCGAAGTATTTCGGCATCCAGAACCTGCTGATCCGGATGATGAACAACATTCAATTCCTGCGCTCCAGCGAAGGAAGCGCTCTGATCGGCACCGGTGCCGTCGATTTGCCGAGCACATCCATTCGAATGGCCATGGGTGTCGTCGGGCTGCTGCCGATTATGGTCATCTTTCCATTTACGCAAAAGTACCTGATCAAAGGCGTCGTCATCGGCGCCGTGAAAGGTTAACCCCTAACGAAAGGCGTGAAGCGTATGAAAGTGCAAGACGTGATCGATGCAATCGTGGCGGACTGCGGGCTTGGTGCTCCGCTGGAACGGACATGCGACATTCTGGTTTCCGGCCGTCCGGACATGGAAGTGACCGGCATTGTCACCACCTTCATGGCGACTGTAGACGTGATCCGGAAAACCACCGAGATAGGCGCGAATATGATCATCACCCATGAGCCCACATGGTTCAACGGACCGGATGAAACGGAATGGCTGCGAAACGATCCCGTATACCAAGCCAAGAAAAAACTGCTCGAAGACCTCGGCATCGCGGTGTGGCGGTTCCACGACCATATGCACTTCACCCGGCCGGACCGAATCTATGAAGGGCTCAACCGGGAACTGGGCTGGCAAGATTGCTACAGACCGCAAGGGACGTTCAACCACATCTATGAAATTGAAGAACGAACGCTTGCCGACCTGGCTGTATTTATCAAAGAAAAACTGAATATGGACATCGTGCGCGTCATTGGGGAACCTGACGCGAAGTGCCGGAAGATCGGTATCCTGGTCGGCGGAGGAAGCCTGGGGCTCGGACGAGAAACCATGCCGATGGAATTCATGCGCGATCACGATCTGGACTGTGTCGTATGCGGGGAAATTACCGAATGGACGCTTGCCGCCTACGTGAATGACGCCCGGATGCTGGGCATGAACAAGACCATGATCATTATCGGTCATGAACGCTCGGAAGAATGGGGCATGAAGGACATCGCCCGCTGGCTCAAACCGCTTGTAGGCGGTTTGCCCGTGACCTTCATTGACGCGGGTGAACCGTTTGTCTACCTTTGAGCGCCAGCAGCCCATGTGCATCTTGAGATCAACAAGGAGTGGAGGGAACCGGGTGTTCAGACTTGACCATCCTGTCACACTAAAAGAGAAACCCTGTGACATTTTGACCGTAGGCGAACTGTTGATCGACATGATCTCGGAAGCCTACGACGACGCCGTGAACAGCAACACGTATTCCCGTTTCTTCGGCGGTTCGGCCGCGAACCTGGCCTTGAATACGAACAAACTGGGGCTTCGCTCGCGCGTTGCTTCGGCCGTCGGCAAGGACGGCTTCGGCGCCTTCCTGACTCGGCAGCTGGAGCAGGAAGGCATTCCAACGGACTGCATTCAGGTGACGGAAGACGCCACCAGCATTGTCGTGATTACCAAGAGCCGGTCAACGCCCCAGCCGATCTTTTACCGGGGAGCCGACTTCCAGCTGAACTTTACGCCGGAGCTGGAACATGCGGTAAAGCAAACCAAAATCGTCCACTTCTCCTGCTGGCCGATCTCCAGGGAACCGGCCCGCTCCACCATCGGGCAAATCCTTTCCGCAGCCCGGGCGGCGGGGGCGCTGATCGGATTCGACCCCAATTACCATCCCGCGATCTGGAACAAAGGGGAAGACGGCGTCGCCTGCGTGAAATCGATCATCGGCCAGGTGGATGTGGTCAAGCCTTCGAAGGATGACGCGGACCGGTTGTTCGGTACGGACACGCCCGACAACCACCTCGCCAGATTTCTCGATCTTGGCGCCGGATTGGTCATCTTGACCATGGGGGCGGACGGAGCGCTGGTCTCCAACGGCAAGGACAAGCTGCACGTGGACAGCGTTGCGACGGAAGTCGTGGATGCAACCGGAGCCGGAGACGCGTTCTGGGCCGGATTCTACTCCGGTCTCATCCACCAGCTCTCCCTTTTGGATGCGGTGAAATTCGGCATGGAAGTCAGCGCCTACAAACTGCGGTGCGTAGGGCCCGTCCGTCAATACCCGGATATTTACCAGCTGGCTGATCATAAACATGGTGGTGAGCAGCGCTCATGAAACTTCAATCCCGGGTTCAATTAATTACGTATCCGGATTCACTCGGCGGCAATCTGGCTGCCCTGCAGGAGATCATCCAGCGCTATTTCCCGGATCTGTTCAGCGGGGGGATTCATATTCTTCCCCCTTATCCGTCCTCGGGGGACCGAGGGTTCGCACCGCTGGATTACAGCCGGATCGATCCGCAGTTCGGCAGTTGGGAGGATATCGGAAAGATCGGCGCCAAGTACGGCGTGATGCTGGATGTCATGGTGAATCACATTTCCCGCCGGTCGGCATATTTTCAAGATTTCCTGAAGAACGGGCGCAGTTCGCCCCATGCCGACATGTTTCTGACAATCGACAAGATTTGGCCGGACGGGCGTCCCGTGCAAGCTGACATCGACAAAATGTTCCTGCGCCGTCCGCTTCCCTATTCCACCTTCACCGTCGGCAACGGACAGGAAGAAATCGTGTGGACGACTTTCGGAAAGGCGGATCCGTCGGAACAGATCGATCTGGACGTGAAGTCGCCGCTCACCAAGCAGTATTTGTCCGGGATTTTCCGCCACTTCAAGGCAAACCATGTGAACATGGTGCGGCTGGATGCGGTGGGCTATGTGATCAAGAAACCGGGGACCAGTTGCTTCTTTGTGGAGCCGGACATTTACGAGTTCATGGACTGGGTGGCCGAACAGGCGAAGGAGCACGGCATCGCGCTGCTGCCTGAAGTGCACGCCCATTATTCGATCCAGTACAAGCTGGCGGAGCGCGGCTTCTGGATCTATGACTTCATCCTGCCCTTCACGGTCCTCGACGCCCTGGTCAACCGATCCGCCGGCATGCTGCTGCGCTACCTGCAGACCCGTCCGGCCAATCAGTTCACGATGCTGGATTGCCATGACGGCATTCCGGTCAAGCCGGATCTGGACGATCTGGTGAGCACGGAGCAAGCGCGCCGGGTTGTCGACCTGTGCCTGGAGCGCGGCGCCAATCTCAGCTATGTACTATCCGACAAGCACAAGTCGCCGGACGGATTCGACGTCCATCAAATTCGCTGCACCTATTACGATGCATTGAGACGGAATGATGACGCCTATCTGGCCGCCCGCGCCATCCAACTGTTTACGCCCGGCATCCCGCAGATCTATTATGTCGGCCTGCTGGCGGGCGAGAATGACGATGCGAGGGCGGCGGCCACCGGTGACGGCCGGGAAATCAACCGGCACAATTATTCGCTGGAGGAAATCGAACAAGCCGTTCAACGGCCTGTCGTGCAGCGGCTCATGAGACTGATCCGCTTCCGCAATGAACATGAAGCGTTCCAAGGCACATTCCATGTCTGCGATACGGATGACCGGGAAATCAGGCTGCAATGGGAGAACAACGGCAGCCGATGCGTCCTCCACGTAGATCTGGACACATACCGCTCCTTCATCCGCTGCACCGATGAGCAGGGCGAAGAAGCGCAATGGGTCGTCTGACCATTGCGCTTCCCCCTGCTCCTTTCTCTGTCTGCGGTCTGATCTTTTTCTGCAGCCTGGTGCATGATCCTGCGGCTACCCCTTTTTGACGCGGTACCAATACCTGTACGCATCGCGGTAACCCAGCTTGGCGTACAGCCTCAAGGCCGGCACATTGCCCGTCTCCACCTGCAGGTAGCTGCGTTTCGCCCCGTTCGCCTTCCCCCAATGCAGAAGATGGAGCATCAGCTGCCCGCCCAAGCCCCGATTGCGATAATCCGGATCGGTCACAATGCAGAACACGCCGAGCGTGTTGCGTTCCAGCACGCCCATTCCGCAGGCGGCGACCCGCCCGTCCAGACGAAGCGAAACGCAGGCCGCCGGTGTTTGGATATTCGCAAGCATCCGCTCCAGCACGCTCCGGTGTTCAGGCTGCACGCCGCTCAGCGCGCCATACGCGTCCAGCCAGTCCGCGGTGAACGACTCACTGATCTCGGCGGACCGGTTCCACGGCTCCTCGGTAACGCGGTCCAGATCCAGCGTCTGCACGCTGATCGTGTCGCTCATCGCATAGCCCATCTTCTCCAGCAGGCCGTCCAGATGCGCCGGCTGCGCGAAGGGCGTCAGCTTGTAGACGGCCGGCAGACCGCGGCGGGCATACAGCTCCTCGCAGACTTTGATTTTCTGCGCAAGATCGAGTGTTGAAGCATAGAGCGGGCTGATCGAGTTGGCCCTTTTCGTATACCCTTCGGCAAAACGCAGCACCCAGCCGTCATACAGCATCGTGGACAGCGCGGGCCAATGATTGATCGATATTTCTTCAAGTTCGAACGCGTTCATGATTCTTCCCCGCTTTCTCCGTTCCTGCACATCCGCGATCCTCAAAACAGCTCCGGCTGCGCAAGCCACCGTCGGATATCCACCGACCCCTGCACGCCCATCAGCCGGTAGAAAAACCGGTACACCATGCGGCACCGTGACAAATCGGGCATCGCGCGGACGGACGAATACCCTTCCGCGAACGGCCGCGCCGACCGCTCGTCCATGACATATTCCAATCCGACAAAATCGAGCTCCCGGGGAGCCGCGACATACGCCTCCGCGTCCACGAGAGCGGCAATATCCGAGTTCCTGCAGCAGCAGGCGGAACCCCTTCCTGCCCCAGCCTTCCCGCCTGCAATGCCGGCAGATGAAAAACTGCCTCAAATACAACGGATGCCTTCCGTGATCGACCAGCGCGTACCCTTTGACGTCATCGCCGGCCACGAACAGCCAGGCGCTGTAGGTGCCGCTCAGGAACCCTCGCATCCGCTCCGCGAGCTGCCCGACTGTCTTCGGATTGTCATGCTGCTCGTCCTCGATCAGCTGCTTGTTCATTTCGGCGAGAAGTTCGATGTGCTCGTCCGCTGCCTGCACGATCCGCAGTTGATGCAGTTCGTCCGTACGATTTTCCTCCCCTGGAAAAATAACCCGCCGCTGCCGATCCAACGCCTCCGCCATCTCATCCACAACCGCCGCGAACGAAAACCCCCGTCTCGCCGCGTCCCGCAGCCTGCCCGATGCGTGCCATTGCCGGCCCAGCTCCACCGCCCGCGGGTATTCCTCTTGATCCCGGCTCAGAAACCGCCCGGCTTTGACGGGATCCAGCGCCCCGAGCAGATGATCCGTCCTGATGACGCGCTGGATCTCGCCCAGCCGGTATTCCGCCCGCCGGATGTCGATGTTACGCTCCCGGATGAACGGGTTGTCCGGACGGTTCAGGCCGGCTCCGCCGGCGATCGGGTCGGACGCGGCGTACCGGACCGTCCGGACGCCGCTCATGACGATCGCGCCGAAGCACTGAATGCACGGCTCGGTCGTCGTGTACAGCGTCAGCTCCTTCAGGATGTTCGAGTCCGCGGACTTGATCTGCAGCAGGGCGTTGATCTCCGCGTGGGCCAGCCGGCTCATGCAGATCTGGCCCGGCGGCGCTTTATGCTCGTGCATCCGGTTTCTTCCCCGGCTGACGATCTCGCCGTCCGGGTTCACCAGCACGGCGCCGATCGGAATCGAGCCGGCGCGGTATGCTTCCCACGCTTCTTCAAAACAGGCTTGCCATGGTGCGGACAAAGACGACCACATGCAAAATCTCCTCCCGCATCGGATCAGACATCGATTGTAAACCCGTGATCGAGATCGGTTGCCGGCTTGCCGAGAACTCCCCAATTCTCCATCGGCGGTTCCAGCAAAATGATCATGACGTCCGATTCATCAATCCCCAGGCGGACTTGAGATTTTTCGTGATCAGCTCGCAGATTCTCCGCTTCGCTTCACGCGAGCGGCCCGGGAACATCAGCATCTCGATGCTCGTATAGTTGTCCGTCTTGCCCGGCGGAAACAGGATGTCGATTCGGATCTTGGGCATGACGGGAGCCTCCTCTCATTCGTCCCATGGAATGACGGTCAGTTCCGGCCACTGCCGGATCCATCGTTCCACCTTCCGGTCGTACACGTCCTTGCGGATCAGCACTTTGTTGGCGCGCACGGTCAGGCTGAACAGGTCGCCGAGACCGAAGGGCGCGAACAGCTTCAGATCGTCCCCCGCCTTCCGAACGCCGATAAGCCGTCACGGTCGTCTCCCAGGTCCGGATCGAAATAGACGATATCCACGTCCTTGACGCCGCAGCCGGGCTCCCGGCCGGTCAGCGCGTTCCAGACGGTCTGGGTGATGCAGCCGGCGGCGACATAGTAATCGTAAGACCGCAGCTCGGGCATGTCCTCCAATTCGTCGAGAACGCGGGAGAGCACGGGGTTCGCCAGCACGATCGGTTTCAATTGAAGGGTCAAATCATCATAGGTCAAAAAACGCCTCCCGCAACGAATTCCGCGCACGTCATTCAATATTTGACAAAGAACCCAAGATTACCTTCAAAGATGCCAAATATCGGCTTGCAACATACTGCAAGCGGAATCGGACCAACGGAACACAGAGGCGTTATCGGCGCCATACCCGGCATTTCGTTGCCGTGAGCGGAACCGGAAGGCTTTATTTGTGGCAAAACCGCATGTTTCGCATTCGCTGCGCCCAAATAAGCTCACTTGATTCCGTTACAATCCCGAATGCCGTCAAATCGGCAACATAACGTCTGTCGGTTCCGTTGGAATCAACGACTTGACGTTATACGCCACCGGTCCGTTCCGGCATACCCGCGGCAAAAGCCGAAAAGGCCGGCCGGATATTCCGGCCGGCCCGGCAACGCCGATGCCTGAAGTCCCAATCAGCCCCGCTTCTTGCGCGTCATGACGTCGAAGATGACCGCCAGCGCGAGCACGCCGCCGCGGATCATGTACTGGTAGGAGATGCCGACACCCAGCAGGTTCATGCCGCTCGACAGCGAGGCCATGACGATCGCGCCGATGATGGACCCGGTCACCTTGCCGACGCCGCCGGCCGCCGATACGCCGCCGACATAAGCCGCCGCGATGGCGTCGAGCTCGAACAGCGTGCCGGCCGTCGGCGAAGCCGACTGGAGACGGGACGTGAACAGGATGCCCGACAGGGCGGAGAGCATCCCCATCGAACCGAACACGACATAGGTGATCTTCTTCACATTGATCCCGCTCAGGTGCGCGGCTTCCGGATTGCTGCCCACGGCGTAGATATGCCGTCCGAGCACCGTCTTGGTCGTCAGGAAGTGATAGGCGATGACGACCAGCAGCATGATGACGACCGTCCAGGAAATGCCGTTGTACCCGGCGAGAATCCACGTGATGTAGGCGATGATCGCCGACACGAACACAAGCTTCAGGACGAAAATGCTCCCGGACACGACTTCGAAGTTGTACTTGATCTTGTTGCGCCGGTTGCGAATCTCGGACAGAATGTACAGGATGATCGCGACGGCGCCGATCACGAGCGCCGACAGGCTGAGGCCGCCCACCTGGGTGATCGCCGGGACATAGCCGTTGCCGATCGCGTTGAACCAGTCGTCCCGCACGTTGATCGTGCCGGTCTTCTCCGTCACGCGCAGCAGCGCCCCGCGGAAAATGAGCATCCCCGCCAGCGTCGCCACGAATGCCGGAATGCCGACCGATGCGACGAGGAAGCCGTTGATCAGGCCGGCGATGATGCCGATCAGCAGAATGATCGGAATCGTCAGATACACCGGAAGCCCGAACTGGGACAGCAGAATCGCCGCGATCGCCCCCATGAAGCCGGCCGCGTAGCCGACCGACAGGTCGATGTGCCGGATGACGATGACGAGCGTCATGCCGACGGCGAGCACCGCGATATATCCCGTGGCGTCCAGCAGGTTGCTGATGTTCCGGGACGACATGAACAGTCCGTCCGTCAAGATCGAGAAGATGAGCATGATCACGAAGAGGGCGATGTACATGCCGTATTCCCGGACGTTCACTTTGAGCAGCGACAGCATCTCCTGGAAAAAACCGCCGCCCCGCGCGACGGTCCGGCTGTCGTTCACTTGAAGGTTCATACAGGCTCCTCCTATAATGTTGCGAATTGCATGATTTTCTCCTGATCGGCCTCTTCAATCGCGAGCTCGCCGGTGATTCTGCCCTCCGCCATGACATACACGCGATCGCTCATCCCGAGCACTTCGCCGAGTTCGGACGAGATCATGATGATGCTCATCCCCTGGCTGATCAGTTCGTTCATGATCGTATAAATTTCATATTTCGCACCCACGTCGATGCCGCGCGTCGGTTCGTCGAGAATGAGCAGTTTGGGGCCGACGAACATCCATTTGCCGAGGGACACCTTCTGCTGGTTGCCGCCGCTCAAGTTCCCGACGAGCTGCTCCACCGACGGAGCCTTGATGTTGAGCGCTTTTTTATAGTAATCGGAGACCCGGATTTCTTCGTTCTCGTTGATCCATCCGCCCCCCGCCACCTTCCAGAGATTCGCTGCGGTAATGTTCCACTTGATGTCCTGGATCAGGAACAGCCCGTTGCCCTTCCGATCCTCGGTGACGTAGGCGATCCCTTCGCGGATGGCTTCACTCGGATGGCGGAACGTCTTCGGCTTGCCTTCGACGAGCATTTCCCCCTGCAGCCGATAACCTTTGGGGTTGCCGAAAATGCTCAGCGCCAGCTCCGTCCGCCCCGAACCCATCAATCCCGCGATGCCGACGATTTCGCCTTTCCGGACATGCAGGTTCACATCCGTTGCGACGTTCCGTCCCGCCTGCGGGTCGTACGCCGTCCAGTTGCGAAGCTCGAACACTTTCTCGCCGAAATTTTTGTTCGTCCGTTTCGGATAGATGTCTTCAATCTCGCGGCCGACCATATGCTTGATGATGACGTTCTCCGTAATCTCGCCCTTGGCCGCATCCAGTGTGCAGATCGTTCGTCCGTCGCGGAGCACGGTCGCCTTGTCCGCGATCGCCATCACTTCTTTCAGCTTGTGGGAGATCATGATGCAGGTGATGCCTTGCTGCTTCAGTTCACGCAGCAATTGAAGCAGGTTCTCGCTGTCGTTCTCGTTGAGCGCGGCGGTCGGCTCGTCGAGGATAAGTAGCTTGACGTCCTTGCTGAGCGCCTTGGCAATTTCCACGAGCTGCTGCTTGCCGACCCCGAGATCTTTGACCAACGTTTCCGGATTGACGTCCAGCTTCACTTTCTTCAGCATCCGGCCCGCCCTGACGATCGTCTCGTTCCAGTCGACCAGCCCGCTGCGCTGCACCTCGTTGCCGGCATAAATGTTCTCGTAGACGGACAGGTCCGGGAACAGCGCCAGCTCCTGGTAGATGATGACGATGCCGGCCTTCACGCTGTCGCTGATCGACGTGAACCGCTGCTCCTTGCCGTCAAAAATGATGTCCCCCGTGTACGTCCCGTAAGGGTAGACACCGCTCAGCACCTTCATCAGCGTCGACTTGCCCGCCCCGTTCTCACCGACAAGGCAATGAATCTCTCCCCGCCTCACCTTGAAGCTGACGTCCGTGAGCGCCTTCACGCCCGGGAACGTTTTGGAGATGTTCCGCATCTCCAGAATGTAATCGTCCATGGCCTGTTCTCCTTCTTCCGGATGACGGTGATAACAGCGGAATAGTGATAGACGCATCTATCACTATTCCGCCCTCGTATGAACTGCCGATTGCGGTCAGTTGAATTCGCTCTCGTCGTAGTAGCCGGAATCGAACAGCTCTTTCTTGATGTTCGACTGGTCGACGACGATGACATCCGTCTGCTTCGCCTTGACGTCAATTTTGCCGTTGTGGTAGGAGCCGGTCGTGGTCGGCGTCTTGCCCTCGAGAATGTCGACGGCGAGGTTCATCGCGTCTTTGACCAGCGTACGGACATCCTTGAACACCGTCATCGACTGCTTGCCGTCCAGGATGTATTCGACGGAAGCTTTGTCCGCGTCCTGACCCGTCACGACGTAGCTCGTGACCGCCGAATCGGCCGCGAACACGTCCGCGATGGCGCGCGCCGTATGGTCGTTCGGTCCGAGGATGAGCACATCGCCTTTCAGGTCGTCCGAAGCGGCGGTGAGGTGCGTCTGCGCCTTGTTCTTCGCTTCGTTCGGATCCCAGTTCGTCGTGATTTGACCGATGATCCGGCTCATCTCTTCACGGGTGAGCTCCGCCTTGTCTTTCAGCGCTTCCGCTTCGCTGGAGTTGGCGATCTTCAGCGAGCCGTCCGCAATCTTCGGCTGCAGCACTTTCCAAGCGCCCTCGAAGAACAGGAACGCGTTGTTGTCGGAAGCCGCGCCGGCGTACAGATACAGCGGCTGGCCGCCTCCCTTCATGTGGTCAACCAGGTATTGGGCTTGCGCCGCGCCGACCGCCACGCTGTCGAACGTGACGTAGTAGTCGACGGCGTCGGTGTTCGTGATCAGACGGTCGTACGCGATGACCGTAATGCCTTCCTTCTTCGCGGCTTCGACCGCAGCGGCTGCAGCGTCGCCGTCCGGAGGACAGATGATGAGGACTTTGATGCCTTTGTTGATGAGGGTTTCGACGTTTTCCTTCTCTTTCGCGGAGGAACCCTGGCTGAACAGAATTTCGACATTGTACTTCGTGTCGTCCAGGGCTTCCCTGAAGCGCTGCTCGTCCTGCACCCAGCGCTGCTCGTCCTTCGTCGGGAGGACGACGCCCACGTCGACCTTGCCGCCGCCGTTTTTGCCGCACGCTGCCAGGAGCGCGCCGAACAGCGCGGCGACGAGCAGGATGGCGGTGATCTTGAATCCCTTGCGCATTGATTGAACCCCTTTCGGTAAATGTGGTGGCACAACCAATGTATCATCCCGCATCCGACTGTAAGCGCTGTAATGACAGGACTCTTTTATGATGTTCTGTAATTTCTTGAGCCGAATCCGATCGTTTACCGTTCGATGTGTTTGTAAACTTCCTCCCGGGCGTGAAATCCGTCCGCGATGATCGTCTCGTCGATATTGTCGGCGTTCACGGCGATCGGCGTCAGCAGCACGGAGGGCACGTCAAGCTTGCCGTTGTTTACGAGACGGTCGGCACGCGGCGTCTCGCCTTTCGCCATCTTGACGGCCAATTCCGCCGCCACTTCGGCAAGCTGCCGGATCGGTTTGTAGACGGTCATCGTCTGGGTGCCCGCGACGATCCGCTGGGCGGCTGCGAGTTCGGCATCCTGTCCCGCAACGGGAACCTGGCCGGCGAGTCCCCACTCCGCCAGCGCTTCGATGGCGCCGCCCGCCGTGCCGTCGTTGCCGGCGATGACGGCATCGATTCTGCCCTCGTTCGCTTCCAGCGCGATGCGCATGTTGTCCCGCGCGTTGGCGGGCTGCCAATCCCGGGTCCACTGGTCGAACACGATGGTGATCTCTCCCCGGTCGATGTACGGCTGGAGCACATTGAACACCCCTTTTTTGACCAGGTGGGCGTTGTAATCCGTCTCGGGACCGCCGATGTAGACATATTTCCCCGCGGGAACCCGCTTCGTGATCGCTTCCGCTTGCAGCTCGCCCACCCGCTCGTTGTCGAATGAGACGTACAGGTCGACGTCCGCGTTTCGCACCAGACGGTCGTAGGACAGCACCTTGATGCCGGCGGCATGGGCCTTGTTCACAATCGTCGCCGCCGCTTCCGCATCATGGGGCACGACGACGAGGATGTCGACCCCCATGCCGATCAGCGTCTCGGCCTGCTCGATCTGCTTCGCGTCGTCGCTGTCCGCCGTCATGACGATGAATTCCGCTCCCAGCGCTTTCACCGCTTCGCCGAACATCTCCTGGTCCTTGATCCAACGCTCTTCCTGCAGCGTATCCATCGTGAGCCCGACCTTGATGGTCCCGTCGTCCTGCCGCCGGACGCCCGGTGCTTGCCCGTCCGGAAGCTCCTCCCCGGGGGGCAGGCCCGCGTCGTTCCCGGCGTCTACTCGCATGAAGATCGCCCACAGGAGCACCACCGCCAGCGCGATGGCCGCAACCTGGAGCAGCCGGAGTGCCGCCATTCTCCTTATCGCTTTCCGTTCAAGCATCGCAAGCCTCCCGCCCTCTTGTCCCGAGCAGCGCCTTCCGGTATTCCGTCGGCGAGATGTTGCACATCTTCTTGAACACCTTGCTGAAATAGTTCGGATCGCGGTAGCCGACCTCCAGCGCGATCACTTTCATGCTGAGCTCGGGATCGGCCATGAGCTTCTTCGCCTTCTCGATCCGGCATTCGGTCAGAAAATCGATGTAGTTGATGCCGAACTGCTCCTTGAACAGTTTGCTGATATAGAACGGGCTGAGGCCGATCATCCGTCCGATCGCCTCGAGCGAAATGTCCTCGTGCGAATGTTCAATGATATATTTCTTGATCTGGTGCACGGCGTCCGGCTCATGGCGCGCCTGATGCTCCGCATACGCCTGCCGGAGCCGGCCGATCAGAATGTGCGCCTCCGCCTGCAGCCGCCGGTAATCCTGCGCCTGGAACGGAAATACCGGCGCCTGGACTTCGACGCCGAGCTCCTGCAGCATCCGCGAGACGAGCCAGATCAGCTCGAGCGCGCGCTGCTGCGCCAGCAGCAGGTCGACGCCCTCCTGCTCGCAGCGGCGGATGAACGACATGATGCCTTCCTGCACGCGCTCCCAGTCGCCCGTCCGGATCTGCTCGATGAACCGCTTCTCCCATTCCCGGTCGGACCGGCCGCCCACCGCGCCGAGCGCGGGCGTATCCTCGTAGAACCGGTATTTGACCGGCAGCGTCGGGTCCATCGCGGCGATCTGGGCTTCGTGGTAGGATTGCCGGATGTCGTCCAGCGAGCCGCAGACGCCGCCGATGCCGATAAACCATCCGGCGCCGCCGCCCGAAGCGGCCAGGGCGAGCAATTCCCTGGCCAGCGTCGTCGCCTGGGAACGGTACGATCGAACCGGATCACGGAACACGATGACCGGGATCTGCCCGCCGGACAGCGCCCCGACCAGGCCGACGCCCGTCTTCCGGATTCTCGCTTTCACTTCGGCATACTTCTGCTCTTCGCCTGCCGGCATCATGACGACGATGGCGAACATCTCGCTTGCCGTGCTGACGCCGAGCAGGTCGACCAGCTCGTCCAGATGCACATCGTGGACATGGTCGTACAGCAGCTGGGTCACGATGTCCGTCTCGACGACGGGAAGCACTTTTTTGAGCGCGGTGATCTGCTGCCTGCTCGCTTCGCGTTCCTTGCGCTCCTCCTCGATCTGCCGCAGCACCCGGCCGACGGTCGCGATGATCTCGTCCGCCTTGCTCGGCTTGAGCAGGTAGTCCTTCACGCCGAGCTTGATGGCCGTGCGGGCGTAGTCGAACGCATCGTAAGCCGTCACCATGATGAACCGGATGTCCGGTTCAATGGCGCTTATCCGCTCGATCGTCTCGAGGCCGTCCATGCCCGGCATCTTGATGTCCATCAGCACCAGATCCGGACGGAAGCCTTCCTCGACCATCTGCAGCGCGACCCGTCCGTTCCGCGCCTGTTCGATGGCAAGATCGGGAAACCCTTTCCGCAATATCGCCGCAAGCCCTTCACGCTCAATCTGCTCGTCATCCACGATCAGTACGCTGGTCATCCGCTTCGTACCTCCTCACTTTGGGCAAACGCAGCACGACCTTCGTGCCGGATCGCGGTTTGCTCTCGATGTCGATGATGTCGTCCTGCCCGTAGAACAGCCGGAGCCGCTGCACGACATTGCCGATCCCGATGCCGGTCGTATGCCCCTCCGTCTCTTGCGCGCTGCCTTTGAGCACCCGTTCGATCTTGTCCTCCGGCATGCCCGGCCCGTCGTCCGCAATCTCGACCCGGATCCGATCGCCGTCTTCCGCGATGCGGAACACGATGGTGCCGCCGTCCTCCATCGGCTCCACGGCGTGGATGACGGCGTTCTCCACGATCGGCTGGAGTGTCAGCCCGGGAATCTGCACGTACAGGCACGACTCGTCAATGTCCTCGACAAACCGCAGCCGGTCGGCGAACCGGGCCGACTGGATGTCCATGTATTGGCGCAGCACCCGGACTTCCTCGTAGAGCGTGACGGAGCGGTCCAGCCGCCGCAGATTGTAGCGGAGCAGACCCGCGACGCTCGCCAGCAGGTCGCTCGTCTCTTCGGCGCCTTCCAGATAAGCTTTCTTCGAGAGCGTATCCAGCGTGTTGAACAGAAAATGCGGATGAATCTGGCTCTGCAGGCTGCGGTACCGGCTCTCCTGCAAGAGCAGCTTGTTCTGCTGCAGTTCGTGCTCCAGTTGGGCTTTCTGCTGGATTTCCGTAATGAGGTTGTTGATATTCACCCGCATCCGCTCGAACATTTTCGCCAGAAAAGCGATCTCGTCGTTCGACGACACTTCGATCTCCTGGTCGAACCGTCCCCGCGACAGTTCCTTCGCCGCCTGTGTCAGCTTCTGCACCGGCCTCGTGATGCTGAGGGCGAACCAGTACGCGAAGATCAGCAGCAGGAACGTGATGGTAAGCAGCAGCCAGATGCCGAGCTTGTTCAGCTCCGTCGACCGCTCGATGATGCCCCGGTAGAACCGGTCGTACGTTTTGAGCTCGGTGTCGAGCAGCGTCAGTGTCATGTCGGAGATGGAGCGGGAGATGCGCGTCGCTTCATTGAATGCCTGATTCGAATCTTCGGTGTCCATCTGCGCCTGGAACATCATCGACCGGTTCGCCGTTTCGAGCAGACTGTCGATCAGATTCGTGTAGCTGGTAAGGTCAAAGTCGTTGTCTCCGTTGCGCAAGGCGAACACGTCGTATTTCGCCCGGCGCAGCCGTTCCTTGCTCTGCTCGAGCTGTTCGTAATGTTCAGGCGTCGGCCGGATGAGGTAGTTGTTCAGGTCCGTGATCGTCTGCTGACTGGCGCCCGTCACCTCGTTCATCCGCAGATAGCGCTGCAGAATGTCGTTGTATTGCTCCTGGGTCTGGCGGCTGTAGTAGGTCAGCGTCAACCAGATGGCCGCCATGATGAACAGCACGATGCCGGTGAGGACCAAAATTTTGTTCTGTATGCGATTCATGGCGCATCTTCCGCTTTCCGCAGCCGAATTTCGGTATGATAGCCGCTCGTCTTGAGCGGGATCTGCCTGCCTTCCAGCCAGTCGATCATGAGGGCCGTGCTGATCCGTCCCATTTCTTCGGGCGACTGTTCAATGATGCCGTCGATGAGCCCTTCCCGGAGCAGCGTCAGCGTATCCGGGCTGTCGTCGAACGAGTAAATATGATACGGCTTCACCCGCGACCTGCGGCCGATCTCCTGCACCATCGCGGCGGTCAGGTTCGCGTTCGCCGCGATGAACGCCTGCACGTCGGGCGAATGATTCATCAGATCCTGCATGGCGGCGATGACCTGCTCCCGCGAGCCCTGCGTCTCCGCGTATTGCAGCTCGATGCCGGGATAAGCTTCCAGGATGCTGCGAATCCCGTCCAGCCGCTGTTCCTGGTAATAGGCGTTGCCGTTGTCCCTGAGCAGGATGACCGTTCCCTCCTGGCCCATGTCCGCCGCCAGCTGCCGGGCGATCGTCCGGCCCGCTTCGAATTGATCGGAACCGACATAAGTCCTGCGCAGGCTGTCCGGCACGTCGTTCGCGACGGTGATGACGGGGATGCCGTATGAGGCCGCCTTGTATTTCACCAGTTCCTTGAAAGCGTCCGTATCCAGCCCCTGGACGATGATGCCGTCCATGCGGGAGTGAATCGCAATTTCCAGTTTCTTCAGAAATTCGTCCGCATCATTGCTGTAGCTTCCCCAGATTTCAAGCATCGCGCCGTGTTTCGCCGCTTCTTCCCGCGCGCCGGCGCCGACCCGGTCCCAGAAAGGCGTCTCCAGTTCCTGGGTGATGAGGACCAGCCGGTACTCCGCGGATTCCTGCAAGGGCGTCTGGGGGAGCCGCCAGTCGGCGCGGAACACCTTGTACGCCGATGCCGACGTGAAATAGAGCAGCACCGCACAGATGGCGGCGAGCAGGACGACGATCGTTTTTCGCATGGCGTTGTTTCTCCGTTTCCCCCGTAAAATTCGCAGAGATTGGACTCATGATACCGTGAACCGGGAGAGCGACGCCTTGAGCTGGTCGGACACCGACTCCAGCCGGTTCGACAGCTCCACCAGACCGGCGCTGACGCCGAGCTGTTCACGGCTCAAGGAAGCCACATCCCCGGACACCGCCGCGGCCTGCTGCGCGACGGAGCTGACCTCGCTCATCGTGCCGGCCATGGCGGACTGCACCTGTTCAAGCCGCCGGATCGACGCCGTCGCCGCTTCCAGCCGGCCGAGAAAAGCGTTCATGTTCGTCTGCACCGCGCGGAACAGCCGGTGCGCTTCCTTGACGGCTTCGATCTGTTCCCGGAAGACCGGATGAGCCTCGGACAGCGCCTCGACCGTCTCGCGGATTTCATGCTGGATCGTGCCGATGATCTCGCCGGCCACGGCGATCGACTGCCGGGACTGCTCCGCCAGCCCGCGGATTTCGTCCGCCACGACCATGAAGCCTTTGCCCGCGCTGCCGGCGCGCGCGGCCTCGATGCCGGCGTTCAGCGACAGAATGTTCGTCTGCGCGTTCATCCGGATGAGCATCTCGAGGATGTTCCGGATCGAGCCCGCGCTGTCGGCCAGACGGCCGACCTTCTCCGCCATCGAGCGGGTAATCGCTTCCATCCGGTTCGTGTTGCCGGTCAAGGCCGTCATGTGGCCGGTACCTGCCGCTCCGGCTTCTTCCGCCTCGGACGCGGCCCGTTTCATCTCCTCATTCGATGCGACGACGGTCTGCACCTGTGCGCCGATCTCATCCGCGATGTCCGCTCCCTGCTCGGACGCGGTGGCGAGGCTGGCGGCGCCGGACGCGATCTCACCGGTCGCCGCCGCGATCGTCCCGGCGGCATCCTCCGTCTGGCGGGCGGCCTGCGCCAGGGCCGCTGACGTCTCGAGCACCGCCTGCGCAGACTGGTTCGCGCTCTGCACGAGCGCCGTGATCTCTTCCATCATCCAGTTGAAGCTGTCGGCGACCTGGCCGATCTCGTCCTTCCGCCGGATCGTGGATCTGACGGTGAGGTTTCCTTTCTTGCCCTCCGTCATGAGCGCCTTCAGTTCTCCAAGCGGCCGTCCGATCATCCGCATGACGATGAAGCCGATGAGGCCCGCCGCCGCCACCGCCGCAACCGACATGAGCAGCGTGATGTCCCGGATGGCGCGCACATTTTCCATCAGGCTGGCGAGCGGGATATGGCTGACAATCTGCCAGCCGTTCGATTCCACCACCCCCTGCACGGACAACATGGCCTGGCCGTCGATCCTGGTTATGGCCGAATCGTATTCAGGCAAGTCGTAGGGATAGGGCTTGCCGGCCAATCCGGACTCCGTCGCGTAGACGATCGTCCGGTCGGGCGCGACGACATAGATGCGTCCGTCGCCGAAATCCGTCGATTGGACCCGCTTCTCGATGACATACGGATCGATCTCCATATAGAGCTCATGCATCACGTTCATCTCGTATGCCATGCCGACGTACAGCCGGATGCTGCCGCCCGGCCCGCCCGCGTCGGCGAACCAGACCGGCTTGCCCTGCCCGTCCCGGACGCGCTGCGAGACGGCCGGATCGCGGAATCCTTCGGCATCGGCCGATGCATCCGACGCGAGGACGGGACGTCCCTCCCGCTCGGTGATGAGCGCGATCTGTTTGATTGAAAGATCGGTCATCGCCGCGGCGCTGAGCCGGGTGCCGAGCGTCTGTGCGAGGCTTGCGATTTCCGCGGCGTCGCCGGATTGATTGTACGCATTGAGCATCCGGATGAAGTCGGCATCCGCGATGACCTGCTTCAGCTTCTGCGCATAGCCCGTCAGGACGACGTCCAGCTTCTCGGCCGTCTGCCGCGCGGTGATCCGGTTCGCTTCCGCGACTTCCGTCTCGATCGCCCGTTTCGACCGGGAATACGAGAACCAGCCGAGGGCCAGTACACAGAGCAGAATGGCGCAGAAGATGAGGATGAACAGCTTCATGCCGACCGAATGGAACATCGACCGATTGACGCTCATCGCAAGATGTCTCCTTACCTGGGATGATGTGGATTTGCAAGGAAGCAAGCGCTTTCAAAAATGATCTCTACTCCATTCGACAGCGTACTCCATTTCCCTGCATCGCGAAAGCGGATGATAGAAGATTCCAGCAAGTCACAAAAAAATCCCCGTCAAGGGGACGTTCGGCGGATGTTCAGCCGTCATTTCGCAGCCGAGCCTGTCGATAAATAGCGCTCCATATTTTCCAATTCGCGTTTGTAAATCGAGCGGATCATGGAAGAAGTGGCCAGCCGCTCCACCCAGCCGGAAAATCCGGGTTTGTCGGGAAACCGCGAGGTGAGCCTGAGTATGCAGCAATCATCGGATTCCGGAATCAATTCCCATGTTGTCGTAATCCCCGCATTGCCGTCCTGCTCCTGCACGATGCGTCCGGGCTCAAGTTCCTTGAGCGTCATGACCAGCGCGGTGCGGTTACCCATCACGTTCATCGTCAACCGGAACACCGTTCCGTCGCCTCTGCCGCCTTCCAGTACTTCCAGCGATTCGAACTGCCTGGGCAGGATGCGGCGATGTTCATCCATGTCGATGATCAGGTTGTACACCCGCTGCGGGGACATCTGGAACCGGCGTTCCACGGAGACCGCGTAATGCGTCAAGCTCAACCCCTCCCGAATTGGCATAAAGCGCATTAATTTCCTTCCATTATACTTCAGGTTGAGCTGAGCGGAATTGTAAAAATCGGAACTTATCCGGGCTGCGGCGCCAGGAGCCAGCCCACGGCCTCATCCTGGTCGGTGAAGACGCGGAACGTATTCCCGTTGCGGTATTCGGCGACCATTTCACGAAACCGTTCGGGAAACTGCAGGCCTTCCCGGATGACCGCCGCCGCCTTGATGTTGTAGTTGACGAATTTCTGCAACACGGCACCGGCCAGACCGGTCCGCAGCCTGACAAAATCATCCGACAGCACGCCGCCGTCCAGCAGCACCGCGTTCGTGTCATGTTCCATGCACAGCGCAATGATGTCGATCGCGTCCTGCTCCCGCTGAATCGGCGAATCGCCGCCGGTAATATGCAAGTACCTTCTCCCCTGGTATGCTTTGACTTGATGATTCATTTTCAATCCCGCCTCTTGATGGTTTCCCGCGCCCGGGCTTCATGCGGAGTCATCCTCATCCGGCAGCGCGGCGAGGAATGCCTTTACCTCCCGAATCCAGTCCAGCTCGCCACAAGTGCGCACATCCCACTCCAAAACACGATTGCCCTCTCCCAGCCATTTTTCCATCCACAACCGTACGTTATCCCGGCCGCGATAGACCGGGCCGCAGCATTCCGTTATGATGCAATCTTCATCAAGCGTTTCAAGCACGGTTTCGATTTCCGCGCGCTTCCAGCCCGAAACATACTGCTCGAATATGGATATCAAGTTTGTGGACATCGAGATCCCTCCATGGCTTCATGTTTAAAACTTCCTGTTCTGGTATTTGATGTTCGGTCGCCTGACTCCTCTTTTTACGCGTTTCCCGTCAAACAGAAAAGGCCTCCTTCGTCAAACTCCGTGTACCGGAATCCAACGAAGAAGGCCTTATGGTTCATCCATCATGCCGCAATGCTCACGGACTTCGTCCGCCTCAGCACTCCTCCGGCTTGCCCGCTTCAGTCGCCGTGCGGAACGACTGGCCGCAGCCGCAGGTGGCCACCGCGTTCGGGTTGTGGATCGTAAATCCGCCGCCCATCGCCGTCTCCTTGTAGTCGATCTCGAGTCCGTACAGATATTTCATGCTGTCCGAGTCGACGACAACGCGCAGACCGCGGATGTCCATCTCCTGGTCGTTCTCGTGCTTCTCGTCGTCGAAGCCCATGCCGTAGGAGAAGCCGCTGCAGCCGCCCTCCCGCACGCCGATGCGAAGGAACAGACCGGGCGTCTCCTCCTCGGCGAGCATTTCCTTGATTTTATTCGAAGCCGCTTCGCTGATCGCAATCACCTTGGATCCCTCCCGCTAGCTTGATGCGCCTTGATAAGCATCAATATTAATTTATAAGTATACCCGACATTCCAGGATGCCACAATAGGAGCCGGCCGGCGCACCGGGCGGTCCGGTCAATCTCCGGGATGCTCTGTTTGATTAACGAAACCAGGACGTCTTATTTGCCGGAAATCGCGGGTTTTCGGATTCGTAACGAAACCGAGACGTCCTGTTCGGATTTGAAGGGGCAAAAAACGGCTCTCCGTAGCCAAATAAGAATGCTGCGTTTCGTTCGCGTCCGGAAGCAGACCAAATTGTCACAAATAACGGCTCCTTGTTTCGTTAGCGCTTCAATTGTTGTCCTGGCGCGACTTTCAACCGCTGCAACACTTTCTCCGGCCCTCCGGCTGCGCCTCATCTCCCGGATTATCCTGTTGCCCGATTCTGTCCCGGAAGATTATAATAATTACAGTCTCTGGACGGGTGCCGCTTAAGCCCATCGACAGGAGGAATGGCCATGAACGTCGTAATCCCGACCGAACATTCACGCATGCAGGAAATCCGAGAGAAGGTACACTATGGTCAGCGGCTGACCCTCGAAGACGGCGTCTTCCTGTACGAGTCCGATGATCTGCTCGCCATCGGCCAGATGGCGAACGAAGTGAACCTGCGGAAGAACGGCAAGAAAGTCTATTTCATCGAGAACATGAGCCTGTACTTTACGAACGTGTGCGAATCGCACTGCGCGTTCTGCAGCTTCCGCCGGGACCAGGGCGAAGAGGGCGCGTACACGCTCACCGGCGAAGAGATGCTCGCCTATATCGAGAAGCATTACCATCCCGGCGTCCGGGAATTCCATATCGTCGGCGGCCACAATCCGCATGTGCCGTTCGACTACTACGTCGAATCGCTCCGCGTGCTGAAGCAGCACTATCCGGACGTGACGCTGAAGGCGTACACCGCCGCAGAGATCGAGTTCTTCTCGCGTCTCTCCGGCCTCTCGTACAAGGAAGTGCTGGAGGAGCTGGTCAAGGCCGGGCTCGGCACGCTGACGGGCGGCGGCGCCGAAATTCTGTCCGATGAATACCGCAAGAAAATGCGCGTCGAGAAAGCGGACGTGAACCAATATCTCGAAGTGCACCGCACCGCGCATCAGCTCGGCATCCGGACGCACACGACGATGCTGTACGGCGCCATCGAGACGCATCGCGACCGGATCGAGCACCTGATCAAACTGCGCGAACTTCAGGACGAAACGAACGGCTTCATGGTATTCATCCCGTTGTCGATGCAGCCCTCCAGCCCGAAGGCAAGCATCCGCCGACGGAACTCGGCGTTCGAAGATCTGAAGACGATTGCGATCAGCCGGCTCATGCTGGACAACTTCCAGCACATCAAGGCTTACTTCATCAACATCGGAACGCAGCTCACCCAGGTGTCGCTGGCGATGGGCGCTTCCGACGTCCACGGCACGATCGTGAAGGAGCGGATCAGCCATTCCGCCGGCGCGCTGACGCCGGAAGGCATTACGCGCGAAGATCTGATCTGGCTTGTGAAAGGCGCCGGCCGGATTCCGGTCGAACGCGACACGTTCTACAACGAGATCAAGGTGTACGATTAATGCGCCCAATATGCATCGGGCTCCCCGAACCCGTCGGGGAGCCCTTGCCTATGCTTGCGACCACATTGATCACCAGCACATGGTTGGATTGAACGGCCGGCGCATGTACATAATTTGTTACAGATCGTCCAGCAGCTTGTCGAGCATCTCCCGCTCGGCCTGCTGCTCGCGGACGGCCTTCAGAATCGCCTCGTACAGCTCATCCGCCGTCTCGGCGGCCACGATCTCGCCGTTCACGTACGCGTACGGGAACAGAAAACATTCGCCGCAGTTGCCAAGGCAGCCGTATTCGATCACATCGTATTTGTCCGGTTCCGCTTCGAGCCGGCGCATCACCGCGTCCGTGCCGTGATGCATGTTGCTCGCGCAAAATTCGATGATCGGCCGATCCACGCGGTTCACCTGCCCCTCACCCGATCCGTTTTCATTCTGCCCGTTTTGTACTATAATAAATAGTAAGCAAGAAAGGAGCTGATGGCAAATGAGCAATACGACGACGGATCAGCAAATGTACGACGAAGTGCTCGACGTCCTTGACAAGCTGCGTCCGTTCCTGCAGCGCGACGGCGGCGACGTCGAACTGGTCGATGTCGAAAACGGCGTCGTGAAGCTGCGCCTGATGGGCGCATGCGGCAGCTGCCCGAGCTCGACGATCACGCTGAAGGCCGGCATCGAACGCGCGCTGCTGGAAGAAGTCGAGGGCATCCAAGAGGTCATTCAGGTATTCTGACATCCGTATGCCGTTGGAAACAAAAGCGTCTTGCCCCGGGACGTTCGCCGAACGCCCGCGGGGAAAGACGCTTTTCTTCTTGGCGAATTCAAATGGTGTTCCGAATCGGATCGAAGCCGCCGGTCACATCCAGCAGGTTGCCGGTGATGAAGTCCGACCGCGGATCGCACAGGAACCGGATCGCGCGCGCCACGTCCTCGCCCGTTCCGGGTCTGCGCCCCGATTCGGGATCGATCTCGCCGCGCACGTCGCCGATCGACTTCTCCTTGTTCGCGCCGCGGATGTCGCCGGGACAGATCATGTTCACCGTGATGCCGTGCATCGCTTCCTCGACGGCCAACGTCTTCGTGAAGGAGACGAGCGCCGTCTTCGCCGCCGCGTACACGGCGCGGTGCGGCCAGGCGCGAGACTCGCCGGCATGGCCGAAGCCGAAATGGATGATCCGTCCCCATCCCCGCTGCCGCATCCCCGGCAGCAGCAGCCGGTCGAGCAGCATGACGCCGAGCAGGTTGCCGTTCACCAGCCCGATGATCTCGTCCGGCGCATAGTCGGCGAACAGCCGCCGCTCGCGGATGAACGGCCCCGCGTTGTTGATCAGGATGTCGATGCCGCCGAGCCGCCGCTCCGCCTCTTCGGCCAGCCGCTCGACCTGGCCCGGGTCCGACACGTCGGCCTGCACGGCATGCGAGCGGACGCCGAGCCGCTGCAGCTCGCCCGCCAGCGCTTCCGCCTCGGTCCGGCTGCTGACATAGTTCACGATGACGTCGCATCCCGCTTCGGCGAGGAGCAGCGCGGTCCGCTTGCCGAGACCTTTCGCGCTCCCGGTGATCAGCGCCCTCTTCCCCTTCAGCTCCATCGATTCCTCCTCCGCGCATCGTTCCCTGACCGCGGCCGCCTCCGGGCGTTCATTTCATCCAGCGCCGGACATAGCGGAACGCGATGCACAGGGAAGCCGTGATCATCTCGAACGCTTCTTCCAGCTGCCTGACCTGCTCGTCGATGTTCTCCAGCCTTGCCGGCTTGCCGTAAGACTTCCGGCTCTGCATCAAATCGTCCATCATCTCGGTGTTCATGAAGTGCACTTCGATGTTGCGCCGCTTGCGCAGCTCGGCGAGCGGCGCCTGATACTTCTCCTTCAGCTCGTCCAGCGCGGCGGACAGCTTCGGGTGCAGCCGCTTCTGCCGCATGTTGCGCAGCACGGTGAAGTAGGAGAACTGCGGCTTCATTTTCTCGGTCTGCAGCCCGAGCGCGTCGTTCAGGAATGCGCCGAGCTTGTCGAGGATGGCGAACACGCGGATGAACCCGTTTTTGTCGAAGTAGACGTAGCGGAAGTAATCCAGCTGCTCCTCGTACGACATGTGCGCCAGCGACTCTTTGTTGATGCGGTGCGCATAGCCGCGCGCCGCGTACAGGCTCTGCTCGAGCTCATCCAGCGAAGCCATCAGCCCGAGGGCGCCGATCTCGTACACGCGCAGCCGGTACTCCCGGTCCTTGCCGGCCGCGATCCGCTCATGCATCAGGTTCGCGAATTGGCTGATCTCCTTGTACACTTCGGCCATCCGGCCGGTCAGCCGTCTCGGCTGCTCGCCGAACAATGTGCGCAGCAACGCGGCACCTCCTCATGCGTGCGATTCGGCAACCTTCGCATCCCTGCCGGCGTCGCGATAGCGCCACGAGCGGATGCTCAGATCGGCAAGCAGACTGAACAGGCCGCAGATGACCAGATTGTGCAGCAGGCTCGTGAAAATAAACAGGTCCTCGTTCCCGACCGTCCATGCCACCAGCGCGCCGCTCAGCACCTGCCCGACAGTCAGCCCGAGCAGCCATGAAGAAGTCCTCGCCGTCACGCTGTCCGCCTGGCGTACGCGCCTGATGTAAACATAGAGCAACAACATGACGATGAGGAACACCGCCGCCGCCAGCCGATGCACGAAGGCGATCAGCGTCGCGCCCTCGAGTTCCGGCACGACCGCGCCGTTGCAGAGCGGCCAGTCCGTGCCGCAGCCGCCGGCGGAATCGGTGTGCCGGATATAGGCGCCCAGGTATATGACGATCAGGCTGTACACGGATACGGCCAGGGCAAACGGGAAGATGCCCCGCGGAACGGCCGGCGGCGTCCGCCCCGCCGCATCCCGCTGCCGCAGCACCCACAGGACGAGCAGCAGCGTGCTCGCGAACGCGAACAGCGAGATGCCGAAGTGCAGCGCCATCACTTGCGACGACTGCGGCCACTTCACCGCCGCCGCCCCCATCAGCGCCTGAACGACCGTGAACACGAGGATGCTGCCGGCGTACCAGAGCGGCTCCGGATCGGGCTTGTCCATGTTCCGCACGAGCCGGTACGTGGCGATGCAGGTCAGCACGACCAGAATGCCGGCGATGCCGGTCAGAAACCGATGGGAATACTCGATCGTCGACTCGAGCGTCCAGGCCGGGATGAACTTGCCGTTGCAGAGCGGCCAGTCCGTGCCGCAGCCGTCGCCGGAGTCGGTATTCGTCACAAGCGCGCCCCCGAGGAGCACGATCAGCATGCCGATGCATGTTGCGATGACCAGTTTGCGGTAACCGCCGGATATCATTTACTCACCACATTTCTTCTGTCGAACGATCCGGATTACGGGCAGAGAGCCCGGCGGCTCGCTTCACAGACTCTGTCAACATTACATTATAACGATTGCATCCGGCGAAATCCATGTAGAAACGATGAATTCGGCTGGAAGCGGCAGACAAAGCGGCAGGCGCCGACCGTCAGCCGGTCGATGCCTGCCGCTTCCATGACATTGCCTTTAGCCGTTCCACCCGCTCAGCGCCGCGTCCACCTGGATCGCGCGGTCCAGGAACCGCTCGATCTCGGGCCGCGATTTGCGCAGCTTGCTGACGAACCGGACGATCTCGCGCCCTCCGCGGAATGCGACGAAGCTCGGAATGCCGTAAATATCCAGCTCGATGAACAGATCAAGCAGCTCGTCGCGGTCGACTTCCAGAAATTCGATCCGGTCCCGGAACGCTTCCTCGATATCCGCCATGAACAGATCGAGGAACCGGCAATCCGGACACCAGTCCGCCTTGAACACCGCGACAGTCAGGACGTCCCGTCCGATCCGGCTGCGGAAATCCGCGGCATCAGCCGCTTTGTCCATGTTCATCGCTCCTTCCGACGCGCATGCGGGAACGGTGCGCCAGCCGTCCGATCAACCGCGGCCGATTACCGTTCAATCAGTTCCGCGACATCGCGCTTCATGACCAGCACCTGGAACCCGTCTTCGTCGATCCATGCGACCGATCCGCCGAGCGTTTCCATCAGATTGCGTGCCGGCACGTACGTGACGCCGTCCGCCATGACGGTGACCGGATAGCCCCACTCTACCGTCTTCCCGTTCACCGCGACCTTGTTGCTGCCGACCGTCAGCACAACTTCGCTTCCGGTCGCGTCATCGCGCACGATGAGATGTTTCGTCTCCGGATCGAATTTGACTTCCGCTTCGAAATACTCCGCCGTATCGCGCAGCGGCACGAGCGTCCAGCCGTTCGGCGCCTTGATCGGAGCCGGGTCGTCAAATTCGGGATAGAGCCTGAACTCCTGCTCTCCGATTTTGAACCGGTTGGCGAGCAGCTCGTACAGACCGGACTCGGCGTCAAAGAAGCGGAGCGCATCCGCCGTCGACCATTCTTCCATGTTTTCGGGCGTAATGCCGCCGTCCTCGGGAACCTGCGGCTTAGCCAGCTCAACATCGCCATTAATATTCCACATTTCAGAGGAATATGCCAGACGGATGCCGTTCAACCCTTCAAGCGGATTTTCGCCGAGCGCCGACTTCAGCTTCTCCGCATCCGGACGGAATTCGACTTCGACGTCCTGCTTGCGGATCTGGAGCTTGCCGTCGACATAGAGGTCGGCGCGCACCTGGAGACTGTCATTGAAGATCGCCTGAATCATTTCAGGCTCGGCCGCTTCGATGAAAGCGAGCCCTGCCGCCGCCTCCTTCAAGGCTCCGATCAGCTCTTCCGCCGCTCCGGCAATGTCCTCTTCTTCTTCGACGATCGCCAGTTCGTCAACCGGCAGTTCACGATCCGCGAACAGGGCCGACTGTTCGCTCAGCATCGTCGCGAGCGCTTCAACCAGCGTCCGTGCGCCTTCTTCGTCCGCAATCAGCGCTTCAAGGTATTTCTTCAGCCATTCGAACAGTTCGGCGCCGTCAAACCGGACGCTGACCCGGGTGAGCGACAGCTCCTCTCCGCCCACGGTCACGGGCGTGCTCAGCGCAACCGACAGATCGGAGACATTCGGCATGTTGTCAACCAAATAGTCTCCGGACGACTGCAGGAATTTCAGCATCATTTCCTGCGTTTGACGCAGCTGCTCATCCGACAGCGCGACATCGGACAGTTCCTCGTCCGCTGCGCTCAGATCGATGACGATCGGAGCGCTCGCGCCGTCCAGCTCGACCACCATCAGCGTATCGGCCATTTGCGCCGAGAAGCCGATGCCGATGTCCCCGAGCCACAGCGTGCCGCGCATCAAGTTGTTCCACGGGTCCTTGACTTTGTACTCGTCAATTTCCAGCTTCACATGGGTGAGCAGCGGCAGGATCGCCGCGGCTTCTTCCTCATGCGCCATCTCGTTCAACAGTTCCTTGCTCAAATCCAGCTCGAATTCGTACTTGAGACTGCCTTCCGCCGCGGTCGTCTTGAACGACTGCTTGAGCACCCCGTTCAGATCGACCCCTTGCACAGCCTGACAGCCTGCCGCGAACAAGAGCAGCGCCGCAAACGCCAGTGCAAGCCATTTCCTCATCCGCATGCCTTCACTCCGTCTCCTCTCATATTTATGTATGAATAACAATCAATATTTTACCATAATTGCACTGTAATTGATAGATTTCTGTAATGAAAATGAAAGCTTGTGCTGCTATGGCGATGCGAACAACGGACTACATGCTCACCAGTTCCGCGGCATCGCGTTTCAGGATCAGCACTTTTCTGTCCGACTGGCTGCTCCAAGCAATCGTGCCGCCGATCGCCTTCATCAGATCGCGTCCGGGAACGTAGGCTGCGCCGTCCGCGCCCGTGATGACCGGATATGACCATTCGACGGTCTCGCCGTTCACCGCGGCCAGCCGGCTGCCGACCGTCAGCGCGATATCCGTCCCGGTGATGTCATCGTGCAGCAGAAGCCGTCTCGTCTGCGGATCGTACTGGACGGTGACGTCGAACGCATCCGCCGTACGGCGCAGCGGCACGAGCGTCGAACCGTTCGGCGTCGGAATCGGCGCCGTCCTGTCATCATCAAGGTACAACTGCAGCTCCTGCACGCCCGCTTTTCCGCGCCGGAAGATCAGCTCGAACAGTCCGGAATCCCGTCCTATGAACCGGATTCCGTCCGCCATCGACCATTCGGCCATCTCTTCAAGCGTAACCCCGGCTTCTATCGCATCGTCCGGCGGCTCAAGCCCGACGTCGCCATTGATATTCCACCATTCGGCGGAATATGCCAGGCGCATGCCGTTCAATCCGCTGAACGGATTTATCCAGACCAGCGAATGAAGCGCTTCCGGCGGCCGGAACCGAATCTCGATCTCCTGCTTGCGAATGCGGAGCTGATCGTCGACATAGAGATCGGCGCTGACCAGAAGGCTGTCCCTGGCCAACCGAACCGTTTCGGGGTCCGGCGTCTCCGGCTCGCTAAGCTCCTCCGCCTTCATTCGCAGCTCTTCCATCAATTCCTTAACGGCGTCGGCAAGTTCCGCTTCCCCGTACTCGAAAGATTCCTCCTCAAATCCGGAGAGCAAGCCGGCCTCCTTGAGCAATCGGAACAGCTCGATTTCTAAGGGATCGATCTTTCGATAGACCGCGCGGACGCCCGACTCATCCGCGATCAGCGCCTCGATATACCGTTTCGTCCAATCGAACAGCTCCAGCCGGTCAACCCGGACGCTGATTCTGTCAAGCGCAAGCTTCTCTCCGCCCACCGTCGCGGGAGTGTCCGGGGAAACCGACAAACGGGGCATATTCGGCATATTCCTGATCCAGTAATCATCGGCCATCATTTTGGCCTGTCCCGTCAATTCCAGCAGGCTGCGCTGATATTCTTCCGGTATGTGAGTGCCGTCCAGACCAAGGGGATTGAGCAGCCTGAAAGGATTGTAGAGATCGAATGGATCATACAGACCGGCGGGTCCATATGAATAGAGTCCCACGGGATCGTACGACTCAATGATTTGGTCATAAAGCCCGTACGGGTGGTAGGTCCCGAAGGGAAATTCCTCGCCGCCCGCATCCAGGACGATCGGGGCGCTTGCGCCGTCCGGTTCCAGCACGAGCAGCGAATCGTCTCTCTGCATCGCAAAGCCGATTCCGACATCGCCAAGGTACAGCGTTCCGCGGGCACGCACATGCCAGGGGTCCTGCACCTTGACGTGGTCAAGCTCCAGTTTTATATGGGTGAGCAGCGGCGCAACGTCTTCCCCGAAAAAGCGGGACAACCCGTCAAACGCTTCCTTGCTTAAATCCAGCTCCACTTCATACGTGACGCTGCCTTCCGCCGATATCACCTGGTGCGACTGCTTGATCATGCCGTTCAGATCGATCCCCTGAACGGCCTGGCAGCCTGACGTGAACAGAAGCAGCGCCGAAAGCGCCAGCGCAAGCCATCTCCTCATGCCTTCATCCCGTCTCCTCTCTTCTGTCTCTGGGATTGCAAGAACTTTCTCCCAAATTCGACAAGGAGACGACAGAATCCTGCAATAAGAGGAGGACTTCCGCACTAGCGCGCCCGGATGCGGAGCAGCGGCGCAAACAGCTTCTTCAACGGCCCGGGGAACGATGCCGCGTCATCCCTGGTCACCGCGCCGAACAGCACCATGAACACGAGGTAAGCCGCCGCGGAAGCGGCGCAGGATGCGGCCGCCGTGAAGAGGCAGGCCAGCTTGAACGGCAGATCCTCAAGCAGCCGCAGGCCGGCGAAGTCAATGCCGAACCCCGCGGCGGACGCCAGCAGCACGGCGCCCGTGTACGGCAGCCAGCGCGAGCCGAGCACGGAGATCG
Source organism: Thermobacillus xylanilyticus (assembly GCF_907165215.1). Classification (GTDB taxonomy): domain Bacteria; phylum Bacillota; class Bacilli; order Paenibacillales; family Paenibacillaceae; genus Thermobacillus; species Thermobacillus xylanilyticus. Next base: position 50,082 of record NZ_CAJRAY010000097.1, on the reverse strand, counting down.
GCACCACTTTGCGGATCGACAGCACGTTGAACCAGCTGATCCAGAGGAAGCCGACGGTCGACGCGAGGATGAGCCCGTACACGCCGAGCGCGGGGCCGAAAGCGGCGCTCAGCGCCGCCTTGACCGCCATGCCGGTAAGCGTATGGTACATCGCCTGGCGCGGCTTGCCGAGGCCGAACAGGGTCGAGTTCGTTGTCATCATGACGATCTGCAGCACCGTGCCGGCCGTCAGCGCGGCGACGACGCCGCTGCCGCCGGGCGTATACAAGAGCCCGGTGACGGAGGGAGCGGCGGCGGTCAGCGCCAGCGCGATCGGCACGCCGGTGAAGATGACAATGCGCAGCACGAGCGACGCCTGCCGGCTCACTTCCCGCATGTTGCCCGTCGCGTACGCCGACGAGATGACCGGGATGATCGACTGGCTGAGCGCGACGGCCAGAATCGGCGGAATGCCCGCGATCGTCTGCGCCTTCATCCCGAGAATGTCGAGCGCGGCGTTCGTCAGCTCGCGGGTGCCGTAGTACGATTCCGTCAACCGATAGAAAAATTGCGTATCGAAATAATAGAAAAACTGCACCGTCATCGAAGTCAGCACGATCGGCACGGACAAGCGGAAAATCTCGCGGTAAATATCGCCGTACCGGAGCTTCCGGCCGCCGCGCCTCACGGCGGCGGCATGCCGGCGGTCGGCGGCGTCCGCCCGCCTCAGCTTCACCGCGTAGGCCAGCATGACGGCGAACGCGCCGACGGCGCCGAAGATTGTGCCCGCCGATGCCGCCGCGGCCACCCGCTCGTCGCCGTAGCCCCAGCTGAGCAGCGCGAACGCGAGCGCGACACTCGTCACGACGCGCAGAATCTGCTCGACGATCTGCGAGACGCCGCCCGCCGTCATATACTGCCGCCCCTGGAAATACCCGCGCATCATCGCAATGACCGGAAACAGGAGCAGCGCCGGCGCGATCGCGCGGATCGATGCCGCCGCGCCCGGGTTGTCCCGCGCAAGCAGCGGCGCGCATACGAACAGGGCGCCCGATACGATGACGCCCGTCACGATGCCGAACAGGAGCGCGGCGCGGTAGATATCGCGCGCCTCCGCGACCCGTCCCTGCGCGTGCCGCTCCGCGATCATCTTGCTGATCGTGCTCGGAATGCCCGCCGTCGCGACCACGAGGAGCAGCAGATAAATATTGTTGGCCGCCGTGAAATAGGCGCCGCCCGCTTCCGTCAGCATGTAATCGAGCGGAACCCGCTGGAAGATGCCGAGGAAGCGGGCGATGAGCGCGGCGGCAGCCAGAATGATCGTGCCCCGTATTAGAGAATCTTTCTTCAGGCTCACGTTATCCAGTCCTTCGGATCCGGCCGCCGGCCGGACAAGGTTCAGCCTTTGATCGGCTCAAGCGGCTTGACGTTCCCGCGCACCGGCTTCGCCGCGCCCGCGGGAGCCGCCCAGCGCACGCCGTTCTTGATGACTTGCAGAATCTGCGGATTGTGGTACGTCGGATACGTCTCATGGCCGGGACGGAAATAGAAGATCCGGCCTTGGCCGCGGTAGAACGTGCAGCCGCTGCGGAACACTTCGCCGCCTTCGAACCAGCTGACGAAGATCAGCTCGTCCGGCGCCGGAATATCGAAATGCTCGCCGTACATTTCCTCGTGTTCGAGCGTGATGTACTCCGGCAGTCCCGCCGCGATCGGGTGCGCCGGATTGACGACCCACAGACGCTCCTTCTCGTTCGCCTCGCGCCATTTCAGATCGCACGACGTGCCCATCAGCTTGCGGAAAATTTTCGAGAAGTGTGCGGAGTGCAGCACGATGAGTCCCATGCCGTCCAGCACCCTCTGATGGACGCGGTCGACGATCGCGTCATCGACCTTGTCATGCCCCATATGGCCCCACCAGATCAGCACGTCGGTGTCGTTCAGCACCTCTTCCGTCAGGCCGTGTTCCGGCTGGTCGAGCGTGGCGGTGCGCACCGCGATGCCGTCCTCCGCGATGCCCCGCGCAATCGCGTTGTGGATGCCGTCCGGATAAACTTTGATGACCTCTTCATGCTCTTTCTCGTGCAGAAACTCATTCCATACCGTGACGCGAATCATTGCACAGGCTCCTCCATTTCATTTAAAAAATCAACCACAGCGCGAACAACAGAATCATCACCGCTTGCAGCGCGATTTTCACGACGACGCTGGTGAACAGGCCGACGAGCGACCCCCAGCCGACCTTCACGGAGCGGTCCAGATCGGAGCCGGTCAACAGCTCGCCGATGACGGCGCCCGCGAACGGTCCGATGACAAGCCCGAACGCCGGAATGACGAAAGGACCGACCAGCACGCCGATCGTGCTGCCGACGACGGAAGCACGCGAGCCGCCGTACCGTTTCACGCCCCAGGCGTTCACCGCGTAATCCGCCAGGAAAAGCACGGCGACAATCAGCGTCTGAATCGTCCAGAACAGCCAGCCGAACGGCTCGAACGAAACCATGAATCCGTAGACGAAGAATGCGGCGTAAATCGCGAGGGCGCCCGGCAGAATCGGGTAGACCGAGCCCGCCATGCCGACGATGAACAGCACGACGACAATGATCCAGGCCAGAATATCCAGCCACATGCGGGATCAACCTCCCAGCACGTATTGTTCGATCAGATGCGCGATGCCGTCTTCGTTGTTGCCGGGCAGCACGATACCGGCCGCTTCCTTGACCGCCTGCTGCGCGCCTCCCATCGCTGCGCCGAGGCCTGCCGCGCGGATCATCGACAGGTCGTTCAGACTGTCGCCGGCAGCGGCCGTCTCGGACGGATCGATGCCGAGCAGGCGGCACAGTTCCAGCAGCGCTGCGCCTTTGGAGACGCCGGACGGATTCAGCTCGATGTTGACGGGCGACGAATTCGAGATTTCGAATCCGCCCCAGCTTTCCGCCGTCGCCCGGATCTGCTCCAGAAGCCGCACGTTCTCTTCGTAATAGCCGAACTTCAGCCACACTTTGCGCTGGACATCTTCCTCCGGCTCGACCCACCGCTCCCGGTTGTAGACGCCGTCCGTCGCGTAAGCCCAGTACCAGACGCCGTGATCCAGCGCCAGCCGGCGCAGGCGCAGCACATCCGCCGCGTCCATCGCCGTCCGCTTGTACAGATCGTGCGGCCGGTGCCAGATCTCGCCGCCGTTCACCGTGATCATCGGCGTCGACATGCCGAGCTGCTCCGCATACGGAAGCACGTTCTGCACGCCCCGGCCGGTCGCGAAGCAGACGATGACGCCCGCATCGAGCGCCCGGCGGATGGCCGCCGCATTGCGCGGGCTGACCTCCTGGCGGTCGTTCAGCAGTGTGCCGTCCATGTCAAGCGCAACCAGTCGTATGTTCGCCATACCAGTCTCCTTCCTAGGCTCTTTCGCTATTGTAACACAGTTGCCGCCGCGTTGTGAAAGGAGCTTGGGGAGCCAAAACAAGCAGACCTCCCTTAACGGGAGGCCTGCCCTGTCGATCCGCCGTGATTCAACTTGTCAGGACGACTTGTTTCGGTTGTAGATGTCGAAGGCGACGGCGAGCAGCAGCACCAGCCCCTTGATCGCCTGCTGCCAGTCGATGCCCACGCCGAGGATCGACATGCCGTTGTTCATGACGCCCATCACAAGGCCGCCGATGACCGCGCCGACCACGGTGCCGACGCCGCCGGACATCGAGGCGCCGCCGATGAAGCAGGCCGCGATCGCGTCCAGCTCAAAGTTGACGCCGGCCTTCGGCGTGGCCGCGTTCAGGCGGGCGGCGAAGATGAGGCCGGACAGCGCCGCCAGCGTGCCCATGTTGACGAACACCCAGAACGACACCCGCTTCGTCTTGACGCCCGACAGCATGGCCGCTTTCTCGTTGCCGCCCATCGCGTAGATGTGCCGGCCGATGACCGTCCGGTTGGTGATGAAGGTATATGCGAAGATGAGGACAAGCAGCACGATCAGGATGTTCGGAATGCCTTCATAGCTGGCGAGCACATAGACGAACAACATGAGGGCCGCGGCCAGGATGACCATCTGGGCGATAAAATACCCCCGCGGCGGCACCTCGAAATTATACCGGATGTCCGACAGGCGCTTGCGCCAGCCGATCGCGATCAGCAGCGCCGACAGCAGGGCGCCGATCAGGAGGCTGAGCAGATGCAGGCCGCCGCCGCCCGAAAAATCCGGGATGAATCCGGAGCTCAAAGCGCGGAACGCTTCGGGAAAAGGCCCGACGGACTGCCCTTTGAGCACCAGCATCGTGAGCCCGCGGAACATCAGCATACCGGCCAGCGTGACGATGAACGACGGCACCCGCACGTAGGCGACCCAGAAACCCTGCCAGGCCCCGATCAGCGCGCCCATCAGCAGCGACAGGACGACCGCGGCGGCGAGCGGCACGTTCAGCTCGACCATCATGAAGGCCGCCACGGCGCCGACGAACGCCGCCACGGAACCGACCGACAGGTCGATGTGCCCGCTGATGATCACGAGCACCATGCCGATGGCCAGCACCAGAATGTAGCTGTTCTGCAGAATCAGGTTGATCACGTTGAGCGGCTTCAGCAGAATGCCGCCCGTCAGAATCTGGAACAGCAGCATGATGAGCAGCAGCGCGATCAGCATGCCGTATTGCCGGATGTTGGCCCTGAACTGTTTAATGACCGTTTGCACGGATGTCGCCCTCCATTCGCGCCATGAGTCGCATGATGTTTTCCTGGGTGGCTTCCGCCCGGGTCAGCTCGCCGGTCATGCGCCCCTCGCTCATGACATAGATCCGGTCGCACATGCCGAGCAGCTCCGGCAGCTCCGACGAGATGAGCAGGATGCCCTTCCCCTCGCCGGCGAGCTGATTGATGATCGTATAGATTTCGTACTTCGCGCCGACGTCGATCCCGCGGGTCGGTTCGTCCAGGATGAGCACGTCCGGGTCGGTGAAAATCCACTTGCTGAGCACGACTTTCTGCTGGTTGCCGCCGCTCAGGTTCATCGTGGTCTGCAGGATGCTCGGCGTCTTGATGTTCAGCCGCTGCCGGAAGCCCTCCGCTTCCACGATTTCCCGCCTCTCGTCAATCACACCGTGCCGGGAGACCTTCCGCAGCTTCCCGAGGGTGGTGTTGCGCTTGATGTCCTGGATCAGAATAAGGCCGTGATTTTTCCGGTCTTCGGTCACATAGGCAATGCCGTTCCGGATGGCGGCCGGAATGTCGGGCAGGTCGATCGGCTTGCCATTCTTCAGCATCTGTCCGCTGATCTTCTTGCCGTACGCCTTGCCGAACAGGCTCATCGCCAGCTCCGTCCGGCCGGCGCCCATCAGGCCGGCGATGCCCACCACTTCGCCCCGGCGGATATGGAAGCTCACATCCTCGATCACCCGGCGGTCCGGCTGGAGGGGATGGTACACGTTCCAATTCCGCACCTCGAAAATCGTCTCGCCGATGTTCGGGACCCGCTCCGGATAGCGATGCTTCAGGTCGCGCCCGACCATGCCCCTGATGATCCGGTCTTCCGTGATCTCGTCCCGGGCGGTGTCGAGCGTCTCGATCGTCGCGCCGTCCCGCAGGATCGTGATGGCGTCGGCCACCTGGACGATCTCGTTCAGCTTGTGGGAGATCAGAATCGACGTCAGCCCGCGCGCCTTGAACGTCTTAAGCAGCCGCAGCAGATTCTCGCTGTCGTGTTCGTTGAGGGCGGCGGTCGGCTCGTCCAGAATGAGCAGCTTGACGTTCTTGCTGAGCGCCTTGGCGATTTCGACAAGCTGCTGCTTGCCCACGCCGAGATCCATGACGCGGGTGTTCGGCGATTCGTCAAGCCCGACCATGTCCATCAGCTCCCGCGCGCGGGCGATCGTCTCGCCCCAGTCGATCACGCCGCCCCGGGCGCGCTCGTTGCCGAGGAAAATGTTCTCCGCGATCGACAGATACGGACTGAGCGCCAGCTCCTGATGGATGATGACAATGCCGAGCCGCTCGCTGTCGCGGATGTCCCGGAACTGGCAACGCCGGCCTTCGAACAGCACGTCCCCTTCGTAGGTGCCGTACGGATAGATGCCGCTGAGCACTTTCATGAGCGTCGATTTCCCGGCGCCGTTCTCGCCCATGAGCGCGTGGATTTCGCCCTTCCGCACCTTCAGGTTGACATTGCTGAGCGCCTTGACGCCGGGAAACGTCTTCGTGATGCCCCGCATTTCCAGCAGGATGTCTGTCATCGTTCCGATTCTCTCCTTCGCGGAAACGATTTCGCGGGCGCGCCCCGTAACGGTCGCCGCGAAATCGCTCCCTGCCGGAATTCCGAAAGTCAACCGGTTGCGGTTATTGCAATTGATCCTCCGTGTAATAGCCGCTGTCGATCAACACTTCCTTGTAGTTGGACTTGTCGACGGAGACGGGTTCGAGCAGGTACGAAGGCACCACTTTCACCCCGTTGTCGTAGGTCGTCGTATCGTTCACTTCCGGCTCTTCGCCCTTGAGCACCGCTTCCGCCATCTCCGCCGCCTTCTTCGCCAGTTCGCGGGTGTCCTTGAAAATGGTCGACGTCTGCTCGCCGGCGATGATCGATTTGACCGACGCGAGCTCGGCATCCTGCCCCGTAATGACCGGCATCGGCTTGCCCTCGGAGCCGTACCCGACGCCTTTCAGCGACGAGATGATGCCGATGCTGATGCCGTCATACGGCGACAGCACCGCGTCCACGCGCTCGGTCGTGTAGTGGGCGCTGAGCAGATTGTCCATCCGCGCCTGCGCCGTCGCGCCGTCCCAGCGGAGGGTCGCCACCTGGTCGAAGTTCGTCTGGCCGCTCCGGACGACCAGCTGGCCGTTGTCGATGTACGGCTGCAGCACGCTCATCGCGCCGTCGAAGAAGAAATAGGCGTTGTTGTCATCGGGCGAGCCGGCGAACAGTTCGATGTTGAACGGTCCCTTGCCGTCCTTCAGCCCGAGCGCCTGCTCGATGTAGGACGCCTGCAGCACGCCGACCTTGAAGTTGTCGAAGGTGGCGTAGTAGCTGACATGTTCGGACTTGCGGATCAGCCGGTCGTAGGCGATGACTTTGACGCCTTCGCTGTTCGCCTTGTCGAGGACGTTCGTCAGCGACTCTCCGTCAATCGCGGCGATGACCAGCACGTCCACGCCTTTCGTGATCATGTTCTCGATCTGCGAAACCTGGTTCTCGACGATGTCTTCCGCGTATTGCAGATCGACCTTGTAGCCCCGTTTCTCGAATTCGGCTTTCATGTTGTTGCCGTCGTGCACCCATCGCTCCGACGACTTCGTCGGCATCGAGATGCCGACGAATCCGGCCTCCCCGCCGCCGCTGCCGCCGGAACCGCCGCCTCCGCAGCCGGCGGCCATGAGCGCCATGCCGAGCAGCAGAACGATGAGCACGCTGAACCTTCTCTTCATTGGACTTCCCCTTCCCCTGTTAGATGTGGTGTGGTGTACGACCGTATCGTAATGCGGGGAAGGCGGCGCGGTCTTTCGAAAAATCCGACCTGTTTTTACAAAAAAACAACAAACGTTAAGTTAAGCGGCTTGTGCCGACATGTAAAACAAAAGAACCAGGCGCTTATCCGCCTGGTTCAAAAGGTGAGACCATGTTCATTATATCTTTTGCTTGTCATACATGGAACGAAAAACACCATGCATGGACAGCAATTCTTCCGGACTCCCCGTCTCCGCGATTTTGCCATTGTCGACGACTACAATGTAGTCAGCATTCTTGATCGTCGAAAGCCGATGCGCAATGACCAGAATGGTGACCTTGCCCTTCAATTTCAATAAAGTATCGTTCAAGCAACTTTCGGTCATTGCATCCAAAGCTGATGTATACTCGTCCAGCATGAGAATTTTGGGGTCGTTCATAAACGTTCTGGCCAACAAGATTCGCTGGATTTCGCCGCCCGATAAATTTTCGCCATTGCTCACTATTTTGGTATCATACTTGTCCGGCAATACCTCAACGAAGTCTCTAACATGTGAAAGTTCAACTGCGGCATTGAATTTTCGGGTTAATGATTCATCCATTTCTTCCTTCTTTTTTGGATAAATGATATTCTCAAGAATGCTGCTGCTCCAAAGGACCGTTTTTTGCGGATTATAGGCGACGTATTTCCTGAGTTCATGGATATTGAATTCGGAAATATTTATACCGTCAAGCCGTATCTCTCCCGACTGAGGCTCGAGATGTCTGTGTATCAGCTCAAATAACGTAGATTTTCCCGCCCCGCTTAAACCTACAATGCCGACAAAACTTCCTGGCTCCACATCCAGACTGAATTTTGAAATACCCGGGGAATTTTCTCCCGAATAGCGATAGGTAACATTTCTCAATTCCAGCCGGGGCACTTTATTGAAATCAGGCAACAAGTGCCCACATTCGATCCTTTCCATTGAAAAGATCTCATTCAAATTCCCCATGATCACTTTCATTCTGGTCAAATCTACATGAACTGTAAACAGGGATTTAAAAATACTGTACAGTCTCGGAAGTATAATGATAAACGCCAGCAGTGTACCCGCCAAAATTTTATCCGACAGGATCAAATAAAGACTGTATCCATATACAATGCCCGTAATCAACGAAATAACCAGATCGGCAATCAAGTTTACGGTCATGTTATGAAATACATGTGACTTTCTGGATATCCCCCATGCCTGGTCATTCCATTCGATCCATCTCTTTTTTTCAGCCTCTTGTCCATTAAATAAATGAACGGTTTTGAAATTCGAAAAGAAATCTTTCAAATAACTCATGCCCTGTTCCAGGACCGTATAATACATATCATCAAGCTTCTCGGTTTTGTTGCGAAATCGTTTGGAAATGTACATAAAAACCGGGAAAGAAATCATAGCGACAAGCGTAAGTTCAAAACTCATCGTAAGCATGATCCATAGCGTGGACAACAGCAAAAAGATATTTGAGACGATGGACATCACGGATTCGACCACAAAAACTTCGCATAACATCCCGACTTGGGACGTCAATCGATTAATGATTTCTCCACGTCCGATCTGATCAATCTGCTTGGGCCTAATTTCAAGCAAATGCGAAAACAACCTTACCCTCAGGTCTTTCGAAAGCCTTTTTCCCAGTTCATTATTATAGTAGGCTGTAGCACTATTCAGCGCGGCAAAAACAACAGGGAGCAATACGATGAGAAGGATATAATAGATCGCCGTATCGATTTGCTTTTTGGGCAGAATCTGATCGAACAAATCTTTGAAGAGTACCGGTTGCAGCATTGAAACCAAAGATGCCGTCAAATTGAAAAGCAAAATAAAAAACAACACTTTTTTGCTGTTTTTTAGAACTTCCAAGATGGCATCTCTTGCCTGATTCACCATTTCACCGCCTTGGTAAATCATTCTGAAATTAACTCTGACTGCTCCGGTGGCTTACTGTCAGTTGTTCGAACAACATACTGCATAAAATGGACTTCGCAATTCACGGAGTCCAGATGATACTTTTTTGCTGTTTTCAATGTCTACTTTACCGAGAGCATTTCAGGGTTCGTTGGTCATGGCGCGGTTCAGCGGTCGTCCGGCTCGTCGGCTTCCGTCCCGCCATTCCGGTATTGGTTGGGGGAGACGCCGAACATTTTTTTGAACGCGGTGCTGAAGTAATGCTGGCTGACATAGCCGACGCTTTCGGCGATCTCGTGAATCGCCAGGTCGGTTCCGGTCAGCAGGCGGGTCGCCTTCTCCATGCGCATCATCGTCACGAGGCTGACGAACGGCGCGCCGAGTTCCTGTTTCAGGATGCGGCTCAGGTACACGGGCGACACGCGCAGCTCGGCGGCCGCCGCTTCGAGGGACAGCTCCGGATCGGCGTAGCGCTCGCGGATGAGCGCCCGGGCGCGCCGGACGATCGGCGACAGGCGGGCTTCCCGGCTGACGGCGGACCGGGCCCGCCGCAAGGCCGCGCCGACGTCGGCGATATCCTGCCCCGCCGGTTCGAGATGGACCTGGACGGTCAATTTCAAATAGTGCTGCACCGCCTGCTCGATCTTACTGGCCAGCTCCGGCGGCACGTCGTCCCAGATCACGACCAGAATGAGGCCGGCGGCGTCCCGGAAGATCAGATGCCCGGTCTCCCCGAGCAGTTCCGAGGTCATGTTCTCGATGGCGAACAGCATCAGCTGGCGTTCGGACTCGTTCCGTAGCGACTGGCCCGTGTCGAGCTCCGGCCAGCGGATTGCCATGACGGATTCGGGCGAATGGCCGGGAAGTTGCAGGAACTGAAGCTGCTCCGCGATTTCTTCGCGGCTGAGCGCGCCTTCCATCCATTCCAGACAGAACCGCTCGCGGAGCAGGGGCAGGTTCTTGCGGATTTGCAAGGCGGCCGCATCCAGGTAGGCGCTCAGTTTCGCCTCCCGCTCCAGCCGGTCCCGCACGCGCGTCATGATCTGCGTCAGTTCCCCCGGGTTGGTCGGCTTGAGCACATATTCCTGGACGCCGAGCCGGATGGCTTCCCGGGCGTATTCGAACTCGTCATGGCCGGCGCTTCCCAATCCACCGCGTCGCGGATGCCTTCACGGATGATCGCTTCGTCGTCGGCAATCAGCACCTTCCAGCGCCGCTTCACGCCCGCACCTCCTTCCGGCTTCCGTCCGGCGCCTCAGGCGGCAGCGCGGGATGGACGATGGTCACCGTCGTGCCTTCCCCCCGCACGCTGTCGATCGTAAGGCCGTACCTGCCGCCGAACGTCAGCTTCAGACGTTCATGCACATTGATTAATCCGAAACCCCGGTTCTTGTCCATCGATCCGCCCGCCGCCGCGGTCTCCGCTTCAGCCATCAGCTCCTCGGGATCAAGCTCGCGGCCGACCCGGTCCAGCGCCTGCCGCACTTCGGCGAGCCGGCCTTCGTCCATCCCCGCGCCGTCGTCTTTGACCCGCAGGATGAGCTCGCCGTCCCGGACAAAAGCGTCCACTTCAATGGTGCCGGGTCCCCGCCGTTCCTTGATGCCGTGGTAGATGGCGTTTTCGACGATCGGCTGCAGGATCAGTTTCAGCACCGTATGCCCTTCAAGTCCGGGCTCCATGCGGATCGCGTAGTTCAGCTTGTCCCGGTACCGGACCTTCTGGATTTTCAGGTAGCTCTCCAGATGCTCGAACTCTTCCGCGAGCGGAATCCGGTCCCGGCCTCCGCTGAGTCCGATCCGGAACAGCCGGGCGAGCGACTCCGCCACTTCCGCCGCGTTCGCCGCTCCTTCCCGGCGCGCCATCCACTGGATCGTGTCCAGCGTGTTGTACAGGAAATGCGGCCGGATATGCGCCTGCAGGCTGCGCAGCTCCGCCTCCCGCTTCTGCCGTTCCTTGTGCTCCATCAGCGTGATGAGCCGGTTGATCCGGTACAGCATCCGGTTGAAGCTGCGGCCCAGCATGCCGATCTCGTCATGCCGCTCGCTGATGAACCGGGTGAGCAGATCGCCCGACTCCGCCTTGTGCATGAAGGAGATGAGCTGCCCGATGGGCCGGGAAATCGTGCGGGACAGGTAATACGAGGCCGTGATCCCGAACAGGCAGACGAGAAACACGAAGCTGACGATGTAGAACTGGATTTCCCGCATCTCGCGGATCGATTCGCGGACCGGGAACACCCCGATCGTCGTCCAGCCGGTGAACGGCGATTTGACATAGATGAATTGGATTCTTCCGGCTTCCGTGTCCCGGAAGAGCGACCCGGATGTTCCCGTGAACCAGTCCGGCGAGACGCCGACGGCCGGGAGGTTGGCCGGCACATAGACGGGGTCTCCCTCGTCGTCGATGACCATGAGGTAGCCGTTGCGGCCGAGGCGCACATTTTTGAGTTCTTCCGCGATCACGCGCAGTTTCAGGTCGATGAGGACGACGCCGAGCACGCGCTGGGAGTCGGGGTCGAGCACCGCACGGGCGACCGATATCACCTCGTCGTCCCGGTAATTGACGTGGCTGGTCACATGCCGGCCCTCGGGACGCCCGACAATCGTGAAAATGCCGTCCCGCTTCACCGCTTCTTCATACCACGTCTCCAGGGTCAGGCGGTGGCCTTCTTTGGCGTACAGCTCGTTGCTGATCGATTCGCCGTCGCTGTTTACGATGAGGATGCCGGCGACTTCCGTGTACAGCGTGCTGATCGTCTGCAGGAAATGCCGGATCTCGTAACGGTCGCTCACCTTCGCTTCCTGTTCTTCCGTCCCGTCCAGAAAACGGCGCACATCCGGATTGCCGGAGGCGATGTAGGTGATGTTCTGGAGACTTGCGGCGTAGTGCTCCAGCGAACGGTTCACTTTGCCGATCAGCTGCAGCGTGTTTGCCGTAGTCTGCCGTTCCAGCACGCGGTCCACCGAATAGTGAATGAGCAGCCCGAGGCAGACCGCCGGCAGGATGCCGATGAGCAGAAAATGGGCGATCAGCTTGTAGCGGATCGGCCAGTCGTTGATTTCCAGCCATTTGCGCACGCTTCCCACCTGCCGCCCTGGCGTCCGTCATTTCACGTAATAATGGTCGACATTCTCCCGGGTCACGACGGAAATCCCCGTGTCCACATAGACGGGAAGCGGGGAGGCGTCCGCCGTCTGTCCGCTGTCCGGCGTGACCAGCCCGTGGTGGAGGTGGAACAGGTACAGCAGCGACCAGTACCCCATGTTCCACGTGCCCTGGGCCAGCGTCGCGTCGATCTCGCCCTGGCGCACCATGTCCAGCGTCACCTTGTCGGTGTCGAAGGCGACGATCTTCACCTGATTCTGCCGCTGCCTCAGCCGGATTGCGTCCGCGACGCCGACCCCGCCGACCGCGTCGGTGTTGAAGATGCCCTTCACGTCCGGATACTGATCGAGAATGGCGATCGCCGCATCCCGCGATACGATGCGGTCCCCCTTGCCGTCCTTGACGGCGACGATCGTGATTTCCGGATATTCGGCCCGGATCGTGTCGCGGAAGCCGTTGGTCCGTTCCTGATGGTTGAGCTGGTTGGGCAAGGTCACGACGCCGACCTCCCCTGCGCCGCCGATCAGCCGGGCCATCGTCCGGGCCGCCGTCACGCCCGCGTTGTAGTTGTCCGTGGCGAGCAGGGAATAGGCCTTGCTGTTCGGCGCCCCGGAATCGAACAGGACGACCGGAATCCCGGCGTCCACTGCCTTGTCGATCGACGGTGTAAGCGCTTCCGGATTCATGACGGTGAGCGCGATGCCGGCCGGTTTCTGGGCGATCACCTGCTCCAGCACCGTCACCTGCTCGCGCACGTCGTATTGGGTCGAGCCCCGGTACTCCACCGAGACGCCCAGCACCTGCGCCGCGTCTTCGAAACCTTTGATGACGCTTTTCCAATAATCGATGCCGGACTGAAACGTCACCATCACGTACTTCTCGTCCAGGCTGCCGACCAGGGCGGCGGAATCGCCGGCCCCGGCCGACTGGCTTTTCCCGTAGAAAAAGTTCAGGGCATACAGCACATAAGCGCCGATGATCACCAGATAGAGGAGCAGCATCTTCTTCATGCGCGGACCCCTGCCTTATCCATTGGTCAGCCTTCGTTCTGCGACCCGCTCTGACGGGCTGCATCCGTCTGCGCGTTATCCGGGTCCGCCGGCGTCTCATCCAATGTCGTGCTGCCGCCCGCATGGCCTTCGTCCGCATCGGACTGCTGCGTCACAGAGGTGTTCTTCTTCGGCGTGCCGGTCAAGCCGATGTAATGATCGTATGCGTCAAAAATTTTCCGCGCGATCGGCGCGGCCCCCCGGCCGCCGTATCCGCCTTCGGGCACGACGACGGCGACCGCCAGCTTCGGCTTGTCGGCCGGGGCGAACGCGATGAACACCGCGTTCTCGATGATGCCGACGCTCGTCTGCTGCTCGGAGGTCCCGGTCTTGCGCCGGAAGTCGTACGGGAATCCCTCGAATCCCCGCACGTTCGATTTCATGCCGCTGATGACGACATCCCAATACTCGTCCGGCAGATCGATCGTGTTCAGCACGACCGGCTGGAACGTCTCGACTGTCCGGCCGTCGGCGTCAACGATCCGTTCCACGAATTGCGGCTTCAGCCGCTTGCCGCGGTTCGCCAGCGTCGCCGCATACTGGGCGAGCTGCAGCGTCGTGTAGCGTCCCTGCTGGCCGAAAGAAGCGTAAATCAGCGCCGACTGCGGGCTGCCGTTCTCCGCCTCGTGGAAATAGTCGATAACGCCCTTGGACTCGCCCGGCAATCCGCTCTCGGTCAGCACGCCGAGCCCGAACTGTTTCACCCAATTGTCCCATATCTCGACGCCTTTGCGCCCGTCGCGCCGGTACAGCGCATTGCCGATCATTTCCGCCATGAACGTGTTTGACGACTTCTCGATCGCCTTCGATGGCGTCAGCCGCCCGAATGCCCGTTTCTCGGCGTTGCGGATCGAGACGCGGTACCCTTCGCGGCCGAACTGGAACACGCCGGTGTCGTTGTAGGTCGTCTTCGGCGTAATGAGCCCTTCCGCCAGCCCGATGAGCACGGTCAGCGGCTTCTGCGTCGAACCGAGCGGCACGAGCGAGGACGGGTGCTTGTTCGCTTCCTCCTGCGATCCCCAGTCCTGATAAGCCTGGGAGATCGCGCCGTTCTTGTGGAACGTCTTCGTCGCTTCGTAGTTGGACGGGCTGATCTGACCGCCTTTCCAGACGTTCGGGTCGTAGTCCGGCATGCTCGCCATCGCGATCACCTTGCCGGTGTCGACCTCGATCGCGACCGCGTAGCCGGCGCGGGCGTACTCCGCCCGGTCGCCGCTCGACTTCGGCGCGTTTCGCAGATACTCGATATGATCCAGGATGGCCTTCTCCGTCGCCAGCTGCACATCGCGATGGATCGTCAGATACAGGTCGCTGCCCTTCTCCGGCTTCGTGATGACCGGTTCGCCGATGATTTCGCCGAGGCTGTTCACCGGGTACGTTTTGACCCCGTTCCGGCCCCTCAGCACATCCTGGTACATCAGCTCGATGCCGTCCATCCCGACGTCCTCGTCGTTCAAATATTTCAGCGTCGGATCGGACGATTGCAGCTTCTGTTGGTAGAAATCCTTCGTCGCGGCGGACGTGACGGCCGAGTCGAAGTTTTTCAGGTAGCCGACGAGCTGCACCGCCACCGTGTCGTCGTCATAGTGGCGGATCGTGTCTTCCACGATGCTGATGTTCGGAAATTTCGCGCTGTTTTCCGAGAAGTGCGCGATTTCCTGCTTCGTCAGGTTGTATTTGATCAGGCGCGGCGTGTACATGTTGTTCTGCCGGAAGTTGATGTCCATCCGCTCGATGATCTGATCGATCGTGATCGCTTCGTTCGGATCGCCGTATTGCGTGAACACTTCGTAAAGCTCTTCCGCGATCTTGCGCGCCTCTTCTTCCTTGATCGAGCGCTCCATCGTGAAATAGAGCGACTGCGTCGACACCGAATACGCGATCGGCTGGCCGGTCGCGTCGTAGATGTTCCCGCGGATCGGCGGAATCTGCACGGGCCGGCTGCTGCTTCTTTCCCGTTCGGTGCGCAGCTCCGGTCCGCGCACGAACTGCAGGATCGCCAGCTGCACGATGAGCACGCTGAACAGGACGAACGTGCTGAAGAAGAAAAGATTGAGCCGGAACGAGAAATGCCGCCGATTCGCGATCAACCTTCGCTGTTCTTCTTCCGTCCGTTGTTCGTTCGCCACGACCGCATCCCCCTTTTCCGCATCATGGTTGAAAAATGTTCCGCCGCACGCATCCGATATTTCCGCTCCCCCTCACGTGTCCCGCACATGGGTACGGTCGAATTCCGGCGGATTGAACCAGTCGCCGGACGCTGCCCAGGTGGCGTCGAGCGGTATCCACTGCTCTCCCGTTCGCACTTCATTCCAGGCGTGCGGCCCGAAACCGCCGCGGCCGTCCGCGCCGAGCCCGGTGACGACCCGCGCTTCCAGGCCGGCGCTGCGCGCCATGACGGCATAGAGGCGCGCGATGTCGATGCAGACGCCGCGCCGCGTGCGGAACGTGTCTTCCGGCGTCTGTTCCCGCCACTCGCCGCGCTCGGTGTAGGCGTCCGCTTTGTCCCAGTCATAGGCGATGCGCGTCCCGATCCAGTCGTACAGGGCGCGCGCCTTCGCTTCATCATCCTTCGCTCCCGCAGTAATGCGGAGCGCGGCTTCCCGGATGTCGTCCGGCACGTCGCGGTCGATGATCTCGTACCGGCGCTGCAGAATGCGCCGGAATTCCGCTTCGACGGCCCGCGACAGCACCGGTCCCTGCTCCGCCATCACGCCGCCGGCCACCGGCTCGAGCAGACGTTCCGACGCAGCCCGGTAGAGCGGGGACGAATCGATCCGGGCGGCGAGCGGCGCGTTCGGCAGCAGCGACACATAGACGAACAGCGCCGCCATCAGCACGAGCGCCCGTCCGCCGCCGTGCACGAAACCGAGCGCGGCGCCGGCCGCACGGCTCAGCGCGCCGCCGGGAGCGGCTGCATAGGCGCGCATCCGCGAGGCGCCGGCCATGGAGCCTGCGCCGGCGGCGAGGGTCAGCGCAGCCGCGGCGAGCAGCCGCAGCAGCAGGCGGATGACCAGATAGCCGATCAGGAACAACAGCCCGAAGCGAAGCAGCGAGAAATCCCTGACGCCCGTAATGAACGTGTGCCATGCCACAGACCAGTTGTCCATTTCACCGGCGGGCGGCCTGAGATCCGCGTCCATGAGACGCGATTCGACAACCGGACTGAAAGCCGTCGCGAACCGGACGGCGAGCGCCAGCGACGCGATCGTGCAGAACGTCTCCCACAAGAACAACAAGAGGTGCTTCGCGGAACCCGGCGCACCTCGTTTCATGCCTTGCCAGAGCGATACGGCGATGATGATGACAACGGCGACCGCGACAGGCTCCGCAAAATCGGATGCGCGCATCCGCATCACGCCCTTTCGCCCCGCCGCGGATCAACCCGCGGCTTTGGCCTGATCGATGAGCGACGCGATCGTTTCGTCCACTTTCCAGCGGCCGAGCGGCGCGCCGTGGTAAGTCACCGACACTTCGTTGTCGCCGATCTTGCCCTTGATGACGAGGCTTGCGGTCTGCACCGTGAACGTGCCGTCTTCGCTTGCCGTGTAGACCGCGTCCGAAGCTTCTCCCGCCATGGCTTCGAGCGCTTCTCGCTTCAGCGCCGCGGCGGCCTGCTCGGTGATCTGCGCTCCAAGCTCTTTCAGCTTGTCTACGCGCAAATCTTCAAGCGAATATCCGCTGTACAGCAGCACGCCGATCACGATGACGGCGACAAGCAGCCATTTCACGACGGTTTTGACGATCTTGATGACGATCAGCAGCGCGATGAGCGCGATGACCAGCACATACCAGCGATCGGTCAGAAATTGTTTCCATGTCTCCAGATCGGCCTGGAACAGTTCGCCCAGCATCGCGGTACCCCCTTTATGATATAGCTGACGATGGAAAACGCTTGAAAGTTGTATGTATGCCGTTCGATTTCATCCGGCCGCGGATCGGCATGCCGCTGCGGAGGGCGTACGGCCCCATCGGATATGTCCCGATGGCGTGCGCTGACGGTGCGTTGTTCCGTTAGCAGCCCGCCCGGACGCGCCGACCGCAACGCTGACGGATTTGTTCCGTTGCAGGCGGTATGCGGCTTCGAAAATGCAAGCCTCATCCGGAAAAAATCCCGATCTCATTATAGCGCAGGCGCTGCCGGGCGTCCACGCCGCGGGACGGGGCCGGACGAGTGCCCGCTCCGAGCCCTTTGCCCTGCGGCGCGCTGTAACGTGCACACCACGTTACAGCCTGCGGCCCGCCGTTTCCTCGCCACCTGTAACGCGGATACCACGTTACAGACCTCGGCGCACCGCTTCCTTGCCGCCTGTAACGCGGATACGACGTTACAGGCCCAGGCGACCCGCCTCCCCGCCCGCTGTAACGCGAATACCACGTTACAGACCTCGGCGCACAACTTCCTTGCCGCCTGTAACGCGGATACGACGTTACAGGCCCAGGCGCACCGCTTCCTCGCCCAATGTAACGCGGATACCACGTTACAGCCTTCGGTGCCGCCGGACAAACAGACATAACTCGTCCGGCCCGGGCGTATGATCAGAAGGAACCCCGCAACACGCAAGAAACGGAGCGTGACCGCATGAGAACCGCCTTCTGGCTTTATCTGTTCTCGTTCATCGCCATCTTCGACCTGCACGCGCAGTATCCGATTCTGACCCCGTTCGCCGTATCGCTCGGTGCCGCTCCGTCTTTCATCGGCCTGATGATGGGGCTCTATTCGATTACCCATCTGCCCGGCAACGTGATCGCGGGATGGAGCGTCGACCGGTTCGGCAGCCGCGTTTTCATCGTCCTGAGCCTGCTGGCGGCCGGCATCATTCTGCTGCTCCAATCCCGGGTGGAAGACCCGTGGCACCTGCTGGTGCTGCGTTCGATCAGCGGCTTCGTCCTCGCCTTCCTGTCGCCGGCCTGCATGGCGCTGCTCGCCCGGATCACCGCCGACCGCATCCTGCAGGGCAAGCTGATGGCCGGGAACGGGCTCGTGCACACGCTCGCCTCCGTCGTTTCCCCGGCCGCCGGCGCGCTGCTCGTCGCCCGACTCGGCTTCGAGCTGTCCTTCTTCGCGCTGGGCTGGCTGCTGATCGGCACGGCGGTGTGCGCGCTCCTGTTCATCCGCGACATCCGCCCGACCGCAGCGGCGCCGAACGCGGCGGCGGGCGGGACGGCCGGCCCGGCTCATGCCGGCGTGCCGGGCGCACATGGCGCGGCCGCCCATCCGGCGACGCTCCCGGTCCCCGGTGCGCCGCAGACCGTCGCCGCGGACGACGATCTGCCGCTGCCCTGGCTTGTCTATGCGCTGCCGATCGCGATGTCCTGCGCGCAAGGCATCCTGTCGTTCGAACTTCCGCTGCTCGCGCTGCACGACCACAGCATCATGCAGACCGGCATGCTGTTCTCCGTCCTCAGCCTCGGCTCCCTCGTGACGCTCAGCATGATGTTCCTGAACCGGTATTCCTCGTTCCGGCGGACACTGGCGGGCGCGCTCATCCTGGCGCTTTCCTATTTCACCGCCGCCGTCGGCGACCTTGTTCCGCTGCCCGCGCTGCTGTTCATCATCGGCATGGCGAAGGGCATCATCTATCCCGCGCTGACCACGCTGCTCATCGAGCTGACGGGCAGCGCGAAATACGGCCGCACGTTCTCCGTGCTGTCCATCGCCTATTCCGTCGGCGCTTTTCTCGGTCCGCTCACGGCCGGGTACGTCCGCGACGCGATTTCCCCTTATTTCATCGCGTTCCTGGTGATGATGACCGGCGCGATCCTGCTCCCGTTTGCCGGGCCGCGACGCCTGCACACGGCTTCCGGCCGCATCGGCTGATGCCGAATTCGACATTTCCCAGGAAATTGATACAATGGATGGCAGCAGAACGATGCGGGGGATGCTGCATGGAGATCGTCATCATCGTGGAAGGAAAAAACGATAAAGCCCGGCTGCGGCGGCTGCTCACCGGCGAAGTCGACATCCTGTGCACCTTCGGTACGCCGGGGCCGGATCAGATCGACCAGCTGGTGCGGAAAGTCGGCGATCGGGAGCTGTATATTTTCACGGACAACGACGCTTCGGGAAGGCGCATCCGCGGCATCTTGCGGGACGCTTTCCCCGACGCCGGGCACATTTACACGCGCAGGGGCTATCCCGGCGTCGAGAACACGCCCGACGAATACCTCATTCAACAACTGGAAAAAGCCGGGCTTGAAGAGTACATCATCCGTCCGGAGGATGACGATCTCGCCCGGCTGCTGCAGCACGATCCCTAAGCGAATTGCTCCGTCGCGGGCCGCCCGGCGATCCGTTCCCCCTTCTGCGCCGCGAAGCGCGTGCCTCATCTTCCGCAATGGCCGATTTCCTCGACAATTGCCCGAATCCCTTCCTCGATGCGATTCGGATCGGCGCGGGACACGCTGATGCGAAGGAACTTGTCCCGGTCTCTGCAGTCCGAAAGATAGTACGGTTTTCCCGACGTCACCGCGACTTTTCGCTCCGCAAGCCGCCTCACCAGCCGTTCCAGATTGACCGTCCGGGGCAGTCTGAAATGGGTATACAGCCCGGAGCTTGCCGACGGCGCCTCGATCCAATGTTCGGGATCCTGCTTGCGGAGCGCCTCGTGCAAACGCTGATTCCGGGCGGCGTATTGCTTGTACATGCCGCGGCGGTGCCGGGCATACATGCCGTTCTTGATATACACGTCAAGGACCGCCTGGGACAACACGGACGTTTCGGCGAACCGGCTGTAATGGCGGAATGTGTCGATCAGCGGTTCCGGGAGGACGGCCGCACCGAGCCGCAGACCGGGAAAAATGATCTTGGAGAAACTTTTCAGATAGATGACATGGGAAGTCCGGTCATGCGCGAAGATCGGCTCGAACCCTTTGACTTCCCCCAGGTCGGCCATGTAGTCATCCTCCACCACGTAAACATCGTATTTGCCGGCCAGTTTCGCCACGGCTTCCCGCTCTTTGCCGCTCAGCGTCGTGCCCAGCGGATTGTGGAATCTCGACATCGTATAGAAAAATTTGATCCTTCCGCTTCTGAATTTGGCCTCCAGCTCGTCCAGATCGATTCCCCCGGACGTCCGCATAATCCAGGATACCGGCAGCCTCTCCGCTTCCAGAAATCTCAGATAAAGATTGTAGCTCGGCTGTTCCACCAATATTTCCGTCTTGCCGTTCGGGAACGGCATCAGCGTCAATATGCCAAGCGCATGCTGGATTCCCGCGGTCAGCATGATGCGTTCCGCCTTGGCGAACACCTGGCTGTCGGCCAGATGGGATGCGAGCGTCCGCCTGAGAATGTCCGTCACCGCCAAGTCCCCGTAGTTGAACAGTTGCCGGCCGTAAATCTCGAACGCCTTGTTCAGACAGTGCTGGAAATCCTGGTGCGGAAACAGGCCGGCATCCGGCGACGACGACGAGAAATCAATCGCGCCATGCTCCCCGCCGCGTTTTTCCCCGCCGGCCTGATCGACGACGTAGTAACCGCTCTGGGGGATGGAGTAAATGGCGTGCCGCGTCTCCAGTTCGGCATAGGCCTTGACGATGGTGCCGGGACTTACCCCGTACTGTTGTGCCGCCTCCCGGACGGACGGCACCCGCTGACCCGCGCGGTAGTGACCGCTCGCGATTTTGTGCTCCATATCGGCAAGGATTTGCGCATATTTCTTCACGCCTTCCATCCTCCTCGTGCTTGCGGCTCAAACTGCACAGACGACGCAACTGTATCAATACAGTCGGCAAAATCTCGCATTGCGGCCCGTTGACCTTCCGTCTACTATTCATCCATGGGATTGTTCGCGAACACCCCGAATGGTTTCAGGGAGGGAAAGGCCATCCATCACCACGAATTGAAGCTTGCTTATGTCAGCGCGGCACTGAACGCCGTCATCATCGGGTTCTCGTTCCTGTTCGTCAAAATCGCGCTGGAGTCCGCCGCCCCGATGGACATCCTGGCCTGGCGGTTTGCCGTGTCGTTCGCCGCTCTGTCGCTGCCGGTCTTGCTCGGCAAGATCCGGTTGAACTTTCGGGGCAGACCGATGCACAGGCTGCTGCTGCTCGCAACCTTGTACCCGCTCGGCTTTTTTCTGTTCCAGACGTACGGACTCCAGCATGCCGCTTCGGCCGAAGCCGGCATTCTGAACGCCTTTACGCCGGTGCTCATCCTGATGATGGCTTCGGTCTTCCTGAAGGAATCGGCCGGCGGATTGCAATGGATATCCATCGGCTTGTCCACGGCCGGCGTCGTCTTCATTTATTGGATGAAAGGAAGCGCCATCGACCTGTCGAACCTGACCGGCATCCTGCTGCTGACGGGATCGTGCGCCGCGTTCGCCGGATACAGCGTACTGGCCCGTTCGATGTTGAAATCGTTCCGCCCCATGGAACTGACCTGGTGGATGCTGGGCATCGGCTGCATCTTTTTCCTCGCCGTGTCAGGGATTCAACACGCTTCTGACGGTACGTGGAACGAGCTGTTTGCACCGCTCGGCGATTTCCGCTTTATCGTGTCGGTGCTCTATCTCGGCATCCTGTCCTCGCTGGTCACGGCGTTTACGGCGAACTATGCGCTGTCCCGGTTGCAGGCGGCGAAAGCCGGCGTATTCGCCAATCTGTCGACGGTCGTATCCATTGCGGCCGGCGCGCTCATCCTCGGGGAGACGATCGAAATCTATCATCTCATCGGCACGTTCATGATCATCGCCGGGGTGTGGGGAGCGAACCGTCCGTGGAAGCGGCCGTCCGCGCAGAACCATCCCGCGTGACGATGCTCGCGCACCGCGCCTCCTCTTCCCGCTGTTGCCGCGGCTGCCGCATCCGGCCGCGGCACCGCGGTTCATCCGGGATTCCAAGTATAAATCATGATTTCCTCATTATACTATCCCGTTCCAAACACTGAAAGCATAATGGCATTTTCTATTCAAATTTGACTAGATGACAAAGCGATGCTAAAATCAATCCGCGGTATTCAAATTTGACTAGATAGCATGAGGAGGTGATCCGCACACCGTGTCGACGGTCAGACTGCTCGTGCTCGGTTCCATCCTGCGCCGCGGCGTCAGCCACGGCTACGCCGTGCTGCGGGACATGACGACCTGGCGCGTTGACACCTGGACGAACGTCAAACCCGGGTCGATCTATCACGCGCTGGACAAATTGGAATCGCAGGGGATGATCGAAGCCGCGGCATCCGGGGCCGGCGCGAAACTCGGTCCGTCCCGCAAGGAATACTCCGTCACGAAGCAGGGCAAAGCCGAGTTCTTCCGGCTGCTCGAAGCAGCCCTCGTCAGCCCGGACATTCTGCAATTTTCCGCCGGCGTCGCCTTCATGGAATGGCTGCCCCGCAACGAAGTCATCGCGCTCCTTGAACAGCGCCGGTCTGTACTGGATGCTTCCCTGAGGCTGCTGAAGAGCCTGCCCGTGGACGAGCGGCCGAGCGAGCCGTCCCGTCACCCCGAACTGGTCGGCATCTGGATCGGTTATGTGGAGAGCGAAGCGGCGTCCACGGAGCGAATTTTGGCCAATGTGCAAGCAGGGCGTTATGATTTCAAATCCGAACGTTTGGAGGCGGAATGATGAACCAGGCAGATTTTGAAGCGTGGATTGCGGGATTGCCGGAGGTGCGGCGCGAGGAGAACTTCGGTTACTCGTTCTTTTTTGTCGGAGACGATCAGCGGCTGCCCTTCGTCACCATTGCCGACAGCGACTCGGAGTATGACCAGGTGTCCAACCTGAACCGGGAAGGCGTGTTTCGCCTGAACATCGGCGTCAGCCGCGCCACCTTCGAACGACTGACGGCCGGCAAGCGGACGGATGACCTCGATTATTCGGAGCTGAACGTGTTTCTGCCGCATCCCCATTATGCGCGGCAACATTTCGTGTGCATCCTGAATCCCGCAGGAGATCATGTTGAACAGACAAAGGCGCTCATCATGGAAGCCCATTCGATCGCGAGAGAGCGGCAGAATCGGAAAAGCGGAAACTGACGCTTCCGGCGGCATTGAGCCTCTCCGCCCGGCCCGCGGTCCGGCCGCAGGCCGGGCATCCGGCATGCGGCCGGCTTACATGACCAGCGCAATGACGATCGTGACGGTGACGATGCTGAGCAGCGTCGAGAAGAAGACGGCCTGGGAGGCGAATTCCTTCTCGTTGTCGAACTCGACCGCGAGCAGCACGCTGCTGAGCGAAGTCGGCGAGGCGGACGAGACGATGAGCGCCGCGGCCGTCAGCCCGTCGAAGCCCATGAGCAGCGTCAGCCCCCACGCGAGCACCGGCCCGACGGCCAGCCGCAGCAGCGCGGACAGCCCGACATCGACCGCGAGAGCGCGATCGATCCGCCACGACATGCTGCCGAGCTGCACGCCGAGCGTCAGCAGCGCCGTGCCGAGGAACGCGTTCGCGAGATACCCGATCGGCGCCTCCAGGACCGGCGGGATCGGCACCTCGAAGGCGCGCAGCAGCAAGGCGAGCGGGATGACGTAGATGATCGGCAGGGACAGGACGACGCGCCCGATTTCCCGCAGATTCGCTTTGTGCGCATTGACCGCGTACACGCCGTATGTATTGGGAGTCAGGCTCTGCAGCATCGAAATGAGCACCTGGACGGACAGCGTGTACGGATTGCCGGCGAACACCAGCTGGTTGAGCGGAATGCCGTAGTTCGCACTGTTGTAGAACATGACGCTGTTGCGCATCGCCGCCCGCCGTCCGCCGGACGCACCCCGCGCCCGGCAGACGAGATCCGCTAGGACATACTGGATCGCCATGAACAGCAGCCCGAACAGCACGATCTTGCCGAACATCGATGCCGAGATCTCCGTGTCATAGAGCAGGCGGAACATGATCGCGGGCGAGAAGACATAGAAATTCAGCTTGGACAACGTCCGGATATCCAATGAAAAAGCCCGCTGCATGACGACGCCTACGGCAAT
Source organism: Thermobacillus xylanilyticus (assembly GCF_907165215.1). Classification (GTDB taxonomy): domain Bacteria; phylum Bacillota; class Bacilli; order Paenibacillales; family Paenibacillaceae; genus Thermobacillus; species Thermobacillus xylanilyticus. Next base: position 25,654 of record NZ_CAJRAY010000097.1, on the reverse strand, counting down.
CATCGCGGACAGCGGGATGACGTTGTTTGTCAAAATATGCAGCAGGATGGACATGATGTCATCTTCCCCATTCACGGCGGCCGTGCGGTAAGGCGCGGCCGGCTTTCGCGGTCGGATGCGAGGATCAGAGCAGCTTGTCGATCTCTTCCAGCACTTTCTCGGGCGTCAGCGTCTCGTCGCCGCCGCCGCGGATGTAACTGCGCAATCGGCCCTGCTCATCCACCAGCGAAATGATGTCGGAATGCACCAGATTGTCGGGGTCGGGATTGATCACGCCAAGATTGAATCCCTTCGCGATCTTGACGATTTCCTCGGCCTCTCCCCTCAGGAAATGCCAGCCCGACCGATCCGCCTTGAACCCGTCGGCGTACTGCTCAAGCACTTCCTGCGTGTCGCGGTACGGGTCGATCGAGATCCAGTGAAATTCCACCTTGTCCCCGAAGAGCCCCCGCTCCTGCAGTTCGGTCTGCACGAAGGACATGACCCGCGTCGTAATAGGACAGACGTCCGGACAAGACGCGAAGAAGAAATAGACGAGCCGGATCTTGCCGTCCGATTCGGAGAAGGAAAGCGGCTCCCCGTCAAGATCCGTCAGCGTGAAATCCGGCACTTCGAGTATAACCGGAAGTTCTTCCTTCTTCCAGGGTCCGTAGGTGTACAGCAAGTAGCCTGCCATCAGCAGAACGAGCACGCCGACGGCCAACGGAAATTTGTAACGATTGACGAATGCCACGGAGACCGCTCCCTTCTCGCATCATTACGGCAGCCAGGCGCCGTCGCCCTGCGTATTGACAACCATCGCCAGGAAGACGACCATCAGGTAATTCACCGACAACATGAAATTCTGTTTCGCCCACACGGTGTCGTCCCGGGCGCGCACGCCGGAGATCGTATGCCAGCTCCAGACCGCGCCGAACACCACGGATACGATGAGGAAAATGATCCCCGAGTACCCGAACGCATACAGCAGGACGCCGGCCGGAATGAGCAGCACGACATAGGGGATCATCTGCCATTTCGTCCGCCGGACGCCCTTCACGACAGGCAGCAGCGGGAATCCGGCCGCCCGGTATTCCTCGACGCGGCGGATGCCCAGCGACCAGAAATGCGGCGGCTGCCACAGGAACAGAAGCGCGAACAGCAGCCATGCGCCCGCGTCGATCTGCTCCGTCACGGCGCAATACCCGATTACGGGCGGCATGGCGCCCGATACGCCGCCGACCGATGTGCTCCAGGTCGAATGGCGCTTGAGCCACAGCGTATAGACGACGATATAGACGAACATGCCGAGAAGGCCGAGCCAGCCGCACAATGGATCGACCAGGAAGAACAATATCGAGATGCCCGCGATACCCAGCACGATGCCGAAGGCGAGCACGAACGCCGGCGACAGACGTCCGGACGGCAGCGGCCGGTTCCGCGTGCGCTCCATCTTGATGTCCCAATCGCGGTCGAGATAGTTGTTGAGGACGCAGGACGACGCGATCGTCAGCGTCGTGCCGAGCAGCGTCCAGATCAGGAGCAGCCAGTCAATGTCCCATTTCGATGCGACCCAGAAACCGCCGAATGCGGCGATCAGGTTGAGTCGAATGATCCCGGGTTTCGTCAGATTAAGCAAGTCTTTCAGCACGTCGGGCCTCCCGAATTCAGGCGCCGATAATTGGAGCGGCCTGACGCTCCCGGCCCATGGAATCGTTACCTATCATACCGTAAATGCTTGGCTGTTGACAATCATCGCGCCTGCGGGTTCAACAATTTGACACTTTCGCGGGAACCGGGCGGAACACTTGGGCGTTTGCCGCCATAGGATGATGTAGCATTCGCCCATGCGAAGGCACGATATGCCGTGGAAGGAAGTGATGATGAACCGGATGGCCGTCATCAAAGCCAACTCCGAGGACATCAAGCTGCTGGCGCGTCTGATGCGCGCGGAAGCCGAAGGAGAAGGAGAGCTCGGCATGCTGATGGTCGGCAATGTCGGGGTGAACCGCGTCCGGGGCAACTGCCTCGACTTTCGGAATATCCGCACGATTCCGCAGATGGTCTACCAGCGCCCGGGCGGATTTGAAGCGACGACGAAAGGATATTTCTACCAGAGGGCGCGCGAAAAGGAGATCCGGCTGGCGGAACGCGCCGTAAACGGCGAACGCCAGCATCCCGCGACGAACGCGCTCTGGTTCTTCCGTCCGACGGGTCAGTGCCCTTCCACCTGGTGGAATCAGGCGCACAGCGGACGGTTCAAAAGCCACTGCTTCTATGCGCCGTCAGGCAGCGATTGCCCCGGCGTCTACTAAATGAAATAAAGGAGGAAACCAAGCGAACATGTCCAATCAATCGTATGACGAAAACCGCCTTGGCACGCCGTACGCATCCGGCATGCCGGGCACGCAGTCCCCGTCCGGATGGTGGCCGACCGGTTATCCCGATACCGCGATGCCTTACGCAACCGATATGACCGGCGTTTCGCCGTTCATGACCACAGGCGGTTTTCCGGGCATGCCGAGCGACATGACCGGTGTTTCGCCGTTCATGACGACAGGCGGCTTTCCGGGCATGCCGACCGACATGACCGGCGTCTCGCCGTTCATGACCGCAAGCGGCATTCCGTCCGTGCCGAGCGGAGCCGGCATTACGCCGACGGGCGGCAGCATCGTCACGGTCCCGCAGGAAGAGTCCTACATCGAGAACATTCTCCGGCTCAACCGCGGCAAATTGGCGACCGTGTACATGACATTCGAGAACAACAGCCAATGGAACGCGAAAGTGTTCCGCGGCATCATCGAGGCGGCCGGGCGCGACCATCTCATCCTGAGCGATCCGTCGACGGGCACCCGGTACCTGCTGCTGATGGTCAACCTCGACTACATTACGTTCCAGGAGCCGATCAACTACGAATACCCGTTCCAGGGCGGCATCGTCACGCAGCAGACGCCGTTCAATACGACGCGCGAAAACGAGACGGAAACGGACTATACAGATCTGAACACCCAGGCGTGAACATTGCCGGAAGCAAGGCGGGACACGGCAGACCAGGGGGATTCGCTTGACAGCCTCATCTCCCGGATGCCGTCCGCTTCTTCCTTCGTGCCGGCTTCCCAGACCTCCACGAACAAGCCGGGTTGATCCGTTCCTTCATATAAATACATCTCCGGATGCGAGACCTTGAGGGATGCCATCAGGGCCAAATAACGCTCCCGGTTCTCCTCCGCAATCCGGTACTCCGCGAAACAACGATACATGAACTCCCCTCCAGCCGCCGATCAAGTTGAATCCGCGGGACGAACCCGGTACAATGGTAAGCATAGCAACCGGCGGAGGAGACGGCAAGAAGCCCGGATTCATCCGGGCTTCTGCAGCTTCATATGCTTCAGAATTGACGGGAGCCCGCCAATTGTTGTTCAGCGATCTGTACGAGGCGCTTCGTGATGTAGCCACCGAGCGAACCGGCGTCACGCGTCGCCATGTTGCCGTAGTAGCCGTCTTGGGGAATTTGTACGCCCAGCTCTTGAGCCGCTTCGTACTTGATTTGCTCCAGCGCCGCTCTGGCTTGCGGAACGACCAGCGTGTTGCTGTTCCGGTTTTGGCCTGCCATGGTTGTCGTCTCCTTTCGTCCCTTAAGCTGTAGTGTTGATGCAAGCTTGCAAGCTTATTATGCACCTCATCCGTTTTCTTATGCTTGACCATGCACAAGTCCCGAATCCGCCCAAGGAGAGACGAAGATGTCCAAAACCGCTTCCCTCTTGTTCGCTGTCGCCGCCGTCGTTCTGATGCTGGCGACGGGCGTCGCCATCAGCCACAACGGGTGGCTGGCCGCCCTGTTCTTCATCCTGACGTTCGTCGTCATCGGAGCCGGATTCATCTACCGGGCGAAAGCGCTCAAGCGCAAATGACGGAGCGGCCGGCGGAGATCCGCCGGCCGCCGCCCTTTTCATCCGGCGATCCGGTCAGCGCGGCGGCAGAAATCCCATCCGCTCTTTGGCCAGCGCGACCGTCCGGTTCGCGATTTCCGCCGCCCGTTCCGCGCCTTCCTTCAGCACGCGGCCGAGCTCCCCGGAGCCGCGGATTTCCCGATACCGCGCCTGCAGCGGCTCCAGCACCGCCACGACGCATTCCGCCAGCTCTTTCTTGAACGGACCGTAGCCCTGCCCTTCGAACCGCCGTTCGACTTCTTCCACCGTCAGCCCGGCGCAATGCGCAAAGATGCTGATCAGGTTGCTCACTTCCGGCTTGTTCGCGGGATCGTATTTCACTTCCCGGCCGGAGTCGGTAACCGCGCGGGAAATTTTCTTCCGGACGACGTCCGGCTCGTCGAGCAGCGCAATGTAGCTGTTCGGATTCGGATTGCTCTTGCTCATCTTCTTCGACGCGTCATCGAGCGACATGATGCGCGCGCCGACCTTCGGCATGTACGGCTCGGGCAGCTTGAACGTTTCCCCGTAGCGCCCGTTGAACCGATCCGCCAGGTCGCGGGTCAGCTCCAGATGCTGCTTCTGGTCGTCCCCCACCGGAACCAGATCGGCGTTGTACACGAGAATATCCGCGGCCATCAGCGTCGGATAGACGAACAGCCCGGCGGGCACGGATTCCCTGCCGGCCGCCTTCTCCTTGAACTGGGTCATCCGCTCGAGCTCGCCCATGTACGCGAGCGTCGTCATGAGCCAGCCAAGCTCGGCGTGCGCCGGCACATGCGACTGGATGAAAATCGACGAACGCGACGGATCGACGCCCGCCGCAAGGTACAGCGCCGCCACCGATTCCGTCTGCTCGCGCAGCGCGGCCGGATCCTGCGGCAAGGTGACCGCGTGCAGGTCGACCACCATATAGAAGCATTCGTGCTCATCCTGCAGCTTCACGAAGTTCTGGATTGCGCCGATGTAGTTCCCGAGCGTGAGCTGACCGCTCGGCTGGATGCCCGACAGCACCCTTGCCATGCGTATCTCCCCCTTGACCTGAATATAAAAATCCCCCGCCGCAAGGGACGAGGGACCGTGGTGCCACCCTTATTCGCTTCGACGCCGCATGCCGGACAAGCGGACGGCGAAGCCTCACAGCTCCGTAACGGGGAGCAACCGGGAAACCATGGGCGGCATCCGGCCGCTTTCCGATTTCCGGCTCAGGGACCCATTCCGCCAGCCGCGATGCCGGTTTGCACCTTCCACCGGCTCTCTGCAATCGACAGTTCATGGCGTACTCTTTCCCGTCATGGCCGTTGGCAACATTATACCCGCTGCAATGCGAAAGTCAAGGCGGCTGCCGGCGATGGCCGCGGGCACAAATTTCGACCTTCACGTTCCATCTTCTTCCGCCGTCTGCTCGGTCGTCGCATGGCGGTTCTTCATCAGATACCGGTCGACCGCTTCGAACCGGCGGTCGTGAATTTCGGCGCATTCATTGCACAGGTTCCGCAGGTTGACCTGAAACACTTTGCCGCACATCGCACTGCTCATCCGAATTTGACCGACGTCTGCGATCTGTGCGGCGGTCCTTCCCGGACGGGCCATCTGTGCGCCAAATGTTCCGACCGGCTCAGAAAGGACATTGACAAAATGCTGGCCGAGGAGCAGGCGGAGCGCGAACGCAAGCGCGAACACAGCTACAAGATGAAGGGGCAGGCCGAAGACTGACGAATTAGTGCAAAAGTGCCGGTTATGTATATTTCCTCCCAGGGCAGCCATACTAAGACCGCCCAAGGAGGTGAACAACATGCCTTCCAACAAACGGAGCAGCAACACGCTCGTCGTACCTCAGGCAAGCGCCGCGCTTGAGCAGCTGAAATATGAAGTTGCCCAAGAACTCGGCATCCAAATCCCGCAGGACGGGTATTACGGCTACATGGCGACGCGCGACACCGGGGCAATCGGCGGTTATATCACCCGCCGGCTGGTGCAAATCGCGGAAGAACAACTTGCCGGCCGATTCGCAAGATAATCCGGAAACGAAAGATGGAACGGGGTTCTCCGCTTGACAGGCGATCTTCAGCGGAAACCCCGTTCTTTGTTCATGGGTCAGCTGCCCCTTCATGCCTTGCCGCCTAGGCCAATTGGTTCGAGGATCCCGACGGCTTCGGCTGGTAGCGGAACATCCAGTTCGCCGTATTGTAGTTCGATTCGTACTGCACGCTCGCCGTCCATTCCCGGTTGCGCCGCACGGCAAAATCGAACAGGATCTCGCCGTGGGTCCAGTTCCGTTTCATCCGGAGCGATTCAACGGCCATCCTCCGGAATTCGTTCACCTGCTGAACCGTGAGTCCCCGTTCGTTCTCGAGGAAACGGCCGTTGACGCATTCGATCGGGTGATGGCGGACGCCGTATTTTCCGATCATGTTGTTGCGGATCTGGATCGTTACCGTTCCCGCCACCGCGTCAGTCAACTCCGGCTCCAGCTGGCGGAACACCTGGTCGATCTGCCTGGCGAGGGGCATGTCCTCCAATTTCATCATTATCCTCCTTTCCTCCCGGTTATGATAACCCTTCCATAGGGATTACAACCTAAATTATACATCAATTGGCACTATGCGACAATATTGAACGTGTTTTCCCATTCCAAAAGTCCTGCCCACAAATTATTCGACAATGATAGACCAGATTCGGCTTCGGTGTTATAATATGGCATAATTCTACAAGTAAGGGAGCATTGCATCATGAGCTGGTTAATGAAGCAATCCATACGGACGAAATGCCTAATCGCCTGCTACGCGGTTGCAGCTGCATTCTCTCTTGCCATGCTGATTGCAGCGCTGGTCGGCGGCCAGGGAATTTTGCTGCCCCTTGTGCTGATCGTTGTATTGTGTGCCGCTGTTTATCCTCTTGCGATCCTTTTTGAGAGAACGCTTTCAAGTTCGATGGACGAGATGCGCACGGCCGCATACCAGATCGCGAAAGGCGACTTTACCGTCCGGCTTGCGGGCGACGAAGACACGGGCGCTTCCAGCATCGCCCAGGCCTTCAACAGCATGGTCGAACGGCTGCGCGACATATTGCGCGAGACGTCGTCGATCACGAGGCTTGTCTCCGATGCAAGCCGCACCATTTTTGAACGCAACCAACAGCTGAAAACGGTCATGGAGCAGGTGACCATCTCGGCGGGCGAACTGGCCACCGGCGCGAACCAGATTTCGGAAGACGTCTCGCAGATGAGCGAGTCGATCAGCGAGATTGAGAGCAAGGTGGCCAACTACGCGGATTCGACCCGGCAAATGAATGAACGGTCCGCCCATACGCTGGAACTGGTCCGTCAGGGCCGCCAGGCCGTGGAGAATCAGACCGAGGGCATGCGCCGCAATGTGGAAGCGACCGAAGCCGTTTCCCGCACGATCGAAGAACTGGCGAAACATGCGGACGGCATTTCGAAGATTACCCGCTCCATCTCGGAAATCGCGGATCAGACGAACCTGCTCTCCCTGAACGCCTCGATCGAGGCGGCGCGCGCCGGCGAGCACGGCCGCGGGTTCGCCGTCGTCGCACAAGAAGTGCGCAAGCTCGCCGAAGAAGCCGGCGCGTCGACGAAGGAAGTGTTCACCCTCGTCCGCGGCATTGAACAGGGAATCAAGAACGCGATCGCCGACATGAAGGTGAACGAGAGCATCGTCCGCGACCAGAACGAGCTGATCCGCCAGTCCAACGAAATCTTCAACGAAATTGTGAAGAGCGTGGAATTCATTTCGGATCAGATGGAAGCCTTCACCCGCGAAAGCGACGCCATGCTGGAGAGCGCGCGCAAGATCGCGGCTTCGATCCAGAATATCTCCGCCATCACCCAGCAGTCGGCTGCCGGCACCGAGCAGGTGTCCGCGTCCATGAACGAACAGATGGCCGCGGTGCAGTCGGTTGTCGACGAAGCCGAGCAAATGCAGCAGACGGTGCTGAAACTGCAGCGCACGATCCAGATTTTCAAAATTTGACAGGCTATCCGATCCCTCCGCAGCCGCCTTGCATGAATCCGGCGTTTACGCCGCAAGCTAATGGCAGCATGCTGCGGAGGGATCGCTTTTGAACGCTATTCATCTTCCGAAATTATTGTCCGTCATGCTTGCGGCATCGGTCGTGGTGAATGGTCTGCCGCAGCCCGTGCATTCGCCGGCACCCGGGCACGGAAACGGACCCGGCGCAGCGGAGCGGACGGCGGCATTGCCGTCCGGGGAAGCCGTTCGTCATGAATCGGACGCCGTCATCGGACATGCGTTTTCGGAAAAGCCCGGGCGGAAAGTCCGGAAAAAACGTCGCATGAAGAAAGCGCGCTATTCCTGGGCCGCGCTCGAACAGCGGCATCCGGGCGCGTTCGTCACCCATGGACCGGTTCATGCCAAAGCCGCCGCGCTGACGTTCGATGATGCGCCCGATCCCCGATTCACGCCGCAAATTCTCGATATTCTCGCCCGGCACCGCGTCCGGGCGACATTCTTTATCGTCGGCAGCCGCGCCCGGGCGCATCCGGAGCTTGTCCGGCGGATCGTGCGGGAAGGCCACCTCATCGGCAACCATTCCGATACGCACGCGCTGCTGACGAACAAGACGGCGGCCGGGTTCGAACGGGAGATCCGGCGCACCGACCAGACGCTGCTTGCGATCACCGGCAGGAAGCCGCGCTTCATCCGGCCGCCGTACGGCGAAATCTCGCCGAAGCAGACGGACTGGACGGCGCGGCGCGGATATATCGTGGTGAACTGGAATGTGGACGCCGTCGACTGGCGCAATACCCCCAGCCGGACGATCCTCGCGATCGTCCGGAAGCAGCTTCGTCCCGGCGCCATCATTCTGCTGCATGCCGGCGGCGGCCGCGGTCAGGATCTGTCGGGCACGATCAACGCGCTGCCGCGGCTGATCGCCATGCTGAAAAAGCAAGGCTACCGGCTGAACACGCTCGACGAGTTGCTCGGCCAGCGCGGCTACAGAACGTAAACCGTAATATACTGGACGCCGAACTTCATCGCCTTCGCGCGGCTGTCCGGCACGAAGATGTCGACTCGGTTCCCCTTGATCGCGCCGCCGGTATCCCTGGCGATCGCATACATGCCGCCCTGCGGCAATCCGTCATAGTCATAGCCGGTAATGTACAGCTTCGATCCGAGCGGAATGACATCGGGATCGACGGCGACCGTGCCGAGGCTCAGCGGATTGCCGAAGTAATCCACCGCTCCCCACTTGCCGTTCTCCTCGGCCGATGCCGTATAGGCCGTCGCTTTCACCTGGATCGCTTTCCGGTATGTCTTCGGCGTCTCTCCGGCTTTGCCTGCGGCGAAGGTGGAGACCGCCGCGGAAGCGGAACCGGTTGCGGCGGACCTTGCAACCGCGTTTGTTCCGGAAGACGCCGCCGCTGCCGCACCGGAGACCGCGCTCTTGTTCCCGGCATCCGGGATGATCAATTTCAATCCCTTGTAGATGTTCAGCGGGTCGATGTCCTTGTTTGCCGCCATGAGCTTGTCCAGCGGCACGCCGAACTTCCCCGAAAGTTTCCAGAACGTGTCGTCGTCGCCCGCCGTGTAGACGGTCGCGGCGTCCGCGGCGCCCGGCGCGCCGGCCAGCAGCACACCGGCAGCGAGCAGCGCGGCCGAACCGCGGCGAATTTCCCGAAATTTCCTCTGCATCGCAATTCCTCCTCGAACACGAGGTTAGCACGGCGGCAAATGGCAATGTAAGCGGAAAGTCCTTCCACATTCGCGCCAACCCGCATCGGGAAGCGATTATGAGAATTCTTTCAGGATCCGTCTATACGTGAAAAGCCGGGCACGCCCGGCTTTTTCGCTTACTCCAATCCGATCCAGTCCTTGCCCGCGCGCTCCCGCCAGACGCGCCGGATCGCTTCGACCTGCTCGGCGGGCAGCGGTCCCTTCTCGAGCAGCTTCGCGTTCTGCGCCCAACGGTCCGGGTTCGACGTGCCGACGATCGCCGTATGCACGCCCGGAATCGACAGCGCGAACCGGAGCGCGATCCCGACCGATTCGTCGAAATCGCCTTTCAGAAAATCATAGTCCAGCACCTGAAGCCGCTCCCAATAAGGCACCGCATACGGGTCCTCCGGCCGCTGGCCCGTCCGCCAGGCGACATTCGCAACCGGCCGCTTCACGATCACGCCCATCCCCCGCTTCTGCGCTTCGGGAAGCGTCAGGTCGATGGCTTCCTGGTCCGCGATGTTCACCGATGTCATGAGCGAATCGAACACGCCGGTCTGCACGGCGTAAAGCGCCGCGTCGGAGTCGCCGCTGTATCCGATGTAGCGGGTTTTTCCCTTTTCCTTGGCCCGCCGGAGCACTTCGATGACGTCGCCTTGCTTCAGCACTTCGAGACTGCAGCTGTGCAGATGAATCAGATCGACATAGTCGGTCTTGAGCCGCTTCAGGCTGCGGTCAATGCTTGCCTCAAGCACCTCCGGCTGCCAATGCTCGCCCGGCAGGCCGGCGGTATGGCCGCATTTCGTGAACAGGTAGTAGTCGCTCCGGCGGTGCGAGACGGCCTGTCCGATCAATTCCTCGCTCGTCTTGTAGCATTCGGCCGTATCGATGACGTTGAGGCCCGCATCCAGCGCGCTTCCGAGTAGTCGTTCAACCTCGGACACCGAAGCGCCCCTGAATCCGATCTCCGCACCTCCGAACCCCAGTACGCTGACCGTCATATCGGTATTGCCGTAGCGGCGCATTTCCATGCGTCAGTCCCTCCTTGCCGCAGCATGAGTTTACCCCGCCCATTATACCGCATTTCGACGCGGGGCATATAGGACGGCTTTGACCAAAAACAGGACACGCTTGAGCAAAATTCGGGAAGAAAAAACAGCATGGCGCATCTTAGGACTATTTTCCTGCAAAAGAAGGAATCTCCGCGCCGGTGTCGAATGCTAACATTCTGTCTGAGCCATTGTCGGAGGTGAATCATGAGACTGCTGCCTGGATGGTTTCGCAGACGATACACCCTGCTCATCATCCCCGAAGATTCCGACGCCAGCAGCAGAGTGCGTCTGACGATTGTGCCATTCCTGCTTGCCGGAGCCGTTTTCGGCTTGCTGGTTGCAAGCGCCATCATTTTGCTGGCACTGCGTTCGGCAGATGCGCTCCGCATTCAGGCGCTGCATAAAGAACTGGCGGAAGCCGCTGACGCATATGAAGCATCGCTCGCAGACCGCGAACAGTCGATCGCCCTGCTCAAGTCCGAAGTGCTTCGGCTGACCGAGGAAGCCGGCGCCGTAAGGCAGAAGCTCGAAGAACTCGACAAGCTGGAAGCGGAGATTGAGGCCATCGTGGAGATCGCGCTGCCGGGCGAGACGAACGGCCTTGCTTCTACATCCGCCGGCAGGAAAACGGCCGTCACGCCGCTCTCTTATGACGTCGGTGTGGGCGGCGAGAACCATCCCGTCGACGAGGACGGCCTGACGGAAACCGAAGGCTACGGAAGCGTCAGCCTGATGACTTCATTGAAAGATGAAGCGGAGCTGCTGCGCGCCCGCCTGGCCGCGAAGAAGGAAGAGGCGGACCGCGTGCTGGACAAGCTGCGGATGCTGCCGATCGCATGGCCGACGGACAGTACCCGCCTCACGTCCGAATTCGGTCTTCGGTCCGATCCGTTCACGCGGCGGCTTGCACAGCACAGCGGCATCGATCTTGGCGGAAATTCCGGCGAACCGGTCTACGCCGCCGGCGGAGGCACCGTAATTGAATCGGACTATAACCGATCGCGCGGCCATTATATCATCATCGAGCATGAATCGGGTTATAAGAGCGTTTATATGCATTTGCGCAAACGGCTGGCCAGCGCCGGCCAGAAGGTCGAACAGGGCGAGAAAATCGGCCTGCTCGGCTCGTCCGGACGGAGCACCGGTCCGCATCTGCATTTCGAAATCTGGAAAGACGGCCAGGCCGTCGATCCGCTGCCTTACCTGCAGCTGTTCAAGGAGGAGAAGTCGTAATGTTCAAACCAGGCAAGTCCAGGTCCGATGCCGCCGCGACGGACACCTATATCGGGCCGGGCAGCGCGTTCGAAGGCCGGCTTGAGTCGGACGGCAGCATTCGCATCGAAGGCCGCGTGACCGGCAGCGTGAACAGCAAAGGCGATGTCTCGATCGGCGACACGGGCGTCGTCGAAGCGGACATCACGGCGCGCAACATCGTCATTGCCGGAACCGTGAAGGGAAACGTGCAAGCCACCGAGAAACTGACGATCAAGCCGAAAGGCACGCTGACCGGCGATATTCTGACCGCCCTGCTCGAGATCAACGAAGGCGCCCGTTACGAGGGCACCAGCCGGATGATGCCCGCTGCCGGCGCGGCATCCGAGCAAGGCCGGGACGAGCAAGGCCGCAACGGAGAGAAAAAATCCGCCCAGAAGCCGGACGGAGAGAAGCGGCAGGAACAAGCCCGCGCGCAGGAGCAGCAGCGCCAGGAGAAGCGCACCGGCTGATGAAATCCTTTCCGGCCGCATAACGCCATGATTTCCGGTCGATACTAATCGGGTCTCTGCTTTCCCGGAGACAGCTCGATTGCATCGCAACCGGAGGCGATGGCCCTATGCGGCGATCGGAGGACAGGCACGCGCCTGATCCGGAACGGAAGCTGCTCAGCATGTTCCCTGAAGCCGAAGTGTTCGACATTCTCGACGCGTTCGGCGATCCGGACGGCGAGTTCGCGGAGGAACCGGGGGAAGCCCGGCGAATTTCCTCATCCCGCGGCCGATCGAAGCCGGAGACGGATGCCGTCACGAATGACGGTCCGTTCCCCGACGTGCCGGACGCCGACGCCGTCGCGGCCGGCAGCCCGGTCGATCCGGTCTCTCCGCCCGACGAGTTTCACGGCACCGATCTGCTGAACGGCGCCGTTCGGACAGCGGACGAAACAAGTCAGGACCGGTAGCGCCCGCAGGCGCATCCGGTCCTGAGTTGTTCATGGCGGGACCAAGCCGCCGCCGCGGCTTCCCGCACGGCCCGCTCGTCACACGCTCTTCTTCGTGTAGCGGTTCGCATACGACGATGCCGCGTAGGATTCGGGCTTCACCCGCGCCGCATAGACACCCATCGCTTCGACGCGGTCAATCATTTCCTTCACATAGCGCGAAGTCTTGTTGAGCGTCGGGTGCGTCCCGGCGTCGATGTCGATGAAATGCTCAAGCGCGGCTCCCTTGTAGATGTAGGGGAGCACGATTTCCTCCATTTTCCGCAGCGCATCCCCCATGAAATAACTTGCCACTTCCTGCGACAGCGTCGTCTCGTAAGAGAGCTTCTCCTTCAGCGAACGCAGTTCGCGCGGCACGATCGTCTGGCGATAGCATGCCCACGCCCCGCGACCGACCCGGCGAATGATGATGCCGGTTACGAACTTCGTGCTTCCGCGGTAAACCTGGCTGTCCGTGCCGACGATGAAATGATACACCGCCTTCGGATCTTTCGCCATGAAGGACAGAATGCGCGCCTGCACGTCGTCGAGGGACAAGCCGCACTCGGAAACGTTCTGGAACACAAGCTCATCTTGCAGCGGCTTGCGCGGTACTCGTGTCATCGGACTACCACCGCCTTGTGAGTCTCGGGAACGCTGGTGCGGAGAAGCTGCGAATATTATTGGATATGGCGGGATTCGTACGTCCCGTCTTCTTCAGTATAACCGATTTTGGCGCATGCTGCCTTCCATGATCCGCCGTTTGAACGGCGCCGCAGCATCAGGATCGGCCCGGCAGCCTGCGTTCGGCGAAGGCCGGACGGGGATGCCGGATCAGTCGCTTGAGGGAACGGAGAAGCCGCCTGCGCCTGCTGGAACGTGACGATGTGTACGGCCGGTCCTGCGGCTTCGCGGCGTAGGTTACGTTCGCATTCAAGCCCCTGCACCTCCTTCGATCCTGCGCTTTGTCTTTTATTATCCGTCAGAATCGCCGGTGGAACAAGACTTATTGCAAACGGAGATCTGCGATTAAAGGCCGTTTTCCCTTCATTCCGGCGTCCTGTGCGGACCGATGCTGCCAAATTTCTGCAACATTTCCGGTTTTGCTTGCGTCCGTATAGACAAACAACACTTGCCGCAACGGGGAGTCATTTCGTATTCGGGAAGGATGGGTGAACGGCAAATGAACAGAAGACGCAACGTTCTTCCGGCGATAGTGGCAGCGCTTGCACTGACCTTGACCGCGGTGCCGCATGCCATCGGCCAACCGGCCGATCCGCCGGATCGGCCCGCGCTCCGCGTCATGGCGGGCGGCGTGCCGCTCAAACTCGACCCCGCGCCGGTCTTCTCGGACGGCATTCTCCTGGCACCGGTCGGGCCGGTCGCGGAACTGCTGGGCGCGGACGTCGACGTCCGGATGGAGCTGAACGGAAAGCGCAGCATCATGCTCGTCAAAGGCGACCGGACGGCGGAACTGACGATCGGATCGAAGATCATGATCGTGAACGGCGTCGAAACGGAACTGCCCGCGGCGCCGGCATGGCGCAGCGGCACCGCGATGGCGCCGCTGCGCGCCGTCGCCGAAGCGTTCGGCGAATCCGTCGTCTGGGAAGCCGGCTCGAATACCGCGCACATCGGGCGCACACCCGAGCTGCCGGTCGTCGGTTCGCTGGAGAAGCTGCGCGAACTGCTGGCGGAGGCCGGGACGTCGATTATCCGGTTTCCCACGGCGATGGCCGTGCTCGGGGATGCAAGAATCGCGGCCGTAGTCGATCAAAAAGGCTCCGCCGATGCCTCAAGCGGCGCATCCCCGTCCGCGGGTGCCGGCTATGCGGGTGCCGACTATTCGAAGACGAATGTGCAGGTTGAAGGCGTCGATGAGGCGGATTGGGCGAAAACGGACGGCCGGTTCATCTATCAGCTCAGCGGGGGCCGCGTCCTGATCGCCGATATCCGGAATCCCGAATTGCCGCGGCTGGCCGCCGTACTGGACTACGCCGACGACAAGCACCGGTTCCGTCCGCAGGAGCTGTATGTCTCCGGCGGCAGGCTGGTCGTCATCGGAACGGCGTACCGGCAGAACGAGGCGCAGTCGGACCCGGCCTACGAAACGCAGCGGGATCTCGACGCGAAATCCAAGGAGATCATGATCTGGCCGCCGATTCAGGATCTGTCGTTCACCGCGGCCAGGGTCTATGAGCTGGATGGCAGCGGCGCGCCCCTCCTGGTGCGTGAACTGGAAATCGAGGGCCGCTATGTCACCTCCCGCATGGTCGGCAGCGCATTATATCTGGTGGCGAACAAGTACAACCCTGTCTATCCGCTTCTTGATCCCGAGACGGAACTGCGGCCGCAGGACTTCGAACCGGTATGGCGGGACACCGCCGGTTCGGATGAACCGAAGAGCATTCCGCTGAACCGGATTCACTATTTCCCGGACTCGCCGGAGAGCGGCACGCTGCTCATCGGCGCGGTCGATCTGGACGATTCCGGCGCGCCCATGCAGGTATCGGCCTATCTCGGTTCCGCCGGCACGGTCTACGCATCGGCGGAGAATCTGTACATTGCGGTTGCGAAGCACGACTGGCCGACGGATAGCTCCGGCGCCCCGAACCGGTCCGTTCAGCCGAAACTGCAGACGGATCTGTACAAATTCCGGCTGGACGGCGGCTCCGCAATCTATGCCGGCCAGGGCAGCGTGCCCGGTCATGTGCTGAACCAGTTCTCCATGGACGAATACGGCGGCCATTTCCGGATCGCGACGACTTCGGGCCATATGTGGGCGGAAGGCGATAATATTTCGAAGAACAATCTGTATGTGCTCGACGAATGGCTGAGGACGGTCGGCCGCCTCGAGGATCTCGCGCCGGGCGAACGCATCTATTCCGTGCGCTTCATGGGCAGCCGCGCATACATGGTCACGTTCCGCAACGTCGACCCGCTGTTCGCGATCGATCTGTCCGATCCGAAGCAGCCGGCTGTGCTCGGCCAGTTGAAAATCCCGGGCTACAGCGACTATCTCCACCCCTATGACGAAAACCATCTGATCGGGTTCGGCAAGGAGACGATCGAGATTGCGCCGCGCGACGGCCGCGGCGAACCGACCGCCTACTATCTCGGGATGAAGCTGTCGCTGTTCGATGTGACCGACGTGTCGAAGCCGATCGAGAAGTTCAAGGAAGTGATCGGCGACCGCGGCACCCACTCGGAGGTGCTGCAAGACCACAAAGCGCTGCTGTTCGACCGCGAAAGAGGGCTGATGGCGTTCCCGGTCGATCTGGCGGAGGTGAAAGAGGGGGCGCAGCGGGACGGCTACGACATCCCGCCGCACGGCGAATTCACCTGGCAGGGCGCCTATGTCTATCAGATCGATCCGGAGAACGGGTTCAGGCTCAAGGGACGGATCACGCATCTGTCCGAACAAGATCTGCTGAAATCCGGGCAATACGGATACGACTATACGAAAGCGGTGCGGCGGATTCTGTACGCCGGCGATACGCTGTACACCCTGTCCGATGCGATGCTGAAAGCAAGCGCGACGGATACGCTGGCCGAACGCGGTACGCTCCGCTATCCCGAGCCGAAACCGCCCGAAGCCATCGCCTACCCGGCTGATCCGATCCGCATCATGCGCTGAAATCCCCGCAACATGACAGCAGGGCTGCAATCCGGATGCGCGGCCATCGCGGCATTCGGAACGCAGCCCTGTTCGTCAGTTCGTAATCAGCAGCACAATGTCCTCGAACGAATCGCGGCCCTCGGCCGCCAGCTCGAGCAGGAAATCGACGCGGTAGCTGGAGACGAATTCATAGTTCTTCGTGTAGCATTGGACCAGTTCGACGGCCGTCTCCGGCGTCAGCTCCCCGCGATGCGCGGCGATGCCGGTCAGATGCAGCTTGATCATCGCGAAATCGACGGCAAGCGTCCGGTACAGCGTGCCGATGCGCTGACCGCTCCTCAGACCCGGCAGAAACGTGCCGTACACCTGATTGACCGCATAATTCTCGAAGAAATGGCCGTAGCGCGCGATGAACGGCGCCACATGCGCGGCGAACGTCTCCTCGTAATGACGGACGACCTGATCCGCGGCTTCGCTGCGCTGCGTCATGCCGCGCACATACTCGGCGACGCACCGTTCGTAGCGGCGGTTCCAGATCGTCCCTTCCAGCCGGCGCATCAGATAGCCGTTCAACATCCGGATCTGGAACGCCGTGTCGCGCGGGAAGGCGGCGTACTCACGCAGATCCGGGTTGTCGGCGAGCCCGCCCGCCGCCTCGGCTTCGAAATCGGCAAGGAACGCCGGAATCGCCTCCGGATCGCCGACCGCGGCGAGGCGATCCAGCTCCTCGCACATGAGGCCGAGCAGGATGAGCCGATGCGGGAAGGCGTAGCGCCGCATTTTCAGCATGCGGATGATCGCGCCGCGGATCACCGCCGCATGCGGCATATGCCGCGCCGTGGACGGCGGACGGTTCACGCTCAGGTTCGGCGTGTGCACGTCGTCCGAGGTGACGAATTCGCAGGCGTCTTCATGGAGCAGCGCAAGCCGGGCCGCTTCCGGGCAGGAGAGCGCCGCCGAAATTTCGAGCGTGCCGCCTTCGGCGTTCACCTTGCGCGGATAAGTGGCGCAGGTCGCGCTGAGCATCGCTTCGCCGTGCTTCGCCTGGATCGTGCACAGTCCGTCGTCCCCGAGCATGGCGCAATGGCCGGTTGCGGGATTCAGCTCGAACGACGCGTAATCGCGGTCGGTGCCTTCCGTCTTCAAATTGAGCTTCGACAGAATGCGCCGGCGCTCATGCTCGTCCTCGATGGCCCGATACCGGTCATACGCCCGCCGGTCGACACTGATGCCCCACCACGCGCAGCATGTGTCTTCGCAGGCCGGCCCGATGCACCGGAACCGCTCCATGTAGCGCGGCATTTCATACCGTGTCTTCATGACCTCTCCTCTTGCGATGCGAAGTAATCCTCCAGCCCCTGCGCAATCGCCCGCGCCGCCGCGAGCTGGTAGCTTTCCGTCCGCGCCAGCCCTTCGTCCCGCTCATTCGTCAGAAAACCGAGCTCGAGAAGCACGGCCGGCAGGCTGTTCTCGCGCACGACATGGAAATTGCCGAACGAGATGCCGTTGCTGTCGAGACCGAGCCCGCCTTCGGCCAGCCGATGCTCGATCGCGGCGGCCAGCGGCTTGTCCTTCCCGGCGCTGTAGTAGAATGTCAGAATGCCCGAAGCCTTCGTCTCGGCCGAGTTGTAGTGGATGCTGACGAACGCATCGCCGCCGGACCGTGCGGCGATCTCGACCCGCTCCTGCAGGGACGGCTTCTCTTCGTCCGCCGCCCGCGTCATGACGACAACGGCGCCGCGAAGCTCCAGCTCCCGCTTCAGCAGAAGCGCGGTGGACAGGTTCAGCGTCTTCTCGTATGTACCGTAGGTGGTGCCGATCGTGCCGGAATCGTTCCCCCCGTGTCCGGGATCGACGACGATGACCCGTCCCCGCAGCGCATCGCCGGCCGGCTCACCGTCCGTCCGAAATCCGATGTAGGCGGCCGCGATCCAGCCGGCCAGTCCGCTCTCCGTCTCGATGCGGTACCACTCGCCTTCGCTCGCGATCACCGACACCCGGTCGCCCCGGTTCAGATGGCCTTCGATCTCGTAGTCGGTCCCCGGCCCCGTCCGGACCCGCACGGCATCGCCCAGCACATGGCCGGTGCGCACGGCGTTATCCGCCGTCTCGGTCTCCACCGGCTTCCGGGACGCTGTGCCGCGGATGCCCCGGCCGATCGCCTTCGGATTGGACGGGGGCGGCGCGGCGTCCGTCAACCCGTCCTCATCCGGCCCGGTGACGGTGCCGTCATCCGCCGGCTGCAGATAGTCCGAATGCGCCCATCCGGTCAGTTCGCCCGCCCGGACCCGGAACCATTCGCCCGATTCTTCAAGCTTCTCCACCACCGCGCCCTGCTTGAGCTTGCCGATCACCGGCGCGGTGAGCGACGGCTCGCCGCGCACGTTGAGAATATCCGCCGTCACCGTGTAACGGGATACCGCCGCGGACGCGGAGTTTGCCGATGCCGGAGATTCCGCGCCAGGCGCCGCATCCGCCGGCAGCCCGAGAACGGCTGCAAGGCAGCAGGCCGCCGCAACAAGAAACACTCTGATCATGGACACCCCGCCATCAGTCGACAAAATGATAGCTCTATTATAGCAGTCCGCCTCCAAATTCCGCCATCATTCCGATAGAAATAGAATAAAAGTCGGCGGCCGCGGCCGGAGCGGGCGGTTTCCCGGCTGCCCCGGTTCCGACCGCTTCGGACTACAACCGCCGATTGTAGAGATAGGTGCCGACCAGCGCGGCCGCTCCGATCAGCGCCAGCGCGCCGCCGATGGCGTATGCGTGGCCCGCGCCGAACAGCTGGATGGCGTAGCCGCCGGCGGCGTTGCCGACAAGGCCGCCCAGACCGGCGAAGGTGACCGCGAACGCCGACTGTCCGGTCGCCCGCAGCTCGGCGGGCACAATCGTCATCATATAATGAATGGTCGCCAGGAAGAACAGCGGGAACGTCGCGCCGTGCAGCACCTGGGCGGCGATCAGGACGGCCGCGCTGTCCGTCGCGCTGTAGATGAACCAGCGGATTGAATAGACGACCGCCGCGATGGTCATGATGCCGATGGCGTTCCATCTGCGGAACAGCCGGCCCGCGAACATCATGGCCGGTATGGTGCTCATCGTGCCGAAGAACCACGCGATGCCGATGATCGATTCCGGCGCCTCAAGCTCCTTCAGGTAAAGCGACAGCATGGAATCGTTCATCCTGTGCGGAATGCCGACGATGAGCACGATGAGCAGCAGCCACAACAGACGCCGCTGCATGAACAGCTTGCCAAGCGCCTTCAGATCGACCGGTGCCGGCGTCACCTTCGATTCGCGAAGTTGCAGCGCCGCCATGACGGCAATGGCACCGCACGACAGAAAAATGATCCACAGCTTGTCGATGCCGACCGCTTTGACGAGATACCCGACCGAAAGCGCCGATACGCCGACGCCGATTTCGCCCCAGACGCGCATGCGCCCGAACTCCCGGCGATGTTCCTGCGCGTAGGAGAGGCTGAGCGCTTCGGCGAGCGGCCCGATCGGGCTGCTGAAGAACATGTAGCACGCGTACATCACGATGATGAGCAGCAGATGCTCCATGGCGAACAGACCGGTGCTGGCGATCAGACAACTGATGAGCAGCAGGAACAGGATGCGTTTGACCGTTTTCTTTTTGTCGCTGATATATCCCCAGAAAGGCTGCGAGACGATCGAGACCAGGGCGCCGACGGCCATGATCGTGCCGATCTGGCCCGCTTCGAACCCCTTGTGCAAAAGATAAGGCGTCAGATAGAAGCTGACGACGCCGAACATGCCGAATACGATAAACATGAATAGCGAAATGCGAAACATGTCCAAAAGGCCTCCCGAAAGCTGACGAACCTTGACGCACACAAGCTCTATCGTATCACAGCCGGATTGATCGAAATAGTCAGCCATTTGATATTTCGGCTGAAAAACGCAAAGAAAAAAACGGGAGAATCGTCTCCCGTCTGCAGCGCATCGGCCGCTTCACCCGGCGGTCGGGTCAACGCGACTTGTACCACTCCGCAAGCACCTGACCCGCCCGCTTGCCGTAGATGTCGAACCCGACATTGCGCTTCGCTTCGTGGGTCGGATACAGGCGCACGCTCCAGTCCCACCAGAAAAATCCGGAGAACCACGGCTGATCGCTGAACACCTTGAGCGCCGAGCTGTAAAAATTCGCCTGCTCGTCCTCGTCGAACGGCAAATCCCGGTGCATGAAATCCCAGGGCATCGCCGAGCAGCCGCGCGCGCTCCGGCAGCCGATCTCGACGAACACGACGGGCTTGCCGAACTTCCGGTGCAGCCGCTCCATCTTGTCGCGCACCGGCAGCCACTTCCCGATCATGTCCGCTTCCGTTGCGCCCGGACCGCCGACCGGGTAGTAGGCGCTCGTGCCGATCAGGTCGACCTGGTCAAACCACTCGACGCCTTCTTCCTTGCCGTGATTCGCGTTATAGATGAGGGGCCCGCTGTACACTTCGCGCACGCGGGCGATCGTCTTCATCCATCGCTCCGTCTGCGGCTCGGTGCCGATCATCTCGCAGCCGACGCAGAACACGTCGCAGCCGAGCTCTTCCGCGAGTTCCGCATAGTGAACCAGAAAATTCGTGTAGGATTCGAACCATCGGTCCCAATACACGGCCGCTTCCGGCGTGTGCGGAAACCCGATATGCGCGCGCCAGATGCGGTCCCTCGAGTTGACGACCGGTTTCAGCAGCACCTTCAGGCCGAGCTTCTTCGCCTCGCCCACGGCGTGCGCGATGTCGCGGTCGGTCACCGTGTAGCCGTAGTCGAACGTGATCTGCGTCGCATGCACATTCTCCTGCCAGGTCCAGAACGACAGCGCCACCCAGTCGCAGCCGTGTTCCTTCAGCTTCCGCAGCGAATCGGCCGCCTCTTCCGTCCGGTAATCGCCGCGCTTTCCTCCCCATCCCCAGGTCATGCCTTTCATGAACAACCGTTCCATCCGCCCGCTCCCCGCTAATGTCGTAATGCAACAAAGCTAATATATCACGGGCGCGGGCGTTCGGGAACATCATTTGCGTGCGCACGATGCGCAGCAGACCGCCATCCGCTTCACACCATCAGTTCGCAGATGTCGTTCGCGAAGGCGACCGGATCTTCAACCGGCAAGCCCTCAATCAGAAGCGCCTGGTTGTACAGCAGATTCGTGTAGCGCCGCAGCGAATCGCCGCCGGCGGCATGGGCGCGCTTCAGCGACTCGTACACGTTGTGGCCTGTGTTGATCTCGAGCACCTTGTCCGCCCGCACGTCCTTGCCGTGCGGCGTCTGGCGCAGCACCTTCTCCATCTCGATCGACAGCTCGCCTTCCGCGGTCAGGCAGACCGGATGGGACTTCAGCCGCTTCGACGCCCGGACGTCCTTCACCTTGTCGCCAAGCACTTCCTTCATCGCCTTGAACAGCTCCTGCTGCTCCTTCGCTTCCGCGTCGGACGGCTTGTCCTGTTCATCCGGCTCGATGCCGAGATCGCCGCCGGAGATGGAGCGGAACTCCTTGTCCTTGTATTTCTGAAGCACCTTGACCGCGAACTCGTCGATGTCTTCCGTCAGGTACAGCAGCTCGTATCCTTTGCCCAGCACGAGCTCGGCCTGCGGCAGCTTGTCGATCCGCTCGACCGATTCGCCCGTCGCATAGTAGATGTATTTCTGATCCTCGGGCATGCGCGACACATATTCATCCAGCGTGACGAGCTTCTTCTCCTTCGACGAGCGGAACATCAGCAGATCCTGCAGGTCTTCCCGGTTCGCGCCGAATTCGTTGTAGACGCCGAATTTGAGCTGGCGGCCGAACGCGGCGAAGAACTTCTCATATTTCTCCCGGTCGTCCTTCAGCAGAGACAGCAGATGGCTCTTGATCCGGTTCCGGATATTCTTCGCGATCTGCTTGAGCTGGCGGTCATGCTGGAGCATTTCCCTGGAAATGTTCAGCGACAGATCCTCGGACTCGACCATCCCCTTGACGAAGCTGAAATGGTCGGGCAGCAGATCCGGGCACTTGTTCATGATGAGCACGCCGCTCGAGTACAGCTCAAGGCCTTTCTCGTATTCCTTCGTATAATAGTCGAAGGGCGCCTGCTCCGGAATGAACAGAATCGCGTTGTAGACGACGGCGCCGTCCGCGCTGATGTGCAGATACGTGAGCGGTTTGTCGAAGCCGTAACGTTTCTCGTAATAGAAGTTCTCGTAGTCCTCGGCCTTGAGCTCGCTCTTGTTCCGGCGCCAGATCGGCACCATGCTGTTGATCGTCTCTTCGGTCTTGTATTCCTCGTATTCGTTCTCCGTGCCTTCCTTCTTCCGCGTGCGGGTGACGTCCATCTTGATCGGATAGCGGATGAAGTCGGAATACTTTTTGATGATTTGCCGCAGCCGGTACTCTTCAAGGAACTCGTCGTAGTTGTCCTCTTCGGTGTTCGCCTTGATTTTCAGGATGATGTCGGTGCCGACCGTGTCTTTCTCCCAGGGCTCGACCGTGAAGCCGTCCGCGCCGGACGATTCCCACTTGAACGCCTTGTGGCTGCCGAGCGCCCGGCTGATGACGGTCACCGTCTCCGCGACCATGAACGCGGAGTAGAAGCCGACGCCGAACTGGCCGATGATATTGTGGCCGTCCTTCGCCTCGAACTGCTGCTTGAACGCGAGCGAGCCGCTCTTCGCGATGACGCCGAGGTTGTTCACCAGCTCTTCCTCGGTCATGCCGATGCCCGTGTCGGAGATCGTCAGCGTCCGGTTCGCCTTGTCCGGCACGATTTTGATATAGTAGTCGTCCTTGTTGAACGTCAGGCTGTCATCCGTGAGCGCCTTGTAGTAGATCTTGTCGATTGCGTCGCTGGCGTTGGAGATCAGCTCCCGGAGGAAGATCTCCCGCTGCGTGTAGATCGCACCTATCATCAGCTCAAGCAGCCTTTTCGATTCGGCCTGAAACTCCTGTTTCACCGCCATGCGCATGGCCCCTTTCCGATCATGGTGTAAAAAAATGAAACAGCCTCCCGCAAGACTTCGGCGCCAGAGCCGAAACCATGGCGTGCCGTGCGGGAATGCCGTTTAATGCAAGGTGTTAGCACTCTGATCTCGAGAGTGCCAATTTCTATATATCATACTTGTTTTCGGAGTGTCAACGCGGGGTGACAAGAATGATCTTAGCTAATTCTATATTGATATTAGCTAATTTTCCGGGTATCATATAAAAAACATTGGCGATTCGGAGGGGTGTCGATATGCGGGTGCCTTCCACGGAACTGCAGAACAACTTCGGCCGCTATCTGAAATTTGCCGAGGCGGGCGAAGAAATCATCGTGACGAAGAACGGCCGGGACGCGGCCAGACTGGTGCGGATCGAGCCTTCCGACTCCGTCGTTCGCGAGCATGCGTATTCTTACCGCCCGAAGAGCGAATGGGTGACCTATGAGGAGTACTTGAATCTCGTCGAGCAATCGGAGCAGCGGTACGAACTGATCGACGGCGTGTTGTACAATCTGGCCTCGCCGTCGTATGCGCATCAGGAGGCGGTCAGCGAATTGCTTGCGAGGTTTCGCCAATGGTTCAAAGGCAAGCCCTGCGTCCCGCTGACCTCTCCGTTCGACGTCACCTTGAAGAAGGCGGAGGACAACATCTGCGTCGTGCAGCCCGATCTGCTGGTCATCTGCGACAGGGAGAACATTGACGAGCAGGGCAAGTACCACGGCGTGCCGGCGCTGGTCGTCGAAGTGCTGTCCACTTCGACGTCCGGCAAAGACCTCACCAAGAAGACGGAACTGTACATGGTGTGCGGCGTGAAAGAGTATTGGGTCGTCGATCCGAAGAGCCGGACCGTTACGGTCTATGTTTTCGGACAAGGCGACATCGCGGATTATGTGGTTTACAGCAAGGATGACGAGGTGCGGTCGGTGACCTTCGAAGGTTTGGGCGTGCCGCTTGCGGAGTTGTTTGAGTTGAAATCGGGGCAAAGGTCGCCCTGACGGTGCAAATCAGAACGCTCCGTTTCGTCAGAAATTCGATTGATGCCGCTCGCGGAGAAATAACGATATGCAGTTTCGTTGGAACTTTCACCGGTGGAGCATACATCGTCATCTTGCCATCCACCGGTTTTCTGCGATACAGTCAAGCTGACGAAGGTGGAAATGATCGCTGCTTGCGGAAAGGAGCATCCCGATGCATCTCGTCACGGCTGAAGAAATGCGCGCGCTCGATCGCTATGTCATCGAGCAGATCGGCTTGCCCGCGGCGGTGCTGATGGAGAACGCCGCCCGCGCGGTGGCGGAAGCGGCGATGGCGCTGGGAGCGGAATGGTACGGAGCTGCGGATGGCCGGGGCGGCCTGGCCGCGGGCGGCAGTGCGGCTGCGGGCGGAGCCGGGAGTGCTGCCGGTGGAAGCGGCGCGGGCGGAGGCAAGGTTGCCGGCAACGGTGGGGCGCCGCACGGCCGGCCGCTGCGATGGCTCGTGCTCGCTGGCAAGGGCAACAACGGCGGCGACGGCATCGCCGCGGCGCGCCATCTGCTCGAGATGGACGCGGAAGCGTCGATTCTGTACGCCGAGCCGCCCGAGCGGCTGACCGGCGACGCCGCCCTGCAGCGCGACGCGGCCGCGAGGCTCGGCATTCCGGCGTCCGTCTACGCGCCGGGCGCCGTCGATTGGGGCAGCTTCGACGGCGTCATCGACGCGCTGCTCGGGACGGGCTCGCGCGGCGCGCCGCGCGAGCCGTACGCGTCCTTGATACGCGAGGCGAACGCGAGCCGGCTGCCGATCGTGGCGGCGGACATCCCGAGCGGGCTCGACGCCGACACCGGCGCCGTGCACGAGCCCTGCATCCGCGCCGCCCGCACGGTCGCGCTCGCGTTCATGAAGCGCGGGCTCGCGCTTTATCCGGGCGCGGAGTACGCAGGCGCCGTCACGGTGGCGCCGATCGGCATCCCCGCCCGGCTGGCGGACGCGCACGGCGTCCGCGTGTATCGCCTCGACGAGGCTGCCGTGCGCAGCCGGCTCGGCGTCGACCCGGCGCGGCCGAGGCGCGCGGACACGCACAAGGGCAC
This sequence comes from Thermobacillus xylanilyticus, assembly GCF_907165215.1. Lineage (GTDB taxonomy): Bacteria > Bacillota > Bacilli > Paenibacillales > Paenibacillaceae > Thermobacillus > Thermobacillus xylanilyticus. The sequence continues at coordinate 144 of NZ_CAJRAY010000097.1, read as the reverse complement.
CTACGGCCGCGTCCTCGTCGCGGCGGGATCGCCGCGCATGGCCGGGGCCGGCCTCTTGTGCGTGCGGGCCGCGCTGCGCGCGGGCTGCGGGCTCGCGGCGTGGGCGCTGCCCGCCGGGCTGGCGGCCGCGGTGACCGGCCGCGC
>NZ_CAJRAY010000096.1 GCF_907165215.1 Thermobacillus xylanilyticus | reverse complement strand
CGCTTTACCCAGCTACATCAAGGCTTGTTTGCCCATTTCATACTGCGAAAGTTGAGTTCCAATGTATAAGGACTGCCATGGATATGCTTGGTAAACGCTTCTTCAGAAACCTGATTGAGTTTTAAATATTAATTGCTTGCGTTGAGAAGCGGCTTCCCGAAGCAAATCGTGTGGTTTCCTTGTTCTGCCGTATGCGACGGATGCCTCATTAAAAGCGCGGACATCATGATGCTCTTGAAGGATTGCCTCTCCTTTATGGATAAAATGATCAAGCTTTTTCATGAGGGTCTTGTCCCAACCCATAATATGACTGATGATATCCTGAACCGACCATTTCCCCTCCTCTATCGGAGTGCAAAGAACATCCTCTGAGTAAGACATCAGGTTGGAAATGAATCGATCAATCTGCCCAAGTTTCTGGAAACTTCAGCGATGGTTGCCACCACTAATGCCTCCATACCGAAGTCAAGGACATGCGTTCTTGGGCAAGAATCATTCATTGCCCTGAAGCATCATCTGAAACAGGATGACCCGGTCGTGCTGTCTCAGTTCTTCCGGCAATTCGCCGGTCTCGTCGTATTGCTGGAACAACCTTATGTCAGATCGGATCGATTGACTGTCCGTCTCGATAATCGAGCCGAGCGTTACGGGTTGATTGAGATGCAGTTCCATTTCCGCGGAATTGATCCATGTCAATTGACTTCCTGTGAGAAGCGGGAGACGCATATCCGCTGCGGTGCTGCCGGACCCCCCTTCATCGATTAATGCGGAAGTGATGGACAACCGTCTTTCCTTGTTCGGTTCGTCATTGTTTTCTGAGAGGATGAACAGCAGTTGTTCATGATGAAGATTTCCGGATTCCTCCGGATCATTGTGCACAATAACACTTGAGCTGTAGTCAATCACATTTTCTTGTTGCTCGCCGCGTTCGAAGTGTTCGACCCATACCTTGATCATGCCTGCACGATCCGGATCCACTTTCAAGTCAAATAGCTGGGCGTTCTTTCCAATAATGTTCAAGATCCGCTTGGTTTCTTCCGAAATATCCGCCGGTTTTACCGACATCGTCAGATCCGGTTCAGTGATATCGCGGCTCACCTTTCGGGATTCATAAAGCCAAAAGAAAGCACCTGCAATTATGAAACACAGCAAAGAAACCCCTGCAATTTTCCTCATCTTATTCTACCTTCCCGAGAGAGATTCATCAAAAATGGTCCCCCGCACAAGGAGGATCTGAAATTTGCCGCTGCGGACAGCGCACAGAGCCGTGTAAGATTATTGTATCGTTGTCACCCACTTATAGATAACAGCCCCGGCGCTTATGACAAACGGAATGATCAAGAACAGCCCGTAAGATTTGCCATGCCCTGCCCATAAAATCATCATGATTTGAAAAGATACGACTGCCAGACAAGCCCAAAAACCGATTTGCGCGGCTGCTTTGGCTCCATCATCTCTGCCCAATAAATCGGTAAATTTGGTGATCGAAAAAAGGACTGCCAATACAAAAAAAAGACGGCGGCCGGAATGACGATCATATCTCCGATTTTGGATTTATAAACATATTGCAGAATCTTTGAAATGATGGTGAGGGCCAATCCGATCAACAAGAAAATGAGGTTTATTTTCATTGGCACCCTCCGGGATCAGATGTGACATACAGCCCTTTGGCTCCAAAGCCAAAAATGCACCCGGAGGGTAAGAACATGAGCAAAGAACGCCAGGTCGCCGGATGCGGAGATGGACATGTTTCAACTGTATGACTATTTTTTTGGATAAAAAAAGGGGAAAAAGTACATAGCCGGCGTATTATAAACAGTAAATCAGCAGTTTTACCATTGAGGTGGTTTTCACTTGAGAAAATCTTTAATTACCGCCCTCGTCGCCGTCCTCGTTTTATTTTCCTATGGATTCGGTACGTCCAGATGGGATCATGTCTGGTATATTGCAGGCGGCCTGGGATTGGTATGCGCAGGTAACGCATTGTTTATTTTTATTGATAAATGGATACTGGGTGACAAGGGCCGATTCTGGACGAACAAGGAAAGAAGCGTGAGCCGGTCACACGAAGCCATGCAATATTGGGTTGCCGCAGTCGCTCTTTGCATACCTGCGATGGCAGGGTTGCTTTTGAAGTGACGATTGTCATCACGCCGTTTTCCGGTAGGCTTCCAATGTAATGATTGACTTTAGCGTCCTGTAAGCTCGCCATTCCAGCCTCGCCATTTCGCCGGGCGGCTCCCATGCGATCGGCCAACCGCCGTCTTCCTCTTGCTCGGCGTCCAACGCCATGAGATGGTCGTGGATCATCGCGTCCGGGAAAATTTTTCTGCAGTACGAATCAGGGAACGGCGCGAAATCCAACGGCGTCAGCCCGTAGCTTTGCGGCGGGGCCTCCGGACAGAAAAACCTCGCTTGATAAAGCTCGTCCGTTAATTTGGAGAAGAGCGTTGTAATTTCATCCGTTTGCGGCAGGCTTTCAAGCAGGCAAAAGGCAGTCAGTATGGTGTGCGCATCCTCGTATTCTGTGGAGCGGATATGGTTCAGACAAGCACCGATCGCTTGATCCAGCCAAGGATGCTGGATTCCCTGCCAGTTCAAAAGGCCGACCAAGCCCGTAAGTCGGTCAAATGATGCTTGTTCCGATGTCGGATTGTTCCAGTGCGCGGCCCGGGGGTAGCGGCTTGACGAAGCCGTAATCGTGGCGATGCCTTCGTTCAAGTCAGCCGCCCGTGCAACATAGTCACAAACCTTAAGGGCCAATTCCGGATCTCGTATTTTCGCTTCATACAGCGTTCGCAGCCCGAACTCCACATACAGCGGTTGGCTTTCGGGTGTGCGAAGGTCCGGTTCAAGGGCGTGCCCGAATCCGCCATCCTCGTTCTGATAGGCCTTGATGGCAGTCAATACACCGTCCTTCGAACCGCCCCGAAAGAAATATTCAAACAGTCTCCTTTCCAGAAGCCTGCCGTTCTCCCAAATAAAATTTGCAGCTTTTTCAAAGTCCATAAGCCGCCCCCATCAATAATTCGCTCTTGTTATATTCTTCCACAACCGCACATAGGGGTCAATGGCAGAAGCGTTGGCTCCATAGGTCCGGAAAGTCAGGGAGACGGGCTGCCGGACACCCTTTATTTACAACAAGGATTATAGCGCCCGTTTGCCGAAGACATAAGCCCGGGAAAGGTGTTGAACAACAACAAAGCAAGCGGTGAGCCGCATCATGGGGAGGCTATATTTCTCATGCGTGAACTTGAGGCACAAGACTCGGGCTTTGTCATCGACCGTCTGGACCACCTTGTGCTGACCGTTAATGACCTGCAGCGTACGATCGCGTTCTACGAAAAGGTGCTCGGCATGGAGGTTGTCCGGTTCGGCGATGGGCGGTACGCGCTGCATTTCGGCCGGCAAAAGATTAACCTTCATGAGCGCGGACGCGAATTCGAGCCGAAGGCCGATAAGCCGTGTCCCGGTTCGGCGGATTTGTGCTTTATTACGAATACGCCGCTGGATGACGTGATTCGTCATTTGGACAATTGCAATGTTCCAATTGAGGAAGGACCGGTGGATCGCACCGGCGCAACAGGCAGAATTCGTTCCGTCTATCTGCGCGACCCGGACCGGAATCTGATCGAAATCTCGAATTATGCTTAAAGGAGAGGACCGCACGTGTATGAACCGAAGATGAAAGAGAACGACAACAGCGTCACTGCATTTATCGAGAGTGTGGAAAATGAGAAAAAGAAGGTGGATGCCTACAAGCTGCTGGAAATCTTCGAAGAAGCGACGGGATTCAAGCCGAAAATGTGGGGAACGAGCATCATCGGTTTCGGGAAATATCACTATAAATATGCATCGGGGCATGAAGGGGATGCGCCTTTGGTCGGCTTTTCGCCGCGAAAGGCGAAAATCAGCCTGTATCTGGCCTATGAGAGCGAGGAAAGAGAGAAGCTGCTGCAAAACTTTGGCAAGCACACAAAGAGCAAAGCCTGCGTCTATATAAACAAACTGGCGGATATCCAACTTGAGGTCTTAAAGGATTTGATCAAGCATACTGTGGAAACATACCGGAAGCTGTATCCGACAGAGAGCTGACCTGTGAAGCTTCCAGCAACTGGACTGCGGTTTGTCCCATTTTTTTATAAAAACGAACTTTTCGGCTCCAATAAAATGTTGTATCATACGAGAATGAAAGCGCTTTAAACATTAAATGGAGGGAATGCGATGGAAAACCGTCCGCAATGGGGTACACGGGCAGGGTTTATACTTGCTGCTGCAGGATCGGCTATTGGACTAGGGAACATTTGGCGTTTCCCGGCGGTCGCTTATGAAAACGGAGGCGGCGCATTTTTTATTCCGTATCTGTTTGCGCTCTTGACCGCGGGCATTCCGATCCTCATTATGGAGTTTGCGATCGGCCACAAGTACAGATCGTCGGCTCCCGGTTCATTGGGGAAAATCAACCGGAAATTTCAAGACATCGGCTGGTGGCAATTGGCCGTTTCCTTTGTGATCTCTGTCTATTACGCCGCCGTCATCGCCTGGGCGTTGTCTTATGCCATCTTTTCCATCAACCTGAGCTGGGGAGAGGACACTGAGGGGTTCCTGTTCGGCGAGTATTTGAAACTCGCGGACACTCCGGGTCAATTCGGCGGCATTGTGCCGGGCGTGTTCATTCCGCTTGCGATCGTCTGGCTGGCGGCATTGTTCATCCTGTATAAAGGCGTCAAAAAAGGTATTGAAGCTGCGAACAAAATCATGCTGCCCGCCCTTCTCGTGCTGTTCGCCATTCTGGTCATCCGCGCCTTGACGCTGGATGGTGCGGCGGAAGGTCTGAACGCCTTCTTCAAGCCGAATTGGGATTCGATCCTGAACGGCAAAGTGTGGGTGGCCGCGTACAGCCAAATTTTCTTCAGCTTGTCGATCGGCTTTGCGATCATGGTGACGTACTCCAGCTATCTTGGGAAGAAATCGGATATCACGAACAATGCGTTCATCACCGGTTTTGCCAACTCCGGATTTGAACTGCTGGCGGGCATCGGCGTCTTCAGCATCCTCGGCTTTATGGCCATGCAGCAAGGCGTTGCAGTCGATGAAGTGGTCAGCGGCGGTGTCGGTCTGGCGTTCGTGGTGTTCCCGCAAATCATCAATCAACTTCCGGCGCTCAACGGATTTTTCGGGTTCCTGTTCTTCGGTTCGCTGGTGCTGGCGGGAATGACCTCGCTGATCTCGATCGTGGAAACCTATATCTGCGGTGTCCAGGAGAAATTCAATATCTCCCGGACGAAATCCGTACTGTACGGCGGCGGGTTGGCGGCGATCATATCGATCATCTTCTCCTCCAACGGCGGATTGTACTTCCTGGACGTGATCGATTACTTCATCAACAACTTCGGCGTGGCGTTGGCCGGCCTGGTTGAAGTGATTGCCGTCGCATGGGTTGCGAGACAACTCGGCAAACTTCAGGAGCACGCAAACGAAATTTCGGATATCAAGCTCGGTATCTGGTGGAAAGTTTGTCTTGGCGTCATAACGCCCGTCGTGCTCGGCATCATGATGTTCGATAACCTCAGAACGAATATTCTCGAGAATTATGAAGGATACGCAACCTGGTTTGTGACCGCATACGGATGGGCTGTCGTTGTTGCCGTCATCATTGTGGGCATTGTGTTCGGGTTGATCAAAAATAAAACCCCGCAGGCAACCGGCGCCAAGGAGGTGTCCCAATAATGGAAGGCAGCGCAATCGCAATGATGATTATCGGCATCGTCATCATTTGGGGAGGCTTGGCCGCCAGCATTGTCAATGCGGTCATCAAGGCGAGACAGAACAGGACAAAGTCCAATTCCTGATACGGTCAAGGACACCCCGTCGGGTGTCCTTTTCTTTGTCACGGCGTGCCCAGAAAGCACGTATCTTCTAGCCGGTGAAAGTCCGGCCACGGGAGGGG
>NZ_CAJRAY010000095.1:7981-42188 GCF_907165215.1 Thermobacillus xylanilyticus | reverse complement strand
TTTTTTATGTCCGAAAATCCTTACAAATCAAGGCCTTGGATTATTGCAAAACGCTCACTCTAAAACATACAACCAAACTACGATGGTAATAACCGGTTGCCATACAACGTCAAGATCGATTCTAGTGGTCACTTTGATTTTCTTTTTGACCTCGCCATGGCGCTTGTTTCGCTTCGTGAAGGTTTTAGGCATGTTTATCCTTTTCGACAAATCCAACCCGACACGGTCGCGTATCCTTTCCCCTTGAATGTATTGCCAAACTCTCACGATGGTCTCAATCCCACAGTTTCAATTTTGATGCGAGGTCTAGTCTTCAACCAGTTCAAACACGGTTATTGGAGTTTTTTACGGATTCTTATTCAAAAATCCTCTTTCCCAAGCCACCGCCATCGTACCCCCGCCATAAAATAAGGCCAACCAGAAATTCTGGCTGGCCAGATAAGAAAAAAAGCGGGGCTTGAGTTTCCTTACATTGTTCTACAGGCAACTGCCGATTAACACAGTATTCAGCATTTTGTAAATATTACTCACTTGTGCAAAGCGCTACAATACAACTCCGTCCTTGAAGATCGCGATCTCGCGGAACCCGTTGCGTTCATTCCGCGTGACCGCCTCCCCGGAAGCGACGGCGAGCAGCTTCTCCCACAGTTCCGCGGTGAGCTGCGGCATCGTCCGGTCCGCAAGCAGCCGGCCTGCGTCGAAGTCGATCCAGTTCTTCTTCCGCTCGGCCAGCTCGCTGTTCGTCGAGATTTTCACCGTCGGCACCGGACCGCCGAACGGCGTGCCGCGCCCGGTCGTGAAGAGCACGATCTGCGCGCCGGCCGCGGCCAGCGCCGTCACCGACACCTGGTCGTTGCCGGGCGCCTCGAGCAGGCTGAGGCCCGGCTTCGTCACCCGCCCGCCGTAGGGGATGACGTCGACGACGGTGGAAAAGCCGCCCTTCTGCGTGCAGCCGAGCGATTTTTCCTCGAGGGTCGTGATGCCGCCGTCCTTGTTGCCGGGCGACGGGTTCTCGTAGATCTCCTGGCCGTGGCGGATGAAATATTGCTTGAAATCGTTGATCAGCGACACGATTCGCCCGAACACCCGCTCGTCGCGCGCCCGGTTCATCAGAATCGTCTCCGCGCCGAACATCTCGGGCACTTCCGTCAGGATCGCCGCGCCACCCGAGGCGACGAGCCGGTCGGCCGCCGCGCCGACGAGCGGATTCGCCGTGATGCCGGAGAACCCGTCGGAGCCGCCGCATTTCAGCCCGATCTTCAGCTTCGAGACGGGCACGGGCTCGCGCTTGAAGGCAGCGGCGTATTCGGCCAGCTCGCCGAGCAGCTCGAGCCCGCGCTCCAGCTCGTCCTCCTCGTCCTGGACGTTCATGAAACGGATGCGGCGCGGATCGATCTCGCCGATCGCCTCGCGGAAGAGCTCGAGCCGGTTGTTCTCGCAGCCGAGCCCGACGACAAGCACGCCGGCCGCGTTCGGATGATGGACGAGCGACGCGAGCAGGCGCTGCGTGTACTTGAGGTCGTCGCCGAGCTGCGAGCAGCCGTAGGGGTGCGGGAAGTGGTGGACACCGTCGACGAGTCCGGCGTACCGCGCGCCGCCTTGCCGGGCGAGCGATTCGCACATCTTGTTGATGCAGCCGACCGTGTTGATGATCCACAGCTCGTTGCGGATGCCGGCTTCGCCGTTCTCCCGCACGTACCCCTGGAACGTCTTCTGCGCGAGCGGCTCCGCGGGAGGTGCCGGCGGGACGGGGGTGTAGCGATACTCGAGCAGCCCGGCGAGGCCCGTGCGCAGGTTGTGCGTGTGCACCCACACGCCGGGCGGCAGATCATCCTTCGCCTTGCCGATCGAATAGCCGAACTTGAGGACGTCCTCGTCCTTCTTCACCGGCCGGGTCAAAATCTTGTGCCCGCGCGGCACATCTTCCCTCAAGACCAGCCGCGTGCCGTCCTCCGGCTCCAGCGTCTCGCCCGCGGCCCACGGCCGGAGCGCCGTCACGACATGATCGGCGGGATGCAGCCGGATCCAGCCGTTCATGACTTCACGCCCCTCTCCCAGTTCTCGATGATGGCGGCAACCGTCTCCGCCAGGCCCGGCCAGCGGGACATGTCGCATCCCCACAGCCGCTCATCCGCCAGCAGCCGGCGCACCGCGCCGGAGGTTCCTTCGCCTCGTTCCGCTTCCCGCCAATGGTCCGCCGCGATCGCAAGCAAACCGGCGTCGTCCCGCACCGCGATGGGCGTACCGTCCAACGCATGCGACACATAGCCGCCGCTGCCGTCCGGGCGCACGCGGGCATAGCGCAGCAGTCCGGCCAGCCCTTCCGCGAGCCGCGGCGGAATCCGCCCGCCGCGCTCCGCGTACCAGGCGAGCGACGGCAGCAGCCGCACCCTGAACTTGCTCAGGCTGTTCATCGCGATATCCGACAGCCGGTGGCGGATGTACGGATTGGCGAACCGCTCGAACACCGAATCGGCATAAGCGCGCAAGGCCCCGTCCGCATCCGCCATCGCCGGCAGAATCTCGCCGTACACCGCTTCGCGCACCGCCGGACCGAGCGCGGGATGTTCGAGCGCCTCCCGCACCGTCCCGATGCCGTGCAGCAGCCCGATGGGCGCCATCCACGTGTGCGCGCCGTTCAGAATGCGCACTTTCCGCTCGCGGAAGGCGGCGAGATCGCCGGTGTAATGGACGTTGAGGCCCGCCTTCCTGAGGCCCAGCTCGTCATCCAGCTCCGGCTCGCCTTCGATCGCCCACAGGTGGTACGGTTCGGCGGTCGTCAGCATCGCATCCCGGTATCCCCAATCCGCGAACCAGCTTTCCGCCTGCTCCGCTTCCGGATAACCGGTCACGATCCGGTCCACCAGCGTGTTGAGGAACCGGTTATGTTGCGCAACCCACTCGCGGAACGCTTCCGGCCATCCCCAGTCGGCCGCATGGCGCAGCACGGCGTCCCGCAGCACGTCGCCGTTCCGTTCGGTCAGTTCGCAGGGCAGCAGGATGAGGCCGCGCCGCGGATCGCCGCCGAACACCCGCCATCGCTCGTAGAGCAGGCGGGCCGCCTTGCCCGGGAACGAGGGGATCGGCCCTTCGCCGAGCGGCTCGGGTTCGTAACGGAGCCCCGCTTCCGTCGTGTTCGAGACGATGAAACGCAGCTCCGGCTCGCGCGCCAGCGCGATGAAGCGCTCCCATTCCGCATAAGGGTCAAACGCTTGCGCGATCACCGTGACGATCTCCCGCCGCTCGACCGGCTTGCCGCCCTCGAGGCCGCGCGTCACCACCGTGAACAGCCCGTCCTGCGCCGCGAGCTGTTCGATCTTCGCCCTGCCCGTCGGGCGCGGCTGGACGACGGCGACCGTGCCGTCGAACAATCCTTTCGACCGGCTGACGTGCAGCATCCAGTCGACGAACGCCCGCAGAAAATTGCCCTCGCCGATCTGCAGCACCTTCACCAGACCGCCGGTTTGCACATCCACACCCGCGACTTCGTTCGCTGTTTCCCGATTCAAAGCCCGCATTCCCGGCACCTCCACCCTCGCGCTCACGCCTTTTGCTCCATATCCCCGTCGCTCAGTTTTTTCGGATATCCCCTTCGCTCAGGCGTTTTCACCCCCATTGTATCCCCCGCGGATCAGGTCATGGTATAGTCTGAAATTGCATGATTGTATCCGATTTTGATATTCTGGGGGCAAGCGATGAGGGGGAGTGCGCATGAAGCCGTTCCGCAAGCCGTTCTTCGGCGATCCGTCTTTTCCGTTCGAAATGGTGCACCGCGCGACGAAATACCCGCAGTTCGAACTGCCCGACCATCTGCACGACCGTTGCGAGATCGTCTACGTCCACAGCGGACGCGGCACCTTTTTCATCGACGATACGCTGTACGAGAAGGCGTCGGGCGACCTGTTCCTCATTCCCGGGGGCACGATCCACCGCGCTTTCCCCGACGCCGCCGATCCGATCGTATCCACGGCGGTTTTCTTCGCGCCGGCCTTCGCGGAAGCCGCCGTGCCGGACGGGTCCTATGCGCCGCTGGGCTGCTTTGAAGAGGCGCGCCGGGCCCGGCGCTGCCGGCTGGTGCCGCCGGAGCCGCTGAAGGCGCAGATCGAGGCGCTGCTGGAGGAAATTCACGAGGAGCTGACCGCCGCCCGCCCCGGCTACCGCGAGGCGGTCCGGCTCGCGCTCTGCCGGCTGCTGCTCTTGCTGAACCGGCATCTGCTGCCGGAACGCGACGGCGCCCCCGGCAGCGGCATCGGCCCGGCCTGGCTGCGGGAGGCGCTGCGCACGATCGACGCCAAGCCGGAAGCCGCGGGCAGCCTGTCGGAGCTCGCGGCCCGGGCGGGCGTGTCGGCCGCCCACTTCGCCCGCGTGTTCAAGCAGCATACGGGCATGAATGTGACAGATTTCGTGAATGCGAAGCGGATTCTGATGGCGAAGGAATTGCTGAGGGGAACGGACAGCAGCGTGGGGGCGGTCGCCGAGCGGTGCGGGTTCGACAGTCTGCCTCATTTTCACCGGGTGTTCAAGGCGCTGACGGGGATGACGCCGGGGGCGTTTCGCCGCGGCGGCAAGCCGGAATCCTGAATGCGGTCCGGCCGCGGCTTACCCATCGGTCGAAGCCGCCTCGCCCATCTCCCGCCGGAGCGCCTCCGGGTCGCGGATCACGATGCCGGACCGGCCGGCTTCGAGGATGCCTTCCCGCTTGAGCCGGTTCAGCAGCCGGCTCACCGTCTCGCGGGAGGTGCCGATGGCGCTGGCGATGTCCTGATGCGTCAGCGGCAGCCGGATGTAAATCGCCTCGCCGCGCCGCTCGCCGCAATGCTCCGCCAGATCGGCCAGGAACCGTAGCCCGCGGTCATGGGCGTCGAAGGTGCCCGCTTCCTGCAGCCGCTTCTGCAACACCATGATCTTATTGCTCATATCGCGAATGATCCGGATGGCCGGAGCGGAATGTTGTTCCAGGAAAAACTCGAACGGCCGCGCCGGCAGCGCGATCAGCACGGACGGCACGATCGTCTCGGCCGAGGCAGGATACGGCTGACCGCTGAACAGCACGGTATGCGGAAACATCTCGCCTTCCCGCAGAATGGAGACGATCCGCTCCCGGCCGGACTCGTCCGTCTTGAACGTCTTAACCAGGCCGCTGCTGACGAAATAGATCGCCTCGACTTCGGTGCCTTCCGTGAAAATGATCTCCTTCTTGCCGAACGATCGGCGCACGGCGATCGAAGCCAGCTGATCCATCTCGTCTTCCGTCAGTTCCTTGAAAATCTCGATCTGCCGCAGCAGCCCGCGGATATTGTAGCCCATGGTTTGCCTCCTCGCCGGCGGCGCATCGCGCCGAAAATAAACGCAATTTCTGCTTCTGTTTCGCGTGAGAACGCTCACCGTACGATCACGACCGCCTGAAGGCCCGCCAGGCGTTCACTTCCTCCGTTATCTGCCGGCCGCCGAGGTCGAGCCAGCGGTTCACGAAATCGTCGAACGCCTCGAGCGGCAGCCGGCCGTAGATGATCTGGTTGAACGTCTCTTCCTCCAGCTTCCGCAACACATCGCCCTTCTCGCGCTGCGTCGGCGTCGGCGCGCCCTGGTACTGGTCGATCCAGGAGCTGTCCTTCTGGGACAGCAGCACTTCCACCGTATTCGGCTGGCCTTCCGCCCGCCACCTCGACGGAATCCGGGCGCCGTCGAACGTGAGCGTATAATTCGCCACGCGCACGTATCCGCCCGGAACCCGCCGCGGATCCGTCGACGGGCGCCCTTCGTGATACGACCAGTCGTAGTTTTCCGCCAGGCCGTACTTGAGCTCGCCCTCGCGCAGTGCGTAAGTGTCGAACAGAAAGTTCTGGTACTTGAAGAAGTACTCGGGCTTCTCCATCTTGTTGCTGATCAGGACGGCGCCGTTGCGCGGCAGCGATCCGCGCCGCGCGACATGCCCGTCCGGCCCGGCGGGCAGCGGAATCGCGCGGAACTCGGCGCCCGTCATGTCGCCGAACGGCCAATAGACCATCCAATGCGGGCCGGCGATCATGCCGACCTTGCCCTGGATGAACGCTTCCTGGGCGGCGGTGCCGTCCATCAGCTCCGCCTCGCCCGGAATGAGCCCCTGGCGAAGCCATTCGCGCAAGACGGCGAGCGCCTCCTTCGCCCCCGGATGGATCGATCCGTAGATCAGCCGTCCGTCCTCGCCGGCATTCCATTGGGCGGGCACCGTTCCGTACATGCCGAACACCCAGCTGGCATCGCCCACCTGCGTGCTGACGCCGGAACCGAGTGCGACCGCCAGCGCCGCCGTATCATGGCGGCCGTTGCCGTCGGGATCGCCGAAGGTGAAGGCGCGCATCACCATCTCGAGCTCGTCGAGCGTCGCCGGCGGTTCCAGGCCGAGCTGCCGGAGCCAGTCCGTCCGGATCCACAGCACCGGATCGGAATGATATTCGTAATCGAGAATCGGGATCGCGTACCTTCGGCCGTCCCGCGTGAACGCTTCCCAGACATCGGCGTTCTCGTTCATCGCCTTCTTCCACGTCTCGGAGGCGTAGGCGTCGAACAGCGTGCCGACTTCCCGGAACTCCCCGGAATCGATCAACTCTTGAATAATCCCGCTGCGCGTCGCCACGACGTCCGGCACGTTCCGCTTGGCCGTCATTTCGAGCCGCAGCTTGGTGTCGAACAGGCTGGACGGCACGGTCCACAAATACTGGATCCGGATGCCGAGCCGCTGTTCGGCCCATCGCGTGTGCACGTTGTTTTCGAGCGTCTCACCGTACTTGAACACCATGTCCGGCGTAATGGCGCCGACGGTCGTCATGACGTAAGGCTGCCCGCCGTCATCCGCGGCCGGCTCTTCCGGCTTCCCGGCGGCGCCCGGCATAGAGCAGGCCGAGACGAGCACAAGCAGCAGCAGCGCGGCAGGCAGGCGAGTCGTCCGCATCCGAAGCAAGCGCCATTCCTCCCCAAGCCTTGTCTGTCTCCATTTTAGCGGATTGCCGCAGAAAATGCTCGGCGGACGCGACGGCAGACCCGTTTTTTGTGTACACTGGACCTATGGGAGAGACAGCGCCCAGGGGGGACTTCGGACGTGACGCGGAAGTGGAGTCTTTTTACCAAAATGGTGACGTTTCTGGCCTTGCTGCTGCTCGCCATCGCGGGCCTCTACGGCTATACGGTGGCCACATCCATCGACACCGTGCAGCAAGAGCTGGAGACTTCGCGTCTCAACCAGTTGAAGTTCCTGGCCGACATGCTCGAGAACGACATCGACCAGCTGACCCTGAACGCCTACAACCTGCTGCAGGACCAGAGCGTGCGCGATTACGCCATCCTGCCGTCCATTGAACATCTGGTGGACCGGAACCGGCTGAAGATGACGATATTGGAAAAATTGAAGCTGCAGAGCACCGCCAGCGCATGGACGAATACCCTGACGGTCTATTATCCGGAGACGGGCGACGTCCTGTCCTCGGACCCGATTCGGGCGCTCAAAGTTGAATACGATTTCAACGAGCTGCAGCCGGACCGATGGACGTTCGATCAGCTGACCGGCGAGTTCATCCTCTATGTCCGGGACCGGGAGGCCGGCGGCGATGTGAGCGTGGTGCTGTCCTTTTCCTCCGAGAACATCCGCAAGCTGCTTGCCTCCTACGAAAGCAACAGCCGGCCGTACCTGTATCATCCGTCGGGACGTTTCATCTTCGATTACAATATGGACAGCGTGACGGCGATCCGGATGGCCGGCCAGCTCTGGGGAAAAGAAATCGGCGACAGTCTGACGATGGTGACGGAAGCGAACGGCATGTCCTATCTGCTGAACGCGCTGCCGACCGTGCTCGACGGCTGGGTGCTGATCGAATTCACCCCGCTTGAACGCATCCTGCAGCCCATCCGCAAGAGCACGACGCTGTTCGCGGGTGCGACGGCCGCCCTGCTGTGCCTCGGCGTGGCGTTCGCGTTCGAACTGTACCGGAACGTGCAGCTTCCGATCCGGAAGCTCGTCACCAGCCTGGCCCGCTTCAGGGAAGGCGATTACGGCGTGCGCATCGGCTTCGAGCCCGCGCGGGAATTCCGTCTGCTGACGGAAGGATTCAACGAGATGGCGAAGCGGGTCGGCGATCTGATCGACAAGGTGCTGACCGAGCAGCTGCGCGCGAAGGAAGCGGAGTTCAAGCAGCTGCAGTCGCAGATCAATCCGCATTTCCTGTACAACTGCCTGTTCTTCATCAAGAGCAAGGCGCGGATCGGCGATACCGAGTCGGTCGAGGCGATGGCGCTCAGCCTCGGCGAATATTACCGCTACATGACCCGGACGGAGCAGGACATGGTCCCGCTGCGGAGCGAGCTCGACCTGATCCGCAATTATGTGTCGATCCTGAACCTGCGCAAGCCGCGCATCGATTATGTGACGGAGGTTTCCGAAGAGCTGATGGACCTGCGCATTCCGAGGCTGCTCCTGCAGCCGCTCGTCGAGAACGCCGTCATGCACGGCATCGAGCCGAAGCCGGGAAGGGGCACGATCCGGATCACCGGCAAGAGGCTCGGGGACGGGTTCGTGCTGACGGTCGAAGACGACGGCGTCGGCATGACGCCCGAGGCGCTTGCGAAGCTGCGCGGCCAGCTCCGGGGGCCGAAATCTGCCGAATCGGGCTGCGGCGTCTGGAACGTGCAGCAGCGCTTCCTCCGGAAATTCGGTCCGGGCGCGGTGCTCGAGGTGGACTCGGAGGCTGGAGAGGGAACGACGGTCACCCTGCGCTGCCAATTCCGGGAACAGGAGGTGTCCGCGGCATGAAGATCCTGCTTGTCGATGACGAACCGTTCGCGGTGGACGACCTGGCCTTGACGATCGATTGGGACAGGCTGGGCATCGAGGCGGTGTTCAAGGCGTACTCCGGAGCGGAGGCGCTCGACATCCTCGGCCGAAGGCCGATCGACATCGTCGTGACGGACATCACGATGCCCGGCATGTCCGGCCTGGAGCTGGCTGCCGTCATCCGGAAGAAATGGAAGCAGACGAAGGTGATCCTGCTGTCCGGTTACGCGGAGTTCGGCTATGCGCAGCAGGCGCTGGAGATCGGCGTGTCGGACTATTTGACGAAGCCGATCAGCGACGAGGCGTTCATGCGGAAGCTGGAGCACGTCATCCGGACGATCCGCCGGGAATGGCAGGAAATCGCGTCGTACGAGCGGGCGGTCAGCATTTTCGAGGAGCATCTGCCGCTTCTCCGCAACAATCTGCTCCGCGACCTGATCCAGGGCAAAAAAATATCCCCCGACCGGCTCGTTTCGCAGCTTGCGAAGTTCCAGCTTCCGTTCGAGGCGGGCTGCCGGGTCGCGCTGATGACGATGCGGCTGGAGGGGTTTCATTCGTTCTCGGCGGACGATATGTTCCTGTTCGAATACGCGATCGACAATATCGCCCGCGAGCTGTACGCCGATGAATTCGCGCTGTGGAACTGCAAGGACGAGCTCGGCCATCTCGTGTACGCGGTGAAGCCGGCGGGCGGAGCGGACGGAGACCCGGACGGCGAATCCTGCGCCAGGATCACCTTGCTGGCGGAAGAGCTGCAGCGCAACGTCGAGCAATATTTGCGCGGACGCGTCTCGGTCGTCATCAGCCGGACGGGCATCCTGCCGGACGACCTCCCCGGACTGTACCAGTCGTCGCTCGGCCTGCTTCGCCGTTATATCGGAAGCGAACACGGCTTCTTCATGACGATGGACCGCGATGACGCGCCCGCGGACGTCGCCGTCTTGACCCGGTTGTACGAGCCTCCGTCTTTCATGCAGCTGTTCGAATCCGACCAGTGGGAGAACGCGATGGAGAAGCTCGAAGCGGTGTTCGCGGAACTGTCCGCAAAACGCATCGACACCGCTGAACATCTCCGCGAGATTCACAGCCAGCTGCTCGCCGCGTGCTTCTATATCGCGCACAAGAACGGCAAGATGCTGTCCGATCTGGCGGGCGCCGATCTGGCCGACCGGGAGCCGCCGCCGGATGCGGCGGAGTTGAAAGAATGGGCCGCGCAATTGGCAACCCGCATCCGGAGCGAACTGGAAGCCGAGATGAACAATACGCGCAGACAGCTCGTCCGGCAGGTGCACGAATACATTGACGCCAACCTGGAATCGGCAACGCTGCAATCGATCGCGCATCACGTGTCGCTTCACCCCGTCTATTTGTCCAAAGTGTACAAACAGGAGACGGGACAGAATATCAGCGATGCCATCTATCGCAGAAAGATGGAACAGGCCACGCATCTGCTTCGCAACACCCGCCTGAAAATTTACGAGATCACCACCATGCTCGGCTATTCCAATGCGCATTATTTCATCAAATTGTTCAAGGAATATTCCGGTCTCACGCCGCAGGAATACCGGGACCGGGCGGAATGAGGTTCGGGGATTGAGGAGGAACCGGCTTGCTTAAGGGCAACAACGACAACGGAAATCAACCGCCGCATGAGCCGGAGCCGGAGCAAGGCTCCGTTCATGAGCGGCTCGGCGGGACCCATGAGCCGGGCGGCGGGATAGAGCCGATTCACGGGACGGATGAGCCGTACACGGATCACAATGATGATCCCGATGATGATCTTGATGCGGACATGGATGATGAGCCGCCCGCAAGGCGCAAATGGTTCAGGAACGCCGTCATCGGGCTGCTCGTTGCCGCCTTGATCGGCAACATCCTGGCGTTTTGGCCCCAAATCTACAACATGCAGACGCTGCCGCTTCTGTTCAAATCCAGGGAACTGTCCGGCCGCGAGGAAGTCCGGCACTACAAGAAAGCCGTTGTCCTGGTCGCCACGGACAAAGGCAAAGGATCAGGGTTCCATGTTTCGGACGGGTACATTGTCACCAACTATCACGTGATCGAAGACGCCGCTTATTTCATCGTTGAATTTCCCGGGGAAAACGCAAGATTTGCGGCGGACGTCGTCCGATTTGACCCGGATTTGGATCTTGCCGTCCTGCAGGTGGACAGCGGGGGAAAGCGGCTGCCGGCGATTGAAATCGAGCGGGAACACGATTGGGAACCCGGCGCGCACGTCTATGTGATCGGCAATCCGCTGGATCTCAAGCAGATCGCAAGCGAAGGCAAAGTGCTGGGCATGCTGCCGATTCAGGGCCGAAGCCAACCGGTTATGGCGATCGACGCGCCGGTGCACAAGGGGAGCAGCGGCAGCCCGGTCATCAACGAGCATGGCCGCGCCATCGCCGTCATCTACGCCGCGGGTGAAATCATGGATCAGGGCGGAAAGAAACAGGTCGGACTCGCCGTGCCGCTCCGGGATCTGGATGCGTTGCTGCCCGAGTTGCCGGAGCATGAAGCAGGCGGGCCGTGAAGCACGCAACAAGAAACCGGCTTCGCATCAAATGCGAAGCCGTTTGGCGTTCAAGGGGATCAGGACGGATAGGCAAGGCTGCCGCCGGCGCTATCGATCCGGTACCGGCTTGCCATCGCCTCGACCGGATTCCGGCCGAATGCGCGCAGCCACTTCAGCTCCCTGGCAGCCGCGTCCCACGGTTCATGCGGCCGGTTCCGGATGACCGCGACTTTTCCGAAGTGGCTGTGCAGGTTGTCGATATAGGTCTGGTAACGTTCTTCCGATTTCACATTCACCCAGCCGCCATCGAGCCGCACCCACAGCGGCCGCTCCCAGCGGCAGGCGGCGATGATCGGCGTCATGCCGTATTGACGGATCGTTTCGATCAGCCCGAGGCAGCGTTTGATGCCGTCTTCATTCGGCGTTCCGTCGATCTGCAAGACTGCGGGCCACAGCAGTTCGAATTGCACGGCGCGGTATCCCATGGCGGCCAGCACGCCGATATCCTCGGGACGGAGCAGCCTGCTGCCGTCCGATTCCGCCACATGCCGGTTCCAAATATCGCTGACCGCCTTCCCGCCTGCCGCGTCCCCGCTTTTCGTCCGGGTGCCGGCATGCTGCTTCTGGATTCGGTACGATCCCCAAAAGGCCATGAGCGACATCCCCCTTTTCAGTATTCGTACCGCAAGTCGTTGATGCAAGCCGCATCTTAGCGGTTCTGATTCCATTGTAGCGCCGGGGGGGATGGGCTGACATAACAAGAATGCAAGATCGATACCCCGATCATAACTTCTTGCCGGACCGGTCAAGTTTTGAACTTACTTGGTGAAAGAATGCACATCGGACGGCCATTTGTGATAGAGTGTTCATGAAAAGGCGATCGTCAATCGGCGATACCGGACGAGACAGCAATGCAAGACCGATCCCACGTCAAGCAGAGAAAGGAAGAACGACGATGATCGAACTGAAAAGCAGACGCGATATCGAGGCGATGCGCCGGGCGGGACAGGTGGTGGCCGAATGCCATCGCCAAATCGCGCGCATGATCAAGCCCGGCGTGACGACGATGGAGATCGACAGGCTCGTCGAATCGATCATGGCGGAGCATGGCGCAAGACCTTACCAGATCGGCTACAAGGGATACCCTTACGCCACGTGCGCCTCTGTCAACGACGTGATCGCGCACGGTTTTCCGAACGATGAGCCGCTGAAGGAAGGCGACATTGTCACAATCGACACGGTCGCGGAGCTGGACGGCTGGCTGGGCGATTCGGCGTGGACTTACGCCGTCGGCCGCGTCTCGCCCGAAGCCGAGCGGCTCATGCGGGTGACGCGCGAATGCCTGGAGCTCGGCATTGCACAGGCGAAGGTCGGCAACCGGCTCGGCGACATCGCCCACGCCATCCAGACGCATGCCGAGCGGAACGGCTACGGCGTCGTGCGCGATCTGCTGGCCCACGGCATCGGCCGCAGCCTGCATGAAGAGCCGGGCTACATGCACGTGGGCAAACCGGGCAAGGGGCTGCGCCTGAAAGAAGGCATGGTGTTCACCATCGAGCCGATGCTTACGGAGGGCACCTATTTCATGACGATCGACGAGGACGGCTGGACCGCGCGCACGCTGGACGGCAAACGGGCGGCCCAGTACGAGCATGTCGTCGCCATCACGGCGGACGGACCGGAGATCCTGACAGCGCAGTAACTTTATCGCTGCAGTGTGTAATATTGCCGGCACGAAATGGCATGATGCCGAAGGATTTCGCCGTTTGACGTCGAATTGAGGTCAATCCGGAGAGCGCGCCGCGCTCTTCTGACTTCAACTTTCGACGAAACGGGGTTCTTCGGCATTGCTGCGTTATTGGGGACTTGTCTTATTGTCTGTCGTGTTGATTTCGGCTTTGCCTGCAGCGGCTGCGGAACCTGCATCGGCCTCGGCATCGCGGCCGGCCGCCGGCGTCGTCAATCCGAAGCAAGTGTATTCGTATGACATCATGGTGCGCGATCTGAAGCAGCTGGAGGAGACCTATCCCGGACTGATCCGTCTGCATGCCATCGGCGAGAGCGAATACGGACGCGATATCTGGGCGGCCGATCTCGGTCTCGGCGACGCGTACGTCATGCTGAACGGCTCCCACCATGCCCGCGAATGGATCACCACCATTCTGATCATGTCCATGCTGGATCATTACGCGCAGGCGTATGTACGGAACGAAACGTGGAACGGCGCGCCGGTCCGCGACTTGCTGCACCGCGTCACGTTCCGGTTCGTGCCGATGGTCAATCCCGACGGCGTCACCCTGCAGCAGTTCGGGCTGTCGGCTTTTCCGGAAGAGGCCCGCGCGGATCTCATTGCCATGAACGGCGGAAGCAGCAACTTCAAAAGGTGGAAAGCGAATGCGAAGGGGATCGACCTGAACCGGCAGTACCCGGCGGATTGGGAGAATATCAACCAGCCGGGATCCGGGCCTTATTACATGAATTACAGAGGCAAGGAACCGCTTGCGGCGAAGGAAGCGCAGGCGATGGCGGAAGCGACGAAGGAGACGAATCCGGAGATCGCCGTCGCGTATCATTCGTCCGGCGAGATCGTCTACTGGCATTTCCATACGAAACCGGAGCATGTCGCCCGCGACCGCGCCATCGCGACCCGGTATGCCGGGATGACGGGCTACCGGCTCGTCCAGCCCGCCGCCAACCCTTCCGGCGGCGGATACACGGACTGGTTCATCCAGTCGTTCGGCCGTCCGGGGCTTACGGCCGAACTCGGCCGCCCGGCCGGCGAGACGAACGTGCCGCTCTCCGAATGGGAGCGGATCTGGCCGCGGCATCGCGATACGGGCTGGATGCTCGCCGGGGAAGCGTACAATCTGTGGCTGGCGCGCCAGACCGCCGCCTACGCGTCCGGCGAGATCCGGCTGACGGCCGAGCAGCCGGCTTACCGCTGGCCGGACCATCGGTCGGCGAAGCTCGGGACGCTCTATCCGGGGCGCTACAAGCTGCTCCGCACGAAAGGCGGCTGGGCGGAGATCGCGACGGAAGCCGGCCCGCGCTGGGCCTGGGCCGGCCGCTCGCCGTCCGGCACGTTCGAGCCGCTCGGCGGCATCCCGGTGCGGCTGGCGCCGGACATGGCGCAGTATTTGTCGCCGCTCGATGCGGCGCCGGCCCCGCAGCCGCTCGACGCGCCGTCGGCGACGGCGCTGGAGCGGTGGAACGACTGGATCATGGTCGTGACGCCGCAAGGCACGCGCTGGGTGAAGGAAGCGAATTTGTTCGGGGAATGATCCGCGCCCCGGCCGGCGGATGGGCTGCAGAAATTACTTGCCCTCGATCATCCCGCGCAGCGTGCGCACCGCTTCCTTGAGCTGCGGGTCTTCTTCCTTCAGCTTCGTCCGCAGCCGGTCCATCAGTTTGAACGCCGTGCGTCCGCTGATCGTGCCCGTCGGCGTCAGCCGCTCGTCACGCTGGAACCGCTCGACCGCCGCGGCCGTCCGCTCGTCGTAGATCCCTTCGGGCTCGCCCGGATCGTAGCCGACCGCTTCCAGCATCAGTTCCGCCGTCCGCACGTCCTGGCCGAGCGAACCTACCTTGAGCACTTCGTCCGTCGGCAGCACCGGCAGCGAGGCGTATTCCGGAAGCCCGACCTCGACATGCGGCTCGATGCCGACCTTGTTGATTCTGCCGCCGCTCGGGGTCACCCATTCCGACTCCGTCAGCTTCAGCACCGATCCGTCCTTGAGGGGGCGGAACGTCTGCACGACGCCCTTGCCGAACGTCTTCATGCCGACGAGCTTCGCTCCGGCCGAATCGCGCAGCGCCGCGGCCAGCACCTCGGCCGAGCTGGCCGAGCTCTCGTCGATGAGCACGGTGATCGGCTTATCCCACGCTTTGCTCTGCGTCGAGGTATAGGTGATCCGCCGCTTCTCGTCCTTGTACACCACTTCGAGGATGACCTTGTCCTTCGGAATGAGCCGGCTGGCCACTTCAAGGGTCGAGCTGAGCAGTCCGCCCGGATTGGAGCGGAGATCGAGCAGGAGCCCTCTCATGCCTTGCGCGAGCAGCTCGTCGACCGCTTTCCCGAACTCTTTGCCGGTGCCTTCCGCGAACCGCGTAATCTGCACTTTGCCGATGCCGTCATCCAGCATCTCCGCGTAGACCGTCGTCACCGGAATCTCTTCCCGCACGAGCGTCACGTCGAACGGCTCCGTCAGGCCGTCGCGCCTGATGGTGATCGTCACCTTCGTGCCGACTTCGCCGCGCGTCCGGCTGACGAGCTCCTGCATCGTCTTGCCCTTCATGGACACGCCGTCCACGGCGACGATGACATCGTCCTTGCGGATGCCGGCCTCATCCGCCGGCGCGCCCTTGTAGGCCGACGTGACGACGAACTCGCCGTCTTCCTCGCGGATCTCGACGCCGATCCCGACGATATGGTCGTCGTACCGCTGCACATACTCCTTGCCCTCTTCCCCGGCATAATAGGCCGAGTAGGGGTCCCGCAGCGACGCCGCCATCCCCTTCGCCGCTCCGTGAATCAGCTCGGAAGAATCGGCGCCGTACAAGTAATCGCTCATGATTTCCCGGTAGGTATAGTCCAGATTGGCAAAAGCGGGATCCTTCAGCATCGGATACCGCTCCATCATCCACCATCTCCCGGCCAGAAAACCCGCGGCGGCCGTGACCAGCAGGACCGCCAGGACAACGAGCAGCCCCGCTCCCTGCCGCTTCATCTTCGAATCCGTCTCCATCTTTCGCATCGCTCCGTTCACTCCAGTCGCATACTCCACGATACCGCATTCCGGACATGGCTTCAAGCGAATCCCGGGTTGGACATGATCCAGCATATGCGGCGAGGCGGCGGGACAGAACGTTTTGAAGCGGCAAAACCGGGCGGCGCAAGCTCCATCCGGCCGAGGCTTGCGGCATCCGCATGTTGCCGCGCAAGCCGGCATTGCGCTACAATCGGTCTGACAGATACGGGGCCGGCAAGTTGTGCCGACAGCCCGAAACAAAGGAGCGGGAGAAACCATGTACCGACTGATCGCCATTGACATCGACGACACGCTGCTGACCGACGACGGGCGCATCACGGACGCGACGCGGGCCGCGCTCGCCGAAGCCGTGAAACGGGGCGTCACGGTGACGCTGGCCACGGGCCGGATGTTCGCCTCGGCCAGCCGGATTGCCGAGCAGATCGGGCTGAACGTGCCGATCATCACCTACCAGGGAGCGCTCGTCAAAACGCCGTTCGACGGCAATGTGCTGTACGAGCGGAACGTGCCGGCGGACGCCGCGCGGGAAATTCTGGACTACTGCCGGCGGAACGGCCTGCACTTGCAGCTTTACACGGAAGACGAACTCTACGCGGCCGAAGACAACGACAAGGTTCGGGAATATGCCGAACGTTCCGACGTGCCCTATCGCGTGGAACCCGATCTCGACAAGCTGATCGACAGGCCGCAATCGAAAATGCTGATCATCGGCGATCCGGACGAGCTCGACCGGATCGCGGACGAGCTGAGACCGGTTTACAAAGGCCGCGTCCATATCACGAAATCCAAACCGAACTATCTCGAATTCCTCCATCCGGAAGCGACGAAGGGGCATGCGCTTGCCGCGCTCGCCCGCCATGTCGGCTGCACCATGGAGCAGACCATCGCCGTCGGCGATTCCTGGAACGACCGCGAGATGATCGAAGCCGCCGGCCTCGGCGTCGCCATGGGCAATGCGATCGAATCGCTGAAAGCGATCGCCGGCTTCGTCACGAAGACGAACAATGAAGACGGCGTCAAGCACGTCATCGATACCTTTATTCTGAATTCATGAAATCCTGAAATTTCCTTACCGGCGGCAATGTCTTCGCCGTGCGTCCGTAGTATAATGGAAGCGAAGCGGAAGATGTGCCGCCCTGTTTTTAAGCCGAAGAGAAAACGCTTCCACAAATCCCGCGCGGAGGTGCTTCCCATGGCCAGATTCACGGTCGACGAGCAGACGGAACTGGTGCAGCTGTCCGCGGAGCATGCGGACGAATTGTTTCGGCTCATCGAGGTCCACAGGGAATGGCTGTCGCAATGGTTTGCCTGGCCGGCAGGCGTCCGGTCGCCCCTCGATTCCCTGACGTTCATCCGGCGTCTGGACACGCAATGGAAGGACGACGAAGCCGCAGGATTCGGACTGTTCACGGACGGCAAACTGATGGGCGTCGTGGAGCTTTCGCATCTCGATTCGGCGGACCGCTGCGGACGGCTCGGATTTTGGCTCGCCCCGGCCGCCGGCGGACGCGGCCGCATGACGCGAGCCTGCGAGGTGCTCACCGGATGGGCATTCGAGAAGGCCGAGTTGAACCGGCTGGAGATCCGCACGACCGTGGACAACGCCCGCGGCAGGGCCGTGCCGGAGCGCCTCGGTTTCAAGCTCGAAGGGATCGCGCGCCAGGCGAAACGGCTGGGCGACCGCTACGCGGACGTGGCCATCTACGCCATGCTGGCATCGCAATGGCTGGAAATGAGCCGGCTGGCAAGGCACATCGGATATTGACGCAAAATAGCGAAACTTTTCCATCCCGACAGTCGTCTATACTGTCGGGATTATTTTTTTTACCGGAGATGATTGGGCACAGTGCTATACATACTCGCATTTCTGGTCTCATTCGCCGTCGTCTATCTGCTGATTCCGCCGCTCGGGCGGCTTGCGTTCCGGCTCGACTTCGTGGACAAGCCGCGGGAAGGGGTCGAGCGGAAGCTGCACCGCGAGCCGATTCCGCTCACCGCCAGCTACGCCATTTATCTCGGCTTCGCCACCGCCTATCTTATGCTGGCCGAGTGGAACGGCTACGAGACCATGGCCGTGCTCGCCGGCGGCGCGTTGCTGCTTGTCATCGGCACCATCGACGACTGGTACAAAACCCAGGGCCGCGATTTCCCCTCGCTGCCGAAAGCGCTTGTCCAGATAGCGGCCGCCGTGCTCGTCTATCTGTCGGGCATCGAATTTTCCGGCTTCTACAATCCGCTGATCGACGACTATGTGCTGCTGCCCGGATGGCTGCAGTGCGTGCTGACGATTCTGTGGATCTTCGGCGTGACGACCGTCATCAATTTCTCGGACGGCATGGACGGGCTGGCCGGCACGCTGTCCGCCATTTCCGCCGGCACGCTGTTCATCGTCGCCCTCGTGAAGGGGCAGAGCCATTCGGCGATGATGGCAATCATCCTGCTCGCCGCGGCAATCGCTTACCTGAAATACAACAAGCCCCCGGCCAAAATTTTCATGGGCGACGCCGGCGCGACTTTCCTCGGCTTCGTGCTGTCCGTCATCGCGCTCGACGGCGTGTTCAAGCAGGCGACGCTGCTGTCGCTGTTCATTCCGATTCTTGCGCTCGGCGTGCCGATCTTCGACAACCTGTTCGTCGTATTCAAGCGGCTCATCCAGGGCAAGCCGATCTATCAGGCGGATGCCAGCCAGGTCCATTATCGGCTGCTGCGGGCCGGATACAACAATCGGCAGGCGCTGGCGCTGCTCGGCTTGCTGAGCCTCTGCCTCGGCCTGTCATCCATCATTCTGCTGCTGGTAGAGGCTTGAGTATCACATGGGGCAGAAAAAGGCTGTTTCCGCCGCGGGCACCGGAAGTGCCCGGTCCGTCGGAAACAGCCTTTTTTCATCCTGGATCAGCGGTAGGATCTTGCCTCTTGCGCCGATTCCGAGATGACAAAGCCGAAGTACAGCGCGATTGCGCCGACGACGAAATGCAGCGCGTTATCCGCAAGGCCGACGTGCATCAGACCGAACAGATCGCCGGTGAACACGCCGAGCACCGCGAGCAGCAGATAGAAGATGCCGATGACCTGCGAATAACGATACGCATACCCTTCGCCGGACGACGCCGCAAGGCCGAGCAGCCCGACAATCAGATGAATGACGTTGTGCGCCGCGCCCAGATGGAACAGACCGAACCCGTCCGGATCGATGAAACCGTACAACCCGAGCAGCAGGAATACCAGTCCGGTCAATGCGGCGAATCGTCTGACCGCCAACCCGCATCCCTCCCCATCCCCTTGGTCTTCCATAGAACACTATGCGGGGGACGGGTGAAACATGCCTCGGGCGGCCCTGCCGGGCCGCCCTCCGCTCAGAAATCGTAATATTCGGCTTCGCCGGGCGTGATGGTCGCCCGTCCTTGCGTCAGATCAGTCATCCATGCGATGAACCGCTCCGCTTCGCCATCCTCCGGCAGGCAGACGACGGTGACGCGGTCCGTGAACACCGTGTCGCCGACATGCCAGCCCCGGCTGCGCAGCTCGTTCTCGATCTTGCCGTACCATGTATAGTCGACTTCGACCGACACCTTCCGGCGCAGCACCCGCTCGATCGGCTCCGACGCCTCGATCGCCTGCACGGCGCCTTCGGTATAGGCGCGGATCAAACCGCCGGCGCCGAGCATGATGCCGCCGAAATAGCGGGTGACGACGATCGCCGTATCTTTAAGCTGCTGCGCCTTGATCACTTCGAGAATCGGCCGGCCGGCCGTGCCGCTCGGTTCGCCGTCGTCCGACGATTTCTGGATCTCGTCCCGTTCGCCGATGACGTAGGCGTAGCAGTTGTGCGTCGCGTCCCAATGCTTCTTGCGGATCGCTTCAACGAAGGCGACCGCTTCTTCTTCCGACGTTACCGGCTTGCCGTATCCGATGAACCGCGATTTCTTGATGACAATCTCCCGCTCGCCTTCGCGGCGGAGCGTACGGTAACGCGCCAGCACAGTCGATCTCCCGCTTACAGGCGCGCTTCGAGGGCTGCCTTCTCCTTCTCGTAGCCCGGCTTGCCCAGCAGCGCGAACATATTCTTCTTGTACGCCTCGACGCCCGGCTGGTCGAACGGATTGACGCCCAGCAGATAGCCGCTGATGCCGCATGCTTTCTCGAAGAAATAGACGAGATACCCGAACGTGTACGGGGTCATGTCCTTGATCGTGACGACCAGATTGGGCACGCCGCCGTCCGTATGGGCGAGCAGCGTCCCTTCGAACGCCTTCTTGTTCACGAAATCCATCGTCTTGCCGGCGAGGAAGTTCAAGCCGTCCAGATCCTCCGGATCGCTGTTGATGGTGATATGCTCGGGCACTTCCGCCACCTGGATGACCGTCTCGAACAGGTTGCGCGAGCCCTCCTGGATGAATTGGCCCATCGAGTGCAGGTCCGTCGAGAAATCGACCGACGCCGGATAGATGCCCTTGTTGTCCTTCCCTTCGCTCTCGCCGTAAAGCTGCTTCCACCATTCGGAGAAATAGTGCAGGTTCGGTTCGTAGTTGACGAGAATTTCCGTCGTCTTGCCTTTGCGGTACAGCGCGTTGCGGACAGCCGCGTATTGATAAGCGCCGTTCTCGCGCAGGTCCGGATTCGCGTATTCGCGCGACGCGTCGGCTGCGCCCTGCATCATCGCGGCAATGTCGATGCCCGCCACGGCGATCGGCAGGAGACCGACGGCCGTCAGCACGGAATAGCGTCCGCCGACATCGTCCGGAATGACGAACGTCTCGTAACCTTCCGCGTCGGCCAGTTTCTTGAGCGCGCCCTTCGCCCGGTCGGTCGTCGCGTAGATCCGTTTGCGCGCTTCTTCCTTGCCGTATTTCTGCTCCAGTTTCTCGCGGAAAATGCGGAAAGCGATCGCCGGTTCGGTCGTCGTGCCGGATTTCGAGATGACGTTGATCGACCAGTCCTTGCCTTCAAGCAATTGCAGCAGATGGGCGACATAAGTCGAGCTGATGTTGTTGCCCGCGAACAGCACCTGCGGCCCTTGGCGCTTGCCCTTCGGCAGCATGTTGTAGAAGGAATGCGACAGCATCTCGATTGCGGCCCGCGCGCCGAGATACGAACCGCCGATGCCGATCACGACGAGCACGTCGGAATTTTCGCGAATGCGCGACGCAGCCGCCTGAATCCGCGCAAATTCTTCCTTGTCGTATTCCGTGGGCAGGTTGATCCAGCCCAGGAAATCGCTGCCCGCGCCGGTCCCGTTATGAAGCTGGTCGTGCGCCAGTCTGACGGCGTCCGCCAGGTAATCGATCTCATGCTGGCCGACGAACGGCAGCGCTTTCGAGTAATCAAATGTTACGGCTTTCGACATTTCCTTTTTCCTCCCGATTCCGTCTGGATAATGGCAGCCGATGCCGGATCGGCGGCCTGTCCCTGCAACCAAAACCTAACCATTAGAATACTGGATTTTACAACCGAACTCAAGGAAAACGGTCACGCCTGCCTTCCCGGGAGGCATTACCGTTTTTGCGGCGTGATATAGGCACGGTTTATGATCGCCGGACGATCCCGCAGCCCGCGCGGCGAGCGCGGCAGCACAAATGAAGCCCCGGACGGGCAAGGAACGCGGGCCGTTCCTCCCCTCACCGGGGCCTGTCAGCTTTGCGTGCCGGCATTCGCCGGGCATTACCGCCGGAACTTGCCGATCAGCATCTCCATTTCCTGCGCCAGGTGGGCCAGATGCTGGGACGAAGCGGACATTTCCTCCATCGTCGCCAGCTGCTCCTCCGTCGCCGCGGACACCTGCTCGGTCTCCGATTGGGTGGAATCGCTGATGTTGTGCAGTTCCGTGATCATTTTCTCGATCTGGTCCGCGCCTTCCGCCATCGACTGCGCGGCGAGCGATGCGGCCCGCATCTGCTCGGCAAGCTTGGCGACCGCTTCTTCGATCTGTCCGAACGATTGGTCCGCTCTTACGACGGCCGCCCGTCCCTCGTCCACGCGTTCAGCCGTCAGATCCATCGACTGCACGGCTTGCTGCATATGCTCCTGAATATCCGCGATGATCCGCTGCACGCTCTTCGCGGCCTCAAGCGATTGTTCCGCCAGCTTGCGCACTTCGGAGGCGACCACCGAGAAGCCGCGGCCGTGCTCGCCCGCTCTGGCCGCTTCGATGGATGCGTTGAGCGCCAGCAGGTTCGTCTGTTCGGCGATGTCCGAGATGGCACGCGCAATTTTCTCGATCTGCCCGGATTGTTGTTCAAGCAGACGGATCGACGAGGAGAGCTGCTCCACGGATTGCTGGATGCCGTCCATCGACACGGACGCCTGCTGCATCGTGCGGCTGCCGTCCCGCGCAATGTCCGACGTCTCCAGCGCGCTGTCCGCTGCCGACCGCGTTTTGCCCGAGACATCCGATGCCTGTTCGTTGATCTGTCTGGTCGCTTCGAGTCCGCCCGCGACCTGCTCAGCCTGACGGCTCATGCCGGAGGCGACTTCCTGCATCGACGAGGCGATGACTTCGCTCGCCTTGCCCGTCTGCTCGGCGCTGGCGGTAAGCTGCTGCGAAGATGCGGCAAGCTGCACCGATGTCTCGCCGATGCGGCGGATGACGTCGCTCATATCGTCCATCATCTTGTTGAAGGAAGCGGACAGCTGGCCGAGCTCATCCCGCGAGTCGAGCGCGATGCGGCCGCTCAAATCTCCTTCGGCGGCGTCGGCCATCAGTTTCCGCAGTTCCGACATCGGCTTCGTGATCAGGAGCGCTACCCGCAGCACGAGTCCGCCGTTGATGATCAGTCCGAGCAAAATGAGAATGATCATAATAATGATCGCAATATTCATTCTGTGCTGAATGTCCTTGTTGGCCTGGACCGCTTGCTCCGTGCTGATGTCCGAAATCTCGCTCAGCAGCTGGTTCTTCTGCTCCAGCAGCGAAGAAGCCTCGCGGTTGAAATACGCGATCGCCGAAGCCTGTTGACCGCTCGCCGCCAGTTGTTCGGCTGTCGTCCGGCGATTTGAATACTGGAGATCAATCGCCTCGATCCGCTCGATCCGATCGCTCTCTGCCTTGCCGACATCCGTCGACTTCAGCTCATCCATGACTTCTCTGAAACGTTTGCTGTGTTCCCTTACCTTTCCGTATGCAATCTCCCGGGCATCTTCGTTCGTCGCCATCAGATACTGGTAGGAATCCACCTCGATGGCTTGACCGATTATCGCCGCTTCGTTCGCCAAATCGATCGTCTTGATGTTGTCCGACGCCAGTTTCTCGATCTGGGCATTCATGAGCATCATGGTGATAAACCCCGCCAAGCCGATGCACAACATGAAAATGGTGCTTGACACCAGAATGACCGTCAGCTTGTGGCGGACGCCCACATTTCTGAGAAAACTGAGCGTCAACAGTTGCGGGAACTTTACCTTGCCGCGGACTTTCGTTGCTGTTTCGTCTGCAGTTCCGTCGAATTTTTTTGCCATCCTTGAAATCCTCCTGCCCATCGTTATCGACGGTTGTAAACACGCGTTATACGACTTTTTTATCGGATCGGCGGGTGCGGAAATCAAGACTTTGTATGAAAATCGTAGGATAGTGTAAAAAAAATCGTATGAAATCTGAGGAATTGTTAAATGAGACAAGTAAAAAAGCCCCGCTTCAAGCGGGACTTTCGATCGATATCGGGGATGTTCACGGCTTAGAGGAGCGCCTTCACCTTGGCGACGACGTTCTCGACCGTGAAGCCGAACTCCCGGATGAGCCGGTCGCCCGGCGCCGAAGCGCCGAACGTGCTGATGCCGAGCACCGCACCCTTCTCGCCGACATAGCGCTCCCAGCCGAACGGATGCGCCATCTCGACCGCGAGGCGCGCCTTCACGTCCGGCAGCAGCACGAAATCGCGGTACGCCTGGTCCTGCTTGTCGAACAGATCCCAGCTCGGCATGCTGATCACGCGGACGCCGATCCCTTCTTCGGCCAGCGCCTTCGCCGCCGCGACCGCGAGCTGCACTTCGGAACCCGTCGCGATGATCTGCGCGGCCGGCTTGCCGTTCGGCGCGTCGCAGATGACGTAAGCGCCGCGCTCGACGCCCGTGCGCGCCAGCTCGGCCGTGCCTTCGATGATCGGCAGGTTCTGGCGGGTCAGCACCAGCGCCACCGGATTCGACCGGTTCTTGACCGCGTAGCGCCATGCGGCGGCCGTTTCGTTCGCATCGGCCGGACGGATGACCGTAAGATCCGGAATGACCCGGATCGAGGCGAGCTGCTCGATCGGCTCGTGGGTCGGCCCGTCTTCGCCGACCGCGATGCTGTCGTGCGTCAGGACATAGACGACCGGCAGCTTCATCAATGCCGCCAGTCGGACGGCCGGACGGAGATAGTCCGTGAACACGAAGAAGGTGCCGCCGTACACTTTCAGGCCGCCGTGCAGCGCGATGCCGTTCATCGCGGCCGCCATGGCGAACTCGCGCACGCCGAAGTAAATGTTGCGTCCGTCGTAGCTGCCCGGCTTATACACCGGCAGTCCTTTCAGGTGCGTCATCGTCGAGCTTTCGAGGTCGGCCGAACCGCCGACCAGATTCGGCACGCGCTTTGCCAGCGCGTTGAGCGCTTCGCCGGAAGCGACGCGCGTCGAGACCGCCTTGCTGCCGTCATAGACCGGCAGATCGGCGTCCCAGCCATCCGGCAGTTCGCCGGCGGCAGCCTGCTCGAACTGCTTGCCGAGCTCCGGATGCGCCGCCTTGTACGCTTCGACGAGCTTGTTCCACTCCGCGTTCGCCTGCTCGCCGCGCGCCTTCACCTGCGCGAAATGGTCGCGCACTTCCTGCGGCACATGGAACTCCGCTTCCGGGTCCCAGCCGTAGAATTGCTTCGTCAGCTTCGCTTCATCCGGACCGAGCGGCGAACCGTGCGGGCCGCCGTGGCCGCCTTTGCCCGCCTTGTTCGGGCTGCCGTAGCCGATGACCGTCTTCACTTCGATCAGCGTCGGTTTCGACTTCTCGGCCTGCGCCGCCTCGATTGCCTTCGCCAGCGCCGCCAGATCGTTGCCGTCCTCGACGCGCAGCACCTGCCAGCCGTAAGCTTCGAAACGCTGCGCCACGTTCTCGGAGAACGCCAGATTCAGCTCGCCGTCCAGCGAGATGTCGTTCGAGTCGTACAGCACGATCAGCTTGCCCAGCTTCAGGTGGCCGGCAAGCGAAGCCGCCTCGCTCGCGACGCCTTCCATCAGGTCGCCGTCGCCGCAGATCGCATAGGTGTAATGGTCAATGACCGGATAGCCTTCGCGGTTGTACGTCGCCGCCAGCTGCGCTTCGGCCATCGCCATGCCGACGGCCATGCCGATGCCCTGACCGAGCGGACCGGTCGTCGCGTCGACGCCCGGCGTATGGCCGTATTCCGGGTGCCCCGGCGTCTTCGAGCCCCATTGGCGGAAATTCTTGATTTCCTCGAGCGGAAGATCATAACCGGACAGATGAAGCAGCGCATAGAGCAGCATGGAACCGTGGCCGGCCGACAGCACGAACCGGTCGCGGTTGATCCAGGACGGATTGGACGGGTTGTGCTTCATCGTGCGGGCGAACAGTTGATAACCCATCGGAGCGGCGCCCATGGGCATGCCCGGATGCCCGGACTTCGCCTTCTCGATCGCGTCGATCGCCAGTGTGCGGATCGTGTCAATCGACAATTGATCGATGGATTTCTGCGTAACCGACATTGCGTTTCCTCCCATGTCTCTTCCGTGTGCCGCGGCGCTCCCGAAACGTGCGGGCGGCAGCGTTTTCTCAGAACAATTTTCAAATATTGTATCATTTGCCCAGTCGGTTTTCCACTTTCACCATTGGCGGTGCGCCGGGCACGCGGCCATCAGTTGAACACGACCGTCTTGTTCTGGAATACGATGATGCGGTCCTCGAGATGCCATTTCACCGCGCGGGCGAGCACCGTCCGCTCGATGTTCCGGCCGATCCGCTTCAGACTGGCGACGTCGTCGCGGTGCGACACCCGCTGCACGTCCTGCTCGATGATCGGACCGCCGTCGAGCTCCTCCGTCACATAGTGGGCCGTGGCGCCGATGATTTTCACCCCGCGGTCATAGGCTTGCTGGTACGGTTTCCCTCCGACGAACGCCGGCAGGAACGAATGGTGAATATTGATGATCCGATTCGGGAAATACTCGATGAACCGCGGCGTAATGATCTGCATGTAGCGCGCGAGCACGATCAGATCGACCTTGCCCTCGTGCACTTTCTCGAGCTGCAGCCGCTCGGCTTCGGCTTTCGTCTCCGGGGTGACCGGGATATGGTGGTACGGAATGCCGAACGATTCGACGAGCTGGCGCATGTCCGGATGGTTGCTGATCACCATCGCGATCTCGGCGTCCAGATCGCCGGCCTGCCATTGCCAGAGCAGCTCCAGCAGGCAGTGGTCTTCCTTCGAGACGAAGATCGCGATCCGCTTCTTCCGGCTCGCCCGGAAGATGTGCCATTTCATCTCGAACCGGTCGGCCACGCGGACGAAATCTTCCTGCAGCTTCGGCAGCTCCCGGTCCAGATCCTGGAGGTCGAACTCGAAGCGGATGAAGAACATGCCGCCGTCCGGATTCATCGTGTATTGGTCCGACGACACGATGTTCGCGCCGTGCTCGTACAGGAACTGCGACACCGCGGCGACGATGCCCGGACGGTCCGGGCACGAGATCAGCATCCGCGCCCGGTTGGCGCTCCTTTCAATCGGATGTTGAGGCTTGTAGACATTCTGCTGCATGCTTAGTACTTCCTTCCGTTCGTATGGTCATGAAAGCCGGGTCGGGGCTTAAAAAGCGCTTCAAGCGGTCACGCTTCCTTCAGAAGCTGCTTGCCGGCGAACCAGGCGGTCAGCCGGTGGTTCACCGCTTCCTCCGTCAGATCTTCCGGCAGCACCCGGTTCTCGATCACCAGGTCATACAGCCGGTCCATCGGCTCGCGCGGATCGGCCTTCTTCGCCTTGGCGTCGTTCTTCAGCGTCTCCCAGACCGAGAGCACGTACGTCCGCCCGTCGATCGCTTCCTTGTCGAAGAAATGGTGCAGCCGCTCCACATGATCGAAGAAGTCTTCGCCGAAGCGCTCCCTCGCGTCGCCGCGCAGCAGCGCGATCTCGGCTTCGTACATCGGCCGGGATTTCTTGCTGTCCTTGCCGATCCACGGCGTCTCGAGGATGAACGGCCGTCCTTCGAGCAGCTCGTGATGGACGACCCGCTTGATCGCCTCGTAGCCGAGGTAGCCGGCGCCGACCGGCGCATGGCGGTCTTTCGCCGCGCCGCGCGGGTTTTTGGAGTCGTTGATGTGGACGACGGCCACGCGGTCCAGCCCGACGACACGATCGAACTCGCGCAGCACGCCGTCGAGATCGCCCACGATGTCGTAACCGGCGTCGTGCATGTGGCACGTGTCCATGCAGACCGACAGCCGGTCGTTGTCCTTCACCTTGTCGATGATGGCGGCGATCTCCTCGAACGTGCGGCCGATTTCGGTCCCTTTGCCGGCCATCGTTTCAAGCGCGATCTTCACGTTCAGCCCTTCCGTCCCGGCCAGCACTTCATTCAGGCCTTCCGCGATCCGGGCGATGCCGTACTCCGGGTCCTTGTCCGTGTACGCGCCCGGATGCAGCACGATATGATCGACGCCGATCGCGTGCGTTCGACGAATCTCCTCCTGCAGAAAACGGACCGCCAGCTCGAACGTGTCGTCCTTGTACGAGCCCAGATTGATGATATACGGCGCATGCACGACGATCTCGTCGATGCCGCTCTCCTTCATGAGCGCCTTGCCCTCTTCGATGTACAGATCTTCAATCGGCTTCCGCCGCGTATTCTGAGGCGCGCCTGTATAGATCATGAACGAACTGGAGCCGTACGACACCGCTTCCTCGGTCGCCGTCACGAGCCCCTTGTCCGAAAAAGACACATGCGAACCGATCTTGAGCACCTTTACCCCTCCCGACAGCACATTTCCTACTATTCTAACAGAATCGGCCGGCGCTTGAAAGACAAGCCGCGCGGGACCCCGTTGGCAATGTGAGGCGCAAGGCTTACACGAGCCCCGGCTGGAGTCCCCGGCAACCGGACCGGCCGTTCAAGGAATCGTTGTTCGAAAATCGCCGGCCGGTGCGGTATAATGATCGGGAGAGGTGACGGATCAAGATGGACAATGTCCATAACGGGTTCATGTATTTCATCTTATTCTGGGCGGTCGTCCTGGTCGTCTCCATGGCGATCGGCGGCTACTTCATGTTCCGCAAATTCCTCAAGATCATGCCGAAGCAGGACGGTATGTCGAAGCTCGACTGGCAGAATTACTGGGTCGAGAAGAGCCGGCCGCTGTGGACGGAAGAGTCGAAGGCATTCCTCGATCTGCTCGTATCGCCGGTGCCGAAACCGTTTCGGGACATTGCGAAACATTCCATCGCCGCGGAGATCGGCAAGATCGCCGTCGAGAGCGGCGCTTCCGAAGTGACGCGGGAACACTGCATCGAAGGCTACATCAAGGCGACGCCCAGGCGCGACTACCGCAGCCTGATCTCGTTCCTCGACAAGCACGGCATCGATTACAGTCCGTACCGGCATTTGTTGAAATCCTGAAGATCGCTCGGGGGAGGCGACGGGCATGCGCGTGGCGGTTACCGGCGGCACCGGTTTCATCGGCGGTGCGCTCGTTCGGGCGCTGCTTGAACGGGGAGACGAAGTCCGGGTGGTGACCCGGAAGCGGGGACGGCTCAAGCTCCGTCACCCGAATCTGACGGAATCGACATGGGATGAATTGACTGAACGGCCTGATTTGCTGGAAGGAACGGACGCCATCGTCAACCTGGCGGGGGAGACCATCAATCAACGGTGGACGCAGGCCGCGAAAGACCGGGTGCTTCGGTCGCGGATTGACGCGGCTGACGCCGTGGCGGGATGGGTGCGCGCCATGCGGGACAAGCCGGTCGTCGTGAACGCGTCCGGCATCTCGTATTACGGCATGTCCGAGACGGACACGTACGACGAGCGGAGCCCGGGCCGGGTGACCGACTTCCTGTCCGCCGTCACGAAGGAATGGGAGGAAGCGGCGGACCGGATTCCCGCCCGGCGGCTCGTCAAGCTGCGCGTCGTTCTTGTCCTGGGCGCGGATGGCGGCGCTTTCCCGCTGATGGCACTGCCGTACCGGCTGTTCGTCGGCGGCAGGGTCGGCAGCGGCCGCCAGTGGATTTCCTGGATCCATATCGAGGACATGACGCGGCTCATCCTGTTCTGCCTCGACAACGAGCATGTATCGGGGCCGATCAACGGATCGGCGCCGGAACCGGTGACGAACGACCGGTTCGGCCGGGCGGTCGCCGCGGCGCTTCGCCGGCCGCACTGGTTCCCGGTGCCCGCGTTTCTGATGCGCCTCCTGTTCGGCGAGATGGCCGTACTCCTGCTCGAAGGGCAGCGGGCGCTGCCGGCCGCGGCGCTGGAAGCGGGCTTCACCTTCCGCTACCCGACCATCGACGAAGCGGTGCGGCATCTGCTCGGCCACATTGTAAGAAAGTAAAAAATGCCCGGCATCAACCGCTCTTCCGCAGCGTATATTTCGGCCCGTCCGGTCCGGCAAGCCGGAACGTGCCGCCGTCTTGCAGCAGGTATTCCTTGTACGGCACCATGATCTCGCCTCCCAGCAGCGTTCCGTTGCGCGAGGCGAGATCTTTTATTTTCACGTCGTTGCCGTCGAACTCGATCTCCAGATGCGCGCGCGACACGCCTTCCGCCGTGTCGACGATCACGGCATGCGCTTCCGAACGGCCGATGACCGTAACACCGGGCTCAACGGGGATGCGCCGATGCCCGCCTTCATGCTCGCGCAGCAAGTACATGCCGCACTGTCGTCCCCGACCGTCCTGATGGAGCAGGACGGTCTCATCCGCCAGCAGCCCCGTTTCTTCGTCCGCCGTTCCGACGCCGATCATTCCTGGGCTTCCCTCCGCTTCCATGCCTTCCGGCAAGCGGGAAAACATTCCCGCTCCAATGCCTCCGGACGTACCCGATCCTCCGGTTGCCGCATGAACCGCAAACGCAGCATCCGATGCCTGATGATTGTCCCGCGCAAAATCCGCCAGCCAGGGAAACCGCAGTTCGGCGGCATCGTTCCGGATCCCGGCGTCATCGGATCGGCCGCCGGATTCCGCATCCGGCCGCCAGGCTTCCGGATCGCCGATGCCGCCGGATGCGCCGGCGGATGGCGAGTCATCAAGCGGCCCGTGATTTCTGGCCGCCAGCCGCTGCCACAGCAGGAACAGCCCGCCCGCGGCAAGCAGCGTGGCGCCCAGGCTGATCAGCAGGCGGTCCGTGCCCGGCGACGGCAGATAGATGTACCGCCAGATCAGCGCGACAGCCAGTATGGCGCCGGACGCCGACAACCAGCGCGCCCTTCCCGCGTCGCGGATGCGGCCCGTCGTCCCGGGCCATTCCCGGTCGTCAAACATCGACGTCTCCGGTGGCGGGGTATCCGCCGGTTCTTCGCGTCTGATGATCTTGCCGAGCAGGTCAAACCGGTTCTTCGCCGGTCCGTCCGGCTGTTCCCCGTCATCCGCCGTCGCGTGCCATTCAATGGCTTCACCGGTCCGGTTATCCGCATGATCCGGCGCATGGACAGCCCCCGGGGCCTGCGGGCAATCCGACCGTTCCGCAACGTGCGGCGCGCTGTTCTCCGGTTTCATCAGGCTTGAGGCCGGATGTGCATATGGGGTTGCCCGCGGGTTGTCCGCATTCGGTGAACCGGACGCGCCCCGCGGCTCCGAAACCAGCAGCTGAAGCAAACCGACGCGCAATTTGGACCAGGAAGCAGGCGGGTCATCCAGCAGACGGAGCATGGTCTGCACGACTTCCCCGTCCACACGCTCCACTTTGCCCATGAGTCTGACCGCAAGGCCGAGCAGTTCTTCCCGAATCGGCTTCTTCGCGTGCGGTTCGCGGAGCGGGATATACGTCAGCGCAACATCGCGCCAATCGCCGCCGATAAACAGAAACTTCTCTTCCAGCAGGCAGCACGACTCCCGGAGCAGGTAGTGCCCGCAGTTGTCCAGCGCTTCGACGATGCCCAGCATAAGGCTGATATATTCATTCATCCCGAACGAGCCGGTGATCAGCCAATGCGAAAGCAATTTCCGGCCGTCGATCGCGTAGCGGAACGTCACGCTTCCGTCCATCTCGAACCAATCGACGGCGAGCAGCCCGGGCGGCCGCTCGGCCTGCAGCATTTGCAGGTCCACTTCATCCAGATCCGCGCGCGCAAATGGCGGATCACGGCGGATGATCATTTCGTGGCCGCGCTGCATGGCAAAATCGACTTGAATCCGTTCCATCTCGCACTCCTTTCCCGCCGGTCATCCCCGTTTCCCGACGATCTTGGGCGTCTTCACCATAACCATGCCGCAATCGCCCCGGGGATCACCGCGATCATGA
This sequence comes from Thermobacillus xylanilyticus, assembly GCF_907165215.1. GTDB lineage: Bacteria > Bacillota > Bacilli > Paenibacillales > Paenibacillaceae > Thermobacillus > Thermobacillus xylanilyticus. The sequence continues at coordinate 10,676 of NZ_CAJRAY010000095.1, read as the reverse complement.
ACGGAAACCGGCATTTCCGCACGCCCGCATTCCGTCCGGTCTCCGGCGAAGATTCTGCGCCGTCTGCCGCTTCGTCTTCTCGCAGCAGATTCCAGCGCACGGCTCTGTGCCTGCCGATCATCAGGCACAGCAACCCGTAAGCTCCGGCCGCCAGGACGGCATAAATGGCGCAATCGATCGTCTCCCGCGCGCCGATCCAGCTTCCGAGCGCAGCAAACAGTTTGACGTCGCCGCCGCCGACGGCTCCCAGACGGTGCAGCAGCAGCATCAGCGCAAATCCCGCCCCGGCTCCCGCGCATGCGGTCAGCAGCCCTTGTCCTGCCGCTTCCAACGCGGCGAGCAACCAGGGCCGGGCATCCGGCGCCGCATCGTTCAACCTGCTCCAGACCCTTTCCGCCATATGGAATAATCCCCCGGCGGCCAAGGCGGCGAAATTCAGCCGGTTCGGAATGCGCATCGTCCGGATGTCGCTGACGAACGCGGCCGTCAGCAGAATCGCCGCTCCCGCGGCGCCCAAGTACATCATGCATCCCTCCCATTCTGTTGGTTCTCTTCCCAAACTTTCCTGAACGAATGTCAGATCTCCATGCCTGCGCCTGCTGTCATTCCCCCGCACTGCCGGCCTTCTGCACAATGAAAAAGCTGTGCGCTTTCGCGCCGTCCTCCGAGGTCACCTCGAGTTCCCACACGCCGGGCGTCGTATTGCCCGATACGTGCCACTCCCAGGTCACGATGCCGTGTTCGTCCGCCGTCTTCTCGCCCAGATTTTTCGCCTTGCTCTTTCCGCTCTTGTACCAGACCTCCAGATTCAGCTTCGCATTCGGCTTGCCGATCGCGGTCAGCTTCGCTTTCCGGCCCGGACGAAGCGGCGAAGGCTCGATCGAGACGATGACGACCCTGTCCGATCCGTCCCCGTCTTCCGGATGCGTCGGCGCCGGAGCCGGATCGGCGACCCAGACGCGCTCTTCGGCGTCCGCCGAGAGCGTCACATGCGAGCCTGTGAACGGCAGAGCCAACGGAAAATCGTAGGCAAGCCGGACCCGGAAATACTCCTCGCCGCTTTTCGAAAAATCGGGCAGTGACAGCCTTGTAACCCGGATGCGGTCGGGATCTAGCGCCGATTCCGCAGCCAATTCACGGATCAACGGACCGAAGACAGCCTCGCCGATCGGCGCCGCCGCGATGTCGGCTGCCGCATTCCAGTCCCCCCGCAATGCCGCTTCAAGCAGCGGACCCGCCGGTTCCGGCAGATTGCCCGCAAGTTCGCCGGCCAGAAGACCGAGCCCGGACGATGCGGGCCGGCTTTCGGATGATTGGCCTTCCGATCGGGAAGACGGCGCGCCGCTCTTGGATTGGAGGACCTGCTGAATCGGGTACATGTGCGCGGCCGTCAGCCGAGCGGTCTGGGCCGCGGCATCTTGCAGCGCCATCTGCGTCATCGCCATTCGGATGATGGCGATGAGGAGGATGAACGTCATCAGGAAGACGGGCATGATCAGCGAAGCTTCAACCGTAACGCTTCCCCCGGTGTCGGATGACGGCTCAATACGACGACCCGGCAGCCACCGTGCTCTCATAGCGGCCGCCCACAACCTTTCCTTGTAAAATGCCGCCGGAAGCCAACATCTTCATCACTCCCGGCAGAAACCACAGATTGACCGACACGTCCGCACGCCCGGTCAGCGATGTCGGCATCTCGGACAGCCGATATCCCGTGCTGTGCTCGATCAGCGCTGCAACACGGGCAAGCTTCTCCGCTTTGCTTCCGTGAATGAGCAGGAACAAGCGCAGATAGTCCCGGTATGTGATGTCGATCTTCAGCCATTTGGACAGCTTCGTTTTGCCGGTATTGATCAACTCGGTCATGTCCATCAGCGCATGCTCCAGACTGTACGCCACCGCCGCGGCAAAAACGACCAGCGGATGGCCGAACGTGCGGCACTCCACCAGCCCTTCCATCAGGCGGATGGCGGTGCGGACGGCGAAGATCTCCCCATAGGCGGCGGCAATATTTCCCGCCGGTCTGTGGATGCCGTACAAAATGTACTCCACTTCCTGATTGGAAACGGACAATAAAAGATCGCCTGCGTTGCCGCCGTTCGTACCGCCTGTCGAACCGCCCGTTCCGGATGATGTCTGCGAAACCAACCCGGACAAATTTTGCGGGCGGAAATGTTCGAACCGCGAAGCGGCGTACTCGTTCAGGTAAAGTTCGTCCCGCAGATCCGCCGATACGCTTTCCAGCAGTCCGAACAGTCCGGCCGCTTCGCCCGCCTCGTTCTTCGCATATTCGCCGCTTTCATCGTTCAGGCCGGCATTCGAGCCGCCCGAGGGCGAGGAGGATGCCTCGTTGAGCGCCAGGCTTGCTTCATAGCGTTTGCGCACCTGCTCGAACTCCTTCGCGGCTTCCTCATCGTAAGGCAGCTGCGCAATCTGAAGCAGCAGTCTCGCAGCTTCGCCGCGTTTCGCCTCGGATTGGCGCTCGAATTGCTTTCGTTGGTGGTCGGCGGCATTCAATTCGGCGATCGCTTGACCGCGCGCCGCGATAACGTTGCCGGAGCCTGCGCCATCCGCACCGGAATACTGCGAGGCATAGGCCTGGTAGCCGCGGAACAGTTTGTGGAAAGCGGCCTCCAGCGCCGATGCATTCCGGGTATCCGGGCTTGCGAGCGCCTGCGCGGCGGCCGATTCGAAC
>NZ_CAJRAY010000095.1:0-7642 GCF_907165215.1 Thermobacillus xylanilyticus | reverse complement strand
GCTTGCGGCTGCAGACCGGCCGCAGCCGCATCCTGTCCGGCCAGTTCCCGCCGGTAATCTTCGAACCAGTCCGCGTCAAGCACCAGCCGGGACGCATCGTCCAGAATGGAGCGAATTTCGCCGGCCGCCTGTCCCGTCCCGTCTTCCGCGGCCGCCGGGTTTCCGGCTCCGCTCTGCCCAGCCGTCCGCAGCATGTCAGCCATCCGCTCATTGTCGGCCGCGGCGGCGTCAACGGCTTGCCGGGCGGCGGCGATCGCCCGGGCGTGCTTGTCCGCAGCCGTACGAGCCGCCTGCATCAGACCGGCCGCCGTTTCCCTTGCGGACCGTTCATACGCCGCGATCTCGGCGGCGTAGCTCGGTCCGAGATCGGGCGGCGGAATGACCGGAGGCGATGCGCATCCGTTGTCCGTGCCGCTCGCTCCGCCTCCGCATGCGGCCTGCCACTGCCTCAGCAATTCTTCGGTCTGCCTCTGCCATTCGGCTTCCCTCGCCCTGCGCTCGGCTTCCGCCCGAACCCATGCGACGTAATTGCCGTATCCGCTTGCCGCAGCGGCGGCGGTATTCCCTCCCCCCGAACCTGACGGGTACGGAATCAGGGCTGCCATGCCCGAGGACGCCGCAGCCGCGGCCGCTTCTTTCTGGTTCCGGAGCGCTTCCTCCAGATGGCGCTGGCGGCTGTCGAACAGCTCTTGCAGCCGCTTCATCGTATCCGCCGCATGCGCGGCTTCCTTGAGGCCGGGAGAGATCACTTGGAATCGTTCCGCCAATTCAAGCGTGAAATCAATCGGCGCCTTGTACTTCATTTCCTCGAGGATCTGCCGCTCGAGTACCGCGTGAAGGCCCAGCGTATCTCCCGGCGACACCTCGCCGGAAGTCATGTCCGTCCGCAGCAGCTTCAAACCGCGGTCCGTATTTTCCGGCTTCATGGCCGCCGTCACGACACGGTTGAAAATTTCTCCGCTATCCGTTCCGCCTCGCGCGAACAGGCCGTATCGTTCGTACAGCGTCCCGTCATACGCGGACAATGCGGACCGGACGCCGGAATAGACGGCAGACTCCGCCAGCCGTTCGAAGGCAGCGATGCGGGCAAAATCGATCAGCACCGCCATGCACAAGAACAAGGCGGCCATTATGCCGATCAGAAACACGTTGACCGAGCCGTCCCGGCTGTTCCACAGCGCCGCGCCTTTGAACCGCCGGCGTTTCATCCGCTTCCTCTCCCCTTGTCAGCATGCTTCCGCAGAATGCCGCCCGCTTTCGCCCGCTGCTCCGCTCCGCCCGAGCCGATGCCGAAACGATCCGCGTAATAACGAGCGAGATCAACCGTGCGGATCAGTTCGACCGGGTCGGACACCGGCGCGGCAGCGGACGCACGGATACCCGCTATTCCGGTAAGCCGTGCGGCTCCCGCCGGAATATCGAACGTCTCGAGTTCCACCGCCACCCGCTTCAACACCAGCTGCCGGCGATAGGCCGCCTGTCCGTTGTACTTCTCCGGCACGCGGCCCGCTCCGTTCAGCAGCTTGGTTGTAATGAGACCGTCCCGCGGGCTTTCGCTCCCGCCGTTCGCCGGCAAATCGAGCACGGCGTCTTCCGACGCATCGCCGCCCAGGTTGAAGATTGACTGCAACATTCTGTCGTCCGTCAACCGCCAATACAACGGATCATAGCTGCCGGTCGGAGCAACGCCGGTGACCGGGTCGCGATGGCTGTTGTCCCAGCGGAAGGCAACTCTCTCCGCCGCGGCGGAAGCCGAGTGGTAGAGCAGCACCCGCTCGTGGATGATCATCGCCCCGAACAGCAGCGCCAGCACGGCCAGGAACACGGCCGGGAACACGACCGTTGATTCGACCGTGAAGCTGCCGGATTCGGATCGAACGAGCGGGATTGGCCGTTTATTTTTTGTAATTGAACATATCATTGGAAGTCGTTTCCGCTTTGTTCATCAAATTCTTTACAAAGGAGAGCAACTGATCCCTGAAAATAATCGCCACGATGATGACAACGGCGATGATCATAATCATTTCGACCACGCCTGCTCCATCCTCGTCGCGCAGCAACTTCTCGGCACCGCGGCGCAGCGGATTCCATAGCGACATCAACATCAGACATTCCTCCCGTTGAAATTACAGATTTATTGGAAGCCCAAAATTGCCGGCGATCCGATGATCACCATCAGCACGAAGAAAATGAGCACCAGCGGCAGCGACAGCTTCGATACCGCTTCTTCCCCTTTCGTTCTTGCGATGCTTTTGCGCTTCTCCCACAGGTTGAACGACAGTTCCCGCAGGGCGTGAATGAAATCGGAACCGCCTTTCCGGTATTGAAGCAGCAGCGCCGACGTCAGGACGGACGCTTCCTGGACGCCGACCCGCCGCGCGAACCCGTCCATCGCGAGCTGGAACGATTCGCCGTTCTGAATCGCGTACATCGCCCGCTTCAGTTCCCGGTACAACGGATGTCCGTCTTCCCCTTCCCTGGCGCAGCGAAGCAGCGCGTTCTGCAGCGACTCGCCGGCGCCGACGAGCAGCATGAGCACGGAGAGCAGTTCGGGAAGTTCCCGCAGCACGGTGCGGCGCTGCTCCTCGACCTGCCGCCTGAGCGACCGGATGTTCGATACCGGCAGGAGCACCGCAACCACCAACCCGACCGGCAGCACGTCCGTCGCGCCGGATACAAGCGCAATGCAAGCGGTCAGACCGGCCGCCGCTAATCCCGTTCCAACCGCGCGCGACAGATAACGGCGTGATTCCGCGAACGTGGGCGCCCGGCCGCTGATCCGCTGCAGGTCGGCATGTACGGCGGCCAGCAGCGATTGGACCGCGGCCAGCCGGCTCACCCGCTCCAGGATCAGCCGCTCGACCGGTTCGGCGAGGAGCAAGTCCTTCCAATCCCGCTTCTTGCGCCCGGCAGCACGCGCCTCCCGCAGCGCCGGGAGCAGCGGAATCGCCGTCATGATCAGCCAGCAGCCGGCGATGAGCAGCGCCAAAACCCGCATTGTCCGTCACCTCCGTCACACGTCAATCGACATGAATTTGCGGATGAGCCATGCGCATCCCGCCAGCGCCGCCAGCCCGACGGTCAGAATCGCATACCCGGCGGCGCTGCCGTAGAGCGGCGCCATGTAATCCGGCGCCATGGCGGCAAGCAGCATGACGAAAGCGAACGGCGCCCCCATCATCAATCGGGACTCGAAACGCTTGCCGGCGGTCATGACCGCAATCTCCCGCTCGACCTCCATCTTCTCCCCGAGCAGCTGGGCGGAGCTGCGGACGATGGCCGCCATGTCTCCGCCCGAGCGCTTCGCGACGGCGATGACTTCGGCGAGCCGCGCGGCTTCCCCGAGCCCGGCACGATCCGCGAATCGGCGGAGCTCGTCTTCCAGGCGCGCCCCGTTGACGATGCCGATCCGGATCAACTCAAATTCACGGCGGATCGCGGTCCTCGGGTCCGGATAGAGAATGTTCAGCTCATCCGGCACCGCCAAAAACGCATTCTCGAGGGAGCGTCCGGCCGACAGCGATGTGACCAGGCAATGCAGCGCCTCTTTGAATTGCTCTCTCAGCCTGCGTCGTCGCCGGTTCTCCAGTTCCCGCTCGGTCATGGACGGCGCGTACAGGCCGAGCGGCGCGAACAGCAGGCCTGCCCACAGCGACTGGTAGTACAGCCCAGCGGCAAGTCCGGCTGCCGCCATTCCGGCTGCCGCAACGGCCTTCCGCCGCCAACCCGCAAGCCTGACGGCCGAGGCCGGCCGTCCCCCGGTCTTTCGTCCGCCTGCATGGGATCGTTTCCGTTCCCGCGCTGCCGCAGCGCTCATTACCCGGGCGGCATCACGCATATTGACCCGCCTCCTCCGGCGCCGCATCTCCGGCTTGCTGCTCCGCTGCTTCCGGCGGAGATGCGCCGCGGGACGGGTCGGCGATGCCGGCCAGCCGCAGCTTGCGGGCGCGGATCAGCGGGTTCCCCGTCCGGCGAAGTTCTCCCGCTTCATTCCGTTTCCCATCGCGCCGGTCTTCCGCATCGCCGAGACCGCGGGTAAAGAGCACATTCAGCTCGTATTCTCCGCCTCTTATGCCGGCCATTTCCACGATCTCCGATACGCACCGTCTTCCGTCGACCAGCCGGGTCAGATGGATGAGCAGGTCAATGCCCGACGCGATCTGATTGCGGACGACCGCCAGCGGCAGATCCGCCTGGGACAGCACCATCGACTCCAGCCTGGAAAGCATGTCGCGCGGGCTGTTGCCATGCCCAGTCGACATCGAGCCGTCATGACCGGTGTTCATCGCCTGAAGCATGTCCAGGGCTTCGCCGCCGCGCACTTCGCCGACGATGATCCGGTCGGGCCGCATGCGGAGCGAAGCTTTCACCAGCGCGCGGATCGGAATCTCGCCGCGGCCCTCCGGATTGGCGTTGCGCGTCTCGAGCGAGACGAGGTTCGGAATGCCGGAGATTTGCAGTTCAGCGGAATCCTCGATCGTGACGATCCGCTCGTCGGCCGGTATGCAATGGGCGAGCGCGTTCAGAAACGTCGTCTTCCCCGTCCCGGTGCCGCCGCAGACGAACACGTTGTACTTCGCGCGGACAAGCCGGGACAGCCAGTCCGCCGCTTCTTCCGTCAGCGACCCGCGGGCGATGAGATCGTCCATCAGCATCGGCCGCTCCGGAAACTTGCGGATCGTGACCGTCGGCCCGCGGATCGACACCGGCGGCAGCACGACGTGAACCCGCGAGCCGTCCATGAGCCGCGCGTCGACAATCGGATTCGTCTCGTTCACCGCGCGGTTGACGCTGCCGACGATCGTCTGGATCAGCTCTTCCAGCCGCTCGCGGCTCTCGAACGCGCCCGGGTATCGCATGATGCGGCCGCTCCGTTCGATGAAGATGTGCTCATGTCCGTTGATCATGATTTCCGTCACGGTCGGGTCATCCATGAGCGGCTGCAGCAGGTCGAGCCCGCGGAAGGCGTGGAACAGCCTTCTGACCGCCTGATGCTTGTCCGCGGCGGTGAGCGGTTTGTCCCTGGCCCATTCGAAGACGACCGATTCGATGATGTTCGTCAGCCGATCATCGCTCAACTCCTCATGCATATTGATCCTGCTTCGGACCCGTTCCCGCAGCATGCGCACCTCGCGGTCCCCGATCATCCGGCATTCCCCCTTCCGGTTTCCATCCCGCCGCGCCGAGGAGCCCCAGACATGCGCCCAGCAGCACGGGCGACCTGGCCGCCTCTTCCGGCCGGCCCGCGCCGTGCAGCTGCGGCACCTCCGGCAGCCGGCCGGCAAAGCGCAGTCCTGCCGCCGCGCGGGACACGCCGGTCTGGCCCGCGCGGGCCGCGACAAAGCGGATGCGCGGCTCCGCTTCCGCGAACCGGTCCGGATAGCGGCGCCGGAAAAACCCGAGCGCCGCTTCGGCCTTGAGCAGACCGGCCGCATGATCCGGCACAAGCCAGAATATCGCGGCGGACTGCAGAAAGATCTCGAGATGCGCCTCGGTCGGCGCGGAGCCGAGGTCGACGAAGACCGCGCCATAGTCCGGGCAAGCCGCTGCGGTCCGGATCAGCCTGCCCGCAGCATCGGCGCTCAAGGCCATTTTCTCTTCCGGCGGACAGCCGCCGGGAAACCGGTCGATGCCCAGGTGCGCATCGTGCGTCCGCAGCCGTTCAAACAAACCTGCCGCTTCCGCCGGCCTTGCCTGCAGAGCGTACAGCATCTCCGGCAGCCCGCCCTCCGTGTCCGCCTTGCCGGGGGCCGCGCCGCCGAACGGGTCCAGGTCGAGATAGAAGGCGTTCACGCCCGACCTGGCCGCCAGATGCGCCATGCAGAGCGCCGTCGACGTGACGCCGCTTCCGCCTGACGGCGAATAGACCGCCGCAACCAGCGTCCCGCGTCCGTTCCCGGCATCCGTGGAACGCGGCACCCCGTGCTCGGCGCGAATCGCTGCAAGCTGCCGGAGCAGGTTCGGCATCGGTTGATATTGCATGACTTCCGGCAGGCCGGCATCAGCGCCGGCTTCGCCGCTCCGCTTGACCAGCAGCGCAATCGGCACGCCGGGCCGCAGCCCGCCGGCAGCTCCCGCGAACTCCGGCGCAACGAGCAGCAAATCAGCGGGATACCCCGCCTTCACATATTGGTGCAGCGCATCTTCCGTCGTGAAGCCGGTCACCCGCCATTCGCGGCCGTACGGCGATTGCCGGACATAGTCGGCCAGGCGGCTCACATATTCCGCTTCCCGCGCCGCAACGCAAAGATAGATCGGTACCATGCCGCGGCTCCTTTCGTACGCAAACGAAAAAACACCGCCCGCACAGGCTTGCAGCCTGATGCGAACGGTGCTTCCGTTCTCATGTTCATGGTTAATTTTGGATCATTTTAACATGCCTGAATCCGGCAGTCAATCCTCATCTTTCACTCGTCCCGCGGGCATCTGTCCCGCTTATTTCCGCTTTCGATAAAGGTAATCGACGGCGACAACGAAAATCAGCCACGGAAGCACATAGGTCGTCGCCCATTCGAACGATTGTCGGAAGCCGGAATCCGAACGGACCGCGAAGATCGCGAGGATGAAGATCAACAACAACAATAAACCAAGATTGTACAATTGCTTCACGGCTGTTCCCCCGATCCATCCATAATAACCAAATATAGGGCCTCGTCCTCATATGCCGTCGAAAAAATGCGGAACGCCATTGTTTCGCCCAAAGCCTGCTTTGTCCGGTTGTCCCGGGAAACGGGCACATGAAGCGCGTCGGACACGACGCTGACCGGAACGAACAGCCGATCGTTCTTGATTTGCGGCGGATGCTCCGTCCCGATCTGCCGTCCCTCTGCGTAAAGCTGTACCGTGCCGGCCGCGGACACGGTGGCGGCGATGCTAAGGGTGAAGAGCACTGCGACAAACCATGCAAGTAATTTCTTGTACAACGTAAATTCCCCTCGTTTGATGAATCTCCACTTTCTAAATTTTAACTCCGGAAAGCTTTTTTGCAAAATCATTGCCGTCTTCCAAACCATAACACACCTTGGAAAAGTGGAAGGCGCTGGATGCAGGACCTTCATTCCAATTGGCAAAGCCCCAATAAAATGTTGTAATGAGAAGAAAAAGAGGGGATCATTTGAGTCTTCGGAATAGAGTGTTCGGAACGAAGCTTGGCCAAATTGCGGTCTTGATCGCCTTCGCCGGGGTCGTCATCTTCGCCGGATGGCAATATGCCGTCAAGGAAAAATACAAGTCTTATGTTTCTTACAAAATGGATGCCGATATGCGACATTTTGTCGATCTGTTGAATACCGGTGATCAGATATATTCAACCATCCTGGAAGAGGGGGCGATCAACAGTCGCCAAAGCTTTCTGCTCATGTATGTACATGAATCGTGATCTTGCTGTTCGTCTCGGGCTTCGGGATGACTCGTTCCGATACGATCAGAGCACGCTCAACGCGTACAAGATCGTGCGATATTTCCACGGCCGGGAGGATGAAGGTACGGCCAGGTTGGATCCATCGATGCGGGATCACATTTCAGCATTCCGGGAGTTCCATCTGTCCTGGCAGGCAGCCGTCGGTCAAGGCGAGACGTCGTATCATGTCAACGCCGGAATTCATTTGACCCACCAGCGCCGGAATAAAATTGACCCACCTGT
>NZ_CAJRAY010000094.1:41616-48150 GCF_907165215.1 Thermobacillus xylanilyticus | reverse complement strand
AAAAAGTGACATTTTCACAGACGAGTTAAGGTGACATTTTCACAGACGATTGACACCGCCGGCCGTTATGGACGTTCAAGGGTCTTCGACGTCCAGCGGACGGATCAAATCGCCTATGCCGGCAGACAGAAAGAAGCCTGCAACAACGTTGCAGGCTGAAAGGGTTGCTCTATCAATAAAGGGGGTCAAGTCTCATTATAGGCGCGCAAGGTTAAAGGAATGTGTGAAAAAGATTACAATTGTATTACAAAGCAGCTGCCCGGCGAAAGCGGGCGCGGAAGCCGCGGATCAAACCGACGCCGCTCCGGCGCGGAACACCCGGTCCAGCGCTTCGATCTTCGCCTCCGCGGCGCGCTCCCAGGATTCGATGTACGCTTTCGGCTCCTTCGGATTCGCATGCCGCGTAATCTCGCCCGTCACCGGATCGATGAACTTGCTCGTCGCGCCGCAGCCGATGCCGATGATCGACTGCATTTCCTCCATCATCAGAATGTTGTAGAGGCTCTCCGCGCCCGGCTTCGCGTACCCGACGTTCTCCTGGTTGCCGAGGATGTTTTTCTGCCGGTACAAATAGTACGGGACGTACCCGTGCGCCTCGGTCCACTCCAGCGCCATCGCCGTCATCTTCACGATGTCCTCGCGGCCCGCAACCCGGAACCTGCCGTCGTCGCCCTCCCGGCGCCGCCGCGTCATTTCCGATGCCCGCTTGAACGACAGCGTGTGCACCGTCAGCGACTCCGGCATCAGCTTCTCCGTCTCGGCCAGCGAATGCGCGAACTCCTCCGGCCCTTCGCCCGGCAGTCCGATGATCAAATCCATGTTGATGTTGTTCATGCCGTGCTTGCGCGCCAGCTTGAACTTGTCGATCGTCTCCTCGACGGTGTGCCAGCGGCCGATCCGGTCGAGCGTCGCCTGCGTGTAGGACTGCGGGTTGATGCTGATCCGGCCGATCTTCCATTTGCGCAGCACGTCAAGCTTCTCCGGCGTAATCGTGTCCGGACGGCCTGCCTCGACGGTAATCTCCCGCACCCGGTCGATGCCCGGGATCGCCTCGTACATGAGCGCGTACAAGGCGTCCATTTCCTGGGCGGAGATGCTGGTCGGCGTGCCGCCGCCGTAGTAGATCGTCGTGACGCCCGTGCCGGTTCGTTTCAGCCAATCGCCGATCATCCGCATCTCTTCATGCAGCCCGTACAGAAAACCGTCCACCGACCCCTGCCGGCCGTTGATGTCGTAAGCCGGGAACGTGCAGTAGGCGCATTTCGTCGGACAGAACGGAATGCCGATATACAGACTGACCTCGTGGCCCAGACGGTACAGATCGGGAATGACGGCGAGCTGCCGGTCCACGATCCGCTCCATGAGCGCAATCTTCCCGTCGCCGATCCGGTACAGATCGCGCAGTTCCCGCCGGGTCTCCTCGCGGCTGATCCCGCGCAGGTTCCGGTCGTGCAGCAGCTTCGTCGGCCGCACGCCGGTCAGGATGCCCCACGGCTGCACGATCCCCGTGCGGCGTTCGAGCGCGTCCAGCAGCGCGGCTCCCGCCGCCTGCCGGCGGACGGCCCGCCGCTCTTCATCCGATGCGCCGTCCGGCACCGCGCGAACCTGCTCCGCCTGAATCGGAGCGCCGCCGCCCGCTTCCGTCAGCACGGCCCGGGCCCGCACGCTGACGCCCAGATCTTCGACGCCCACGGCGACCGTCCATTCCGCGTCCGCCGCTTCATCCGGGCCGGCCGTGACGGACGCATCCTCGTCGAACAGCGCCGCGATGTTCGCCAGCGACCGCTCGAACGCCATATCTTCAATTCGAATGTGTATCCGCATTCCGCTCTCCCCTCATGGATCCGCCGCGTCAGAATTGCGCCGCTCCGCTCCTTCCGCGGACAGGCGTCACCCGGATGTCCGGATGCCGCCCGTGGATCCCGTCCTCCTGGCCGAGCACGGCGGCCGCTTCCCGCCGCTCCGCGCCCGGCAGCATGGCAGAGGCGCGCGCCATCTGCCATTGCGTCGGCGATTGCCGCACTGCCGCCCAGCTCCTTCCTCAGAACGTGGCTTGCCAGCAGCCCGTGTCCGCTAGTGTAGCCCGCCCGGCGGCAGTTTAACCCGCACCCGGCGCCGCGCATGACGGCGCGTCTTCCGCCCGCCGTCTTCAGCGTGCCCGGTCCCGGGTGTCCAGTATGAGCGTCACCGGTCCGTCATTGACGAGACGAACCTCCATCATCGCGCCGAACCGTCCGGTCTCGACGACGAGCCCCTGTTCCCGCAGGAACCGGTTCAGCGTCTCGTAGAGCGGCTCGGCCTGTTCGGGCCTCGCGGCCTCCATGAAATTCGGACGCTTTCCCTTGCGGCAATCGCCGTACAGCGTGAACTGCGAGACGGACAAGATGCTTCCTCCGGTATCGAGGACGGAAAGATTCATCTTCCCGGCATCATCCTCGAAAATGCGGAGGCCCGCGATCTTGTCCGCCATCCATTTCGCGTCCGCTTCCGTATCGTCATGCGTCACGCCGACGAGCAGCAGAAGCCCCCGGCCGATCTCGCCGACGGTCTCGCCGCCGACGGTGACGGATGCGGATGCGACGCGCTGCACCACAATTCTCATGCCTTTTGCTCCAGCCTTTCGTCACGGTCACTGCATGATCCGCTGAACGGAGAAAATGTCGCGCACCCGCTTGATTTTGTCCACCACGGACTGCAGATGCTCGATGTTGCGGATCAGAATGGTCATATGAATCAGCGCCAGCTTGTTCTTGTCCGATCTACCCGACACGGCCGCAATGTTCGTCTTGCTCTCCGCCACGACGGACAGCACCTCGTTCAGCAGCCCCTTGCGGTCATGCCCGCGGATCTCGATGTCGACCGCGTAGTTCGCGTCGGCCGACTGCTCCCATTGCACCTCGATGACCCGCGCTGCTTCTTCGCCGTCCTGCGACGGCAGGTTGTTGCAGTTCGACCGGTGAACCGATACGCCGCGGCCGCGCGTGATATACCCGACGATCTCGTCGCCCGGCACCGGGTTGCAGCAGCGTGCGAACCGGACGAGCAGGTTGTCGACGCCTTTGACCCGGATGCCCTGGGCCGATCGCCTCCGCTGGCCGACCGCCGCGGACGCGGGGGGCTTGACTTCCTTCACCTCGGTCGACAGCTCGATCTGATTCGCTTCTTCCGTCTCGCGGCGCAGCTTCTCCGTCAGACGGGTGACGATCTGCGCCGCCGTGATGCCGCCGAAGCCGACGGCGGACAACATGTCCTCGATGTCGTTGAACGCGAATTTCGCCGCGACCGGCTGCAGCTTGTCTTCCTGCATCCATTCGGACGGCTCGAGGCCGAGCCGCTTCAGCTCGCGCTCGATCGCCTCGCGGCCGCGCTGGACGTTCTCCTCGCGCTTCTCCTTCTTGAACCACTGCTTGATTTTGCTGCGCGCATGGGACGACTGGGCGATCTTGAGCCAGTCCTGGCTCGGGCCGTACGAATGCTTCGACGTCAGAATCTCGACGATGTCGCCCGTCTTGAGCTTGTGGTCGAGCGGCACGATCCGGCCGTTCACCTTCGCCCCGATCGTCCGGTTGCCGACTTCGGTGTGCACGCGGTAAGCAAAGTCGAGCGGCACCGATCCGGCCGGCAGTTCGAACACTTCGCCCTTCGGAGAGAAGACGAAGACGAGATCGGAGAAGAAATCCATCTTCAGCGATTCCATGAATTCGGCGGCGTCGCGCGCCTCGTTCTGCAGCTCCAGAATTTCGCGGAACCATTTCACCTTCTCGCCGAAGCCGGCGTTCGGATTCGTCTGTCCTTCCTTGTAAGCCCAGTGGGCCGCGATGCCGTATTCGCTCGTCCGGTGCATCTCCCACGTGCGGATCTGCACTTCGAGCGGCTCGCCGTTCGGGCCGATGACGGTCGTATGGAGCGACTGGTACATGTTCGCCTTCGGCATGGCGATATAGTCCTTGAACCGGCCGGGCATCGGCCGCCACAACGTATGAATGATGCCGAGCGTGGCGTAGCAGTCCTTCACATTGTCGACGATAATGCGGATCGCAAGCAGGTCGTAGATCTCGTTGAACTGCTTGTTTTTCTCGGTCATTTTCTTGTAAATGCTGTAAATGTGCTTCGGCCGGCCGGAAATGTCGCCCTGGATGCCCATCTCCGCGAGCTTCTCGCGGATCCGCTCGATCACGTCGGCGATGTATTGCTCGCGCTCGGCCCGCTTCTTCTGCATGAGGTTGGCAATCCGGTAATATTGCTGCGGATTCAGATAGCGGAGCGCGATGTCTTCCATCTCCCATTTGATGGCCGACATCCCGAGGCGATGCGCGATCGGGCAGTAAATCTCCAGCGTCTCGTGCGCGATCCGGCGCTGCGCCTCCTCGGACTGGAACTTGAGCGTGCGCATATTGTGCAGCCGGTCCGCCAGCTTGATCAGGATGACGCGGATATCCTGCGCCATCGCGACGAACATTTTGCGGTAGTTCTCGTTCTGCTGCTCTTCCTTCGAGCGGAACTGGATGCGCTCCAGCTTCGTCAGGCCGTCGACCAGCATCGCAAGCGTCTCGCCGAACCGTTCGCGCAGATCGTCAAGCGTCACGTTCGTATCCTCGACAACATCGTGAAGAAGCGCAGCCACGGCAGACGTCACGTCCATCTGCATGTTGACGAGGATCTCGGCCACGGCGACCGGGTGTTCGATATACGGCTCGCCCGATTTGCGGACCTGCCCCTTGTGAGCCTCGGCGGCGAACTGGTACGCCTCCCGGATCTTCGCGATATCCGATTCTTTCATGTAGGTCGAAGCTTTCTCGATCAGCGACTCGATGCCCATGAATCGTCCCTTTCTTCCGTGCGCCGCGGTATGCCCGTGCGGTACGTTAGTTTACATTATGACCCCGGAGGCTTGCCCCGTCAACTGCGGCGCGGGCGGATGCGGATCCGGATGCCGGACGATTGCCATAAAAACCCCCGCAAAGAAAAAACCCCCGTTCCGCTGATGCGGCCGGAAGCCGTGCCGCCGCCTGATCATCGGAATGCGGGGGTGCCGTTTTTCAATACGTGATGAGCGAGTAAACGTCCAGCCCTTCAAGCTTCTCCCGTCCGTTCAGATAGCCGAGCTCGATCAGGAATGCCGCGCCGGCCACTTCACCGCCCAGCATCCGGACGAGCTTGACGGTCGTCGCGATCGTGCCGCCGGTCGCCAGCAGGTCGTCCGCCACGAGCACGCGCTGGCCGGGCTTGATCGCGTCCTTGTGAATCGCAAGCTTGTCGCTGCCGTACTCGAGATCGTACGACGTTTCGACCGTCTCGCCGGGCAGCTTGCCTGATTTACGGATCGGCACGAAGCCGACGCCGAGCATGAGCGCAAGCGGCGCGCCGACGACGAAACCGCGCGCTTCGGGACCGGCGATCAGATCGACATTCAGATGCCGCACCTGGTCGGCGATCGTCTCGACGGCTTTCCGGTAAGCTTCCGCGTCCTTCAGCAGCGTCGTGATGTCCTTGAAACGGATGCCCGGCTGCGGGAAATCGGGTATGACGCGAATGTAGTCCTTGAAATTCATGTTTCGTTTATCCTCCTTGTGGAATTGCCGCTCCGGCCGGCTGCGGCCGGATGTTCGGCTCCTGTCCAAATTCCCGGCATGCCGGTGCCTTACGCTCGATCCACGCGGCCAGCTCGGCGGCCGGCGCGGACCACAGCCGTCTCGCTTCGGCGGCGCGAACCGCCTCCCGGTAGGCCGCGGACTCTTCCAGACTGCGTTTTGCCGGATTCGGCGCGAGCCGGATCTTGTCCCCCTCGGCCTCGAGGAACCCGAGCTCCCCGAACACGTCCAGCACCAGCTCCGCCAGATCCTGCGGCAGCCCCCGCTTCCCGAGCGCGGCGCGGACTTCTTCCGGCCGGGCAGGTTCCGCGAACGATTCGCGCAGCAGCCGGTAGGCCGCGGTGAATGCGCTGCGGTCGGGAGCGTGCGCATCCGGCACCTCGTACAGCGCATAGACCGCCGCCGGCTCCCGGCACGCGTTCAGAATCGCTTCAAGCCGCCCTTCGCTCGGCGGCGGATCGATCAGCACGATCGAACGGCAATCGCCGAGGTCCTCGTCTCCGTCGTCATAGGCGCGGACGATCCATGCGCCGGCGCTGTCCGCCGCGCCCGCGGCGGCGGCTTCGCGCAAGGCCGGATCGGCGGTGAACACCGCCGCCGGTTCCGCCGCGATGCCGCGCGCGCCGAGCTCCATCAGCCGGTCCAGCCTGCCGGCCGTGCCGCCCGCCCCGGCCCGCCGGGCGCGTCCGTCAAACAGCTGCACGTTGCTTACGCGCAGATCGCGCACGAGCAACTGCGGCTTGCGGCGGCCGTTCCATTCGTTGATGTTCAGCTCGCCGACCAGATCAACCCGGGCCGTGTCCGATATCCGCGCCGCCCATTCGCCGAGTCCGAAGCCGACCGCTTCGAACGTCCCCGGCGGACCCTGCGGCGTGATCTGCAGATGCCGCCCGTCCTTGCCGATGGTCCGCGCGCTCCGCACCGGAACGTCCGCGATCAGCAG
>NZ_CAJRAY010000094.1:24814-41267 GCF_907165215.1 Thermobacillus xylanilyticus | reverse complement strand
TCGGGCGCGGATTACCGTGGCCGTACGGCTCGAGCAGCTTCAGCTGCTCGGCCGCCGCGAGCGTCGCCTCATCCATGGCGCAGACCAGATCGATCTCCGTCTTGCGTATGTAATCCTCCGCCGTCAGCCATTCGGCGGCAAGCCCGTTCAGCCGAGCCTCGAGCTCCGGCAGCCGGTCCGCCTGAAGCGTCATGCCGGCCGCCGCCTGATGGCCGCCGTAGTGGTCCAGCAGATCCGCGCAAGCCGTCAGCGCGGCGTGCAGATCGAAGCCGACGATCGAGCGTGCCGAGCCTTTGGCCGTGCCGGTCTCCGGATCGATGTCGAACACGATCGCCGGCCGGTAATGCCGCTCGATCAGCTTCGAGGCGACGATGCCGGCGACGCCGACGTTCCAGCCTTCCGACGCGGCGATGATGACGCCCGGCTTGTCCTTCCCGGCCGCTTCCGCCGCTCGGACCTTGTCCGCCCAGATCGCTTCGGCCTGCTCGACCATTCTGTCCACGAGCCGCTGCCGTTCGCGGTTCAACGCATCCAGTTCCGCCGCGCAGGCGGCGGCTTCCGATTCGTCGGACGTCAGCAGCAGCCGGATGGCCGGATCCGCGTGCCGGAGCCTGCCCGCGGCATTGATGCGGGGCGCCATGCCGAATGCGATCGATTCGGCGGTCGCCGTCACCGGATCGAATCCGCACACCGAAGCCAGCGCGCGCAGCCCCGGCCGGTCCGTCCGCCGCAGCCGCTCAAGCCCGTGGCGCACGATGAACCGGTTCTCGTCCACAAGCGGCATCAGGTCCGCAATCGTGCCGAGCGCGGCCAATTCCGCCCATTCGAGCGGCGGACGCCCAAGCAGCGCATGCGCCAGCTTGAACACGACGCCGACGCCGGCCAGCCCCTTGAACGGATAGGGACAGCCCGGCTGCTTCGGGTTGACGATGGCGGCGGCCTCGGGCAGCGTCGGCGGCGGTTCGTGGTGATCCGTCACAACGACCTCGATGCCGAGCTCGTTCGCGCGTGCGATCGGTTCAACCGCGCTGATGCCGTTGTCCACCGTCAGAATCAGGCCGATCCCGGCCGCCGCGGCCGCTTCGACCGCCGGCACGCTGAGTCCGTAGCCTTCCAGCGTCCGGTGCGGCACGACATGGTCAAATTCGGCGTTCAGTTCCCGAAGCAGCAGCGAAGCGAGCGCGGTGGACGACACCCCGTCCGCGTCGTAATCGCCGAAAATCCGGATCCGATCGCCGCGGCTGACGGCAAGGCGGACCCGCTCCGCCGCTTCCCGCATCCCTTTCATCGCGAACGGATCATGAAGCGTCTCGGGACCGCCTTCGAGAAACGCGCGCGCCGCGTCCGCGTCCCGCAAGCCGCGTCTGACCAGCAGCCGCGCCGCAAGCGGTTTCAGTCCAAGGGCGCCAGCGATTCGCTGCGCGGCCGCTTCGTCTTCATGGGCGAGCCGCTCCACAATCCAGCGGCTCATTGATTTCAGCATTCATCATTCCCGCTTTCCAGTTCGCAGCATACCGCCGCCGGATTTTTCGCTGTCCGCCCGCATCACTGCAGCAGCGTCGGCACATTGTCCTGCCGCGCATCGCCGTGCACTTTGTAGGGATAGCCGCGGTCATACGGCTCCACCTTGACGCGCACATCCAGCACATACGGGAACGCGGCAAGCAGTCTTTCCCGGGCGCGGCGGCCGATCTCCTGTCCTTCGTACACCGTGATGAACGGATTCACCCGAATCGTCAGGTTCACCATCACATAATGCCCGTGCTCCCGCGTCCGGCACGATTCCACTTCGATCACGCCGTCCACGCTGCGCACGGCGGCCCGCATCGCGGCAAGCTGGGCTTCGCCCACCCCGGACTGCACGCTGTTGCCGAGCGCGCGCAGCGCGCTGCGGAAACCTTGCAGGGCCATCGCGGCGCCGATTGCGCATCCCGCCGCTTCGTCCATCACCGCCAGCGCCGGTTCGCCCAGGCGGATGCTGCCTGTTGCGGCGGCCGAGCCGAGCAGCGCGAGAGCGGACAGATACGCGTCATATGCCCGCCTTCGGCCGGGCACTTCCAACGCCGCCCGGATCGCCCACAAAATCGGGATGGCGATCATGACAGACCAATGCGGCGCGGCATACGCGTCCTCCCGCACGATGCGGATCGCCGAAAGAACCAGTTCAATGCCGGCAACCGCCGCGACAACCGGCAGCAGCACAACCGCGGCGTCGCGCCGCGTCGCCGGCGCTCCGGAACGGGCAGGCCGCCCGCCGGACTGCAGCGCCGAAGCCGCCGATCCGGCCGCTTGCCGCAGGCTTTCGGCCAGCAGCGCGTGGCTTCCGGCCGCCAGCCCCCCCGCCGCCGCGATCAGCGCCACCGCGGAAGCGGTCCAGCGGACGCCGCTTCCTGCCGCGTTACGTCTGCCGAATACCGGCTCTCCCACACTTCGTCACCCTTCCGTCATGGAGCGGCCGATTCGGCCCTCATGGATCTTGTTGCGCATTGACATCCCCATTATAGCGATGCCGATTTTGGAAAGTCAAAACGGACGGGCCGTCTCCCGGGCCGGATGGCCCGCTCCGGGAGGCCTCCCTTCCCGTCCACCAAGCAGCAGACTCCCGCCGTTTGCGCGGGAGCCATCATCGATTCGCATGTTCTCTTTCTCAGAAACGCATTCCGCGGTACGCGCCCAGCGTGACGTAATTCATGAACTGCGTCACCTTCAGCGACAAAATATCGTTGACCACCCGATGAAGCGGCGGCTGGCCCGTCTTGTGATAGTTCTCGCTCACGCATTCCCAGATGTCCCGGCCCGTCACATCCTCATAGCCCAGCATGCGGAATTCCTCCGCCTTGCTCTGGCAGAGGTTCTCGATCATCGCGTTCAGTTCATCTTCCGTCATGTGCCGTACCTCCCTGTCGCCACGCTCGCGGTTACAACATCTATTCGCCCCCGCAGCCCCGAATTCCTGCCGGATGCGGCCGATCGGCTTCAGGCATGCCGCCGGACAGGCCGCATAGATATGGAATAGGGCAAGTCCGCAAGGGACTCGCCGCATGCAGAGGGGGATGCTCATGTGACCAGGCAAACGTTCATTCAAGGCGCCATGATTCTGCTCGCCGCCGGCATCATCAACCGGATTCTCGGCTTCATTCCCCGCATCGCCCTGCCGCGCATCATCGGCGCGGAAGGCGTCGGGCTGTATCAGCTCGGCTACCCGTTCATGTCCGTGCTCGTCACGATTGTCACCGGCGGCATTCCGCTGGCTGTCGCGAAATGGGTCGCGGAAGCGCGCTCGATCGGCGATCTTCACGGTGAACGAAAAATTTTCCGCACCGCCATGACGCTCGCCATCGTACTGTCCACGCTGCTGGCCGTCCTTGCCGCACTGGCCGCGCCGTGGGTGACGACCCGGGTGCTCACCGATCCGCGCGTGTACACCACCTTCATGTGGATGCTGCCGGTCTTGCCGATCACGGCCGTGTCGGCTGTGTTTCGCGGCTACTTCCAGGGCTGCCACAACATGATGCCGACGGCGGTATCGACGGTGGCCGAGACGGTGGTCCGCATCGCGTTCGTGCTCCTTTTGTCCGCCGCCCTGCTGCCTTACGGACTCGAATGGGCCGCCGCCGGCGCAATGATGGGCGTCGTGGCCGGTGAAGCGTTCGGCCTGGTCGTGCTTCTGGTCCAGTATGTACGGAGCAGGCATGCCGGACGCGGTCCGGAAGGCGCCGCCACCGGCGGTCCGTTTCCGGCGCTGCGCAGGCTGCTCGGCCTGGCCGTTCCGGTCACCGGCAGCCGGCTTGTCGGCTCGTTATCCTACCTGTTCGAATCGATCTTCACCGCGCGGAGCCTCGCGGCGGCGGGCATTGCGACCGGCATCGCGACTGCCCAGTACGGCGCGCTGCAAGGCATGATCATGCCGGTCGCGCTGCTGCCGACCGCGCTCACCTATTCGCTTGCCGTCTCGCTCGTCCCTTCGCTGTCCGAAGCCGCGGCCGGCAGAGACCGGGCGCTCATCCACAAACGTTTGCACCAGTCGACGCGGATCGCCCTCGTCGCCGGGGCGCCGTTCGCCGTCGCCATGTATCTGTTCGCCGAACCGATCTGCCGGCTGCTGTACGATCATGCGGAGATCGCGCCGATGCTGCGGATGCTCGCTCCCGCCGCCCTGTTCGTCTATCTCCAGGCTCCGCTGCAAGCCGCCCTTCAATCGCTCGACAAGCCGGGCGTGGCGCTGACGAATTCCTTCATCGGCGCGGCGGTGAAACTGACGCTGATCGTGTTGCTCGCTTCGCGGCCGGATCTCGGCATCTACGGCGCGCTCATCGCCATCATCGTCAACATCGTGCTCGTCACCGCGCTGCACGGCATCGGGGTCGCCCGGGCGATCGGTTTCACCATGAAACTGCCCGATTTCGTGAAAGTCGGGGCCGCCATGACCGTGATGGGCGCCGCTTCCCTGTTCGTCATGAAGCGCTGGCTGCTGCCCGCCGAATGGATGAATCTGCTGTTGGCCCTTGCCGTCGGCACCGTCGTCTACCTGCTGCTTATGGTTTTGATGCGGATGATTGACCGGCACGACTTCGTCCGCATTCCGTTCATCGGCCGCATTTTCCGGTGAATGCCCAAGCCGCAGAGTCCGCAAACAAAATGCCGCCGGCAAACCGCCGTCCGCTTGCTACGGCTGCGGCTTGCGGGCGGCGTCGACGAACAACCGGCCCCGATGATCGAGTGTACACAGGAAGACGTCCTTCACATCCGTAATACCGCGCGAGCGCAGCTCGCTGCGCAGCCAGAACCGGTTCTTCCCGAGCTTCTCCAGATTTTCCACGAGCACTTGCCCGTCCATGATGAGCGGAACCGGCAGCGTCTCGAACCGGTATTTCGGCGGGAATTGCACCGTCCCGGACGCAGGGTCCGGCTGCGCCTTTTCCTGCTTCTCCCTGACCGGCTCCGTTTCGCCGCTATCCGCTTCCTGCTTCTTGATGACCGACAGCTTGCCGTTCGGCTCCAGGACGGCAAACTCGACATCCCCGACCGACGCGATCTGCTGCTCGCGCAATTGAACCATCAGATCGTCGAGCGTATAGCGCTGCTTCCGCATCACATCGCGGTTGAGCCGCCCTTTCTCGATGACGATCTGCGGCTTGGCGTCGAACATGAGCCGCAGTTTCCGGGACTTCAGCAGAATGAGCGACGTTCCGACCTGGATGGCCAGCAGCGTGGCCAGCGGCACGACCGCATGCTTTATCGCTTTGGCGGGCTCGATGATGGAGATGACCGCGATCTCGGCGATCATGACCGAGACGACAAAGTCGAAGACCGAAAGCTTGCCGATCTCCCGACTGCCCATGATCCGCATCACCGCAAGCACGACAAAATACGTTATTACGGTTCGCAGCACGATATGACCGAGTTCCTGCACGGCAGCCGCTCCTCCCCCGCATCCGTCTTTCCGTCCGAACGGTATCCGTATTATGCGCGGTCTGCCGGAACGCGCATGCGGAAAGCAGGGGGTTCAATATGTGGATGCACCGCCTGACGTTACAACAGGAACAGGCAGACGTAGCCGGTGGAGATGGCAAGCGACAGCAACGCAACCGGCGCGCCGATTTTCAGGTAATCCAGATAGGAAATTTCCTTTCCCTCCCGGGCGGCCATTCCGGCCACAACGACGTTGGCCGACGCGCCGATCAGCGTTCCGCTGCCGCCGAGCGATGCGCCGAGTGCCAGCGACCACCAGACCGGATTGAGCGCCTCCGGGTCCGCCACATTCATCTGGGCGCCGAACTCCTGCACCAGCGGAATCATGGCCGCGACGAAAGGCGTGTTGTCGACTGTCGCGGACACCACGCCCGACAGCCACAGCACCAGAATCGAGAAATAGCCGATGTCGCCCGATGCGAGTTGCAGCGCCATCGTAGCGAGCCTTCCGACGACGCCGGTCTCGACCAGTCCGCCGACCACCGCGAACAGACCGGCAAAGAACACGACGGTTCGCCATTCGACATTGTCCAGCGCTTCATCGACGGCTTTGCCCTTCAAGCCGGCAAGCATGAGCAGCGTCGCCCCCGCGATCGCCACCGTCGCCGCCTCGATGCGCACGCCCGTCCATGCGGAGAGCGGTCCGTGCAGCACGAGCCCGGTGAGCGTCAGGCCGAACACGATCACCGTCTTCAGCGCCAGCTTGCGGTCCTGAATGGCGCCGGCGGCGTCAATCGCGAGCAGTTCCTTCCGCTCCGCCTTGCCGGCGGAAAGCTGCTTGCGATACAGCAAGGCGAGCAGCACCGCCGTAACAATCAGAATGAGCAGCGATACAAGTCCGGTATGAACCAGAAAATCGTTGAAGGTCAGATGCGCGTTCGCCCCGCCGATCATCATGTTCGTCTGGCTGCCGATCAGCGTGGCGGCGCTGCCGATATTGACGGCGATGATCTCCGCCGTCAGGTAAGGCATCGGACTGACCTTCAGCACGCGCGCGACCGAGAACGTAAGCGGCACGATGAGCAGCACGGTCGTCACATTGTCGAGCAGCGCCGAGCCGACGGCGGACGCTGCGGTCAGGATGACCAGCATTTTGAGCGGACACCCTTTCACCCGCTGCACCGCCTTCAACGCCGCAAATTGAACGACACCGGATCTGCTGACCATGCCGGACAGCAGCATCATGCCGACCAGCAGAAACAGCATCCTCCATGTCACATGCGCGCTGTAAGCCTCTTCAAGACCGACGACGCCGAGAAACGCCGCGACGACGGCTCCGGCCAGCGCGACAGCCGCGCGGCTCACTTTCTCTGTAATGATAACCGCATAGACGACCAGAAATACAACGACCGCCGCGATCACCTGCCAACCCGGCGAGAAGGCCGCTTCAGACGCGACTTGTTGAGCCAATCGGTTCCCCCCTGTTCATCCAGCCGAAATCCCATCGATTATAACGCAACATTTCCTGTTTCGTCCATGGAAACCCCCTTTTTCTTCCATTTTAAAAAATAATTATCCGGGTTCTATTTTCGCTTGTCCCGCATAAAGTGTACAAACTGTGCAGAATCGCAAATGACGGTCCGGGGAGGGATGAACGATGGAACCGATCCGAACGGTGACGCGGGCCGGCGGCCGGCTGCCGCTGCTATACGGCTTGTTCGCGTCGATCCTCTGGCTGGGAGCAGGCGCATTGCTGCTTTCGCTCCTGCTCCGCTACAGCGGGCTCAAGGAAACGGCGCTGCCGACCCTGGCGCTTCTGGTGCACGGCATTTCCGCGCTGGCCGGCGGGTTCACGGCCGGAAGACGCGCCGGGCAAAAGGGATGGTACAGCGGCCTCCTGCTCGGTGTTGTCTATGCGCTGATCGTGCTGGTAATCGGTTTTCTCGCCGCGGACGCGCCGCTCAGTCTGGAATCGCTTTACATGCTGGCGGCCGCGGCAGGCGCCGGAACGATCGGCGGCATGTTCGGCGTCGGCACCCGGCGATAGTCCGTTCGCACCATGGCGGACGGACTGCCTCTTTGCGTCTGCCGGACCATTGCCCGGGAAATAGGCGCAAGCCGGGAAATGGCCGTCCTCTTCCTTTCCATGAAAAAACCCTCTGCCTTACTGGCAGAGGGTTTGGCCGTTATGTACGCCGGGATCAGGAATCCGCCGACGGTGCCGATTCGACGACCGTGTTGATGGCGCTGCGCTCGAACGTCATTCTGACCGTATCGTTGACGCGCAGCACGACCGTGTCGTCCGTCAGCTCGACGATCGTGCCATGCAGACCGCCGATCGTCGTGACCTTGTCGCCTTTCTTCAATTGGCTGAGCATCAGATTGCGCTGTTTCTGCTTTTTCTGCTGCGGCCGGATCAGCAGGAAATAAAAGACCGCAAACATCAGCACGAACGGCAAGATAAGCCCCCAGATGCTGCCGCCCCCGGTATTGGAAGTCGTGGCCAACCACATAACCGCTCCTCCTCTCTAGAACCCTTTGTCATTGTCAAACAGGCCGTACTCGGCGAAAAACCGATCGCGGAAATCGAGCAGCCGATCTTCCATTATCGCTTGCCGAACGTCCTGCATGAGCTTCAACAGGAAATGAAGATTGTGAATCGTCGTCAGGCGGATGCCGAACGTCTCGTCCGCCTTGATCAGATGCCGGATATAGGCTCTGGAATAGTTTCGGCACGTGTAGCAGTCACAGGCCGGATCGAGCGGACCGAAATCCTCCGCGTATCGGGCGTTGCGCACAACCAGCCGGCCGCGGCTTGTCATGCATGTCCCGTTGCGCGCAATGCGCGTCGGCAGCACGCAGTCGAACATATCGATGCCGCGGATCGAGCCCTCGATCAACGCGTCGGGCGAACCGACGCCCATCAGGTACCGCGGCTTGTCGGCCGGCAGCAGCGGAACCGTATAGTCAAGCACTTCGTACATGACATCTTTTGGTTCCCCTACGCTCAGCCCTCCAATAGCATACCCCGGGAAATCAAGGGATGTCAAATCAGCCGCGCTTTGGCGGCGCAAATCTTCGTACATGCCGCCCTGCACGATGGCGAACAGCCCCTGATCGTCCGGACGGGCATGCGCCTTCAGGCAGCGCTCGGCCCAGCGGCTCGTCCGCTCGACC
This sequence comes from Thermobacillus xylanilyticus, assembly GCF_907165215.1. Taxonomy (GTDB): domain Bacteria; phylum Bacillota; class Bacilli; order Paenibacillales; family Paenibacillaceae; genus Thermobacillus; species Thermobacillus xylanilyticus. Next base: position 32,678 of record NZ_CAJRAY010000094.1, on the reverse strand, counting down.
GACTGCTTGACGTAGTCATAGTCGGCCGGATACGGCGGGCATTCGTCGAACGCCATCATGATATCGGAACCGAGCGCATTCTGGATTTCGGTCGCGAGTTCCGGCGACAGGAACAGGCGGTCGCCGTTCAAATGCGAGCGGAACTCGACGCCTTCCTCCTTGATCTTGCGCATCGCGCTCAGGCTGAACACCTGGAATCCGCCGCTGTCGGTCAGAATGGCGCGGTCCCAGTTCATGAACCGGTGCAGACCGCCCGCCCGCTCGATCAGCTTGTGGCCCGGACGGAGGAACAGGTGGTACGTGTTGCTCAGGATGATTCCCGCATCCATCGCCTTCAGTTCTTCCGGACTCACCGTCTTGACGGTCGCCTGCGTGCCGACCGGCATGAACGCCGGCGTGTCGAACGAGCCGTGCGGCGTATGCACCCGGCCGAGCCGGGCGCCGGATTGTTTGCAGACTTTGATCAGTTCGTACTTTATTGCCACGTTATCGCTTCCCATTCGAGTATATGAACATGGCGTCGCCGAAGCTGAAGAACCGGTATTTCCGCTCGATCGCCTCGCGGTACGCCTCCATAATCTTGTCCCTGCCCGCAAAAGCGCTCACGAGCATGACCAGCGTCGACTTCGGCAGATGGAAGTTCGTCAGGAGCGCATCAACCATTAGAAATTTGTATCCGGGATAAATAAAAATGTCCGTCCAGCCGCTGCACGCCTCGATCTTTCCGGGGCCGAACCTGGCGGCCGCCGTCTCGAGCGTCCGCGCGGACGTCGTGCCGACCGCAACGATCCTCCCGCCCCGCTCCCGCGTCTCGTTGAGCAGCGCGGCGGTCTCCGCGCCGATCTCGTAATACTCGGCGTGCATGACGTGATCTTCGACGCGCTCGGCCGTCATCGGACGGAACGTGCCGAGGCCGACATGCAGCGTCAGGAACGCGGTGCGGACGCCGGCTGCGCGCAGTTCGTCCAGAAACGCGGGCGTAAAATGCAGCCCCGCCGTCGGCGCGGCCGCCGATCCTTCCCGCCTGGCGTAGACGGTCTGATAGCGTTCACGGTCGTCCAGCCGCTCGCGGATATAAGGCGGCAGCGGCATCTCGCCCAGCCGGTCCAGCAGTTCCTGAAAAATGCCGTCATAACGGAACTCGACCGTTCGAAGACCCGATTCGCCTGCTTCAAGCACAACGGCCCGCAGCAGCGGAGCACCGTTTTCATCTTCGCCGAAGACCAGCTCGGTGCCGGGCCTCATCCGCTTCGCCGGCTTGGCCAGCGTTTCCCACCGATCGCCTTCCAGCTGCTTCAAGAGCAATAGTTCGACGCGGGCCCCGGTCTCCGGTTTGATCCCGTGCAGACGCGCCGGCAATACGCGCGTATCGTTCAGCACGAGCGTATCGCCGGGCATCAGGTATCGTTTCAGATCGGTAAACGTGCCGTGGTCGATCCTTCCGGTCTCGCGGTCGAGCGCGAGCAGCCGGGAGGCCGTCCGTTCGGGCAGCGGCGTCTGCGCAATCAGCTCTTCGGGAAGTTCAAAATCAAACTCGTGCGCGAACACCGCGTTATCCTTCCTTCTCGATGGTGACATTCTTGAAATAGTATTTCAGAATCGATTGATAGTCATACCCGCGCTCGGCAAGCGCGCGCGCCCCCCACTGGGACAGCCCGACGCCGTGGCCGTTGCCGGTGCCGGTGAAGCGGAACGCCGGCTCGGCGGTGGCGGCGCGGATCGTGCCGTCTCCGCTCAGGATGTACATATTGTTCGTGTCCAGCTTGACGGTCTCGCCCGAAGCGCCGGTCATGTAGACCGCGCCGTTCTCGAACGGGCGCTCGCGCACCTCGCCGCTTGCGCCGAGCATGGCCACGCGGCCCGTCTCGTCGATCTCGAACCGGGTGCTCGGAAGTCCCCCGAGCGCCGAACGAAGCGTGTCCGGTGTGCGGACATCATACCGTTTGCCGTTCACGAGCAATTCCGTGACGCGTCCGGACGGGCCGCGCTTCGACGCTTCGAGCGTGCGGATCTCGCCTTCGATCGGCGTCGCGGACCTGCCCTTCATCGACTCCGCCAGCTGCGCCGGCGTGAACGGTCCCCTGATCCACGACATCTCGTTGGACTGCACGACGGTCTCAAGCAGCACCACCCGCGTTCCCGCATCGACGCGGGCAACCGGCTCGACGTCGCTCTGAATGAGCGGTATCGGCCGGATCGCCACGCCGTCGCCGGTGACCCGGAGCACCTTGCTGCCCGCGGTCGTCCGCTCGCCGGTGTCCGCGACCAGATCTTCCCGGACGTATCCGTTGTGGCCGTCCGGCAGGACAACGCGATGCCAGCGATACAGCCCGTTCTCCGACAGCTCGTCCGGGCTCGGCACGCTGCCGAGATACGCGACGCTGTTCCCCCAGATCTCGGCGGCATCCGCCGTCACACCGCCGGCGCTCGACGAGAACAGCGCCTCGACGATCCGCCCGTTATGCATGAGCACCTCGCCGCGCGTCGCGTCGACCGCTGCGGTCGTCTGCGGCTTCTCCGTGCCGATGCCGCCGTACACCTGGCTGTATGTATTGTCGACCACGTGCGCAATCTGAAAGCCGAACCCCTGGAAGAGCGCATAGCTGCGCGCGGCGACGGCCTGCGCCTTGAGCGCTTCGGCCGGCCAGGAAGCCGGCATTTCCGCGCCGACGACCGAATACAGGTACTCTTCGAACGGCAGCTCATTCACGACCGCCAGCCGCTGATTGAGGGCCGTCGCTTCGAATGCGCCCCGATAGGTGCGTCCATAGCGTTCCTCAAGCTTGATGCCGGTGCCGTTTCCGGACGGCTGCAGCCACACCTTGGCGGAGCCGTCAACCGGGACAAGAATATGCCTCGACCGCGTGCCGCCCGCTTCATAGCCGTCGCGCAGCAGCAGATAAGGCTTGTCCGGCGTGAACGGCGCGAGGGAGCCTCCGGCGGCCGCCTGCACGGCTTCGAGGCCGGCCGCGCCGGTCGCCGCGCCGACGAGCACCCTGTACTCCGCGGATTTGGCCCCCGCTGCCACCGCCGCATAGGCTTCCAACCCCGTGTCAGCGAGCGCCTGCGCGGCCTTCCGCGCTTCTTCGAGCGTCGCATAGCTTCCCGCATCCAGGTGGGCCGGACCGGCCAGCGAAGGCGCGGCGCCGCCGAGGAGCGGCTGCAGATCGGGGCTCGAGCGCCATTTCGCCAGCGCGGCTTCCGCTTCCGTGACCGTCGGATAAGCGCCTTCTTCCACCACATAGACCGTCTTGCCCGACAACTGCAGCATTGCGGCCGAACCGCTGCCGGACAGACTTTGCAGCTTCTGCAGCAGGGCGGAGGCCGCCGCGGCGCTCTCCGTCGTCAGCAGGCGGACTCTGTATCCGTCCAGGCTCACCCGAACCGGTTCGCCCGCGCCGGCATGCAGCACGGGAAGGACGCCGTCCGGCTGCCGCATGCCGACCGACAGGCCGGCCGCCGACGAGAACGTCGCGGAGGCGGTCCGCAGCTGATACTTGCCGGGCAAATCGATGAATATGGCCACGCGGATCGTATCCAGTGTCGGCACCGCGCCGAACGACAGGTTCGTCGTCAGCACGGCGTTGAGCAGCATCAGCACGATTGCCGGGGCCAGGAAGCGGCGAAGCCGGGGCAGCCTTGTGCCCCCCGCGGCGCTTCCCTGGGCCGGCAAGCCTTCGCTTGCAACGATAGCCTTCGCCATCCGTTATCGTTCCTCCATCTCCCTGGTACTTGACGGCCGCGGGCGGGACGCTCCGGCGCCGTCCGCGTTCCGGTGAAGCGCGCAGGCGCCGCTCGCGCATCCTTCGTCCGCCCTGCCGAACCAATCATATCTGCGCCGGGCGACATACCGGTATGCCGCGTCGGCAGCCCGCTTCAACCCGGGAACGCGGTACAGCCAGGATAACAGCTGCCATCCCGGCAGCTCGCGCATGATCCGTACCACCGCTTCCGCTCCGGCGAAAACGGCGCCGTCCGCCTGCACGACGTGCAGCTGCGCGCGCAGCGCAGCGGCATCGAGGCGCGTCAGATCCGGCAGGCCGGACGGTTCCTGGCGGCCGCCGTCACGCGCGCCCGCCGCCTGCGCCTCCAGCGCCTGCAACGGCACGAAGCGGAGCTCCGCCCGCGCGCCGCGGACGGCGGCGAGCTGCCGGACGGCGGCGGTGCACAGCGCGCATTCCGCATCGTACACGACGCACAGCGTTTCCCTGCGCTTTCGCTTGTCCGGCATGGACAACCCTCCCGCCGCGGATTCCGTCTTTCCGGCCGATCAGAAAAGCAGCCCCTCCTCCGGCTCATCCTTGTGCCGGTCGCCCGGCACCGGCAGGCCGAGATGCCGGTAGGCCGATACCGTCACGACGCGGCCGCGCGGCGTCCGCTGCAGAAACCCGATCTGCATCAGATACGGCTCGTAGACATCTTCGATCGTCTGGCTCTCCTCGCCGATCGTCGCCGCGATCGTATCCAGACCGACCGGACCGCCGCGGAAATGGTCGATCATGGCGCGGAGCATCTTGTGGTCGATCTGGTCGAGTCCCATCGGGTCGACCTGCATCCGTTCCAGCGCCTCGCGCGCCAGATCGGCGGTGATGATGCCGTCGCCCGCGACCTGGGCGAAATCGCGCACTCGTTTCAAGAGCCGGTTCGCGATGCGCGGCGTGCCGCGCGAGCGCATCGCGATCTCGCGCGCCGCCTCACCGATCAGGCCGACGCCGAGAATGTCGGCCGACCGCGAGACGATGAACGCCAGCTCATCGACCTCGTAATATTCGAGCCGGCTGACGACGCCGAACCGGTCGCGCAGCGGCGCCGACAGCAGCCCGGCGCGGGTCGTCGCCCCGACGAGCGTGAACTTCGGCAGGTCGAGCCGGATGGACCGCGCGCTCGGGCCCTTGCCGATCATGATGTCGAGCGCGAAATCTTCCATCGCGGGATAGAGCACTTCCTCGACCGTCCGGTTCAGGCGATGAATCTCGTCGATGAACAGCACATCGCCTTCCTGCAGATTGGACAGAATCGCCGCCAGATCGCCCGGCCGTTCAATGGCGGGACCGGAGGTCGTCCGCATATTGACGCCGAGTTCGTTCGCGATGATGGCGGACAGTGTCGTCTTGCCGAGCCCCGGAGGACCGTAGAGCAGCACATGGTCGAGCGCCTCTCTCCGCATTTTTGCCGCTTCGATGTACACCTTCAGGTTCTCCTTTACCCGCTCCTGCCCGATATACTCGGACAGATATCGGGGGCGGAGGCTGTATTCCGCCGTCTGATCCTCCATCATCAGCCGGGCGGATACGATCCGTTCGTCCATGGCGCCTCCCCTCCTTCCGTCAACCTCTGAAGAGCAGCGTCAGCGCCCGCTTCACGAGGGCGTCCGCCGTCTCCTCTCCGCTCACCGAGCCGCTGATCGTCTGCCATACGCGGTCGATCTCCGCCGCCGTATAGCCGAGCGCGGCCAGCGCTTCGCGCGCCTCCGGCCATGCGGTGCCCGCGCCCTGGCCGCCCGCCGCGGCCGGTTCCGCGGGCAGGTCGTCCAAGCCGGATGCGGGGCCGAAGCCGGTGCCGCGGTCCAGCTTGTCCTTCAAGTCCAGAATCATCCGCTGGGCGGTCTTGCGCCCGATGCCGGGCAGCTTCGTAAGAAACGCGACATTCTCCTGCCGGATGGCGGCCGCGATCGCTTCCGGCCGCGCGCCCGCGAGAACGCCGAGCGCGACCTTCGGTCCGACGCCGGACACTTCGAGCAGCGCCCGGAACAGCCGCTGCTCCTCGCGCGTCGCGAAGCCGAACAGCAGCATCGCATCCTCGCGCACATGATGATGCGTGTACACGGTCACCGGCTCGCCGGATGCCGCGAACGCATAGGGATTCGGTGTGAAAACGCGGTACCCGACGCCCGCGACATCGACGACGATCCATTCCTCTTCGATGTGCGCGACGGGGCCCCTTATGTAGTCGATCATGTCCGGTTCACTCCGTTCAGCCGGTTCAGCAGGACGGCGGAATGGGCATGGCAGACCGCGACCGCGAGCGCGTCCGCCGTATCGTCCGGCTTCGGCACCGCGGGCAGGTTCAGGAACATGCGCGTCATTTCCTGCACCTGGCGTTTCTCGGCCTTGCCGTATCCGACGATCGCCTGCTTCACCTGCATCGGCGTATATTCCGCGACGGCGATGCCGCGCTGCGCCGCCGCCAGCACGATGACGCCCCGCGCTTCGCTGACCGTGAACGCCGTCGTGACATTGCGATTGAAGAACAGTTTCTCGATCGCCGCGGCGTCCGGCTTGTACTTGTCCATCAAGGCGCCGGCCGCTTCGTACACCTGTTTCAGGCGGATGTCGTGCGGCGTTCCGGCCTCCGTCTCAATGCAGCCGTACTGGACGGGAACGAGCCGGTTCCCGATGCTGTCGATGATCCCGAATCCGACGAGCGCAATGCCCGGATCGATCCCCATTACCCGCACGCCGTTTCTCTCCCCGTTTGCAAAAACCTATTGAAGCTTCATCCCATTATAGCAAATGTCGGGACGCATGAGAACAGACGTTTCCGGCCCCGAAGACAGACCGGGGCCGCCCCGATCCTTCCGGATGACGGGACGGCCCCGGCCGCGCCCACGCGTTCAGGAAACGCCGAATGCGCCGGCATCATCCGGCGCCGCATATTCGCTGAACGAGGACAGCACGCTGTTGTATTCATCGAGATCCGAAACGCGGATGCCCCGCACCAACGCGTCGAACCGTTCTTTCGGCAGACTGCTCTCCATGTAGCGGATGTTCAGTTGATAGAAGGACCGCAGCACGTTGCCGCCATCCGGCGGTCCGTCGAACAACGACAGCCGTCCGTCCGCATCGATGCCGAACACCGCGCTTTCCTTGCAGGCCGGCGACAGGTCGTGAATCCGCTCTTCCATGATGACGGCGCCGCTGCCGGCTGTCACCGCCCGCCATTCCGGATGGCGGCGCAGCAGCTCGATCGCCTGCGCGGCGGTCATCCTGCCGAGCGTCTGCGTCTCTTCGCCGCAGACGAAGCTTCGGCGCAGCGTGACATCCACCGGCGATCCGGCCGCGCGTACCGCCTCATAACGCCGGGCTTCCGTTGCATCCACACCCAAGGCTTGCGGCGCCGCCGAGGCGGCATCAGGGACGGCGATCATCACGGCGCAGACGGCCGCGGCCAGCCAGACAGCCAGCCGGAGTCCGCCCGGCCGCATGCCGCGCCTCAGCCGTCTGCGAAGCTCTTTCCACAGGCTGAATCCCATCCGCGAAACCTCCCCAAACATACTTTGTCTTATTGTCCCTACCCTGGTCGCGATTATTCCGCCCGCCCGCGGTGCGCATAAACCGACAGCCGTTCCTGAAATCGGAACAGAATAGACCGGGCCCCGAAAACAAAAGGCCGGCCGGGACATCATCCCGACCGACCGTCAACACATGATGCATCCGGCGGTGCGCCGCTCTATCTGTCATTGATCCACGGCAGACCCGAGCGTTTCTTCGCGGCCTGCTGCTTCGGCCGGCGCTGTGTGCGGCCGGAGACGGAACGGACGGACGCTTTCTTCGCTTTGCGCTCCGCCGGTTTCGCCTTGCGCGCGGCGGACGTCTCCGCGGTTTCGGCTATGCCGTCGTCCTGGCCGGGATCTTCGGGCGCTGCCTCTCCGCGGTAGTCCGCATACGGCATATCGCCGATGCCGTGCGCATACGGCATGGGCCAGGCCGGCGGGCAGGGCCAATCCGGCGACGCCATGCCGTGCCCGTGCATGCCGTACGGGACGCCGCCCACATGAGCGTGGGCCGTCACGCCGGGCCACCCCGGCTGAACATGGACTGCGGCATGCACCGGCCACTCGTAGCCGTGGCCTGACCAGGCCGGA
>NZ_CAJRAY010000094.1:17467-24465 GCF_907165215.1 Thermobacillus xylanilyticus | reverse complement strand
CGCGCCCCAGGGCGCGCCGGCCGTCGGCCAGTCCGTACCGGCGGCCGCCATGCCCGGATAAGGCGTACCGTACCCCATTCCGTAGCCCGGTACATCCTGCTGACCGGCCATGCCGTAAGGCGGATAACCCGTTCCGGCAACAGCCCCGGGTGCGAACGCCTCAAGCGCGGGCATCGGAATTTGATGGAACGGATGCTTCGCCTTGTCCGGGAAGTCTGCGCCGTGGGGCGGGTAAGCCGCATGGTGCTCAGGATATATCGCATGGTGCGGCTCGGGACAATACGGCTTCATCGGTTGATGGATCGGCTCCGGCATCGGCAGCGGGACCGGTTTCGGCAGATTCGTCCAATCGACCGGCTTCGGATAATGGCCCTCTTTCGGATACTCGGTCTTCGGATAATCAGCTTCTTTCGGATACTCGACCTTCTTCGGATACTCGGCCTCCTTCGGATACTCGACCTTCTTCTGATGCTCGATCGGTTTCGGCGGTTCCGTCTTGACCTCGGCGGCCGGCTGAAGCTTCGACAGATCGATCGGTTTCGGCTGCTCGATCGGCGCTGTCGGCTTTTTGCCGGGGATGACGCCGGTGAACGCTTTGCCCGGGATCGGACCTTCCGCGCCAATATGGTGCAGCTCCTGCGGATATTCATGCGAATGGCCGCCGTGCTTGCCGCCGTCCGCCGCGTGGCCGCCGGGTTTCGGGATATAGACGATCTCCCCGGTCATCAGGACGTTCGGGTTCTTGAGCTGGGGATTCGCTTTGATCAAATCCGCGAGCGGCACGCCCCAAGCCTTCGACAGCTTCCAAAGCGTATCGCCCTGGACCACCGTGTGCTTGTGCATCCATTCGCCGGCGGGAGCGTAGGTTTTCTTCGCCGGAATCTTGATTTTCATGCCGACGTCGATGACGTCCGGATTTTGGATGCCGGGGTTGTATTGCAGCAGATCCTGGACCGTGACGCCGTGTTTGGCCGCAATACCGGACAACGTGTCGCCTTTTTTGACCGTATAGATCTTCACGAACCGTATGACCTCCTGTCACGTTCTTCATGCTCAGCGGCTGATGGGCAGGCGCCCCCGCTGCCTGTCGTTAACATCCTATGCATCCGCTGGGCGGGTGTCCCCGTTGCCGGCAAAAAAAATCTGCCCCGCCTGTCCGGCCAATAGCCGGAACCGACGGAGCAGACCGCCAAATCTGAATCTTTACTTGTAAACCTGAACGCCGTCCACCGTGACGATTTTGCGGAATTCTTCGAGCAGATGCGTCGTGATCGGGCCCGCCTTGCCGGCGCCGATCGTACGGCCGTCGACCTCGCGCACGGCGATGACTTCCGCCGCGGTGCCGGTGAAGAACACTTCGTCGGCCGTATAGACGTCGTGCAGCGTGAACGGCTCTTCCCGCAGCGGGTAGCCGAGCTTGCCGCACAGCTCGATGATCGCGCCGCGCGTAATGCCTTCAAGCGCGCCGACCCAGCACGGCGGCGTATAGACGACGCCTTTCTTCACGATGAAGATGTTGTCGCTCGAACCTTCGGCGACATACCCTTGTGCGTTCAGCATGATGGCTTCGCCGACGCCCGCCAGATTCGCCTGGAGTTTCACGAGGATGTTGTTCAGATAGTTGAGCGACTTGATCTTCGGGTTGAGCGCGTCCGGGATGTTGCGCCGCGGCGAGACGGAGATCGACACGAGCCCGTTGCGGTACGCTTCTTCCGGATAGATCGCGAGTTGTTCGACGATGATGATAACGAAAGCCTTCGGACAGCGGCGCGGATCGAGCCCCAGGTCGCCGGGACCGCGCGAGACGACGAGCCGGATGTAACCGTTCCGGAGCTCGTTGCGCCGCACTGTCTCCACGACCGCTTCCTGCATTTCTTCGTAGGTCAACGGAATGTCGAGCTGGATGGATTTGGCCGAATCGTACAGCCTGTCGAGGTGTTCCTTGAGCCGGAAGATGTTGCCGTCATAGATGCGGATCCCCTCGAAAATGCCGTCGCCGTACAGGAAACCGTGATCGTAGACCGAAATCTTGGCATCCTCTTTCGCGACGAAGTCGCCGTTCAGGTAAATCCACTGCTGTGCCATGCGTGCGTTGCACCTCCATTGAGAGTTCGTTGCTTAGTTCCGGGTTACGTCTCCCATGCGAAGCTGGGATAGCTGCCCAATATGCGAACCTGGCAGCCGATCGCCTCGATCTCGGCGATGGCCGCAGGCAGCAGAACCGTTTCGAGCGACATCTCCAAATCAATGAAGAAGTAGTAGCTGCCGAGTTTCTTCTTCGTCGGACGCGACTCGATGCGCGACAGATTGATCCGCCGCCAAGCGAATGCGGACAGCACCTGATGCAGCGCGCCCGGGTAATCTTCCGGCAGCGTGACCAATATGCTTGTCTTCGCCTTGTCCGAACGGCGCAGCGTGAACGGCTCGCGGCCGACGAGCAGAAAGCGGGTGTAATTGTTGTTGTGATCCGTCACTTGCGCGCGCAGCACGTCCAGACCGTGCAGCCGGGCGCCGCCCAACGTGCCGATCGCGGCCCAGCCGTTGCCCGGATTCTCCTTCACGATCCGGATGCCTTCCGTCGTCGAGCCGACGGTTTCGCGTTCGGCATGCGGCAGATATTCCCTCAGAAACCTCGTGCACTGCGCCATCGCCACCGGATGGCTGAACACCTTTGTGATCTTCGAGAAATCCGGGCTGCCGTCCGGTCCGGCCGTCTCGGCCAGGCGGCCGATCAGGTTCTGGATGGACGGATAAACCCATTCCGCCTGGATCGGCAGATCAACCTCGTGGACAAGCCAGTCCGCATGAAGGCTTACCGATCCTTCGATCGTGTTCTCGATCGGAATGACGCTGTAATCGGTCTCGCCGGACACGGTCGAGAGAAAGACGTCCGCGATCACACTATAATAGCGATATTCGACGGGGGTGTCGCCAAACAAATGCCGCGCGGCTTCGTCCGACGTGGATCCCGCGGGGAGCAATGCAACCTTGATCATGCGCGTACTTCTCCTTTGATCCGTTCGAAGAGCGGTACCCGGACGGCGTCCGCGCCGGATTCGACGATTTCCGGTCCGGCGGGCGCCGGCTTCAGCCACAGCGTCTCCGCCGCAATGTTCTCTTCGGCAAACGTCCGGAGCAGGAAGCGCTCCAGTTCCGCCTTGCGCGTGCTCTCGCTGTCGACGAACGCGAGCATCGTCGGTCCCGCGCCGCTGAGCGCCGCGCCGAGCGCGCCGTGCTCGGGCGCTTCGGCCAGAATCTTCGACATGCCGGGGATGAGCGCGGCCCGGTACGGCTGATGCAGCTTATCCTGCATGGCGAACCCCAGCAGATCGAGCCGGCCGGAGGCCAGCGCCGCCACGAGCAGCGAGCTGCGGCCGACGTTGAACACGGCGTCGCCGCGGCTGTACGACTCGGGCAGCGCGTGTCTCGCGCGTTCGGTCGGCAGACGGAACGACGGAATCGCGACGAGCACTTCGAGATTCGGCGGCGGATCGAGCCGGACATGCTCCGCCCGGCTGCCATCCCAGGATGCGGCCACGATGCCGCCGAACAGACTGGCGCCGACGTTGTCGGGATGCCCTTCCAGATCCGATGCGATTTCCAGCAGCCGGGTCTTGGGCAGCGGCGAGCCGATCAGCGCGTTCGCCGCCGCAAGACCGCCGACGATGGCGGCCGCGCTGCTGCCGAGGCCGCGCGCCAGCGGGATGTCGGTGTATGCCGCGATATGCAGTTCCGGCATCGGCACGCCGGCTTCGGCGTACACAAGCTGCGCTGCCTTGTAGATCAGATTGTCACGGCCGGCGGGAAGGCCGGCGAGCTCCTTGCCGAACAATTCGAGGCGGGCCTTGCCGTCATCGGCCTCCGCCATTTCGATCCAGGAATAGAGCGACAGCGCCATGCCGAGCGCGTCGAACCCGGGGCCGAGATTGGCGGTGCTGGCCGGCACCTTCGCCAGTACGCGGCGCATCATCGCTCACCTGCTGCAGAAGCGCCGGCAGATTCCGACGGGCAGTTCCCGCCCGGCATGTGCGGGTTGTCTTGACCTAGCATAACAGGATGATGGACTCCTCTCGCGCAAATGGGATTGACCTGACTCGGGCTGCAAGTTTTATCCTTCAACCCGATAGACGCTCTTGATCTGCTTGATGACATCCAGCGATTCGAACGCCTGCAGGACGCGCCTCATGGCGGCCCGGCTGGCATCGTGCGTGATGATGACGAGATCCGCCGTCTGATCCGAGGCGGTCGGCTGCTGCAACAGCGACTCCAGGCTGACCTCGTGTTCGGCGAACACCTGCGTGATCTGCGCAAGCACGCCGGCGCGGTCCTGGACGCGGAGCAGCAGGAAATTTTTATACGCCACTTCCGCTTCGGACTTCAAAATTTTCTCCTTGAAGACGGCCGCGGACTGCTTGCCGTTCACGCCGAGCTTCAGGTTCTTCGCGACGGCCACCAGATCGGCCACGACCGAAGTCGCCGTCGGCAACTCGCCCGCGCCGGCGCCGTAGAACATCGTCTCGCCGACCGCCTCGCCGCGCACGAAGACGGCGTTGAAGACACCGCTGACCGACGCGAGCGGATGATCGCGCTTCACCATCGTCGGCTGCACGCTGACGCTGATCCGGTCGTCCTGCCGGTCGGCGATGCCGACCAGCTTGAGCTCGTAACCGAGCTTCTTCGCGCAGGCGATGTCTTCCTTCGTCACCTTCGAAATGCCTTGCACCTCGACGTCCGAAAGCTCCACGTTCATCCGGAATCCGATCGTCGCCAGGATCGTCATCTTGCGCGCCGCGTCGAGACCTTCGACATCCGAGGTCGGGTCGGCTTCGGCGTAGCCGAGCTGCTGGGCTTCCTTGAGCACCTCTTCGTAGGAAGCCCCCTCCTGGCTCATCTTCGTCAGAATGTAGTTGGTCGTGCCGTTCACAATCCCCATGATCCGGTCGATCCGATCCGACGAGAACCCTTCGATCAGCGTCCGGATGATCGGGATGCCGCCGGCGACGCTCGCTTCATACATGACGTCGCATCCGTGCTCGCGCGCCGTGGACAGAATCTCGGAGCCGCAGAGCGCCATCAGGTCCTTGTTCGCGGTGACGACGTGTTTGCCGAGCTTCAGCGCTTCGAGAATGTAGGCCTTCGTCGGCTCGACGCCGCCCATCACTTCCACCACGACGTCGATCTCGGGGTCGCGCACGACTTCCCACGGATCGTCCGTCAGTTTCGCCGATTCGATCGCGACGGCGCGCGGCTTGTCGAGCTGTCTGACGGCAATCCGCGCGATTTCGATCGGCGAACCGACCTGGCCGATCAGGTCTTCGCGGTGGCCTTCGACGATGCGCACCACGCCCGTTCCGACGGTACCGAGTCCGAGCAGCCCCACTTTTACCGGTTTCATACGTCTCTCCTCCACTGCCATGATCTCTCTTGTCAACCCTGTCCCGCGACGGCCGCCCGCCGGACGCCGTCCTGCTTCCGTATGCCGTCGATCAGCACCGGAAGCGGCGCGGACAAGCCGGATATATCGACGGAAATAACGACATTGGCCAGTCCCTGCAGCGGGATGCTCTGGTGAATGGTCAGCACGTTGCCTTCGCACTCCGCCACGTAAGCGAGCACTTTCGACAAAATGCCCGCACGGTGCTCCAGATCCATGGAAATCGTGACGATCCGCTCCCGCTCGATCTGGTCGAGCGCATAAACCCCGTCCTTGTATTTGTAGAACGCGCTGCGCGACAGGCCGACCCGCTCCACCGCCTCGTGAACGGTCTCCGCCTCCCCGCGTTTCAGCATGTCGAGCACCCGGAACGTCTTGACGATCGCCTCCGGCAGGAGATCCTCCCGAACGACAAAATAACGTTCCGCCATGAAACGTCCTCCCTGCGAAGACAAATGTTCACCTATAGCGGACATTATACAGGATCGGTACGCCGCCCGCAAGTGAGATTTGACTGTTTTCCGCGAAAAATAAGACAGCACATCCTGCGGGGAGGCGGGGGCTCCATGCATGAAGCGGGACTTTGCCAAAGAAAAAGAGCCGCCGGGCGGCTCCTTCATTCTTCGACATAATCGGCGCCTTCGAAGAATTCGAACACAAAGTCGCCGATCCGAACCGTATCGCCGTCCTGGCAGCCGGCTTTGCGCAGCGCAGCGTCCACGCCCATGTTGCGCATGACGCGCCCGAACCGCATGACGGCATCGTAGGAATTCATATTCATCCGCTTGACGTACCGTTCGATCCGGGCGCCTTCGACGACATACGTGCCGTCATCCTCGCGGCGCACCGCAAACGCGTCGTCATCCTTCTCTTCGAACTTGTATACGACGCGGTCCGCCGTCTCCTTCAGCTCCTGGGCGGACACCGTCTCCGGCACGCTGTCCAGCAGCTCTGCCGCTTTGAACATCAGTTCCCGCACGCCCTGCTTCGTCAGGGATGAAATCGGCACGATCTCCGGTGCGTTCTCTCCCAGTTCCGCTTCAATCCGCTCCCGGAACGAGGCGAGGTTCTCCTCCGCTCCCGGCACGTCCATCTTGTTCGCCGCGATAATCTGCGGCCGCTGCGCCAGCTTCTCGTTGTACTTCGCAAGCTCCGCGTTGATCGTCTTCCAGTCCTCGTACGGATCGCGGCCTTCCGAGGCGGAGATGTCGACGACGTGGATGATGACCCGCGTCCGCTCGACGTGGCGCAGAAACTCATGTCCGAGGCCGACGCCTTCGGCGGCCCCCTCGATCAACCCCGGCAAGTCGGCCAGGACGAAACTCCGCCCTTCCTCGACTGACACGACGCCGAGATTCGGCGTCAGGGTGGTGAAGTGATAAGCGCCGATCTTCGGTTTCGCCGCCGACACGACGGACAACAGCGTCGACTTGCCCACGCTCGGATAGCCGACCAGACCGACGTCGGCCATTACCTTGAGCTCGAGGACAACCCACCGCTCCTCGCCTTCCTCGCCTTTCTCCGCAATGTACGGCGCGGGATTTCGCGGCGTGGCGAAGCGGAT
>NZ_CAJRAY010000094.1:0-17109 GCF_907165215.1 Thermobacillus xylanilyticus | reverse complement strand
CCGCGGCCGCCGCGGCCGCCGCGGGCGACGACCACTTCCTGGCCGTGGCGGGTGAGGTCCGCAATGATCTCCCCCGTATCATCATCTACGATGACCGTTCCGGGCGGCACGCGGACGATCAGCGGCTCGGCACTGGCGCCGTGCATGCCCTTGGGCTTGCCCTTCTCGCCGCGCGCGGCCTTGAAATGTTTCTGATAGCGGAAATCGACCAGCGTGCGCAGCCCTTCGTCCACGCGGAAGATGACGTCTCCGCCTTTGCCGCCGTCGCCGCCGGCCGGACCGCCGTCCGGCACATGCAGTTCGCGCCGGAACGAGATGATGCCGTCGCCGCCGTCGCCGCCTTTTACATAGATTTTCGCTTTGTCGACAAACATGTCTTCCTCCGTTTTCAGCTCCCGAGATCGGCGGCCAGCATCACTTCCGTCAGCTCCGGCTCAAGCCGTTCCGCACGGAATGGCGATCGCTTCAGCCGCTGGCGAATCCTGTCGTGCGCATCTTTCGTCTGGATGAACTCGCCGTCGAACTTCAGCACGGCCTTAAGGGCCGCTTCTTCCCGGTCCAGCCGCACGGTGAGCTGCGCCGGCTCTTCCGCACCGGGTTTCGCGCCGTAACGGTAAACGTTGATGACATCGATCAGCGCGGCGCTCGCGGCCTCCGCATCAAACGGCAGTTCGGCCAGGTTGAGTTCATCCGGAAGCTCAAGATGCAGCGTGATCGGACCGGGCGCCGTCCTGAACGACTGCGCGTACAGGATGAGAGAAGGAACCCCGAGCTTGGCGATCCGGCTTTCCTCTTGCATGCGCTGTCTTATTTTCTCCACGCATTCCACGGTCTTATCCGGTTTGTTCATCCGGATGTAGCCGTACAAGACTTGCAAGTCATTCATCCAATCGTGGCGGTGATGATTGAGCGTGCGGATGGCCGTCCACTGCAGCGTCCGCATCATCCGCTCATGACCCGTCTCCCGTTCTTTCCGGTCGATCAGCACCCAGAACAGCGCAGCCGCGGCAACCCACAGGATGAATACGAGATGCGCCCACCATTCCGTCCGCCAGATCCATACGGCAGCCGCGGGCAGCACGACGGATGCCGCGCCGTAAATCTTCGCCATGCGATAGCGATTCATGTGACCGTCCTCTCTCCCGGCACAAGTAAAACGGTTCATGCCGCCTTATCCCAGCGGCATGTCCGATTGCGTCGAAAGATAAGCCGGTATAAGCCCGATACTTATACGTTCTTATCTTTCAAGTCTTTCAAGCAAAACGTCCCGCGCCGCCTCGTCCTGCCGACGCATCCGTTTTGCGGTAAACCGTTCAAATGCAAGTTCTTCTTCCCGTTAACAAAAATCCCGGCCTGTCGCCAGACCGGGATTGTACATTACTCTGCTGCCGCCGCCACAGGCGCAACTTCCACCGGATATACGCTGACTCTCTTCCGATCGCGGCCCCAGCGTTCGAACTTCACAACGCCTTCGATTTTGGCGTACAGCGTGTCGTCCTTGCCGATGCCTACGTTGCGGCCCGGGTGGATTTTCGTGCCGCGCTGACGCACCAGGATGTTGCCGGCTTTGACCGTTTGGCCGTCGGCACGCTTCACGCCGAGTCGTTTCGATTCGCTGTCGCGGCCGTTCTTCGTCGAGCCTACGCCCTTCTTGGAGGCGAACAGCTGAAGATCGAGTCTAATCATGTTGTTTCCCTCCTTCTTCACAGGTTTCCCGAACAACGACATATTTGCCGTATGATTGTTGAATCGTATCCAGCATGACGACCATGGATTCGAGCAGAAGCTGAACCTTGTCGTCAGCGGCTGGCGTTCCCGTCTCCGGGATCGCCGATTGAAGCCATCCGTTCCGCATCGAATACGGAAGCCGGATTCCCGTCAGCGTCTCGATGGCGTTGACGGTGCCGACCGTCACGGCGGACACGCCGGCGCACACGATATCCTCGCCGCGTTTCGCGTAGTTCGCGTGGCCTTCGGCCGCGAACAAGACAATCCGCCGGTCGGACGGTCTCCGGACGATCGTGATCGTAATCATGGCTTTGGTCTTACGCCTCGATCTTGCCGATCGTCACTTTCGTGTACGGCTGGCGATGGCCTTGCTTGCGGCGGTAGTTCTTCTTCGGCTTGTACTTGAAGACGATGATCTTGCGTCCCTTGCCGTGCTTCTCGACGGTTCCCGTCACCTTGGCGCCGGCGACGACGGGCGTGCCCGTTACGAAACCGCCATCCTTGGATACGGCGAGAACGCGGTCGAACGTGATGCTGTCGCCTTCATTCGCGTCCAGCTTCTCAACGTAGATGACGTCGCCTTCTTGCACCTTGTATTGCTTGCCGCCAGTTTCGATGATCGCGTACATGGATTTCCTGCACCTCCCTGATCTAAGACTCGCCTGAACCAGGCGGCGTCCGCATCCGCGGGCGCGCTTGCCAGCCCGTTCCGAGCGGTTGTAGCCGGTGTGTCGCAGGAAGGACACACATGAAGTGATTCTAGCATACTTTCGGCCGCAGTTCAACAGGGATGTAATTGCCCGGCGGTGCAGACGGCCGGCGGCGATGTCGACCGTGCTGCGGCCAGACCGTGACCGAAGCAAACAAGCGAAGATTTTTCCTCCAATCCGGAAAGTCGGGGCAAACCCTCCGAAACAGAAGAAAATGCTTCGCTTATTCTCGCCATTTCCGCCGATTTCAATCGCTTCACTTATCCGTCATCCGGGACTTTGACGTCCGTCAGCCGCCGTCCCGCATGCGACCGGCGCCGGCGTAGACCACGCCCCGGCCGCCGCACGCGGCGCAAGGCTCATACAACCGGAGCGTCGCGTCCCGGCGCACCTTCTTGCGCGTCATTTCCATCAGCCCGAGCCGGGTCCAGCCGAGCACGTGACAGGCCGTCCGGTCCTGCCGCGCCAGCATTTCGAGCCGCTCCGCGACCTGCGTCCGGTGCCGTTCATCCCCCATGTCGATGAAATCGATCAGAATGATGCCGCCGGTATCGCGCAGTCTGAGCAGCCTGGCGATCTCTTCGGCCGCCTCGATATTCGTCGCAAACACCGTCTCTTCCAGATCCGTCGTGCCGACGTAGCGCCCGGTATTCACGTCGATGACCGTGAGCGCCTCCGTCTGGTCCCACACGAGCGACCCGCCGCTCGGGAGCCGGATTTCCCTTCCATAGGCCTGCTCCAGCTGAGCCCGCACGCCGTGCTGCTCGAACAATCCTTTCTCCCGCGAATCGTACAGACTGACGCAATCCAGCTTCGAGGGCGCCATGCTCCCGATCAGCGCCCGCAATTCCTCGTGCGCGGCCGCGTTGTCGATCCAGATGCGGTTCGTTCCGGCGTCCAGCGTGTCGCGGACAAGCCGGTACATCAGGCCGGCATCGCGGTGCAGTTCGCAGGGCGCGGCGGCTCCCGCCGCCTTCGCTTCAATCTCCCGCCAGAGTTCGCGCAGAAACTCGACGTCTTCGCGCAGCCGTTCGCAGGATTCCCCTTCGGCCGCCGTCCGCAGAATGATGCCTTCTTCGCCCTGGCGGATGAGCTCGCCGGCTTCCTTGAGCCTGTCCCGCTCCCGGTCGTCGGCCACCTTCTTGGACACGGCGACGTAGTCCGCATGGGGCATATAGACCAGATACCGTCCCGGCAGCGTGTAATGCGTCGTCACGCGGGCGCCCTTGCCGCCGTGCGGCTCCTTCGCGATCTGGACGATCAGCTCCTGGCCCGGCCGAAGCAGCTCCGCAATGGACGGCTTCTTCTTCGGCTGACGCTCCAGATGCGGATGCAGCACGTCGTCGATATACAGAAAAGCGTTCCGGGCCAGGCCGATATTGACAAAAGCCGCCTGCATGCCGGGAAGAACGTTCTCGACCCGGCCGAGGTACAGGTTCCCGGCCAGCTTGCCTCCCGCGGCTTCCTCGATGTCGTATTCGATCAGCCGGCCGTCCGCCATGACCGCCGTCTCGATCGTCTGGCGGCCGACGTGGACCAGGATCTCCTTCATCCGCATCTTCACCTGCCCGGAGCGTGAATGTTAGCATCCTGCCGTCCATTTTACCCGAAAAGCTCGGAAACTGCACGGTTTTGTCCGCCGGAACGGAAATAAGTCCCGATCACACGCTCCTCCGGCACTACGCCCTCGATGCATCCGCCTTCGCCCAAAACATAGACGAGATGATACCGCCCCTTGCGAAAAAGGCGCAGGATGTCCCCCACCCGGCAGGCCGGCTGCACGACGATCGGCAGCACAAGCGTCCCCTTCGTTCTGGCTCTGGCCGAGTCCGCTTCGCGCCTGACCAGAAAGCGCATGAACAGGAAGGGAAGATCCCGCAGCATCCGCCAATTCGAAGCAAGCAGGAACAATCCGACCAGCAGCAAGTTGAGCTGCACGCCGCCGAACAGCGGAATGCACGCCGCGGCAACCATCGCCAGGCTGAGCGCAAGTCCGATCCGCACGCTCCATTTCAGCGCGGACTGGTAGGGCATTGTGGCGGTCATCCATGCCGACAGCAGCCGGCCGCCGTCGAGCGGCTGAATCGGCAGCAGATTGAACAAAGCAATAATCGCATTCGCATGCGCGATGTACATCGCCCATCCGGGATCGATGCCTTCGATCCGGGCGCAGAGCAGCGCCGCCGTTCCCATCCAGACATTCTGGAGCGGACCGGCGGCCGCCACGACCGCTTCCTCCGCCGCGGGGACGGAGCCCGCTTCCTCCGTCTCGGCCGCTCCCCCGAACGGGAGAAGGCGGATCTCCCGGACGCGCCAGCCGAAGGCCCGCATCGCCATCACGTGGCCGAGTTCGTGGACGATGACGATCGTGAACAGGACGGCCAGTTCTCTGACGTATCCGGTGGCCGCGGAGGCGAGCATGACGAAGACAAACAGCGGATGGAAGGTCCACCGGATGCCGAAGCACCTAATCAAGCGGAACCACGTCCGCGGGGTCGACATATTTGCCGTCGACCCGCACGGCGAAGTAGAGCAGACTCCGCGAACCGTCCTCCGTCTCCGGCAGCACGCCGATCCGGTCGCCCGCTTCCACCCAGTCGTCCGGCGCGACGAAGACCGATTTCATCCGGCCGTAGACGGTCACCCGTTTGCCGGCGTGCCGGATGACGACGCTGTAGCCTTCGTTCTCGCCGCCTGTCACATGGGTCACCCGGCCGGTTTCCGCCGCTGTCACAACCGATCCGGGCTCGCCCGCGATCTCGATGCCGGCAAGCGTCTCCGCGAATGAGCGGACAACCTCGCCCGACGCCACGGGCGCGACGACGGGAAGGCCGGGACCGCCATCCGTCCGCTCTTCCTCCTGCCCGAAAATGGGGATAAAGGCAGGCGATCCGGCGAACGTTCTCTGGTACCATTCCGCCGCGGCCCGCGTGTCCATATCCTCCGTCAACGCCTGCGCGATCAGCCGCTGCGGCGCCGAAGCCCAGGGCTCGTCCAGCTGGAACAGTCCCCATACCGCTGCGAAGAGCACCCCCGAGACGGCCAATCTTACCAGCAGGCTGCGAATCATTCCGCCGCGTTGCCGCGGTTCCTCCCCGCCGAACAGACCGGGTGCGCGGTCACGGCCCGACGCAGCCAGCCATTCGCGGGAGCGCTGCTTCCATTCCGTCTCCGGATCGCGTTCCGCGCGGTCTTGCGGCAGAGCCGCCGGACGCGGCGCCGAGGCGCGGCCGCCGGAGACGCTCCCGGGCACGGAGACGCGGTCGCCTGTGACGCCCCCGGTCACGGGAATGCCGTCCGGTTTCACCGATGCTGGCCGGATGCCGTCCGCATCCGTTTCGCTTTGATTCGCTTCCAGAATGGCGCGTATCCGTTCCGCTCTTCGACGCTTGACGCCGCTGACCCTTGCCATGACGATTCCTCCCCGATGCGCATCATCCGGCCGGTTCCGATGCCCGGCAGGCTTGTTCACTACCACGTTATGAGCGGGAGCAAGCGAATATGCCGTCTTTGAAAATACGGCAGACAGCCGTTCGGACCGGTGATATAGTAAGGTGTGATTGAACATCGCGGCTTGCGGCCGCTCGCGGTCGAGGAGGACTGTTCGGAAATGTGGCTTGTCTATGCGGCTTGTTCCGCCGTGGCATTCGGTCTGCGCGGCATTTTGTACCAGCGGCTCTCGCCGCTTCCGCTTGACCGGAACGTCCTGCTGTCAGGCGTTTTCTTTACCGGATTTCTGATCTCCCTCACGCTTGCCTTCCTGAGCGGGCAGGCATGGGAGATCGAAACGGCCGTCGGCATCCAGATGGGGGTGTGCTCGTATGTGGCGAACATGGCCATGTACCGGGGGTTTGCCGCCGGGAAGCCGTCGATCGTCGCCGTCCTGTCCGCGCTGCCTCCGGTCGTTGTGGTGCTCGTCGCGTGGCTGCTCTGGGGCGAGCGGCTGAACTTCGGACAGTCATCGGCGTTTCTGCTGATCGTCGCCGGCGTCGTGCTGATCCGGTATGCGCGGGACTTCACGCTCGCCCATTGGAACAGCGCGAAATGGGGGCTCGTGACGATGCTGTTTTTCGGCTTCAACGACTTGTCCAGCAAATGGTCGACGATGCTTGGCGCCGACCTGTACCCGGTGCTCGCTTGCATGTTCGGCACGGGCACCGTGCTGTTCCTTCTGTCCCGCCGTTCCGGGAAGCGGCATGCGGCGGAGGAGCAGCCCGGCGGCGCGTGGACGGAACGGCGCACGTTCGGCGTCGGCATGCTGGTCGGCCTGACAAACGTCGTCGGCATGATCCTGATCGTCATGGCGTTCGAGACCGGCATTACCGGACTGGTCTCGGCGATCGTCGCCCTGAACGTGCTGCTCATCCTGCTCTACACCCGCATCGTCGTGCGCGAGCGGTTCACGCCGCGCGAGACGGCCGGCATCTTGCTAACCATCGGCGGCGTGATCACGCTTCGTCTGCTGGCCTGAACGCGCGAAGGGCTGTTTCCGGCCCGGCCGCCAGCGGCTTGGGGGAAACAGCCCTTTTTTGTCATGTCCGTTCGGGATCCGGCTGATGCGCCCGGATGCTGAAAACCAGACCGATGCAGACCATGTTGATGAGCAGCGACGTGCCGCCGTAACTGATGAACGGCAGCGTGATGCCGGTGATCGGCATCAGGCCGATCATCATGCCGATGTTCTGGAAGATCTGGAACACGAACATCGAGACGATCCCGACGATGATGTATGAACCTTTCAGATCGGTGCACTGGAACGCGATCATGATCATGCGGTAGATCAGCAGGAAGTACAGGAGCAGCAGCAGCGCGGCCCCCTGAAACCCGAACTCCTCGCCGATGACGACGAAGATCGAGTCCGAATACGGGTACGGAATGAACCGCCGGTTCTTCATGTCGCCCTTCATGTACCCGTCCCCGGTGAGCCCGCCCGAGCCGATCGCGACGAGCGATTTCTCCGACTGGTGCTTCGCGTCGTCCGATGCCGTCTCCGGATTGATGAACGTATTGATGCGCTCGTACCAGTGATGCTTCCCTTTGTCGGTCAGGAAATCCTTGATCTCCTCGTTGTACGTGTTGAACATCATCACGAACAGGACGAGGCTGCCGACCATCAGGGCGATGCCGATCAGCACATGCCAATATTTGACCCGGCCGATCCAGAGCATGCCGAGCAAGATGACGATGTAGATGATCGCGTTGCCCAGGTCCGGCTGAATCATGACGAGCCCGAACGGAATCAGCGAGATCGCGGCGATCGGCAGAAGATCGGACTTGAACGAGAGCGGATCGCCTTCCCGGCGGGCGAGAATGCTCGCCACCGTCATGATCAGCAGGATTTTCATGAATTCGGCCGGCTGGAACAGCAATCCGTCCGCCAGCTTGAACCAGCTCCGAGCGCCGTTGATCTCTACGCCGAAGAAATAGACGAGCACCAGCAGCAGAACGCCGAAGCCGTAGAGCACATACCAGTATTTCAGGAAAAACCGGTAGTCGAACAGCGTTGCGAAGACCGCAACGGCAAATCCGGCCAGAAAGAAAATGAGCTGCTTCAGGTCATAATTGGGATACATCGGGTTGCCGTATGTCGCGCTCCGGACAACCAGGACGCTGATGACCATGAGCAGCCCCAATATGAGCATGATGCCAAGGTCGATTCGCTTCAGCTTGTTCAGCACACGGCTCTCATCCTATTCCGAAAAACTTGCGGAATCGCTGCATCATCCCGGTCTTGTCGTCCAGCTGCATGAGCGGCACCTTCTCCCCGAGCACGCGGCGCGCAATGTTGCGATAGGCGATCGCGGCGCGGGACGAAGGGTCCATGACGGTCGGTTCGCCGGAGTTCGCCGCCTTGATGACTTTCTCGTCATCCGGCACGATGCCGAGCAGATCGACGGCGAGCACCTGGACGATCTCGTCGACATCCAGCATCTCGCCGGATTTCACCATGTTCGCGCGGATGCGGTTGATGATGAGCCGCGCCGGAATGCGGTGTTGTTCAAGCAGCCCGATCACCCTGTCGGCGTCGCGCACGGCCGCGTTCTCCGGCGTCGTCACGATGATCGCGGCATCCGCGCCGGCCACCGCATTGCGGAATCCTTGCTCGATGCCGGCCGGACAGTCGATGATGATATAGTCGAAATCCCGCTTCAGGTCACCTATGATCTGCTTCACCTGATCCGGCGAGATGTCGTGCTTGTCTTTCGTCTGGGCAGCCGGCAGCATGTACAGCTCGTCGAAGCGCTTGTCCTTGACCAGCGCCTGCGCGAGCCGGCACCTGCCCTCCGCGACATCGATGATATCATAAATGATGCGGTTCTCGAGTCCCATCACGACATCGAGGTTGCGCAGCCCGATGTCCGTGTCCACCATGCACACTTTCTTGCCCTGCAGCGCAAGCGCGGTGCCCAGATTCGCCGATGTCGTCGTTTTGCCGACGCCGCCCTTCCCCGAAGTTACGACTATCGCTTCTCCCATGCCTTACACTCCTTTGAACACGATCGGATCTTGACGGAAGCGGCTCAGCCGGGAAATCTTGTCGATCCTCATCCGGCCATCCTCCAGGTATGCGAATTCCATCTGGGCGTCATCCGTCATCCATTCCTCCGGCGGCCGGCTGATGCAGTCCGCAATGCGAAGCTGGGTCGGCCGCATCAGGGAAGCCGCAATAACGGCATCCGTATTGCCCCGGCAGCCCGCGTGCGCCATTCCCCGAAGCGCGCCCATGATGAAAATGTCGCCCGTACAGCTTACCGACCCGCCCGGGTTGACATCGCCGAGCAGCAGCAGATGTCCGTCCCGTTCGACCGTCTGACCCGAACGGATAACGCCGGTCATGACGTGCAGGTTGCCGGCGCCGGCCGGTTGTTCGGCAGGGTCGGGATCCGATTCAATCGATTGCACGATCAGATTGCCCCGTTGCCTGATGGCGTCAACCAGGCGCTCTTTGTCCGCTTCCGAAATGCGCCGGCTGCCGAGCTTGAGCTTCACGTGCACCAGCGGCCCCGTAAGCAGCTTGTGATGGGACCGTTCCAGCTTGTCGTTCAGCTCGGCCAGCAGTTCGTCCATCCCGCAGCGGTCGTCGAGCAGGAACACCAGGCCGTCCTTCACGCCTTTGATCACGATTCGTTGCTTGCCGGTCAAGCCGTTCCCTCCCCCAAAGGGGCTGCCTTAAACGATTCGGTTTCGACAGCCCGAAATCCTGCCTGGCGGACGTTATTCTTCTTCATCCGCATTTTTCTTCGCCCTCGCTTCGAAAAGCCGGCGGGCGGGCACGTACACCGCGAGCGCAAATCCGATCTGCAGGAACAGACTCGGCGCGATGGAGTGCAGCAGGACGAATTCGAACGTTTTGTGCGTGACACGGAATATGCGGTAGATGCCGTATGCGGCCGCATCGTACAGGAAGCAGCCCAGCCCGATGACGGCGAGCGCCGCCAGCATCGGAGCGCGCTTGCCTTCAAGCAGGAGACCCGTCAGATAGGCGATAACGCCCATCAGCAGCGTGTGGACGCCGAGCAGGTGGCCGTAAAATACGATATCCTGCATCAAGCCGAAAAAAAATCCAAGGAGCAACGCCTGATGCCGGCCTGCGTACAAGCCGGCATACAAAGCGGCAACGAAAACGAAATGCGGAGCGATCCGACCGTGCATCGACTCCGGAATGAGCCACGGCACGACGGTCGTCTCCAGCATGAACAGCAGCACCATCAGCGGAATGACCAGCTTCGTGTTCATGGTGCCGCCCCTTCGGTATCCGGGGGCACGACGACGAACACTTCGGTGAGCCGGTCAAAATCGGCGGCCGGCTTGATGTACGCCGTATGCGTCAGGCCGAAATCGCCCACTTGCCGCGATTCCACCGTCCCGATGACCAATCCGTACGGGTAGACGCCGCCGAGTCCGGAAGTGATCACCACGTCGTTTTCCGAGAGCGGATCGTTCTCCGCGATCCGGTTCATGACCAGCATGCCCCGCTGCACATCATAATCTTCGATAACGCCGAATGATTCCTTGTGCTCCATGACCGTCGCGGAGATGGCCCGCGTCCCGCTGGACTCGCTGTCCAGCTGCGTAATCGGCATCACCGTCGAATAGAGCGGGAACACGCGGCTCACGAGCCCGACCAGCCCGTCCGTCGTGATGACCGCCATGTCCGGCTTAATGCCGTCGGTCGACCCCAGATTGATTTTGAACGTCGGATTGAGCGGGTCCTGGCTGACGGCCACGACCTGCGCAATCACATATTCATAGTCAAACATCCGTTTCTGGCGTTCTTTGAACGCCAGCGCTTCCTTGAGCCTTTCATTCTCCAGTTCGATCCGGTTGTATGTCACCCGGTCCCGGGCGTACCGTGCGACGGTCCTGCGCAGTTCCTCGTTCTCCCGGTAAATGTCGCGCATCTTGCGAATGTCTTCAAACAAGCCCGCCAGATAACCGGCGGGCTTGTAGAACCATTGCTGCACAAAGGTGACCGTATCGCCGACAAAATTTTCGGGCCATGTCAATTTGTCCCGCTGTCCGAGCGAGAATCCCATGATCGCGGCGAACACAATCAGGACGATCAAGAGAACGAACAGCTTTTTGTTGCGAAATATGCGAAACAGTCCGCTCACCCGCCCCATCCGTGTATCCGGTTCTCGTCCGGTCGGCCGTCGTCAACGGCTGGAACGCGCCACCGCCGAGCCGCGGGATTTGAACAAGTGGATATTCTCCAGCGCGCGTCCGGTTCCGACCGCCACGCAATCCAGCGCGTTCTCGGCGACGATGACCGGCATGCCGGTCTCGCGCGCCAACAGCTTGTCCAGATTGCGCAGCATACCGCCGCCGCCCGTAAGCACGATGCCGCGGTCCATGATGTCGGCCGACAGCTCGGGCGGACACCGCTCGAGCGTCACTTTCACCGCCTCGACGATGGAACCGACCGTATCCGTGAGAGCCTCGGTAATTTCATTGGACGAGATCGGAATCGTCTTCGGCAGTCCGGTGACGAGATCGCGTCCGCGGATCTCGACCGACTGCTCGTGATCGATCGGCAGCGCCGAGCCGATGTCCAGCTTGAGCTGTTCCGCCGTCCGCTCGCCGACCAGCAGATTGTAGGTCCGCTTGATATACTGGATGATCGCTTCGTCCATCTCGTCGCCGGCGACCCGGATCGAGCGGCTCGTCACGATGCCGCCGAGCGAGATGACCGCGACTTCGGTCGTGCCGCCGCCGATGTCGACGACCATGCTGCCGGTCGGCTCCCATACCGGAAGGTCGGCGCCGATCGCCGCTGCGAACGGCTCCTCGATCGTATAGGCTTCGCGTGCGCCCGCCTGCCGCGTCGCGTCTTCGACCGCGCGTTTCTCGACGGCCGTAATGCCCGAAGGCACACAGACCATGACATTCGGATTGCGCGAGAAGATCGAGCGCTTCTTCTGTGCCTGGCGGATGAAATATTTGATCATCGTCGCGGTGGTGTCAAAGTCGGCGATAACCCCGTCTTTCATCGGCCGGACCGCCCGGATGTTGCCCGGCGTCCGGCCGATCATCCGTTTCGCCTGTTCGCCCACCGCTTCGATCGTCTTCGTATCGGTACGCAGGGCGACCACGGAAGGTTCCCTGACGACAATGCCTTTGCCGCGGACATAGACCAGAGTGTTGGCTGTTCCCAGGTCAATGCCCAGATCTTTCGTTCCGAACATCGTCTTGCTCCCTTCTGTCGTCAGACAATCCTTCTTATTATATTACAGGTATCCTTGCTCCTTCAAACTGATGAACCGTCCGTCGCCGATGACGATATGATCCAGCACGTCAATGCCGATCAGCGCCCCCGCCTCTTGCAGGCGCCTGGTCAGCGCAATGTCCTCGGGACTCGGGGTCGGATCGCCGCTCGGGTGATTGTGAAGGCAGATGATCGACGCGCTGCCTCGCTTGATCGCGGCCCGGAACACTTCGCGCGGGTGGACAAGCGACGCGTTGAGCGTGCCGACGGAAAGCGTCTCGCGTGCGAGTACCTGGTTCTTCGTGTTCAGAAACAGACAGACGAAATGTTCCTTGAGCTCGGAGCGGAGATCTTCCATGACCAGCTTCGCCGCGTCCTCCGGCTTCCGGATCGCCGGCCGGTCGGATGCTGCCCTGCGCGCCAGCCTTCGGCCAAGCTCGATGCCCGCCCTGAGCTGCACGGCCTTGGCCGGGCCGACGCCGCGGATGTTGGTCAGTTCGGCGATGCTCATGTCGACCAGCTGCCTTAAGCCCCCGCATTCGCGCAAAATCCGGTTGGCGAGATTGACGGCGGATTCATTGCGCGTACCGGTTCTCAGCAATATCGCAAGCAGTTCCGCATCGCTCAGCGCTTCCGCCCCATCGATCATCATGCGTTCTCTCGGCCGGTCTTCCCTGGGGATGTCGCGCAGCAGAATGACACGCGAGTCCATGTGATTCAAGTCCTCCTTAGGGCTGCACCCTCCGACAACTAATGCCGAGCCGGCCGCAGCTTGACGTCAAATCGTCTCCACACCGAATTCGGCCAGCAGATCGCCGAGCAGCGAAAGCGGCAGACCGACGACATTGAAGTAACAGCCTTCGATTCTTTCCACGAATCCGGCGGCCAGTCCCTGGATGCCGTAAGCGCCGGCTTTGTCGAGCGGCTCGCCGGTCGCGACGTACCGCGCAATCCGGTCCGCATCAAGCGGCTTCATGACGACCCGGGTGATGCCGGCGGCGGTCTTCGACTCCCCCGATGTTCCGTCCAGGACGGTCACGCCGGTGATGACCTCGTGCGAACGGCCCTGCAGCATGCCGAGCATCCGGCGCGCCTCCGCGGCGTCCCGAGGCTTGCCGAGAATGTCGCCGTCCAGCACGACGATCGTATCGGCGCCGACAATGACGGTTCCCGCCGCCTCCGCGCCCAGCCGATCCCGGACGCCGGCCGCCTTGTTCAGCGCCAGCCGCTGCGCCGCTTCCGCGGGCGCAAGACCCGGCGGTATCGATTCATCCGCGTCGGACGCCTCGAAGCAGACCGGAATGCGGAGGCCGAGCAGCTGCACAAGTTCCCGCCGGCGCGGCGAAGTCGACCCCAGCACGAGCGCCTGGACGGCTTGTCCGACGTAAGACCCATTCTTCGACATACGGACTTCCTTCCGTCCCGCGCCGCAAGACGCGGGATTCTACATTCTGCGATAGAGCCAGATTGCCAGGACGATGCCGATGATGCTGAGCAGGCTGATGTTGAGCCTGACCGTCAAATCAAACGCGACGACGATCAAATCCGCCGCCGGCGACCAGACGACCGGAACCGAGTCGGTCAGGAAATCCAGCGCGGGGACCTGTTCCAGCCATTTCGCGACAAGCGCTCCCGCCACGAGTCCGATGACGACAAAAAACACCAGCAGCCAGCGATTCTTCTTCATCCCCGATCGTCCTTCGCCCAATTCTGACACTCGTTCTATATTATACGCGGCGCTCCTTGCGTTTACAATGCGCCGGTCGACCGCATCCAGTCCCGCTGGGCGATCGCAGCTTCCATCAGCGCGGACTGTACGTCCCACAGATGTTCGGGCGCCGGCTTTCCGCTGTACGCGGCGAACGCCTCGGCCGCCTTGCGAAGCGCGTCCGAGATGCTGCCGAGTCCGCTCTCTTCCCGGGCATCTTTCAACACCGCTTCCGCCGCTTCTGTCCAGCTTCGGTGAGCCGTCTGCCAATCGTTCCAGGCTTCCGCAGGGATCGGATCAGTTCCGCCGGCAGCCAGCAGGCTGGCCGACAGCCCGCTCATCGTCCGCATCAGGTCGTTCGTCCGGATCATGAATTCGGCCGCGCCGTCCGGCTGCCCCTCAAGCGATGCCGGACCGGCCGCGGGCACCTCGAGCGGCCGGACGTACAGCTCGACGCCGCCGAGCTTCGCAGCCAGCGCTTCCGCCGCTTCCCGGCTTTCCGCGATGCCCGCGTAAGCGCGGAAGCCGTCCGACTTGTCGGCCGCTGCGGCATAGCCGGCGTTCTGCAGCTGCGCCAGCGCTTCGGCCAGTCCCGCCTCGGCCGAGAATACGCCGTATTGCAGCACATAATACCGGACGGCGGGAATCTCCGCAGCGGCCGGACTTCCGGACGCATCCGGCGAATTCCCGGCCCCCGCCGGAACAACGCCGTCCTCCGGCAAGGCGATTTCCGCCTCTTCATCCGGTGGAAATCCGGCCTCTTCCTGTGTCGGCGCCCCCGGCTGCCAGATCAGAAGCGACATGACCAGATAGCCGAACAGCGCGCCCGTCAGCACCGCTCCGGCGACGGTGGCGATCACCCGCGTCCAGGAAGGCGCGGGCGGTCTGCGGCGCGGTACGACATAGCCCGCCGGTGCATCGTCTTCTCCGCCAATCGGCGCCTCCCAATCATTCGGCAGCACGCCGCCGTTTGCGTCCGCCGATTGTACGCCGGTCCGTTCAACGCCGCCGGCTGCCGGTTCGGGCCTCGGCGCCGCGTCGTCCGCTTCCGGTCTCCACTCCGGCACGGGACGGATCCCGCCGGATTCCGCGCCGCGCCCCGTCCCGGCGCCACCCGGCCAGCCGTCCGTTTCCGACTCCAACGTCTGCCCGTCCGTCTCGCGAATCAATCGCTCGAGCGCATCGGGATCGTCCTGGAACGGACTTTTCCAGGGGATGACATCGGTCTCGAACCGTAGTTCTCCCGGCCAGACCGGATCTGCCGGGTTTTGTTCATCTTTCCGGCCGGCATCGTCTTCCGGAAGGACCCGCACCAGCCGGCCCCCGTTCCGGCTGCCGCCTTCGCCTTTCCCCGCAACGCCGGGCTTCGCCGGTTCAAACCGATAGGTGATCCGCGCTTTCGGGTTCATGTCCGTATCGCACTCCTTGTCCGATTCTTCTTGCTCTACTCTATGAACCCGATGCGAGATTTATGTGTCTCAAAAAGAGAGTTCGACGGCCGGGATGCGAACGTTTGTTCTATTATAACTTGGTCCGTTCTGGATATCCAGGAGAAATTTCCTTGCCAATCATTAAAAAAACACCGAATGCCGTCCGACAGATGCCATCCGGTGTTCTGATCCCGGGTTTACCGGGGAGTATAGAAGTTTTGGGTGTAATACCAGCCGTACTCGCTGTCCGGATCGATTCTGACGCCGACGCCGAGCGCCTCGAAACCCTCGTGCAGCAGATTCTTTCGGTGTCCGGAAGAGTTGACCCAGCCGATATGCGCCTCAAAGGCATTGCGATAGCCGGCGGCGATATTCTCGCCGTAAGCGCGATAGTCCCCGATGCCCGCGGCTGCCATCCGGTCCCACGGATTCTCGCCATCCGGGTTCACATGGTCGAAGTATCCCCGCTCCGCCATGTCTTCGCTGTGCAGCCTTGCCGCCTTGGCCGCCGTGTCATGCCAGGACAACGTGTTCAGGCCGTGTTTCAAGCGAAACACATTTGCCAGATCCATCAATTGCCGCTCATATGCGCGCTCCAATTCTTCGCGCGGGGCAGACGCGCGGGTTCCGCCGCTGCCGGCTCCGGCCTGCTCTACCAGCAGGCCTTCCACCGTGTTCATGTGCAGATCCAGATACAGCGTAATCCGGAGGCCGTTCTTCTCGTACGTGTAAACCTTGTATTCCTTCAAGGTTTCAAGGGAGATTCCCGCATGTCCGGCCGCCGTCTGCAAGGATGATCCGGGTTTCAGACCGTCCGGCTGCACCCAGACGTCTGCGTTGCTGAACAGCGCCGCCACCCGTCCGCCGCTTACGCCGATCTGCGCAAAACCGGCATAGTCGGCGTTGTAGACAAGCCAGGTATATCCCGCTTCGGACGGCTCCCGGCGATCCGGTTCGCCGAGCGCGGCCAGCACCGCCTGCTCTCCATCGCCGATGACGATGCCGCGCAGCGCGAAATCCGAGTTCCTTGCCGCCGTCTCCGAGGCGCCGCCCGTCCCGCCTTGATTCGCGCTTGCACCCGCGTGCCTGGCGTTGAAGATGAACGTCAGCGCCTCCGCGCGGTTGAGCGGATCGCCGGCGCCGAACCCTTCCGGCGTTGCGCTCGTCTTGCCGTTGGCAAATCCGTTGTCCAGCAGGTATTTGACCGCCTCCTCCACGGTCAGCCGCTTCCCATGCGCCGCCGCGATGATGCGGGCCGCGTCGCCGCGGGTGTATTCCCGCTTTACCGCCGTGTCGTCGACCGGCCAGCCGAGCCGCTTCGCCGCCGCATAATACCGGACATGCCACGGCTCGCCCGCCTTTTGCTCCGGAACTTCATATTCCGGGAAGGCGCGCAGCACGAGCGCGAGAAATTCCGGCTCGCTGATCTTCAGATTGGGGCGGAATGTGCCGTCATCGAATCCGTTGGCGATGCCGTTCGAGGCCGCCCACGCGATGACGTTTCGCGCCCAATGGTTCCCGACATCCTTGAAGACGGACGTTCCCTCGCCCGCCGCGAGCGCGCCGCTTCCGGCCAGACCGGCTGCAACAAGTACCGCCAGGCACAGGTTCCGACACGTTTTCCCGATGGATTTCATCCGATTCCCCTCGCTTGTCCAAAATTCGCGGCCATCCGACAAGATCAGATAACGCTATCATACCGGATGGATCGGACATGCTCCAGTGCCGGAACTCTTGCCTGCGGCTTATAATTTTTTAATCTTGCATAACTCAACTTTCGCACCTAGAAAATCAATGTAAAACCAATTGTGGAGTGGGCTTAGGGTC
>NZ_CAJRAY010000093.1 GCF_907165215.1 Thermobacillus xylanilyticus | reverse complement strand
GCGTGGCGGCCGCCGCCGCGGCTGCCGGCGTGCCGGTCGCCGAGCTGCGCGCCGTCTCGAACGCGGTCGGCCCGCGCGACCGCGCCGCGTGGCGCATCCCTGACGCGCTGGCCGCATTGGAATCGGCGTTCGCCGCCGCAAAGGAGGTTTTCGAAAGCAGATGAACACGCTGCGCATTGCTTACTCGCCGTGTCCGAACGATACGTTCGTCTTCCATGCGCTGGCGCACGGCCTCGTGCCCGGGGCGCCGAAGCTGGACGTGACCTACGCCGATGTCGACAAGACGAACCATTACGCGGCCGAATCCGATAATTTCGATGTGCTGAAAATTTCGTACGCCGCCCTGCCCTGGGTGCTCGACCGGTATGCCCTCCTGCCGTGCGGCGGCGCGCTCGGCCGCGGCTGCGGCCCGCTCGTGCTGACGGCCCGCCCGGCCGGTCCGGAGGCGCTCGCGGGCAAGCGGGTGGCCGTGCCGAGCGACCGGTCGACGGCGTACCTGCTGTTCCGCCTCTGGGCGGCCCGGCATGTGCCGGGCGGCGTCGGCGAGATCGTCGTCATGCCGTTCAACCGCATCATGCCCGCCGTCCGGGACGGCGAGATCGACGCCGGGCTGGTCATCCACGAGGCGCGCTTCACCTATCGGGAGTACGGCCTGTCCCTCGTCGAGGACATGGGCCGGTGGTGGGAAGAGGACACCGGGCTGCCGATTCCGCTCGGCGCCATCGTGGCGCGGCGCTCGCTCGACCGCGGGGCGATCGCGTCCTGGATCCGCGCTTCCGTCGAATACGCCTGGGCGCATCCGGAGGCGTCGCGCGATTACGTCATGCGCCATGCGCAGGAGATGAAGCCCGAGGTGGCGCAGGCGCACATTGATCTGTACGTCAACGCGTTCACCGCGGATCTCGGCGAGGAAGGCTACGCGGCGGTCGAAGCGCTGCTCGGCCGCGCCGCCCGGGAAGGGCTCGTGCCGGCGTTCGACCTGTCGGCGCTGCGCTGAATCGCGGCCCGCATCCGGCGCCTTCCCGATGATAAAAACTTCGTCTGTTCCGGCGGAATGGAAGGATGCCGTGAACAGACGAAGTTTTTTTGGTCCGTCCGAGGGGATGGCGTCTGCCGTTTTTCGCTTGCCTCAGGCCGTTCGGCCGACCGGCAGCATCCGCACCACGGCGGCCCCGGCGGCCTGCATGCCCGTCTTCACGATAAGCTGGCCGAGGATCGCGCTGCCGACCGCCTCCCACGGCAGGATGCCGGCGCCGAGCGGCGACAGGCCGATCAGCACGAACAGCACGCTGTCGATGACGCCGCCGGCGAAGCCGCTGTACAGCACGCGCCAGGCCATCGGCAGTTTGAGCCGGCTGTAGATCTCCGTATCCGTCGACTCGGAGACGAGGAACGTCACGGCCGACGCGGCCGTAATCCACAGCGTGTCGCCGAGCAGCCACGACGTGGCGGCGGAGAGCAGCATGGCCGCCAGAATCGCGGCATACGTCCGCTTCCGTCCGATTGCCTGCTGCACGAAATCGCGCAGGATGAACGTCGCGCCGATGAACACCGAACCGGCCGGCACGAGGAACGCACCGAACTCGAGCGGCGCAAAGCGCGCGGTGACGACGTTCGCGACCACGATGGATGCCAGATACAGAAGGATGATTCCGATTCTCATGTCAGCGTCCTCCATTAACGGTTGTCCACTTTTTCGGGATACAGGTCGTGGTGGAGCAGCCGGTGTTCCGCCATCGCCTCGTATTTGGTTCCCGGCTTGCCCCAGTTGCAGTACGGATCGATCGAGATGCCCCCGCGCGGCGTGAATTTGCCCCACACCTCAATGTACTTCGGGTCCATCGCTTCAATCAGATCGTTCATGATGATGTTCACGCAGTCCTCGTGGAAATCGCCGTGATTGCGGAAGCTGAACAGATACAGTTTCAGCGACTTGCTCTCCACGAGACGCTTGTCGGGAATGTACGAGATGTAGATCGTCGCGAAGTCCGGCTGTCCCGTCATCGGGCACAGGCTGGTGAACTCCGGACAATTGAACTTGACAAAATAGTCCCGCCCC
The DNA here is from genome assembly GCF_907165215.1 of Thermobacillus xylanilyticus. Classification (GTDB taxonomy): domain Bacteria; phylum Bacillota; class Bacilli; order Paenibacillales; family Paenibacillaceae; genus Thermobacillus; species Thermobacillus xylanilyticus. The sequence goes on along the minus strand of NZ_CAJRAY010000093.1, from coordinate 2,368 downwards.
GGATGCTTGTTTTCGAACGTCTCGAGCAGCTTGGGGTCGTAGGTGTACGCATACCGCGTGTTCCGGCTGCCCAGCAGCGTCAAATCCTGCAAGTCTTCGTGTCCTCTTCCGGCCATAAAAAAATCTCCTTTCGCGTGTGGTTCCTGCAGCGAAACGAGATTCGACGAACCGATTTCCATGCAAAACACAAAAGAACGATTGCGACAGGGCGATCGTTCAGCCTTAGTTTTTTATAGAGGGAGTTCGCGAACCTCTCCCGGAAGGTAATTCCGGATTTTCTTATGCAGTTGACTTCGTCAGTATAGCATAAGCGGAGCGGCCTGCCCAGCCCGTCCGCGCTGGAAACAAATCGCTGGACTATTTTCCGGCCGCGCGGGGAAGTTAAGCGGGGAAAGGAGGCGGCGGACATGGCGAGGAGAGGCAGAAGGCGGCCGCTCGTTCCCGGAGCGGGCCCGGCGCTGGAAGCGCTGAAAGCGGAAGTGATGAGCCGCGAAGGCTGGGCGGTCAATCCGGCGCGGCCGGGCGACGTGAAATACGAAGTCGCGCGGTCGATCGGCGTTCCGCTTCAGCCGGGCACGGGCGGCGAGCTGCGCACCGATCAGGCGGGCGCCGTCGGCGGACGGATCGGCGGACCGATGGTGCGCGAAATGATTCGCATGGCGCAGGAACGGCTTGCGAAGCGGCAGTGAATCAGGCATCCCTTATCGGGGTGCCTGATTTTTTTTATCGCGGCGGGATGCGCAGATCGGGAGAAGGTTATGTTAAAATATTTGACATAACGGAGGTGGTGCGATGCGTCTTCTGTTGTTGAAACACTTCTCCTTTGATGATGCGTCAGTTTTATTAACATGGGCAAAGGAACGAGGGTGTCCCGCCGAAGTATTCGAGCCGCCGTCCGGGCAGCCGTTCCCGCCGAAGGAAAGTTTCGATCTCCTGGTCGTGCTCGGCGGTCCGATGAGCGTCTTCGAAGAAGACAAGCATCCGTGGCTGACTGCGGAGAAAGCGTTTCTGCGGGAAGCGATCCGGTGCGGCAAGCGGGTGCTCGGCATCTGCCTCGGCGCGCAAATGCTGGCGGAAGCGCTGGGCGGCCGGGTGTACCGGAACGGGGAAAAAGAGATCGGCTGGCATCCGGTGCGCCGGACGGAAGCGCGGCATCCGCTGCTCGCCGGGCTGCCGGAGATGTTCTGGTCGTTCCATTGGCACGGCGACACGTTCGAACTGCCGGAGGGCGCGGTTCATCTGGCCAGTTCGAGCGCTTGCCGCAATCAGGCGTTCGCCTTCGGCGACCGGCTGCTCGGCCTGCAGTTCCATCTGGAGACGACGCCGGCCTGCATGACGGCCATGACGGAAGCGTGGGCCGACGAACTGGTGCCGGGCCGGTGGATCGAGTCGGCCGCGGCGATGCTCGCGAAAACCGCCCGCTGCGCCGATTCCGCCGCCTATCTGCACAAGATCTTGGATCGGATGCTCGCGGCACATGCAGGGGAACGCGCGGCGGGGTAAGCGGGCGACCGGGGGACGGCGATGCGTCGGACAAGGTGAGCGGCGACCGGGCATCGGCCGCCCTGCCGGCGAGCGCGCCGGATTCGACGGAGCTGCCGCGCCGCCCGAAGCAGGCCGGCCCCGCATCCGGATTGTCACGTCGGCTCGCCGGACTGCGGCTGCAGCCGCTCCATGAATTCGTCCAGGTCGAGCGCGGCCTTGTTCTGGTTGCATTCGCGGCACGCGGTCACGCAATTGACAGGCGTCGTGTGGCCGCCCTTCGCCCGCGGCACGATGTGGTCGATCGTGTCGCCGTACTTCCCGCAGAAATAGCAGGTGTAATTATCCCGTTTCAAAATATACTCGCGGAACGCCTTGTTGCTGTACAGCCTGCGGATCGTCCGGCGGTTCACGACGACGGCGGCATACTCGCGGACCAGCGTGACGGCGGTCTCGAGGTCGGTCTCCTGCCGCCAGCGGCGGCCCTTGTCGGTCCGGCCGCGCATCCAGATGACGCCGGATTTGCCCGGGGACAGCACGGAGGGGTCCGGCCCGACGGGCCGAGGCGGCAGGGGCATCGGCGGCAGGATGGACGCCGCTTTCCGGCGCGTGCGGCGGCCGTTCTCTTCCGGCTTTACGGCCGCCGCGTCCGCGCCGCCGGCCTGTGCTTGCCGGCGTCTGTTCCGCTTTCGTCCGCCGCGCTTCCCGCGGCGTTTGCGACGTTTGCCGCCCGTTCCGGCAGCGGCGGGCTGCCCGGCTGCGGGACCGCCGACGTTCGGCTGCACCTCCGGCGCCGAGGGTTGCCGCGCTTCATCCGCCGCGGACGGCTTGTCCGCTCCAGCCGCCGTCGCCGCCGCGGCCCCGGCCGCGCCGGCCGCCCGCATCC
>NZ_CAJRAY010000092.1 GCF_907165215.1 Thermobacillus xylanilyticus | reverse complement strand
GCCCCTCCCGTGGCCGGACTTTCACCGGCTAGAAGATACGTGCTTTCTGGGCACGCCGCACGCAAAAAGGAGCCCGCCTTCCCACGGGCTCCTTCGTCATGCCGGTTTCCGACCCGGATCACGCCGCTTCCACGATCAGTTTCGCCTTCATGTCGGTATGTCCGATTCCGCACGGGATCGAGCAGTGGATCTCGTATTCGCCGGGTTGATCGAACACGACGTCCTGCTGCAGCGTATCGCCTTCCAGCTTGATGCCGAAATCCGCGATCTCGATGCCGTGAACGCCGCTTACGTTCTGCAGCACGAGACGGATGCTCTCGCCCTGCTTCACGCGGTATTCGGGCTGGTCAAAGGTGAAATCGCTGTACGCCTGAATCTTGAGCAGCGTCATTCCCTCGGGCAGGTTCGCCGACTCATCGACCGGTTTCTCCGGAAGCTCGAACGCGAGCAGATACAGTCCGAACACGGAAGCCGCGATGAATACGACGAACATGATCCATTTGTGCATTGCTACGTGCTCCCCTTTGTGCTGTAAATGTCTATCCCTTATATTAACCAACATGATCCGCTCTTCTCAACCTTAATGTGAGAGGAGTCGAAAAGTTTTTGCCCTTATGTGACAAAACGTTGAACGCTCAGTCCCGGGCGGCGTACCGCTTGAGCAGCCTTTCCGCTTCCGCGCGCACGAAACTCCACGGCATTGTGAAATGATGGTGGTATCCCCGGCAGACGTAGGCCGCCGTGAGCCCTTCCGGCTCCTTCCGCTCCTCGTACACCTTGATGCCGGCCGTCCGGAACATCCGCCGCAGCGCGGCCAGCTCGAGCAGCGCCCGGTCCTGCAGCCCGCGCAGCATGGATTCGTAGAAGCGCGGCAGCTTCAGCCTCGACGAGTCGACGACGCGGATATCGTGATCGAGGATGCGGACGGCGATGCCAAGCAACACGTATCGCTTGACGGCTTCCAGCTCGTCTTCGCTCTGCAACGGCGGCCGGGACGGCTGCCGCTCCGGCGCCGGCTTCCCGGGCCCGCTCCCCGGCTGTCCGGATTCGGCCCCCGGCTGGCCGTGCGCCACAGGAGCCGCGGCGGGCAGCATGGACGCCGCGCCGGCACTGCCCGTCCGTCCGCTGATCTCCGCGGCCATATTGATCCCTCCATAATGCGAACGTGTGTTCTTATTATAGCCGCTGACCGGCCTGTGATCAAGGGGGCGACGGCGGAAGATTGCGGCAGGGACGGGACGCGCTTCCGTTATTGCTGTTTCCCGTCGGGCGGCTCCCGGTCGCGCAGCACCGCGATAAGCGATTTCAACTTGTCCGGGAAAGGAATCCCGAGCTCCCCGCAGTTCTCCGCGATCGAGATCAGTTCATTGACCAGATAGAAATAAATCGCGCCGCTCATCACCGCCGAACCGCCGCCGAGCAGCACGTCGATCCGGTGGGCGAGCAGGATGACGAGCAGCATGATTCCCTTCATCGTCAGCCCGCGGAATCCGATGGTGCTGGACAACCCCTGCTTCCGCTTCACCGCCGCCGCGACGCCGGTCACATAGTCGACCCCGATCGCGACCACCAGCGCCGTGAGCGCCTCGGACCATCCGCCGTAAGCGAACGAGAGAATGGAACCGACCACCGCTCCCGCCGACGACAGAACCAGCCCGGGCGTGAGATGCAGCGTCATGTCGATCCCGCCTTTCCGCATCATCGCCGAATGATGACCTTCCTCCCGGCGCCGTCCCAAACGACGCGCGCGCCGAGCGTTTCGGCGAGCCGGCGGACCGGCACGAAGCCTGCGCTGCCGAACACTTTCGTCGGCCACGGCTCGCCATTGATGAGCACTTCGCCATTGTTCCAGCCGACGGAGGCGCCGAGCGCTTCGCCGATCGCCCGCGCCGGTCCCCACGTGATCCCGTCGATCGCACAGCCGTCCCCGATCTTGCTGCCGTCAATTTCAATCGCAACCGGCATGGCGCCCTCCGGGACCTCGTCCGCCTCCCGGTCATACCGCCGCAGGCCGTGCGCGTTCATGATGTCGATCAGCTTGTCCGCGTAGCGCGGGTCCGTCGCGTATCCGCTTGCCTGCAGCGCCCTCGCCTGCTTCTCCGGCTCATCGGCCGCCCGGACCGGGGCGTAGCGCGGCAGCCGCAGCAGCAGGTCCTGGTCTTTGTAGCAGTCATATATGCTGTCGTAAGCGCGGAAGTCGGCCGATTCGAAGACGTTCCGCCCGTCCCGCACTTCCCATGTCGAGCGGTTCACGGTTTTGCCCCGCCAATGCGCGTTCGGCTTGCCGCTGCCGACCTTGATGCCGCAGACGTTGTTCCAGAAAGGAATAACCCCGCCGGTCTCGAGCAAATTTTGCGCCAGCCGGACGGATACGAAAAGCGGCGATCCTTCACGCCGGACGCGGATGGCGATCGGCGCCAATGTCCGGAAAAACTGCTCGCGCGTCATGCCGGACACCTCCTTTTCAAAGAGCAGACACTTGTCCTGCTGCCAGAATATGCGGGCGGCGTGCCGGGGGTGCGGGCGATTGTACAAGCCTCCGGCCGATGCCGGCGCCCGATCGCCCAATTGTGGTGCATTTTTGCACCAGATTGGGGCAACTCGGTTCCGATCGCCCAATTGTGGTGCATTTCTGCACCAAATGGGGCCGGGGCGGTGCCCGATCGCCCAATTGTGGTGCATTTTTGCACCAGATCAGACCGGGCCGGCTCCGAAACGGCCTCCGCACGCACCCTTGACCGGCGAAAATCCCGCCTGTTATACTGATCCTGAACCATGCGACAATTTGAAGGCAATGCTACCTTCGGGTACAACCTCGACGACTTCATGCGGGAGGTTGTGCCTTTTTTGTTGCGCCGAATTGCCGAATTCAAGATCGGGAGGGATCGGGATTATGCTGCTCGAAGCGATCGAACACCGTCCCAAGGGGAACTGGGCCAGCGCCAGCGGCCCCGGCACGGTGGAGCTGCGTCTGCGGACGAAGCGGGATGATGTGCGGGAGGTGAGCGTGCTTTTCGGAGACAAATACGCGTGGGACCGGACGAAAGCCGTCCAGCCGATGCGCAAGTTCGCCTCCGACGCGCTGTTCGATTACTGGCAGGCGTTCGTCACGCCGCCTTTCCGGCGGCTGCGCTACGCGTTCCGGATCGACGACGGACAGACCGCCGTCTGGATGACCGAGTTCGGATTCGAGGCGGACTTGCCGGCCAATCCGCAGAACCTGTTTGAATTTCCGTATGTCAACCCGTGCGACATTTTCGAACCGCCGGCCTGGGTGAAGGACGCGGTGTTCTATCAGATTTTCCCCGAACGGTTCGCGAACGGCGATCCGACGAACGATCCCGAAGGCACCCGGCCCTGGGGCGGCGAGCCGACGCCGTCGAACTTCTTCGGCGGCGACCTGCAGGGCGTGATCGACCATCTCGACTACCTGTCGGAGCTCGGCGTGACCGCGATCTACTTCACGCCGGTCTTCGAAGCGCCGACGAACCACAAATACGATACGCGCGACTATCTGAAGGTCGACCCGCATTTCGGCACGAACGAGAAGCTGAAGGAGCTCGTCGACGCGTGCCACGCCCGCGGCATCCGCGTCCTGCTCGACGCCGTGTTCAATCACGCCGGCCGCACCTTCCCGCCGTTCCAGGACTGCCTGGAGAAAGGCGAAGCGTCGCGGTACGCGGACTGGTTCCATGTGCGGGAATGGCCGCTTGATGTGAAGGACGGCATCCCGACCTACGAAACGTTTGCGTTCGAGCGCAACATGCCGAAGTTCAATACGGAAAATCCCGAAGTGCAGGAGTACCTGCTCGGCGTCGCCCGCTACTGGATCGAGGAAGTCGGCATCGACGGCTGGCGGCTCGACGTCGCGAACGAAGTCGACCATCGGTTCTGGCGCCGGTTCCGCGACACCGTGAAGGCGGCCAAGCCCGACGCCTACATTCTCGGCGAAATCTGGCACGACGCGCTGCCCTGGCTGCAGGGCGACCAATTCGACGCGGTGATGAACTACCCGTTCACCACGGCCGTGCTCGATTTCTTCGTCGAGCGGAAGCTTGACGCCAGAGGATTCGCCGACCGGCTCGGCCGTCTGCTCGCCGCCTACCCGACGCGGGCAACGGAAGTCGCCTTCAATCTGCTGGGCAGCCATGATACGCCGCGCCTGCTGACGCTGTGCGGCGGCAACGCGGCGCTCATGAAGCTCGCCGCCCTCGTGCAGTTCACGTTCATCGGCACGCCGTGCCTGTACTACGGCGACGAGATCGGACTGACCGGCGGCCACGACCCGGGGTGCCGGAAGTGCATGGAATGGGACCCGGCGCGCCAGAACCGGGACCTGCTGGCATTCTACCGCTGGCTGATCGCGCTTCGCCGCGGTGCGGAGGCGTTGCGCACCGGCGATTTCCGCGTGCTCCGCGCCGAAGCCGGCGAGAAGGTGTTCGCCTATATGCGCTCCGCCGGACAAGAGCGGTACGCGATCGTCGTCAACAACCAGGATCAGCCCGCATCGGTGCGGCTTGCGCTCGGCGAGGGTACGTGGACGGACGTCCGCACGCGGGAGACGGCGGACACTCCGGGCGGCGCGGCGGAAATCGCCCTGGAGCCGTTCGGTTTCCGGGTCTTGCACGCAACCGTCGGCTGACATCCGGCGCCCGAACGCCCTGCGCATAAACTGAAGAAGCCTCCCGGCAATCCCCAGAGCCGGGAGGCTTCGATTGTCTGTTATCCGTGTGTCCGGGTCGGATCGAGAATGAGCTTCACGCCCTCCGTCCGCAAATGGTCCATCCGGTACGCCCAGTCCTTGAACCGTTCGAACACTTCGTCCGAGCAGCCGAACACGCGCTTCACTTCCTCGAGAATCCGCAGTTCATGCTCGCCCAGGGTGCCGTCCGCCAGCACCAGCAGCATCAGTTCCGCGAGGAACACGTGTTTCACCTGTTCATCCTGTATCCCCTTGAGCCAGGTCTCGATATCGTCGGCGCCGTCAACGGCCGTCACTGCCTCTTCCGCCATGCCGAGTTCGTCCACGAAAGCGTGCAGATAGCTGCGCTCATTGCGCGCGACGAATCCGTCCGCGCCGGCCAAGAGGCGCGCGAGCCGCATGAAGGCGATTTTGTGCTCCGGTTTTTGCAGCAGATGAAGGTACAACGCTCCCAGCTCCTTGCTGTGTCTTTGTCGGTTGTGATTCGACACCGGCTGTCGAAACTCCTGCCGGATCCGCCGCCCGCTTCGCGCGCCGGCCGGCGTCCCGTGCGGCTCCGCCAGCCTACAGGATGCCGCTGAGACTCCCCCCGCGCGCGAACAGCCGGTCGATCCGCTTCTCGACGGCGGGATCGGGCACGAGCGGCGGCGCATGGTGCGGCTTTGACCGCGCGTCGATCACGACGTTGTCGCAGCCCCAATGCTTCCAGGCGTATTCGGCGTTGACGCCGTATATATCATGCGACGGGTTGCTGCGGGTAAACGTCACCCACAGGAAGTTGCGCAGCGACTCGGCGGCAAACCCGCTGTCGTCAACGAGTACGATCAGCGGACATTCCGTCAGCGGTCCGCGCGCGGCAAGCGCGTCCGTCAGCCCGCGCAGCTGCCGCTCCGCCTCGCCGTAGCTGCCGAACGCCGGCCCTTCGAGGACGACGACGCCCGGCATGACGACCCTCGCGCCGCCGAATTCCCCGAGATCGCGCAGCGCTTCCGGCACTTCGGTGCACAGGTCCCGCACCTTCGGGCCGCACGCCGCGAAGATCACCTTGCTGCCCTCGTTCAGGCCGGTGCCAGAATAGTCGAGGGTGTCGATCGTCGTGTTCGTCTGAAAATGTATGTCGCGCCGAAGGTCGATCCGTTCGAGCATCCAGCCGAAAAACTCCTCGATCCGGTGCGTGCTGAGCGGCCGGTCCTCCTCCGCGGTGATGAACAGATATTTCGCCAGGCTGAGCTGCCCCGTGCCGAGAATCCGGTTCGCGATCGTGAGCAGCTCCATCGGCCGGCGCAGCTCCGCGTACGGCGCATACCGCTCGCTGCCGATCGCGAGCAGCAGCGGGTGCACGCCCGCGGCGTCGACGGCGTGCACTTCCTTCACGCCGGGAATTTCCTGCTTCACGGCATCGCCGGTCAGCTCATGGATCAGCTCCCCGAAGGCGGTGTCTTCCTGCGGCGGGCGGCCGACGACCGTGAACGGCCAGATCGCGTTCCGCTTGGCGTACACCTTGTGCACGCGCATGACGGGAAAAGGATGGACCAGGCTGTAGTAGCCGAGATGATCGCCGAACGGCCCTTCCGGTTTCGTCTCTCCGGGACGGATCTCGCCCGTGATGACGAAGTCGGCGTCCAGGCTCAGAAAATGGCCGTCCGCATAGCCGTACCGGAACCGGCGGCCGGCCAGCAGGCCGGCGAACGTCAGTTCGCTGAGGCCCTCCGGCAGCGGCATGACGGCCGCCAGCGTATGGGCGGGCGGCCCGCCGACGAAGATGCTGACCTTGAGCGGCTCCCCCCTTCGGGCCGCCTTGTGCTGGTGAATGCCGATGCCGCGGTGAATCTGATAATGCAGCCCGATCTCGCGATCCGGCACGTAGTCGTTGCCGCCGAGCTGCACGCGGTACATCCCGAGGTTCGCATGCATCGGCCCGGGCTTGTCCGGATCTTCCGTGTACACTTGCGGCAGCGTGATGAACGCCCCGCCGTCCATCGGCCAGAACCGGATATGCGGCAGATCGGAGACGGTGATCTCTTCGAACGCGGCCGCCGCGCTGCGCGCCCGCTTCGGCAGCGCGCTCAGCGCCGCCCAGGCCGCTCCGGCCTGTGACAGCGGCTTCCGCAGCGCCTGCATCGGATCATTGCGCAGCGCGATGACGCGCTGCGCCGCCTCCCATGTGCGGCGGAAAATAAACCGGCTCCGCTCGAGCGTGCCGAACAGGTTCGACACGGCGCGGTAGCGCGTTCCCTTCACATTCTCGAACAGCAGCGCCGGTCCCCCGGCTTCGTGCACGCGCAGATGGATCGCGGCCATCTCCAGCTCGGGGTCCACTTCCTCGCGAACCCGGACCAGATGGCCGTTCCGCTCCAGATCCAGCACGCAGGCTTCCAACGATCGGTACATCGGAACGCTCCTTTCCGATAGCGGCTCGGACAATCGAGTAGGAGGGGGCGGCTAGCCCCCGACCTCTCACACCACCGTACATGCGGG
>NZ_CAJRAY010000091.1:49597-79115 GCF_907165215.1 Thermobacillus xylanilyticus | reverse complement strand
GGCCCCTCCCGTGGCCGGACTTTCACCGGCTAGAAGATACGTGCTTTCTGGGCACGCCATACACAAGTTGAAGGCTGCTCGATTCGAGCAGCCTTCCTTTCAACCCTTCGGCCTGACGACCAGCGCAGCCAGAAACGAGAAGATGATCGCCGCCGATATGCCCGCGCTCGTCACTTTGAACATGCCCGTGATGACGCCGAGCGGCCCGGTGTTCTGCAGCTCGGTCAGCGCGCCGTGGACGAGGGCGTTGCCGAAGCTCGTAATCGGGACTGTCGCCCCCGCTCCGGCAAACTCGATGAGCGGCTCGTACCAGCCCAGGGCGTCCGCGATCGCCCCGATCACCACCAGAGTCGACATGGTGTGCGCCGGCGTCAGCTTGAGGACGTCGAACATGAGCTGCCCGAGGACGCAGATGCCGCCTCCGACGATGAAAGCCCACAAGTACTGCATATCAGGCGTCTCCCCTTTCGATGGCGACCGCGTGCGCGATGCACGGAATGGTCTCGCCCTGCTGATAGGACAGCGGCGAGAGCAGCGCTCCGGTGGCGACGACGAGGATGCGCTTCAGTTCGCCGCGCTGCAGCCGTTTCAGCAGATGGCCGTAGGCGACGACCGCCGAGCAGGCGCACCCGCTGCCGCCGGCCTGCACTTTCTGGCGCTCGATGTCGTAGATCATCAGCCCGCAATCGCTGAATACCGTATCCTGCATTGGCACGCCGTCCCGCGCGAACAGGTCGACGGCGATGCGGTGCCCGACGGTCGCGAGATCGCCGGTCACGATCATGTCGTAATCGGCCGGCATCCGCCCCGTGTCGTTGAAGTGCGTCTGGATCGTGTCGACGGCGGCCGGCGCCATCGCCGCGCCCATGTTGAACGGATCGGAGATGCCGAGGTCGATGATCTTGCCGATCGTCGCGCAGGTGATGACAGGACCGCTGCCCGATGCGGCGACGACGGCCGCGCCTGCGCCGGTCACCGTGTACTGCGCGGTCGGCGGCTTCTGCGAACCGTATTCGGTCGGGTAACGGAACTGTTTTTCCGCCGTACAGTTATGGCTGCACGTTCCCGCCATCGCATACTCCGCCGTGCCGGAATTGACGAGGTGCGCCGCGAGCGCCAGCGACTGCATCGACGTCGAGCAGGCGCCGAAGACGCCGATGTACGGCAGGCCGAGGTCCCGAGCGGTGAAGCTGTTGCTGATCAGCTGGTTAAGCAGGTCGCCGCCGATATAGAACTGCACCTGATCTTTCCGGATGCCCGCGTTCTTGATCGCGAAGTCGGAAGCCTGTTCGAGCAGGAGCCGCTCCGCTTTTTCCCAGCTTTTCTGGTTCAGATCGAGCTCGGCGTGGACAAGGTCGAAGTCGGCCGCGAGCGGCCCCGCGCCTTCGTCCGGGCCGACGACGGTTCCCGTGCCGATGATGACGGGCCGGTTCTCGAACCACCAGGTCTGCTTGCCGCGCAGCATGTTCAGTGCCCCCTGAGCCCGAAGATGACGTGGATCAGCCCGATGACGAATGCGGCGACCGTGCCGTATACGATAACCGATCCGGCAAGCTTGAACATGTTGCCGCCGACCCCGAGCACGAGCCCTTCGGCGCGGTGTTCCAGTGCCGCCGAGCACATCGAGTTGGCGAAGCCCGTCACCGGCACGGCAGAGCCCGCGCCCGCCCATTGCGCGATCTTGTCATACACGCCGAAGCAGGTCAGCAGCACCGAGATGAAAATGAGCGTCGCGACGGTCGGGTTGCTGGCCTGCATGGACGACAGTTTCATCCAGGACATGTAGCCGTTCTGGATCGCCTGGCCGAGCACGCAGATCAGGCCGCCCGAAACGAACGCCCGAACGCAGTTTTGCAGAACGGAACGGGAAGGTTCGCGCTGCTTCGCGAACGTCTTGTACTCTTTCGACGACATCGACATCGGCTTGAATTTGCCTTTCCCGGCGGTTCTGGTCGCCACTTGACGAACCCTCCTGTCACTTACGATCTTACGCCTTACATTGTTTGCCGATTCGACACGCGTTATGCCTCCCGAAAGCCGCCTCCGCTCCGCCGCAAGACCCTTCCGAGCGCACAAAAAAAGAGCCGCACGGCATGCGGCTCCAGCAGCATGGGGACAATGTCAAAAGGCAGCGGCAAAAACAAAAATCAGGACAAGAAGCACGTACAACAGCAGGACCAACAGCCCGAGTCGGCTCACCCCTTCGGCTCCTTTCGCGGTTGGTGCGCTTCTATCTTATGCCGGCTGCTCCCAGTTGTTCTTCGCTGACCGGTCGGATGCGGCAACTGTGACGCTGTCCGTCTGCCAGGCGGCCTGTTCGTATGAGCCGATAGAAAGACGACCGCTTCTTCTCTTCCGTGCCGGCTTTCTCGCCGGCATCATCGGATGACGGCTGCGCCATCCACTCTTCATAACGCTTGAAGTCGATGCCGAGTTGCTCCAGAATCCGCTTGACATCCAACGCGACCAACACAACAGGTTCCTCCAATCGGCTTGATGCTTTCAAGCGATGTCACACCTGATGTTGTCCCAACTGGTTCTATTGTATAAAGCCGATCAGGATAGCGTAAATAGGAAGTATTGTCGTATTTATAGGAAGTATTGTCGCTTGATGTCAATTGAGACCGGATCGTCGGCCCGGGCCGGGACTTTTATTCGATGACGACACCTTTCTTCAGAAAAAGATGGGCGTACAGTGCCGTTTCGCCGGTCGCAATGACCGCGCAAACCCGTTTGGCCCGCTCGCAGGAGCCGGTTGATGTCAACGCTTACAATCCGGTAATATAAATAAAAGTTAACGTGGTTAAGGAGCGGTCGCAGGAATGGTGACAATCTACGACATTGCCGCGAAGGCCAATGTGTCGGCCATGACCGTGTCCCGGGTCATCAACCAGCCGGAGCGCGTAAGCGAGAAGACTCGGGAGCGTGTGCTCAAGGTCATGGAGGAATTGCACTACGTGCCGAACGGCATGGCGCGCAGCCTCGTGTTGCAAGAGTCGAAAATCCTGTTCCTGCTCGTGACGGATATCCGCAATCCGTTCTATACGACGCTGGCCCGCGGCGCGGAGGATGCCGCGGCCGAGAACGGGTTCCGCCTGCTGTTCGGCAACAGCGACGAAAGCCCGGACAAGGAATCGAACTATGTCGAGACGATCCTGAAGACGCGCGTCGACGGGGCGCTGATCGCGCCTTCGGGCGACGCTTCGCTCCCGAGCCTGGAGCGGCTCCGGAAGCACAAGGTGCCGTTCGTGCTGCTCGACCGGGAAGTGCCCGGCATCGAATGCGACGTCGTGCTCGGCGACAGCATTTCCGGGGCACGGCAGCTCGTCGGGCATCTGGCGGAACTGGGCCACCGGCGGATCGCGCTGGTCAACGGCTCGCTGGCCGTCTCGAGCGCGCGGTACCGGCAGGAAGGCTATCGCGAAGCGCTCAAGACGTTCGGCCTGGCCTATGACGAGCGCTATGTGCTGGAGGCGGGATTCGGGCTCGAGCATGATCCGGCGGCCATCGAGGCATGGCTGAAGCGGCTCGATCCGCTGCCGACCGCCATTGTCGCCGGCAACAACGTGCTCGCGCTGCATGTCATCCGTCTGCTGCGGGCCCGCGGCATCCGGGTGCCGGAGCAGGTGTCGGTCGCCGGCTTCGACGATTTCGGCCCGTTCGCCGGCGCCGATCCGTTCGTCACCGTGGCCGCCCAGCAGGCATACCAGTTCGGTCATACCGGCATGCGGCTGCTCATCGAGCGGATCCGCGCGCGGGGCGAAGACCGCCCGCGGAAGCGGATCGTGTTGCCGACCGCCCTCATTCTGCGAAAATCGACGGCGCCTCCGGTTTGAACGCGGCGTGATCGCGGCGGTTCGGCACCGCGGCGTTCATCAGGCTTCCCACAATCGTCTTATGCTGATCTCCCGCGTCCCATCGGCCTTGCGGAGCTCGTAGACGTCGGGGTTCGTAAGACTTTTCCATGCTTCATAGCCGAAGCGGTCATCGCATGCTTTCAGGATGAGCGCCATCAGGTTGCCGTGGGTTACCACGATGGTATTCGACTCCGGCCGCCGCCAGCATTCCTCGATGACGCCGGCCCCCCGCTCCATCGCTTCCCGCGACGATTCGCCGCCCGGAAGTCTGGCATCCATGTCGGTGAAGGATATCTTCAAATGTTCCATCCAATCGGGCAGCGGTTCCGTCGACAGCACCCGTTCGCTCAGGCGGCCGTCCGTTTCGATCGCGATTCCGCTTCTGGCGGCGTACGGTCGGATGGTTGCGATGGCGCGTTCGAACGGGCTGGTCACGATGCGGTCAACCTTCATCCCCGCGAAGAAGTCCGCCAGCCGCTCCGCCTGCGTCACGCCTTCTTCGGTGAGCGGCGCCTCCGGCTCCTGGCCGGCCGCCTTGCAATGCCTGACGAGATAGATCCGTTTCATTGCCGCTTGTCCGTCACCCGCTTTTCCATAAATTCAATCCGGTTGCCGTAGGGATCATGGATGTAGAAACGTCCGACGCCTTCTTCGGCCCTTGCGTCATCGTCCGTGATCTGCACACCGCTTGCGAGCAGATGCCGGCGAAGCGCATCCAGATTCCGCACGTGAAAAGCCGGATGGGCCTTGGCTGCCGGTACAAAATCCCGCTGCACGCCGATGTGCACCTGATGCGCGCCGCATTGGAACCAGACGCCGCCGCGTTTTTGCAGCGTTGCGGGCTTCGGAATCTCCTCCCAGCCCAATATGCCGCCGAAAAACTTGCGCGCCGCCGCTTCGCAGCCTTCCGGAGCAGCCAGCTGGACATGGTCAAGACCGTCAAAACGGTAAGCCACGATCCCCCGCCTCCTGTGTTTCAATTAATGAAACTTTATTTCATATTGTGAAATTAATTGTAATACAATTATTTCCTCCCGTCCATAACGGCATCTTCCGCCCGTGTCTGCATCTCTCTGTCAAACATTCGAGCCCCCGGGCGCAAAAAAAACGGAGCAGGTTGTCCCTGCCCCGGTTCGTTCGTGCCGCTTCGGCATTCGTCAAGCTTTCGGCGCATGCAACCCCGCGGCCCGCTGCGCCTGTTTGATGCGGTCGATCTGGCCCAGGTGATGGTGCACGTGCCGGACGAAGCCCCGTATGAGGTCCGCGATGCTGACGGTCTCGCCCTTCGCGTTGACGCCCGTCTTCGCCAGTTCCGCTTCGGTCAGCCGGCCGAGCAATTGCGCGTTGTAATGCAGCAGCGCCCCGTAAGCCGCCAGAATGTCCGCCGCCCCGGCCTCGTTCGCTTTCTGCCCGGCCACCCACGCGTCCTGGGCAAAAGCGGGCAGACGGGCCGCGTCTCCCGCCAGTATGGCGCGAATCCGAAACGACGTCACGATGCTGTGGTCGGCGAGGTGCGCGAGCACTTCCGTCACGCTCCATTTGCCGGGCGCCTCTTTCCAGCGCAGCGCTTCTCCGGACAGGCCCGCGATCGCCTCCTGCAGTTGTCCGTACGTATCCAGAAAAGCTTGAACATCCGCTTGTCCACTCAACTTGCATACCTCCTGTCGATGGGTCGGTTGGTTCCCGCCGGCGTGTCAGGATGCGCTCCGCGCATCCGCCAGGGCGCGTTCCGCGAGCGCCGCGAAGAAGGCGGCGGCCGGCGCCAGCGCGCGCTCGTCGACATCGAATTTCGGGTGATGCCATTCCTGCGGCCCGTTCGTTCCGGCGAACACGAACAGCCCCGGCACCTGCTCCTGGTAGACCGCGAAGTCTTCCCCGGCCGCCGACGGGACGGGGACGACCGCCCGCAGGCCGAGCTCGGCCGCAACGGCCTCCGCGAGCTTGGCCAGCCGGGCATCGTTGCGGACCGGCGGCGGCCCTTCGATCCAATGGATGGCCGCCCGTGCGCCGAAAGCGGAGGCGGTGCCCCGGACGACCTGCTCGAACCGCTCCCGCACGCGGGATCGCACCGACCGGTCGAATGTGCGGATCGTGCCTTCGAACTCCGCCCGATCCGGGATGATGTTCCACGCGGTGCCGCCGTGCAGCTGCGTCACGCTGATGACAGCGCTCTGCAGCGGGCTGACGCTGCGGCTGATGATCGACTGCAGCGCCGTAACGATATGGGCGCTGGCCACGACCGGATCGATGCCCGCATCCGGAACGGCGGCATGGGAAGCGCGCCCTTCCACTTCGACGCGGAAGCCGTCCGCCGCGGCCATGAGCGGGCCTTCCTTGATGCCGAAGGCGCCGACAGGCAGGTCCGGCTTGTTGTGCAAGCCGAAGACGGCGCTGACATCGTCCAGCGCCCCGCTCGCGATCACGCGGCGCGCGCCGGACGCCTTCTCCTCGGCGGGCTGAAAGATCAGGCGCACGGTGCCGCGCAAGTCCGCCTCCCGCTCCTTCAGGAGCAGCGCGGCGCCGATGATCGCGGCCGTATGGAAGTCGTGGCCGCAGGCATGCATCCGGCCCGGGACTTCCGATGCGAAGGGGAGGCCCGTCTCCTCCTGGATCGGCAGCGCGTCGATGTCGGCGCGGAGCGCCACGACGGGCCCTTCCCGCAGCCCGCCCACCTCGGCGATGACGCCGGTGCGCAGCGCATAGCGGCTCGCGATCCGGATGCCGGCCGCTTTCAGCCACCCGCGGATCCGCGCGGTCGTCTCGAATTCTTCATGTGACAATTCGGGATGGCGGTGCAGTTCCCGCCGGATGGCGATGAGCCGCTGCGCCAGATGCTCCGCCGATCGTCCGGCCGGCGTGCGGCCGCTCATCGTTCCGCCCTCCCCGCGGCCTTGCGGTTACGTCGCAACCTGCCCCGCCTCCTTCAGCGCTTCGTGCAGCAGGACGAACGAGCGCAGCCGCTTCTCGAACGGCTTGATGTTCGTCGTGATCATGAACTCTTCCACGCCGGTCGCCTCGCGCATTTCAAGCAGTTTCGCCAGCACGTGCTCCTTCGAGCCGGCGTAGACGACCGGTTCTTTCTCCTCGATCGTGTAAGGAATGCCGGCCTGGCGGCCGTAGTCTTGCGCCTGTTCGACCGAGCCGACGGTCACGGTCTGCCCGTTCGCCAGTCTCACCTTCACGATCCGGTGCGTCGGCACGAGCGACCGCGCCTCTTCATCCGTGTCGGCCGCGATCGCCGCGAGGGCGATGATCGCCTCGGCCCGCCCGCTTCCGGAAGGTGCGGGGCGGAAGCGCTGCTTGTAAATGCGCACGGCTTCCACCGCTTCGTCCTCGTCCCCGCCGATGAACAGCGAGAACACATACGGCAGTCCCAGCTCGGCGGCCAGTTCCGCGCTCCGGACGGTCGTGCCCAGCAGCCAGATCTCCGGCGGGACGCCCGGCACCGGGATGGCGCGCAGCCCCGCCAGCGGATGATCCTCCGGCAGCGGCCGTCCGCCGACATAGCCGGCAAGCTCGAGGACCTTGTCCCGGTAATCCGGCTGCTCGGCCAGGTACCGTTGCAGCGCCCGCGTGCTGCGCGGCAGGCCGCCCGGTCCGCGGCCGACGCCGAGATCGACGCGGCCCGGCGCGAGCGCCGCCAGTACATGAAAGTTTTCGGCCACCTTGTACGGGTTGTAATGCTGGAGCATGATGCCGCCCGAGCCGACGCGGATCCGTTCCGTCCGGGCCAGCAGATACGGAATGAGCGTCTCCGGCGATGAACCCGCGAGATGCTCCGTGTCGTGATGTTCCGACACCCAGAACCGGACGAAACCGTGCCGGTCCGCCAGCCCGGCCAGCTCGACGGTGTGCGCGAGCGCTTCGTCGGCGGTCTCGCCGGGATGGATCGGGCTCTGGTCGAGAATGCTGAGCTTGATCGTCATCCGGACAGCCTCCCTCATCTCAAATCGAATATTCCGGAGCAAGCCGCCTCAAAAACTGTTTCGTCCGCTCCTCCTTCGGTCTTGCGAACAGTTCGGCGGGCGGGCCTTCCTCCACGATGGCGCCGCCGGCCATGAAGACGACGCGGCTCGCCACGTCCTGGGCGAAGCCCAGCTCGTGCGTCACGATGATCATCGTGATCCCTTCTTCCGCAATCTGGCGGATGACCGCCAGCACTTCGCCCACCAGCTCGGGGTCGAGCGCGGACGTCGGCTCGTCGAACAGGATCACTTCCGGCTCCATGGCCAGCGCCCGGGCGATCCCGACGCGCTGCTGCTGGCCGCCGGACAGCCGGCTCGGGTAAGCGTCCAGCTTGTCGCCGAGCCCGACCTTCTCCAGCAGCCGGACCCCGCGCTCCCGCGCCGCATCCTTCGGCATCTTCCGGACGACGACCAGCCCTTCCATCACGTTTTCGAGCGCCGTTTTGTGCCGGAACAGATTGTACTGCTGGAACACCATGGCGGTCTTGCGGCGGAGCGCGTGGATCTCTTTTTTCGAAGCCTTGCTGCAGTTCACGTAAAGATCGGAGATGCGAATCTCGCCCGCATCCGGCCGCTCCAGAAAATTGATGCACCGAAGCAGCGTCGTCTTCCCCGAGCCGCTCGGCCCGATGATCGCGACGACTTCGCCCTTGTTCACCTCGAGGCTGATGCCCCGCAGTACGTCGTCTTTGCCGAACGATTTGCGGATGCCGGTCAGCCGGATCATGCCACTCCCCCCTTGTGATACCGGTTGATGCGGCGCTCGATGGCCCCGCCCGCCCGTTCGAGCAGGATCGTCATCGCCCAGAAGAGGATCGCGGCCGCCAGATACGCCTCGAAGAACTTCCAGTTCGTCGACGCGACGATTTCCGCCTTCGCGTTGATGTCGACGACGGAGACGACGAACGCCAGGGTCGAACCGTGCAGCATGCCGATGACGAAGTTGGTCAGGTTCGGCACGCTGGCCGCCAGCGCCTGGGGAAAAATGATCCGCCGCAGCGTCTGCATCGCCGTCATCCCGAGCGACTGCGCCGCCTCCCGCTGCCCTTTGTCCACCGCGAGGAGCCCGGACCGGATAATCTCGGAGCAATACGCCGACGCGGTGACCGAGAACGACAGATAGGCGAATCCGATCATCGGAATGCGGGCCGAATTCCAGCCGAGGCCGAGACGGCCGGTCAACGTGTCCACGATGAGCGTCAGCCCCGCGTAGATGACGAGCAAATGCACGAGCATCGGCGTGCCGCGGATCACCGTCACCCAGGCGGCCGCAAGGCGGTGGAGCACCGGAACGCGATAGACGCGGACGAGCGCGATGGCCGTTCCCGCCAGGAAGCCGCATCCGACCGAGACGGCCGTAATGGCGAGCGTCGTCGGCAACGCTTCAAGCAGCTTCAGCAGCGCCTCACCGATAAATGAAGGATCCAGCTTCATGACGGCGTGCCCCCCTGCAGCCCGGACGCCAGCTTGCGCAGCGTCAGTCCCCGGCGCAGCCGGAACCGGCCGGAAGCTTCCCCGGGCCGTTCATGGCGCAGCAACCGCCGCTCGGCCGCAAGCAGCAGCTTCTCGAGGATGAACGCGACCGCGAGATAGAGGAGGGCGAGGGCCAGGTAAGCCTCGAGAAAATGCTGCGTAATCCGGGCGAGCGACTGCGCCTTGCCCGACATCTCCATGACGCCCAGCGTGAAGGCGAGCGACGTATCCTTCAGCAAGGCGAGCGTCTGATTGGCGAGCACCGGCACCGCGATGGCGAGCGCCTGCGGCGCCGCGATGCGCAGGAACGCCTGCGGACCGGTCATGCCGAGCGCATAGGCGGCTTCCACCTGCCCCCGGTCCACCGCCATGACGGCGCCCCGGATCGTCTCCGACACGAAGGCGCCCGTATGCAGCCCGTATGTCAGGATCACGAACACGAGGACCGGCGTGCGCGTAACGTCGATGTGGGCCATTTTCAGCAGCTCCGGCAGACCGTAGTAGATCAGGAACAGCTGGATCAGGATCGGCGTGCCGCGGAAGAAAGAGGCGTAGGCGACCGACGCCTGCTGCAGCACGGGAATCCGGTACAGCCGGGGCAATGCCGCGATCAGCCCGAACAATAGACCCGACAGCAGCGACCCGGCGACAATCCCGAGCGTGAGCAGGAGCGTCGAAGCCAGCTTCGGCACGAAAGAGAAAACGTAGCTGATGTCAAATGGCAGTCCCATCCGTTGGCCTCGCTTTCTGCAGCGCGGACGAACCGGGCTTTAGTCTTCGTACGTGAAATCCTGGCCGAGCCATTCCTGGCTCAGCTTCGCCAGCGTGCCATCCTTCCTCAGCTCGAGCAGCGCGGCGTCGATGTCGTCGGCGAGCTGCTGCGACTCGGGATCGTCCTTGCGGAAGATGAACAGGATTTCGGCTTCCGTAAGCGGCTTGCCGACCGTCTTGAGCTTGCCCTGCGGGTCGATGAGCGGCAGGGAGAAGTCCGCGCCGATCGCCGCATCCACGCGCCCCGTCGTGATCTGGGTCACGAGATCGTTCGCCCCGCCGTTGTTGTAGACGATCTCCAGCGCGCCGGGATGTTCCTTGTTGTAGTTCTCCAGAATTTGCGCCTGCGCGCTGGTGGCCGTCGCCAGAAACTTCTTGCCGTGCATGTCGTCCAGCGATTCGATCGGATCGGTGTTGTCCTTGGCGACAACGATGAAGTTCCGCCAATACGCGTAGGGCACTTTGTTGAACAGATATTTCTCCTCGCGCTCCGGATTTTTCTCGAACTCGTGCGCGCCAAAGTCGATTTTGCCCGTCTCCAGGCTGAGCAGGATGTTGCTGAAATCCATCGTCCGGAACTCGAACTCGTACTGCGGGAGCCGTGCGTCCAGTTCGCGGACGAGCTCCACGTCGAAACCGGTCAGCTTGCCGTTCTCGTCGATGAACGCGACTTTCGGAAACTGCGTGCCGGTGCCGACGATGATTTTCTTCACGCCTTCCTTGCTCTCTCCCGCGCTTGCGCCGCCGCAGCCGGCCGCCGAAAGCGCGGCAAGGATCAGTAAGATGACGGCTTTCATGGTGTTTCTCAACGGGATTCCCTCCTGTCGCCGCTCACCGAATGGACTTCGCCGAATTTGGCGGGGTTGAGAATTTTGCGGAGCAGGTGCATGGTCCCGTCCCCGTTGCCCGGATCGAACGCGATGAACCGCTCGTAGCCGCGCCGCTCGTACATCGGCAAGAGCCACGGGTGTTTCTCGGCCGTCGCCAGGGTGACCGCCGGCGCTCCGAGCCGCCCCAGGACAACCTCCCGCTCCACATAAGCAAGCAGCCTCCCGCCGATGCCTTTGCCCTGGTAATCGGGGTGAACCGCAAACCATTTCAGGAACGGAAGGTCGGTCCAATGCCGGACTTCTTCCTTGCGGGACAGCGTAATCGTCGCCGCGATCCGTCCGTCGATTTCCAGCACGTAGCAGTCGTTCTCCGCGATATTGTCCCGCACGAGCGCCACGTCCGCATGCGCCGCCGGCCAATGCAGGTTCAGTTCGCGGATCAGGGCGTACGCTTCATGGATCACTTCCCGAACGCGCTCCGCGTCTTCCGTCCGCGCCAGCCGAATCGTCTCGCTCAATCGGCTTCCTCCTCTCCGCAGCGTCATACTATCTTTTTCCTATCGTTTTAATGAGAATTTGGTTTGAGACAACTGTAACACGGCACCGGCCATGCCGCTAATAGACTTTGTCTATTCGTCGATTGCAAAAATTTAGGACGCCAGCGCTTCCTTCAGATCCACCGAGCGTAGCAGCCGGATGATCTCCTCATGTTCGCCGCTCAATGCGATCAGGTTCGTCTGCAGGGCGATGCCGGCGGTCTCCTCGATCTCGACCGGCTTGAGCCGCCCATCGGCAACCTCCTGGCGGACGGTGAGTCCGGGCAGGAAGCAGATGCCGGCCTTGCGCAACACCAGCTTCTTCGCCGTCTCCGCGTTGTCGGCATGATACACGATGTCGGGCGGCTGATCGAGCCCCTCGAACACGCGATGCAGCCGGAGCCAGTCCAACGCTCCGCACTCGAAGAAGACGAGCGGCTGGCCGATGATGTCCCGGAGCGACGCCCGTCCCGAGCGCGCGAACGGATGATCGGCGTAGACGTACAGTTTGATCGGATCTTCGTGGAACAGAAACGACTGGAAAGCCGGATGCGCCGATTTGCGGACGAATGCAATGTCGATCTCCCGGTTGAGCAGCTTGGCCGTCAGATCCTCCGTCGGCGCCGTCGTCAGCTTGAACGTCAGCTCGGGGAATCTGGCCTTGATTACGGGAAGCAGCTCGGGGATCACGTAATTCGAGACCGAAGCCGTGCTGCCGATGCGCAGTTCGTTGGGGACGGCGGTTCTTTGCTGAAGCTGCAATTTGCCCTTCTGGAACGTCTGCAGAATCTTCTGCGCATAAGGCAGAAACTGCTTCCCCTGCTCCGTAAGGACGACTTGTTTCCCGAGCCGGTCGAACAGCTTGCAGTCCAGCTCCCGCTCCAGCGTCTGAATGCGCGCCGTCACCGACGGCTGCGACAGATAGAGCACCTCCGCCGCCTTGTTGAAGCTGCCGAAATGGTTGACATAGACGAACGCTTCGATGTTTTCCAGGTTCATGATCAGACGCCTCCCTCCTGTGTCGACCTGAATTCAATCTTTTCCTATATGTTAAATTGGAAATGTTTGTTTGTTATCGTAAGGCAAGATCGTCAGGTCTGTCAATTTGTTCCTTGCGTCACAGGGGCGGGGCATCGATTGAATTTTTCTATTCGTCGATAGAGAATTTTGAATTGCAAATGCATAAACCCGGCGCCGATCCGGCACCGGGTTTTCGCGATGCTTGCGGCAAGCGGCTACACGCGGACGGCGGCGTCCGCCGTCTCCCCCGCAAGCCTCGCCGCCGCCGCGTCGAGGCGCTCCCGCAATTCGTCCTGCAATTCGTAAATGACGCCTCCCGGCGTTTCCTTCCGCTCCACCTGCGTATCCAGCGCATAGACTTCGCCGGCGAACCGCCGCGCGCCGAGCGCGGACAGAACCGGCTTCAGCGCGAACTCAATCGCCAGCAGATGGGCGATCGTGCCGCCGATCATGATCGGCAGCACCGTCTTGCCTTCCAACCCTTTCTGCGGCAGGAGATCCAGGAACGTCTTGAGCAGGCCGGTATAGGATGCCTTGTACACCGGGCTGGCGACGATCACGGCATCGGCCCGCGCCACGCGCGCGTTCGCCTCCTGAACAGCCGGGCTGTCGAAACGGCCGAAGATCAAATCTTCCGCCGGCAGAGACGCGGCGGCGAGATGGTCGACGTCGACGCCGCGCGCGGCAAGCGTCGTCTCCAGATGGGAAATGATGCCGGCGAGTCGCGATTGCGGATTCGGACTGCCGGAGAGGATGAGAACCGTTTTTGCCATGCGTGTCCACTCCTTCTGTATCCATCATGGTCGGGATCAAACCTTGAGCGCTCTCGCGCGGGTATAGCGATTCTCCGGTACGGGCAGTCCGAGGTTGCCGCGCAGCGTGTCGCTCTCGTACTCCGTCCGGAACAGGCCGCGCGCCTGCAGAATCGGCACAACGTGGTCGACGAATTCCTCGAGACCCCGCGGCGTCGCGGCATGGATGATGAACCCGTCCGCCGCGCCGGTCTCGAACCACTCCTGAATCCGGTCGGCGACGGTTTCCGGCGTGCCGATGAAATTGCCGCGCGGCGTGGCCGTCCGCAGCGCGACTTCGCGGAGCGTCAGGTTCTGCTCCCTGGCGATGCGCTTGATCCGGTCCGTGTTCGCCTGGAAGCTGTTTTTCCCCAGATCGCCGATGTCCGGGAACGGCTCATCCAGCGGATACTGCGAGAAGTCGTGATGATCGAAGAAGCGGCCGAGATAATTGAGCGCCTCTTCCACCGTGACGAGCTCGGCGACTTCGCGGTACTTCCGCTCCGCCTCTTCCTCCGTGGAGCCGATGATCGACCCGATGCCGGGGAAGATCAGCAATTCGTCCGGATTGCGCCCGAAGCCTGCCGCCCGCCGCTTGATGTCCTGATAGAACTCCCGCGCTTCCTCGATCGTCTCCTGCCCCGTAAAGACCGCGTCCGCCGCCCGGGAAGCGAAATTTCTCCCGGCTTCCGAAGATCCCGCCTGGAAGATGACCGGATGCCCCTGCTTCGAACGCTGGATATTGAGCGGCCCCTTGACCGAGAAAAACTCGCCTTCATGATTCAACGCGTGCATTTTGTCGGGATCGAAAAACTGCCCCGTCTCCTTGTTGCGGACGAAGGCATCGTCTTCCCACGAATCCCACAGCCCGCGCGTCACTTCGAGAAACTCCGCCGCAATCCGGTACCGCGTCGCATGATCCGGATGCTGTTTCCTGCCGTAGTTGAGCGCCGATCCTTCCAGCGGCGACGTGACGACGTTCCATCCCGCCCGGCCGCCGCTGATGTTGTCCAACGAACCGAACTGCCTCGCCACCGTGAACGGCTCGCTGTACGACGTCGACAGCGTCCCGACAAGTCCGATATGCGTGCTGACCGCCGCCAGGGCGCTCAGGATGGTGATCGGCTCGAATCGGTTGAGAAAGTGGGGAATCGATTTTTCATTGATGTAGAGACCGTCCGCGATAAAGATGAAGTCGAGCTTCCCTTCCTCGGCTTTGCGCACCCATTGCTTGTACAGCCCGAAATTGACACTGGCGTCCGTAATCGCATCCGGATGGCGCCAGGTCGATGTACCGCCGCCCACCCCGTGCAGCAGCGCCCCGAGCTTCAGCTGTCGCTTTCCGCCCATTCGTCATCCCTCCATCGGTCGTATCTGGCTTGATGTTGTCGTCTCGTTGGTTAAATGTATTTTATCATAGCGGTTTACTCGGGTTTTAATTGAAAATTAAATCGTTCAATAGAGGATTTCGATTGCCGCCGATCATGGCTGACTGCTGCACGGGGCTTGACACTGCTTGGCAAATTTCGTCATACAAGCACATATAGGCCGCTGCCCACATAGACTGTAAAACAGTCTTCCGCCGCCGGAGGCGTGCGGGCCGTTCCGGTAAATCATCTTGGGGGTGGCCTTATTCATGCCTGGATTGTTCGCTGCCATCGCTTTGTTCATCAAACAGCTCTCGCTGCTGGTTTCCTACGTCAAGAACAACGCCTTCCCGCAGCCGCTGCAGGAGGAAGAAGAAGCGAAGCATCTCCAGCTGATGGCAGAAGGGAATCAACATTCCCGAAACTTGCTGATCGAACACAATCTGCGCCTGGTGGCCCACATCGTCAAAAAATTCGACAACACCGGCGAAGACCTCGAAGACCTGATCTCGATCGGCACGATCGGGCTGATCAAGGCAATCGAAAGCTTCCAGCCCGGCAAGGGGACGAAGCTCGCCACCTTCGCCGCGCGCTGCATCGAGAACGAGATCCTGATGCATCTCCGCTCGCTCAAGAAGACACGCAAGGACGTTTCGCTGCACGATCCGATCGGGACGGACAAGGAGGGCAACGAAATCACATTAATAGATATTCTCGGCTCGGACACGGACGAAGTGGTCGACAAGGTGCAGCTAAAGATCGAGAAGTCGAAGATCTACAAAAATCTGGACATCCTCGACGAGCGCGAGCGCGAAGTCGTCGTCGGCCGGTTCGGTCTGGAAGCCGGAGGCGAGGAGCGGACGCAGCGGGAGATCGCGAAGGAGCTCGGCATCAGCCGCTCCTACGTGTCCCGGATCGAGAAGCGTGCGCTCATGAAGCTGTACCACGAGTTTTACAAGCAGAAGAAATAACGCCGGCCGGAGCCTCCCCCAGGGACTCCGGCCGTTCGCATCTGTTTCGCCTCGGCCGCAACGTGCCAGCGTCTTCCGTTCTCAACTCAACAACTCATGCCCGGCGCGGGCGACCACCTCTTTCAGCTTCTCCACATAGAGCTGCCCGAGACGGCTCAGGGACGTCTTCTGGTTCGTGATATAGCCGATGAGCATGTCTTCGTCCGTCTTGAGCCGCACGGGCTTGATCAACCCGCCGTACACGTCCTGGTTCAGCACGCCGGAACTGATCGTGTACCCGTTCAGGCCGATCAGCAGATTGAACAGCGTCGCCCTGTCGCTCACCAATATTTTCTTCCGGTAGCTTCGCGTGCTCAGAATTTCCTCCGCGAAATAGAACGAGTTGTACTCCCCCTGCTCGAACACGAGACACGGATACTCGTCCAGTTCGTCCATCTCCAGCATCTCCCGCTGCGCCAGCGGATGGTGGACGCTGATGAACACATGGGGCTTCGCGGTGAACAGCGGATGGAACTTCAGGTCATGATCCCGCAGCAGCTTGGTGATCACTTTCCGGTTGAACTCGCTCAGGTACAGAATGCCGATCTCGCTGCGCAGATTCCGCACATCTTCGATGATTTCGTGCGTCCGCGTCTCGCGCAGCGTGCATTCGTACTCGGTCTCGCCCAGCGTCTTCATGAGCGCCACGAACGCCTGGACGGCGAAGGCGTAATGCTGGGTGGAGATCGAGCACAGCTTCCGGGACGGCCGCTTGTTCAGGTACCGCTGCTCCATCAGCTCCGCCTGTTCCACCACCTGCCGGGCATAGGCCAGAAACTCGATCCCTTCGCTCGTCAGGGCGATCCCCTTCGGCGAGCGCACGAAAATCTCGATGCCGAACTCTTCTTCGATCTCCTTCACCGCACTCGACAGGCTCGGCTGCGAAATATACAGCTGCTTGGCCGCCTCGCTGATCGAGCCGCAATGCACGATGGCGAGAATGTATTTGAGCTGCTGCAGCGTCATGCGAACGCCCCCTTGGGATCGTCAGAACACGAACGTCTCGTCCGTGATGGGCGCGACTTTCGCCACCGCGTACGTCGACCCCTTCTGCGAGAAGAAGTCGTAGGTCGAGCCT
This sequence comes from Thermobacillus xylanilyticus, assembly GCF_907165215.1. Classification (GTDB taxonomy): domain Bacteria; phylum Bacillota; class Bacilli; order Paenibacillales; family Paenibacillaceae; genus Thermobacillus; species Thermobacillus xylanilyticus. The sequence goes on along the minus strand of NZ_CAJRAY010000091.1, from coordinate 62,417 downwards.
TCGTTCCGGATGCCATTCATGACGATCGGATTCACTTCCTCGTCGGGGAACATCACATCCATCCCGAGGTTCATGAGCGCCTTGTTGGCGTTGTAGCGCACATAAGCTTTCACTTCCGGGCCGAGCCCGGTCTCCGCGTACACGTCGTTGGTATAGGCGATCTCGTTGTGGTACAGGTCGAGCAGAAATTCATAGCCCCACACCGTCAGTTCTTCCTTCACCTTGTCGGGGAACGCCTTGAACAGCTGTTGCGCGAAGTAGCCGACGGCGACCCCGTGGATCGACTCGTCCCGCAGAATGAGCGAAATGACCTCCGCGCTGTTCCGCAGCACCCCCTGCCCGCCCAAATAGAGCGGATAGAAGAAGCCGGAATAGAACAGGAACGACTCCAGCATGACCGAGGCGAACATCGCTTTCCACAAGGTGACGGGGTCTCCGTCCGCAATCGACCGATAGACGCCGCTGATCCGATCGGCCTTGTATTGCAGATACTCGTTCCGCTTCACCCAGTCGAAGATCGCCTCGATCTCGCTGTTCGTGCAGAGCGTGGTGAAGATGTACGAGTACGACTTCGCGTGGATCGCCTCGAACGCGGCGAACACCGTATAGAGCGCCTTCTCCTGCAGATCCGGCGCATGGCGGGCGATCTCGTTCATCCCGATGTTCGTCTGGATCGTATCGAGCAGCGTAAGCCCGCCGAGCACCTGCTTGTACGTCTCCTGATGCTCGAACTGGCTCCACTGCTTCACGTCCTTGCTCACGGCAATCTCCTCGGGGAACCAGATCTGCCGCCATTGTTGATCCCAGAACGTCTGGACGAGGTCCCGGCCCTGCCGGTTCCAGTTCACCGCTTCATACCGATTCAGACCGAGCATGCCACACACTCCTCAATCGTCTGCAGCCGCTGCCGCACGTAGTAAACCGTCTTGATCCCCTTCATCCACGCGTAAATGTACAGCCGGGCGAGCCGCTCCGTCGTCCATTGGTCGGTCACGTACACCGTCATCGAGAGGCCCTGGTCGACATGCTTCTGCGCCGCCGCGTACAGGTCCACCATGCGGAACGGATCGATCTCCCAGGCTTCCTTGTACAGATGCTTGTTCCCGTCATTCAGGAACGGCATCGGATAGATCGTGCGGCTGTCCGCGTAGTCGCGGATTTCCACCCGCTCCGTGATCGGGGCAAGGGACGCGGTGCAGTTCCGGATGTACGAAATGCTGCCCGTCGGCGCCACCGCCAGCCGGTAGGCGTTAAACAGCCCGTGCGCCATCACCTGCTCCTTCAGTTCCTGCCACATCTGTCTCGTGATGACGGGCACGGTCCCCAGCGCGCGCCGCACCGGCTCGGGCAGTTCCCGCTCTTCCTTGTCCACATACGGGTCAAAATAGGAACCGTCCGCGTAGTCGCTCAGCTCAAACCCGTGGAACGTCTCCCCCTTCTCCCGGGCCAGCCGCATGGAAGCGAGCAGCGAGTAGTAGTTCAGCGCCTCCATGAACGCATCCACGAACAGGATCGACTCGTCCGAACCGTATTCCAGCCCTTGCGACACCAGATGGCCGTGCAGATTCATCACGCCGAGCCCGACGGAATGCATGAGCCGGTTCGCCTTGCTGACGGACGGCACGTTCCGGATGTCGGTCATGAGCGACACATTGGTGAGCAGCCGCATGGCCGTATCCACGAGCTTTTCGAAATCCGTCTGCGTCGCCTTGTGGATGTCGAGCGAGCCGAGGTTGCAGGACACGTCCATGCCGTATTCATTTTCCGTGCCGTGGTCGTGGATGACGCTGGTCTGCTGCACCTGCAGAATTTCCGTGCACAGGTTGGACATTTTCACCCGTCCCAGCCCGCGCAGCGGATGCCGGGCGTTGACGTTGTCGTCGAACACCTCGAACGGATAGCCGGACTCGAACTGGGCTTTCTTGATCTCCGTGTACAGCTTCCGCGCATTGACCCGCTTCAGCTTGCGGATGTTCGGGTTGTCCAGCAGCTCGTAGTACATCTCGCTCATGCTGATCTCCGACATCCGCTTGCCATACTCCCGGTAAATGTCGTACGGGCTGAACAGGACGACGTCCTTGTCCCGCTTCATCAGTTCGAAGAAAATGTCCGGCACGATGACGCCGGTGGACAGCGTCGCGAGGCGGATCTTCTCGTCGGCGTTCGGCTTCTTCGCGGAGATGAGGCTCTCGATGTCGGCGTGGAAAATGTTCAGGTACACGACGCCCGAGCCGTTCCGCTGGCCGAGCTGGTTCGAATAGGAGAAGGCGTTCTCGAGCAGCTTCGCGACGGGCATGACGCCGCTGGCACGGTTCAGGATGCCCTTGATCGGGTCGCCGAGCGGCCGGATGTCCGTCAGATTGACGCCCACGCCCCCGCCCAGGCGGGACAACTCCAGGCAGTAGCCGATATTGGCGGCGATGCTGTTCATCGAGTCGTCCATCGACAGCTTGAAACAGCTGACGAGCTCGCCGCGGGCCCGTTTGCCGCTGTTCAGCGCCGTCGGCGTCGCCGGCTGGTAGGCGGTCATCATCGCGTCGACCGCCCGCACCGCCAGCTCGCGATCGCCGCGGGCGAGATAGAGGGCGATGATGACGATGCGGTCCTCGTATTTCTCCAGAATCTCGGCGCCGTCCCGGCTCTTCATCGCATAGCTGTCGTAGAACTTGCTCGCGCTCATGAACGATGGAAAGCGGAAATGATAGCCATACGCCCGCTCGAACAGCTGCTCGATGAACGCCTTGTCGTACTGCTCGAGAAATTCCCGCTCATAGTAGCCCTCGTCGACGAGATAGCGGATCTTCTCGTCCACATCGATGAAGTAACGCATCTTGACGTTCACATGCTCGAGAAAATAGCGCCTCGCCGCCTCCCGGTCCTTCTCGAGATCGAGCCGCCCTGTGCGGTTGTAGTGGTGCAGCACCTCGTTGTTAAGGCGCAAGTACGATTTCATGCTCATGCCGGCTCCCCTCCCCGATCCGTTCCATGTAAAATTGCCGGATCGCTTCGTAATCCTGTCGGAATCCGCGCAGCTCCAGCTTGCGCACGAGCGGGACGTTCCACCGCGCCGCGACCAGATCCCCGGCCCGGCCGAAATTGGCGTGGCCGAAATTGCGGTTGCCGCTCGCGGCCACGCCCCGGCAATGGGCGCCGCTGCGCTCCATGAACCGCTGCACGACCGGCGGCACCTCCCCCAGCCCGTCGGTGTAGGTGATAAGCAGGAACGGCTCCGCGACCGCCGTCTCCTCGCCGATCTCGATGCCCGGCAGCCCGAGCTGCGAGACGATGTAGCGGACATTGCCCGTCCGGCTCGCGTACGCGATCATCGGTCCGCGCCTCCCAGCCGCTCCAGCATCTCCTCGGGGTTCGTCCAGAACGCGCCGCCTTCTTCGAGCGCCGGCACGGTCATGATGCCGGCGCCGATCAGCCGCTCCCGGGCCGCTACGTCGTGGTCGATGTTGACGATCTCCACTTCCTTGCCGGAGCGCTGCGCCTCGGATTTGATCCAGATGCACTTCGGGCAGACGGTTCTCGTGTACAGTCTCATGGCGGGTTCCTCCTTTGGCGATGAAAAAAAGCACCCTCTCCCCGAGGATGCTGCTGACGACAAGTGCATGGCATGGATGCGTGAGCGGAAACCGATTCGCCCAACATCCGCATGCGCCGGCCGTTCCTGTTCTCAATCCCCGGAGAAAGGAAACAACGTCTCGGTCAGGCAGGTCTCCTGGCTTCGCTTCATCCTCCCGTTCCCTTCCCATGCGCGGGCGCGCACAGTGGATGTGAACGTTCGTCGGCGTTACAGTTGCGGGGACAGCGCCGGATTCCCGCCGGCTTCCCTATTAAACCGCCTTCGCGGTACCTGTCCGAAACCTGTTGATGTGGTTGTGGAAGATGAGTCCATCCTAACACAACTTTTAACAAGACACAAGATATTGTGTTTGACCTTCATTATACCTCCAATATATTGATTTTGCGGCGTTCCGGTCATTTCCGGCCGCCCCGGGGCCCCATAGAAAAAAACTATCGGATGCGATAGAAACCGGGTATTACCCGATAGCCCGTCCGGTCTTCCATAATCGGAAGCGAAGCTGAAACGGGGAGTGATGGGAATGCGGACTTCCGTCATCGGATATCCGAGAATCGGCGCGGCGAGGGAGCTGAAATTTGCCGTCGAGAAGTATTTCAGGGGTGAGATCGGCGCCGGAGAGCTTCGCCGGACCGCCGCGGAACTCCGGAGCGCGCATTGGCGCGCGCAGCAGGCTTGCGGGATCAACTTCATCCCGTCGGGGGACTTCTCCTTCTACGACCATGTGCTCGACACGGCCGTCCTGTTCAATCTCGTTCCGGAGCGCTATCGGGCGCTGGGGCTTGATGAGCTCGAGACGTACTTCGCGATGGCGAGGGGCTATCAGGGGCCGCGGGGCGACGTGAAGGCGCTGGCGATGAGGAAATGGTTCAACACCAACTATCATTATCTCGTGCCCGAAATCGAAGATTCCGCGGAAATCCGGATCGCCGGAAGCAAAATCTTCGATGAATACGAGGAAGCAAGGCGGCTCGGCATCGAGACCCGGCCGGCGCTTGTCGGCGCCTTCACCCTGCTCAAGCTGGCGCGGTTTACCGGGCGCAAGCGGGCGGAGCATATCGCCGATGACATTGTCCGCGCTTATCGGGATGTGCTTGCCCGGTTGGGAGAGATGGGCGCGCGGTGGATTCAGTTCGACGAGCCGTCGCTGGTGACGGATTTGACGCCGGAGGACATCCGGCTGCTTGCGGAGCTGTACCGGCCGATCCTGTCCGGGAAACACAGCGTGAAGGTGCTCGTCCAGACATACTTCGGCGATGTCCGCGACTGTTACGATGTGCTGCTGTCGCTGCCCTTCGACGGCATCGGGCTTGACTTCGTGGAAGGCGTGCAAAGCCTGGTGCTCCTGCAGAAACACGGTTTCCCGGAGAACAAGACGCTGTTCGCAGGGGTCGTAAGCGGCCGGAACATCTGGCGAAACCGTTATGCCGACACGCTGCGGACGGTGCGGGAAATCCGCCGTTATGCGCGGGATGTCGTCATCGGCCCGTCCTGTTCGCTGCTGCACGTGCCGTATTCGGTCAAGCATGAGACGCGGTTGCCGCAGGACTATACGCGCCATTTTGCCTTCGCGGAGGAGAAGCTGCGGGAGCTGGCGGAACTGAAGCGGCTCCTGGACAGCCCGAATCCGACGAAGGAAGAGGCGTACAAGCGCAACGAGGCGCTGCTTGCGGGTCCTCGCTGCAAGCCGGACGAAGCGGTCCGGGCGAGAGTCGCCGCCCTGACGGAGCGCGACTTCACCCGTCTGCCCGCTTTGCCGGAACGGGAAGCGATTCAGCGGAACAATCTGAAGCTGCCGCCGCTTCCGACGACCACGATCGGGTCGTTCCCGCAGACGCCGGATGTGCGGGCGATTCGCGCGGCGTACCGGAAGGGAGAAGTGCCGGAGGAGGCGTACAGGCGGTTTATTTTCGACAAGATCGCGGACTGCGTCAGACGCCAGGAGGAGATCGGCCTCGACGTGCTCGTCCACGGCGAGTTCGAGCGAAGCGACATGGTCGAATATTTCGGCGAGTGTCTGGACGGCTTCGTCTTCACGACAAACGGCTGGGTGCAGTCCTACGGCACGCGGTGCGTCAAGCCGCCGATCATCTGGGGCGACGTCCGCCGGTCCCGGCCGATTACCGTCGAGCACGCCGTCTTTGCCGACGGGCTGACGGACCGGCCGGTCAAGGGGATGCTGACCGGGCCCGTGACGATGCTGAACTGGTCGTTCCCGCGGGAGGATCTCCCGCCGAAGGAGATCGCCTTCCAGATCGCACTCGCCATCCGCGACGAAGTGCTGGATCTCGAAGCCCATGGCATCGATATCATCCAGATCGACGAAGCGGCGCTCCGGGAGAAACTGCCGCTCAGGCGGTCCGACTGGCACGCGCAATACCTGAGCTGGGCGATCCCGGCCTTCCGGCTCGTGCACAGCGGTGTGCGGTCCGAGACACAGATTCACACCCATATGTGCTACAGCCGGTTCGAAGACATGATCCGGGAGATCGAAGCGATGGACGCGGATGTCATCTCCTTCGAAGCATCGAGATCCGATCTTGAACTCGTCGAGACGCTGCGGGCGAGCGGTTTTCGTCCGGGGGCAGGACCGGGCGTCTACGATATCCACTCCCCCCGCATACCGGATGTGGAGGAGCTGAAAGCGGCCATCCGGAAGATGGTCCGCGCCATCGGCCCCGCACGCCTGTGGATCAATCCGGACTGCGGGCTGAAGACGCGCGGCGAGGACGAAACGTGGGCCAGCCTGCGCCATATGGTGCAAGCCGCGGCCGAGGTTCGGGCGGAGCTTGAGGGATGATGCGGACATAAAAACTCCGCTTCCGGAATCGGCTCGACTTGTCCGGAGGCGGAGTTGTTTTGTCCCATATTCTTGTCTAGCGCCAAATCTTCCCCAACTCATCCCGGAAGGCCGGTTTCCGCGCGTACTGTTCCATCAGCTTCCGCGTGATCGCCTGCGCCTCCTCCCGACCGCCGGCCTTCGCCAGCATTCGGATGACCCGGCACACATGGGCGTACTCCTTCCGGTTCGCGGCGTATTGTGCCAGGCTTTTAATACGGGACTCGAACAGCGCCTTTACTTCTTCCGGATGATGCGGCATCAACACGCTGTGGAAGGATTCGATGCGGGAAGGCGACTTGCGGACGTGCTTGAGCAACCGTTCGTACAATCCCTCTTCCAGCAGGATTTGCTCGTACGCCTCTTGCGCCCGCCACGAACCCTGCTCTAGCGCGTCCAACAGATCCCGCAGGTACGCCGACCATTCGCCCTCATCGGCAAAAGTGGCCTTCACGGAGTGATAGTACGAAACCTCCCCGCCCGCGATCAGCTCCTTTGCGAGTTCCCGCTGCGACTCGATCTGTCCCGAGCGCACATAAGCTTCATACCGGAGCTTCTTCCAACGGAACACATGTCCTGGCCACCTCTGATCCCGTTCCTCCCCGTCTTCCAAGAGCCGGATCGCTTCCGAGGTCTTGCCCCGATCCAGCGCGGCGCGTATCGCAATTTCGCGCAGATCCGGAAATTGCAAATGCTCATACGCAAATTCGAGAGCCCGCTCTTCGCCGTGCCGTTCCAACAATCGCCGGTACCGCATCATGGCGATCTGCCTTTCCGCGAACTCCCTGAACCATTCGCCATCGGAATTGCGAGCCAACAGCGATTCCGCCGCGTCCTCCCATTCCCGCGTCATTTCGTCCGATTCGATCAGTTCGTTCGCAGCTTCGAGCAGGTCGATTTGCCATTCCGACCAGCCTTCATAGACGGGATTGCGGGTTTCCTCCAGCAGCCGGCGGAACATGCCCGCGCGTTCCTCCGGCGGAATCCGGCGGCGTTCCCGAACGATGCCGCCGATCGATTCCAGACTGCGCTTGATCACCGCCCCGATATCGCCGTCCGAATCATCGGCGGATTGCAGCAGTTCGATCATCTCTTCGATGACGAGAAGCAACATTTCCAGTCCGTACGGCCAGGCTCCGTCTTCGACGGCGGCAAGCGCCTTGTCGATCACCATATGCGCGCCCTCCACCGCGTCGCCCGCATCCCACCGGGACACAAAACCGTTTCGGTCCGAATGGGCGTCAATGTATGAGCGAATGAGCCGGCGGCATTCGTCCGGTTCCCGCTCCCCGTCCCCGGTCGCCAGAAGAAGCCGGATGCGGTCCTCGACGGAATCGAAATCCTCGGCCAACATCAGCAGCAAGTTGACAAGCTGTCCCTAGTCCGCTTGCTCCAACAGATCCTTCAACGATTCGCGAGGGGGTTCACGTTTGTACGCGTGATCCGCGAGCATGGCGAACACGGCGGCCTGATGTTTGCAGACCGGCGCGAGATCATAAGGACAGTCGCATGCGGAATCCAGGATGTTCCCATCATCGTCCAACTCGACGTATACCTCGTAATCTGCACTGCCACGGACAACCGCGTCGTATCTTCCGTGGTCGCCAGGCTTCAGGGATATGACTCGCCCGTCGGCAACGTATTCCATCCCTCTGCGCACGATATCGGGATCGACAAACCTGGCCAAATCGGAAATATTCATGGTGGCCCCCACCCAATCTCAAGATTCGATGACAACCTTCAGATCCAGCGAGTCCAGCCATTCCTTCACGCGCATGCGATTACGCTCATCCACGAACCGGTAGTACCGTTCTTGCACGTTCTTGTCGGCATACAGCGCATCCTTGAATCTGCGGAATATCCTTCTGCCGCCGCTCAAAATGTCCAACAGTTCGTCCCGCAGTTCCCCTTCTTCCAGCGTTTCCGCAAAATCTTCCATGTCCCGAAATCCCGTTCGCGAATCCTTCGTCGGGATCGGTTCGAAGAGATCCGGATTCTCTTCGATCTGCTCGACCAATTCCCGGATTTCTTCTTCATCAAATTCATACTCGTTAACAGCGACCACTTCACCGGTCTCGAGGTTCAGAAACGATTCCCATCCCTCAAAATTCATGTCATACGCGTCCACGATCTCCTGAAACTGCTGCTTGGTCAAATACAATGTTCTCATGGTTCCTCCTGTTTCAGCGCTCCTCTCAATCAATTGATCACGCATATCCCGATAGTACTCTTCCCATGTGATACCATATGGAAACCCGCCTTCCGTATATCCTGCGATAAAGTAGAAAATTTCATCTTGCTCCGCCGGATAAAAGAGTCCCGATTCAGAGCCAAATTTCTTTTTCTTATTGTGTTTGCTCTTGCCCATCACCGTCACCAAAACAAGTATAGCACGGAACGCAATCCATGCAGGAACCATCGCGCGGATCCTCGAAAAATACTGTCTTGTAAGCTTCAGGAGGCGGATGAAATGAAAACCACTCTCTACATGGTCCGGCACGCGGAGTCTCCTTACGTGCACGGACAGGAGCGGACGCGCGGGCTGTCGGCGGAAGGATGGAAAGCGGCGGCGCGGGTGGCGGAAATTTTTGCGGAGATCGAGATGCACGTCATGGTCTCCAGCCCGTACGCGAGAGCCCGGCAGACCATACAGCGGATCGCGAAGGACAAGGGTCTTGAGATCGCGGAGTACGAGGAGCTTGCCGAACGTCTGATCGCCGGCCCGGACCGCCATGAGCCGTGGGATGTCGTGAAGGAGGCGATCCGCCGGTCGTTCGACGACAAGGACTTCGCCCTGGAGGGAGGCGAGTCGACGCGGAAGGCGCAGCGGCGGGCGATTCCGGTCATCCTGAAACTGCTTGCGGAACACCGGGGACGGACCATCGTGGTCGGGACGCATGGCAACATCATGACGATCATCCTGAATTTCTTCGATAACCGCTACGGGTACGCGTTCTGGGAGGCTTCGACCCAGCCGGACGTCTACAGGCTGACCTTCGAAGGCGAGCGTCTTGAGTCGGTCGAGCGAATCTGGACCCCTGCGCAGGCATGACACATTTTGCGTGGAGGGAAGGGGATGAAAGCGCCTTGAACCTGGGAATGTCCATCGCGGTGAACGGGCTTGTCCTGTCGGTCTCGCTCACGGCCGTCATCGTGGGAACGCTGGCTGTCGAGCCGAGGCTGCTGCTGCGGTCGTACCCCGCCGACATCAGGCGCGCGGCCGGCGCGCAGACCGCTCCGGAACGGAGGACGACCCGGATCTTCGGCCTGATCTTCCTATTGCTCCTCATCGGCGTTCCGGCGGTTTCCACCGGACTGCTCGAGCGGTCGCGGGGCGGGGACATGGATTTCTTGACGGCCTTCCTCAACGGGATCGGCATCCTGTCCTGCTTCAACGCGGTCGACTTGTTCCTCATCGACTGGCTGTTGTTCTGCACCGTCACGCCCCGATTTCTCGTCATCGAAGGTACGGAAGGCATGGCCGGGTACAAAAATTACCGCTTCCATTTCAGGGGTTATATCGTGGGCACGATGCTGGCGGCGATCGCGAGTCTCTTGATCGCATCCGTTTTCGTGCTTTTGTAGACCCGCCCCGCATCCGGAGGGATGTCGCAGCATACGTGACCGACGCGTCGCCCGGCTCGAGAGTTGAAGGTGTATGACGCGTCTCCGGAATATCCTTTTATCATCGCGAGGATCGGAAAGGGGGCCGCATCCTCTTCGGTCGAACTGGTCGCGGAAGAGGACGTCATCATCATCGGCCTGTCGGACATCGAGCTTGAACGGAATAAGGAAGCCGTCTGCTCCGATCCGGAAACCTTGAGCGGGATGGTCTGGCATCTGGCCGCTCATCCGGATTACCGGAGGCGGGGAGTTGCGAGCGCCTCGTGGCTTATTGCTCATCGGTTCGCAGAAAAAGCGACATCATGTGATTAAAATTTGACATTCATCATATAGTACATTTCACGAGAATCCGTTATGATAAGCGTATCGGCAGGAATACGGTCCGGGCGCACTATGAACATGACGGGGGGCAACCGGTTCATGATCTTGAAAGACGGCTACTTGTTTACCATCTTTCTCAGCTCGGTCGTCTATTTCGTCCTGTTCTTGTACTGTCTCTTCATCCGCAAGTCCGCCGGCATCGTCTATCTCACGATCCTGATGGCGATGCTCTCCCTGCAAGGCGTGCTCAGCATCAAAGAACTGCTTGCGGAAGGCCTGGACGCGAAACTGTTCTGGCGCAATCTGCAGCAAATCCCGCTCTTCAGCTCCGCTGTCCTGACGCTCGGCATCATCATGTTCTATATGCGCGCAAGCGGCAAAGTCCGCAACAGGAGCCTGCTTGTCCTGAGCGCGGTCGCCGTCGTCTTCTGGATTCTGCTGTTCACCGATTCGCACCATCACCTGATCCGCCGGGAGGTATGGGTCGAGCCCTACGGCAATTTCGATCGGATCGGCGCTTCGCGGATGCCGCTCGGCTGGCTGTTCTTCCTGTTCTTCCACACGCTCGCCTTCTGGGGATTGGCGCTGCTGGCCAACCATTACCGCAAGGTTGTCGGCGGCCGGAAACGGCAGCTCATCCTGCTCATCTTCGCCGGCCTCTGCCCCTATCTGCTTCCGGAACTGGCGAAACTCGCCGGCGGGCATGTCAACGTGTCGACTTCGCTGCTGCCGGCGGCCGTCATCTTTTTCTACGTCCTGCACATCCACGAATTTCTGCAGGTGCGTCCGCTCGCCCAGGAGAAAGTGCTGGAGCACATGTCCGAAGGATCCTGATCGCGGACGAGAAGGGCCGGATCATCGACGCGAATCCCGCCGCCCGCATGATCGGCAATCTGGCGCCGAAGGACAAGCTGTCCGGCGCATCGCTGGCGGATCTGTTCGCCAGCCACCCGGATTTGCGGGCGTTATGCGAAGCCGGCGAGCAGAGCCGCATCGAAACGGAGATCGCCGGGAAGCTGTTCGAAGTCCGGTTCATCCCGATCCGGGTGCGCGAAGAGCGGACCGGCTCGCTGTTCATCTTCGCGGACATTACCGAGCGCAAGCTCGCCGAGCGGGAGCTGATCCGGCGGGCGACGACGGACGGCCTGACCGGCCTCGGCAACCGGCTGCATTTCTTCGAGAAGCTGCACGAGGCCCGCGAAACCTGCCGGTCTTCCGGCATGCCGATCAGCCTCATGGTGATCGACCTCGATCATTTCAAAAGCATCAACGACCGGTACGGCCATACGGCGGGCGACCGTCTGCTGCGCCATTTCGCCGACATGCTGCGGGAGGCGGCCGGATCTGCGGGCACGGCCGGAAGGATCGGCGGCGAAGAATTCGCCGTGTTCCTCCCCGGCATGGACGGCCATACCGCCTTCAGGCTGGCCGAAGCGATCCGGCAGCGCGTCAGCCGGGAGCCGATGCGCCTCGCCGAATCCGGAGACGGCATCGCCTACTCCGTCAGCATCGGCGTCGCGGAGCTTCAAGGCTCCGGCATGACCGTGGAATCGCTGTACGCCGCGGCCGACGACTGCCTCTACGCGTCGAAGCAGAACGGCAGAAACCGCACGACGCTGGCGGTGCCGAAGGCTTGACGAAACAACAACGGACCGATCGGAGCGGCGGCTGCCGCGTTCCGGACGGTCCGTTGTTTCTTGTTCATGCCATTGCGATCATTTTCTCAAGCTGGCGCACCGTCGGCGTCAGATTGGCCAGGAAATACGCCTCCCGCAGCCGTCTGGAAGCATCGCTGCCCGCCTTGTAGCCGGGGCTGCCGACGTGCAGCATCGCGGTCTGCGCGGCGCGGAGCGCGGCGTAGACGGCGTCCAGCCGGAGCCTGACGACGTCCGGCCAACGGTTGCTTCCGGCATCGCCGGCATCGGCCGGACCGTCGACCAGCCGGTCAAGCCGCTCCTGCAGCGAGGCCAGATCCTGCTCCAGATCGGCGAACTGCACGCGCTGATACGCGTTGCACCCGCCTTGCTTGCCGCACATCCCCCGGACGGCTTCCGCGCTGGCTTCGATCAGCCCGAGCGCGAGCGGAACCTGATACAGGACGAAGGTCGTACGAATCCGGCGCACCCATTCGTCCGCGTCCTCGGTGAGCAGCCATTCCGGACGGACGGCGACGCCGTCGAACCGGCAGGAATAGGTCGCGCTGCCGTTCAGGCCGATGAACCCGATCTGCTCCGTCCGCTTGAGCCCCGGCGCGGCGCACGGCACGAACGCCGCGATCCGCCTGTCTCCCGCGTCCGCCACGATGCCGAACCAATGGTCGTCCCCGAGGTTGGAGACGAGCGGCAGCGTGCCATGGACGACGTAGCCGCCGCCCGACCGTTCCGCGCGCAAATACAATTTGTCCAGACCGGCGTAAAACTTCATCGGATTCGACAGTCCGGTGCCGCCGA
>NZ_CAJRAY010000091.1:1766-49228 GCF_907165215.1 Thermobacillus xylanilyticus | reverse complement strand
TGTCCGCGAGCCGCGGCAGCACCGATCGGCGGAGCCCGTCGCTCCCGCCGCTGCGGACATAGGTCATGGCCGCCAGATGGCACCAGAGGACGAAGCCGGTCGTCACGCAGCGCCGCGCCGTTGCCCGCACGACGGGCACGCCCGCCCGGACGGCGTCCCGCTCGTCCAGGCCGGGTTCCGGCAGCAGGCCTTGTCGGCCCAGTTCCCGCAAATAATCGCCGGGATAGAAAGCTTCCTCGTCAATTCGCTTCACGTGCGGCTTCAGATGCCGGTCCGCAATCCCGTCGATCCGGCTGAGACGATCTTGCCCGATCATGTCACAACTCCCCCATCGCCGGTGAGCCGGCTGGTGGCGCGCGGGTCGCTTACGCGTCGGCGGACAGCTTCGTAATGGAGTCTATCGGCGTCCGCACCGCTTCCCTCGCCCGCTTCACCGCCGACTCATCGGGTGCTTTGTAGAAACAGAGACATTTCGTCATATCCTCGCACACATACGTCCGGGAAAATTCAACCTCGGGAACTTCGGAGTAATACACGCTGTTCGTCTTCTTCCGTTCGAGATACTGCTCCATCGTCAATCCTTCCGGTATGTTCCACTCGACCAGATAGTTCACGTCCCGGGCGTCCACGTCGCTGCGGACGTCCTTGCCGATCAGCCGGACCGGCTTGATGAGCGCGATCGGCACGTTCGCCCCGCGGAACGCTTCGGCCACCTCCGTCCGGCTCTCGCCTTCCAGAATGAAGAACGCCCGCGTATGATCCGCCGCGGCCTGCACTTCGATCAAGCGCACGCCGCGCGCCTCCGCCGCCGATTGCAATTCGCTGACGACCGCCTGGAATTTCGTCCGATCGACCGCCCCGAGCACCGATTCGACCAGAAACAAGGTCATGACGATCACTCCTGTGCATGGAATGTGCAGCTTTATGCAAAAGCCGCCAGAGGTTATTATATTACATCAAGTATATTATTACAACCTAATAAAGTTTGTGTTATACTGATAGGGAGATACCGGTTTTGAAAGGGGCCCCCGTATGAACGAACGATACAATTTGCCTTGCAATATCGCCCAGACACTGAATCTGATCGGAGACCGCTGGACGCTGCTCATCCTGCACGAAATTTTCGCCGGCAGCCACTCTTTCAACCAGATCAAGCGCAACCTTCAGGGGCTGTCCTCGCGGCTCTTGTCCGAACGGCTCCGCTGCCTCGAAGAGGCCGGGCTGCTCGCCGCGGAGCTGTATTCCGCGCATCCGCCCCGCTACCATTACACGCTGACGGAGAGCGGCAAGGCGCTCGAGCCCGTCTTCAACGCCCTCATCCTGTGGGGCCGGCACCATCTGAAGCGCTGCTACAAAAAGCTCGTGCACGCCGAATGCGGCCATGAGGTGCAAATCGCCTACTACTGCGAGCATTGCGGCACGAACGTCGGAGACGTTGCGGCGGTGCCGATCGAAGAGGCCGATCTCGCGGAAGCTTCCGAAGCCTGACGGCCGGATGCGAGCCTGAAGGACGCGAGCCTGTCAGCCGGACGCGGATCTGAAGGCCGGTCGCGAGCCTGTCTGCCGGACGCGGGTCTGAAGGCCGGACGCGAGCCTGACATCCGGACGCGATTCTGACGGTCGACATGCGCCTAACGGCCGGACGCGCCCCAATGCCGGCCGACCCAGGACTCGAACAGACCGACGAGCCGGTCCAGCAGCAGGCCGAACAGGCCGATGCAGACGATGCCGGACATGACGAGGTCGAGCCGGAGCGTGTTGCGGCTGTCCACGATCAGGTAGCCGAGTCCGGACTGCGCGCCGACCATCTCGCCGGACACGAGGAAAATCCACGACGTGCCGATCGCGATGTGCAGCCCGTTCGCGATCGTCGGGAACGCGGACGGCAGCACGATCCGGGTGACGAACGCCGAGCGCTTCATCTCGAGATTGCGCGCCAGCTTCACATGGATCGGATCGACCTTGCGCATGCCGGACACGGTCGACAGCAGAACCGGGAAGAACGCCGCGAGAAAAATGATGACGATCGCGGGCGTGTTGCCGATCCCGAACCAGAGCACGATGAACGGCGACCAGGCGATCGGGGATACGGGACGGATCACCTGCACGATCGGATCGATCGTCTTCCATACGCGCGGAAGCTGCCCCAGCAGCAGCCCGAGGCCGACCGCCGCGGCGGACGCGGTCACGTATCCCGCGGCGAACCGGAAGAGGCTGATGCGCATATGCCCGGCGAGCGTGCCGTCCGTGACGAGCTCGGCGATGCCCCGGGCGACGCTGCCCGGCGGCGGGAACAGCGACGCGTCGTAGCCGCCGATGACGAATACGGTCTGCCAGACGGCGATCAAGAGCAGAACGCCCAGCGCGACGTATCCCGCCCGCTTCATGACGCTCCCGCCGCCGCGTCAATGAACGAATTGTCGACGAAATCTCCGAACGTCGGCGGATTCTCGGACAGCCCCATCTCCCTGAGATAGACGCGCAGCCGCTCGTAGGACTCCTCGTCCAGCCGCAGTTCGTCGTAGGCGATCCATTGCAGCGACAACTCCAGCACCTTGTCGTCGACGTTCATGTATTTTTTCAGCACCGCGCGTTCGTCCTCGCTCTTGTGCTCGGCCTTCCGCCCGGCTTCCAGATACGCGTTTACGAATGCCTGCGCCAGCTCCCGGTCCTTCCCGATGAAGGCGTCCCGCAGCACGAGACCGCAATCCACCGAGTTTTCCCAAATCTCCCCCGACTGGTAGAGCACCTTGCCCTTGCCGGCGACGACTGAGATGGCGCCGAACGGCTCGGCGACGACGTATCCCGCGATTCTTCCCTCGGACAGCGCCGCGGGCATTTCCGCCGGCGCCAGCTCCACCGCCTGCACATCCGAATAGGCCATGCCGGCGTTCTTGAGCATCTGGTACAGCAGAATGTTGTGCGTCGAGAACCGGCTCGGAATCGCGAACGGCTTGCCCTTCAGGTCCTCGGTCTTTCCGATGTCGTTCGCGACGACGAGCACATTGCCGTCCTTGTGGCCCAGCGCCACGGCTTTCAGCCCGATCCCCTGCTCCTTCGCCTTCATCGCGAGCTCGATCAGCACGGATGCGCCGTCGATGTTGCCCGTGTTCAGCGCGTGCATCAGATCCGGCCAAGAGCCGAACTTGATCAGTTCGAGCGTAAACGGCCAGTCGCTTTCCTCTTCGAACGCGTCCGCGATATAGAGCGGCGCGGCATGCGTAATCGGCAGATAGCCGATCTTGATGACGGGCTTTTCGCCCGATCCGCCGGTTCCGGCCGCGCCGGCCGACGACGGGCGGTTCTCTTTCGCGCCGCTGCAGGCGGTAATCGTGGACAGCATCAATATGAAAATGGCCAAAGTCCGAAAAAGCGGACGTTGCGGCATCGCGTAACCCCTCCTAGATGGCAAACTCCGTCTGGATTTCCTGTCCCGACAGATGGAACAGATCGTAAATGACCTTGCGGTAATGCTGGAATTGCGGACTGCCCCGGTCGCGCGGCTTGTAATCCGGAATGCGGATCTCCCGGCGGATGCGGCCGGGCCCGGAGACCATGACGAGAATCCGGTCCGCGAGAAACACGGCCTCGTCGATGTCGTGCGTGACCAGCACGACGGTTTGCTTCTCGCTTTCCTGCAGGCGCAGCAGCTCGTTCTGCAGCGCGTAGCGGTTGAACGTGTCCAGCGCGCCGAACGGCTCGTCCATCAGGAGCACTTTGGGCCTTACGGCGAGCGCGCGCGCCAGCGCGACGCGCTGCTGCATGCCGCCCGAGAGCTGGTGCGGGAAATGGTCGATCCGGTCGGACAGTCCGACCCGCTCGATATATTCCTCCGCCCTCCGCCTGCGCTCGCCGGCGGTCAGGCCGGTCCGCTCGAGCCCGATCTCCACATTTTTGCGGACGGTGCGCCACGGCAGCAGCCCATATTGTTGAAAAATCATGACACAGTTGCGCGACGGACCGTCGACCGGCTTGCCCTCGAACAGCACGGTTCCTTCGTCCGGCCGCTCGAACCCGCCGAGCAGATTGAGCAGCGTGCTCTTCCCGCAGCCGCTCGGCCCGAGAATCGCGACGATTTCGCCCCGCTCCACCCCGAACGTCACGTCATGCAGCACTTTCTCGGACACTTTTGCGTTCTTGTAGCTTTTGCCGACGCGTTCGACCTGAAATATCGGGTCCACATCCTTCCTCCCTTGTGCGTGCTTCAAGTCGTCTTGTCAGCACTTAAATTTCATTAATCCAATATAATTAGTAGGCTTAAAGGTTATTTTAATATACTTGATTAATTTTTACAATCAAAAATTTGCGGACGGCGCTCTTTCGAATTTGGTTGCGGGCGCGCGTTCTGGTAGAGTAGAGACATGGGCGAAAGCGTTCACAGGAGAGACGGAGCGGCGGAATCGTGCTCAAGATGAAGGTTGGCGAAACGGCGGAATGATTTTTTGATCGGAAGAAAACGTCTGACCAATTGATGAGGCGCGCGGAGCCGGGCAGGAGCGGCTGTAACGTGGATACCACGCTACAGAAGCGCGCAGAGCCGAGAAGGAGCGGCTGTAACGCGGATACCACGTTACAGAAGCGCGCAGAGCCGAGAAGGAGCGGCTGTAACGTGGATACCACGCTACAGAAGCGCGCGGAGCCGAGAAGGAGCGGCTGTAACGCGGATACCACGCTACAGAAGCGGTTGTAACGCGGAGATATGAGGCGAAACTAACGGTCCTGTATGTTAATGGGTCATTCGTAAAAAAACACAAGGATCTCGAAGCGTCAGAGAGGAGAGGTGCAGACCATGAAAATCGCGCGATTCGTGCCATTGGCGGAGCCGGCGTCCCCCGCCCGCTTCGGCGTCCTGGAAGAAGGCCTGCTCAGGGAACTGTCCGGCGGACTGTTCGACCCGCCCGCGTTCACCGGCCGCCGGTTCGGGCTTGCGGACGTCCGCCTGCTCGCGCCGGTCATGCCGCGCCATATCATCGGCATCGGCAAAAACTTCACCGCGCCGGGCGAGCCGAAACCGCCCGAACCCGACATGCCGATCCTGTTCTTCAAACCGCTCGGCACCGTGATCGGTCCCGGCGATCCGATCATGCTGCCGAACGGGGCGAATCGGGTGAAGTTCGAGTCCGAGGTGGCGGTCGTCATCGGGCGGACCGCACGCCGGATTCGTCCGGAGGATGCGGACGGCGTCATCTTCGGCTGCACCGTCGCGAACGATGTCAGCGCGCTGGACCTGTTCCACCCCGAGGGGCATTGGACGATTGGCAAGGCGTGCGACACGTTCTGTCCGCTCGGGCCGGTCATCGACACGGCGTTCGACTGGCGCTCGGCGCGCATCCGCGCCTCGGTGAACGGCGTGCCGAAGCAGGACGGCGCGATGGCGGACATCATCATGCCGATCGACCGGCTGATCGCCTGCATCAGCGGCTTCATGACCCTCATGCCCGGCGACGTCATCCTGACCGGCACGCCGGCGGGCGCCGACTGGGTCGGCGCGGGCGATGTCGTTACCTGCGCGGTCGACGGGCTCGGCGAGCTGACGAATCCGGTCGCGGCGCCGGCGTGACCGGACACCGCCCCGGGCGCGGCGTGGCTTACGGCCTGACGCCCTTCAGCACCTGCGCGCCCTCGAAGTGGGAGTCGAGCACGACCACCGTCCGGCAGCCGATCAGCCCCGGCTCCGCGACCAGCTCGTTCGTCACCGTCGCGCTGAGCACGAAGCCGCTGTCCGCCACCATCGGCTCATCCCGGCCGTATTCGATCGCGTCATCGTGCATATCCCCGAGAAGCTGCTCCGGATCGACCAGCAAGGACGTATAGATCGTCGCCGTCGGCAGGAAATAGGCCGCCAGGAAGAACGGCCGGTCGGCCGGATAGCCCCCGAAGCAGAGACGTTCGCCGTAGAATCGGAGCACCGTGCCGACAAGCAGCGGCAGGAAGCCTTCGGGAAGCTCCAGGTGTTCGACTTGTTTGACATCAACCGAAATCCAGGAATCCTGTCGCATGGTGTTCATTCCTTCCGTGAGCCGCTCGAATATCCCGGGCAGATTCGGGCAACGATGGTGCTGAAAACCTTAAATGTCGTCAAAAAAACTGAAAAATCTCCAAGATTTCGAATCGCCATGGTCTGGCAGCCTTATACAGGTTCACTATAATGGAAGTGATGCAACAGCCGCAAGCATTCTCCGGCCCGCCTGTCATCAGGCTTTCCGCAGCCGAAAGGGAGAATGGCATTGAAACGCAAACCGTCCATTCTGGCGCAGCTCACGATCGGTTTCACGGCGATTCTGCTCTTCGTCATGTCGGCGACGGCAACGGTGACCTACGTGCAGACGTCGCGCTCGTCGTTGAATCAGACCGCCAGGCTGCTGCTGGACTCCATCACCCATCTGAGCGGCAAGCTGGACGCCAATCTGATCGAATATGACAAAATGACGCAGGTGCTGGCGTTCAACGAGGTCGTGCAGAAACATTTGTCCGCCCGCACGAATCCGGGGAGCTACAACGAAGAGCTGATCCGCGTCATGAACGCGAGCAACCGGACGAGCGGACACGAATCGAATATCATGATCCTTGACCGCTACGGATCCAGCTACCTGGCCAACGCTTCGATGGACTTCCTCTGGCGGTCGCTGGAAACCGTGCAGAAACAGCCCTGGTACGACGAAATGGAGCAATACAAGGGACGCATGCTCTGGTTCTCCGGACTCGTCTGGGTGGGCGGCGCCCAGCCGGCCGTGATCGGTGCGCGGAGCCTCAACAATATCGAGACGCTCGAGAACATCGGCATGATCGTGTTCGCCTATCCCGCGATCACGCTGGAGAAGACGATCGGCCAGATGAATCTCGGCAAGAACGGCAAAGTCCAGGTCGTCGACTCGTTCGGCCGCGTCGTCTATTCGACCGTATGGGACGACGTGGGCACGCCTGCGCCGAGCGTGCTGCTGGAGCAGGTGCGCAAAGTGCCGAGCGACATGATTACGCTGAACACGGAAGACGGGCCCGCCTACATCTCCTATGCGTATTCCGAATACAGCGGCTGGACGGTGCTGGCCTACATCGACCGCAGCGAAGTGTACGAGGGCGTGTCGCGCCTGCAGCGCACCATCCTCTGGATCAGCTTCATCGGCCTGTCCGTCGGCATTCTGTTCATCACCTTCTATTCCTGGACGCTCGTCAGACCGATCCGCTTCCTGGCGAAACGGATCGAGCGGATCGACGAAGGCCATCTGCTGCCGGTGAAGCGCCAGCTCTGGAATGCGGAAGTGTCGGGGCTGTACGACAGCTTCAACCGCATGCTCGCGCGGCTGCAGCAGACGATCCGCGATCTGACGGACAAGCAGGTCAGCGAGCGGCAGGCGCAGTTCGTCGCGCTGCGCGCCCAGTTCCGCCCGCACTTCCTGTACAATACGCTGAACACGATCTACTGGACGCTGGAAGGCAAGCGCGACGCCGCGGCGGCCGCCGAGATGGTGCAGCTGCTCAGCGAGCTCTTGCGCTACAGCATACAGCCGGGCTCGGAGATGACGACGGTCCGCGAGGACGTCGCCCAGCTCAGACGGTACATCACCCTGCAGAAATACCGCTACGGCGAGCGGCTCGATGTCGAGCTGGACATCGACGAGGAACTGCTCGATTGCCGGTGCATGAAGCTGCTCCTGCAGCCGATCGTCGAGAACGCGATGACCCACGGGCTGGAAGGCGTCAAGCGGGATCAATGGAAAATCCGCATCCGCATTCAGCGCGACGGGCGGGACATGGTGCTGACCGTGGACGACAACGGCATCGGCATGAGCGAACGCGAGATGAAGGAGATTCTGTCCGAAGACGCGCCGCAGCGGAACAAGCCGCTGCACACCGGCATCGGTCTGCCGAATCTGCAGGAGAGAATCCAATACATCTATGGCCGCAGCTACGGGATCACCTTGTCCGGCAACGAATGGGGCGGCCTGCGCGTGACGATCCGCATTCCGATCGATCCGGACGCCGGCAGCGGCAAGGAGGTGCCGTGAGATGACACCGCATGGACAACCCAGACGCGGCGGACCGCGCCGGACATGGCCGCTTCTCGCGCTGGCCGCGCTGCTCGTCCTCGCCTCATGCGCGGAGGGCGGCATGATCGTCAGCCACGGCGCCCGCAGCGCGGACCAGGGGCCGGACTCGCTCGTCATCTGGCTGTGGCCCGGTTCCGGCTACGAGCCGTTCATTTCACAGTATAACGAGGAGCATGACGACGTGCAGGTCGAGGTCGTCCGGTTCGACTCCCAGGATCTGCACGCCAATCTCCAGACCGCGTTTGCAGCCGGCTACGGCGCGCCGGATGTCGTCATGATCGACCTCAGCTACATGGAGCGCTTCAAACGGTTCCCGTCCTACTTCTACAATCTGCGGGAGCTCGCGTCCGAACCGCTCGACGGGCGGTATCTGGCGTGGAACTGGCAGCAGGCGGCCAGCCCGGACGGCTCGTTCATCTACGCCCTGCCCGCGTCCATCGGGCCGATGACGATGCTGTTCCGCGTCAGCCTGTACGGGCAGGCCGGGTTGCCGCTGGACCGGGGCGAACTGGCCGAATCGCTGCCGGACTGGGATTCGTTCCTGAAGAGCGGCATCTCACTCCGCAACCGGACGGGCAAACCGATGATCGACAACATCGGCACGCTCTACCGCGCCATCCTCGGCCAGGCCGAGGTGCAGTACTTCGACCCCGAGACCGGCGCCTTCATCGGCGACACCAACCCGGCGGTGCGCGAAGCCTGGGGCTACGCCGTCGCCGCGAAGGTGAACGGCCTGTCCGCCGGCCTGCAGACGGGCTCGACCGAGTGGGCCGTCGGCATGGAGCAGGGACATTTCGCGACGCTGCTCGCACCCGCCTGGATGCTCAGCTACGTGACGGAGAACTCTCCCGGCGCGGTCCGCCAATGGAACATGACGCGGCTGCCCGGCGGAGCGGCGAACTGGGGCGGATGGTTCTTCGCCGTTCCGCGGGAGAGCCGCCATCCGGACAAGGCCTGGGAACTGATCCGCTGGCTGACCGATGAACAGCGGCAGCTCGAACTTTTCCGGGAGCAAAATATTTTTCCGTCGCTCACAACTTTGTACGACTATACCGATATTAGGAATAAACGGGACGGGTTTTTCATGGGCGCTCCGGTAGGCCAGCTGCTGAGCGAGGCTGCGCTTGCGGTCCGGCCGGTCTACGCGGGCGCCCAACAGCCGCTGGTCGAGGAGATCATGGAATCGGCGCTGCAGAAAGTCGAGAACGGACTGCTGAGCGGCGACCGGGCGTGGGAAGACGCCATGCGGCAGATCCGCACGGAACTTGCGGCGCGATAAGCCGCCGGCACGACGACAGAAGGAGGATTGACCGATGCGGATTCTGATCGTGGATGACGAATCCGGCGTCCGTCAGATGATGGCGGACACGGTGCGCCGATTCGACGACAGTTACGAAGTGGAAGAAGCGGAAGAAGGCGAAGAGGCGCTGCGCATGCTGGACGAATCGTTCGACCTGGTCATCACCGACATCCGGATGCCCGGCATGGACGGAGTGGAGCTGGCGTCCCGCATCCGCGAACGTTATCCCGACATTATCATTTTCATGCTCACCGGCTACGCGGAATTCGAGTACGCCCGGGCGGCGATCCGCTCGAACGTCTCCGAATATTTGCTCAAGCCGGTATCCGTGCAGGCGCTTCGCGAAGCGATCGCCAAGGCCGCCGATACGGTACGGGGACGCAAGGAAGCGGAGCGGATCAGCCGGCTGCGGGAAATGGCCCTGCTGGAGAAAAGGGTGCAGGATCTGCTCTACGAACTGCCCCTCCCCTACTACGACGAGTGGATGTTCCCGGAATACGACGCCGTCGGCGTCCTCAGCTTCGTCATCGAGGACGCGGAAGAAGGCGGCACGATCCGCTTCGCCGTCAAGAACGTGCTGGGCGATGTGCTGAGCGGCTTCGGCGTTCCTCTCGTGTTCGTCGAAGGCAGCCATCTGACCTGCGTCCTGTTCCTGAAGGACGGCCACGCTTCGCCGGAGGACATCGCCTCGCGCTGCGCGGACGCGGTCCGCGCCACCTTAAGGCGGACGATCCGGGCCGGGATCGGCGGCGTGGCGAAACAGCTGTCGGAAGTGAGCGGCCTCTACTGGCGCAGCCTGAAGCAGCTCGGCATCGACCGTCCGGCCGTGCCGATCGCGGGCGACGGGACGGAACAAGGAACGGACGGCATGCTTGAGCCGCGCGGCGAGATGCACCATCTGATCCGCCAGACGATTCACATTCTGGAGACGGAATACGATCAGGACATTACGCTGTCCGGCCTCGCCGAACGATTGTATCTCAATCCGAACTACCTCAGCACCCTGTTCAAGAACGAGACGGGCACCACATTCACGCAGGCGCTGCTCCGCATCCGGATGGAGAAGGCGAAGGAGCTGCTCCGCACGACGAAGCTGAAAATTTACGAGGTCGGCAGCCGGGTCGGCTACGCCGATTCCGCGCATTTCAGCCGGGTGTTCAAAAACCACGAGAACATGAGCCCTTACGAGTACAGAGAAAAATATGCGCAGGCCTGACGCCTGTTCACACATCCGCTCCTTGTAACCGGGGTGGTCGGTTGCGGCGCACGGGTTCGCAGACGGAGGTCCACGTGCCGTCCCTACGGATCTGGTGCATTTCTGCACCAGAATGGGTGCACTCCATGCATGCTCTCCCACATCTGGTGCATTTCTGCACCAGAATGGGGGCACTCCGCGCATGCCCTCCCGCATCTGGTGCATTTCTGCACCAGAATAGGGGGATTTCGCGCCAACCCTCCCGCATCTGGTGCATTTCTGCACCAGAATGGGGGTACTCCATGCCTGCCCTCCCGCATCTGGTGCATTTCTGCACCAGAATGGAGGCGCTCCGCGCCTGCCCTCCGCATCTGGTGCATTTCTGCACCAGAATGGAGGCGCTCCGCGCCTGCCCTCCGCATCTGGTGCATTTCTGCACCAGAATGGGGGAGCTCCGCGCATGCCCTCCAGCATCTGGTGCATTTCTGCACCAGAATGGGGTATTTCGCGCCAACCCTCCCGCATCTGGTGCATTTCTGCACCAGATGAAGGCACTCCATGCCTGCCCTCCCGCATCTGGTGCATTTCTGCACCAGAATGGAGGCGCTCCGCGCATTGCCTCCGCACAAACGGGCCTCCGCTTGAAGATTGTCCCTCAAGCGGAAGCCCGTTTCAATTATCCCGCCACACCGCCTCGGGCAGACCGAGGAGCGTGCGCCGCAGCGCGCGCCACGACGCCTCCAGCACCCGCTGCAGCCGCCACGCCGCGCCTCCGGCGGCCATGACGACGATGCCGTGCCGCCAGGTGCGGGAGGCGCCGGCGATGCACTCGCCGGGCATGGCCCCGGCCGCGCGTTCGACCGCCTCGCGCACCGCATCCAGATGGCCGCCGTCCAGACGGTCGGAGAAGCAGTACAGCAACCCGACATGCGTGCAGTCTTCCCAGGCGCCCGGCGCGGCGATCCGCTGCTTCGCCGGCTCGACGAGCTGCCGGCTGCGGAAGATCAGCTCCCCGCCGTATCGGACGGACAGCGCCGCATCGTATCTGCGGAACGCGAACTTCTCCCCGCGCCCGGTGCGGCCCGGGCAGATGATCTCGGAAGACAGCCAGACGGCGCCCGGCGCAAGATCGACCTCGGTGCGCGAGGCGAACTCGGCGTCCCGGTACAGCATGAGCGGTTCCATCATCGACTGAATACACGCGCCTTCATGCAGCGCGAACCGCTGCGTCAGCACCGCGCCGCGGCCGGGCGCGGACGGATGGATGCGCGTGTGTCCCTGATTCGTCAGGCAGACGCGCGCGCCCGTCTCCGCCGTCCACGCCATCTCGTAACGGTCGCCGGCGAGCATGCCGGGCGACGCGTCCATGACGATGACGGCCAGTTCGTGCGGGCGGCCGAATGCCTTCGCGATTTTGAGCGGCGCGGTATGCATCCTCGAGACAAGAGCGGTGCGTCCGCCCCGGACGGCGAAGGCGGCCTCGAGGCGCGCCTGCACGGAGGCCGGCGCCGGCGGCAGCCCGGCGTCCGGCGCCCCCGCCGCATGCGGCCTCCCCGCAGCGAGCGCCGCGCCGTCAATGCGTATGCTGGATGCCGCGGGCATGCTGCAGCTCATGTTCCAGCCAGTTCACGACCGTCTGGAGCCCTTCGCCGCCGTACAGCAGATTGGTGAACACATAGGGCCGTCCGCCCCGCATACGCCGCGTATCTTCCTCCATCACCCTGAGGCTCGCGCCGACATGCTCGGCAAGGTCGATCTTGTTGATGACGAGCAGGTCGGAACGCATGATGCCCGGACCGCCTTTGCGGGGAATTTTTTCGCCCTGCGCCACGTCGATGATATAGATGAACCGGTCCGCCAGTTCCGGACTGAACGCCGCCGCCAGATTGTCGCCGCCGCTCTCGATCAGGATGAAATCCAGGTCCGGGAACCGGCTTTCCAGATCCTCGATCGCCTCGAAGTTCATCGAGGCGTCCTCCCGGATCGCCGTGTGCGGGCAGCCGCCCGTCTCGATGCCGATGATCCGCTCCTCGGGCAGGCAGCCGGTTTTCACGAGAATGCGCGCGTCTTCCGCCGTATAGATATCGTTCGTGATGACGGCGATGCTGTAGCGGTCCCGCATCGCCTTCGCAATGCGCTCGACGAGCGCCGTCTTGCCCGAACCTACAGGCCCGCCGATGCCGATCCGCATCGGGCGGTCCGCCGGCACGGCCGGCGTCTCCCAGTCATGATGGTGATGATGCCCCTGTCCTTGACACATGGAAATCCCTTCCTCTCAGTAAATGATGATTCGGCGCCATCGCTACGACATGAACAGCCGGGAATACAGCGTCTCATGACGCATCGCCATCAGCTCCGCGAGCGGCGTATTGCCGTACGCGTCTTCGGGCGCGAGATCATGAGTTTGCTCCGCGGCTTCGGCGATAAGCGGGATGAGCCGGGCGATGATCGCCTGCCCTTCCGTCTGGCCGATCGCCATGAGCCGCAGCGCGCTGTTCACGCAAGTCACAAGACTGCCGTACAAAAACCCCTGCACCGCCTGATGAAGCGGAAAACCGAGGCGTCGGCACAGAAACCCGAAGACGAGCGGATGCGTGGCCAGGCAGCGGCCGCTCCGGAAGGCCTCTTCCAGCGGCGACAGATCGATTCCCGGATGGACGCTGGCCGCGAGGCGGAGCAGCCGGCGCCCCATCTTCTCGACCGCCGTCCGCGACTCCGCCGCCGCCCGCTGGAGATGGACGAGCCGCTCGATGCGCCACGCCCGCTCCCAGTCGTCCCGCGGACATGCATACACCGCCTTCACGACCATTGCGTCGAGCGTCGCCCAGCTCTGCAGCAGCATCGTCTCCGCGTAGCGCTCAAGATCGTCCGGCGTCCGGATCCGGCCTTCCTGCACCATCGTTTCCAGGCCGAACGAATGCGAGAACCCGCCGATCGGCAGCGCGGAATCGAGCAGCTGCTGCAGCATCAGCCACGACACGTCCGCCCGGGCCCGCGTCTTCCCGGATGCCGGCAACGCTCCGACGCCTGCCGGACGATCCGGAGCATCCGCCACAGCCATCACCTCCTTGCCGTCTCAGAACAGGAAATACCGCTGCGCCATCGGCAGCACGGCAGCCGGCTCGCACGTGCACGGCTCCCCGTCGACGGTCACCTTGTACGTCTCGGGATCGACTTCGATCCGCGGCGTCGCGTCGTTCAGCACCATATCCTTCTTGCCGATGTTCCGGCAGCCCTTCACCGGCTCCACCCGCTTCGTCAGGCCCAGCTTCTCCGCGATGCCTTGGGTATAGGCCGCCTGCGACACGAACGTGATCGATGTCGCGGCGCGCGCCTTGCCGAACGCGGCGAACATCGGCCGGCCGAATACCGGCTGCGGCGTCGGAATCGACGCGTTCGGATCGCCCATCTGCGCCCAGGCGATGGCCCCGCCCTTCAGCACGAGATCCGGCTTCACGCCGAAGAACATCGGATTCCAGATGACGAGATCGGCGAACTTGCCCGGCTCGACGGAACCGACCAGATGCGCGATGCCGTGCGTGATCGCCGGATTGATCGTGTATTTCGCGATGTAGCGCCGGATGCGGAAGTTGTCGCTCTCCGTATCCGGGGCAAGCGGTCCGCGCTGGCGTTTCATTTTGTCCGCGGTCTGCCAGGTGCGGAGGATGACTTCCCCGACCCGCCCCATCGCCTGCGAGTCGGAGCTGATCATGCTGAACACGCCGAGGTCGTGGAGAATGTCTTCCGCCGCGATCGTCTCCGGCCGGATGCGCGAATCGGCGAAGGCGACATCCTCGGGAATCCGGCTGTCGAGATGGTGGCAGACCATCAGCATGTCGAGATGCTCGTCGATCGTGTTCACCGTGAACGGCCGGGTCGGATTCGTCGACGACGGCAGCACGTTCGGGAAAGATGCCGCGCGGATGATGTCCGGCGCATGGCCGCCGCCCGCGCCCTCCGTATGGTACGTGTGGATCGTACGGCCGGCGATCGCGGCCAGCGTATCCTCCACGAACCCCGATTCGTTCAGCGTGTCGGTGTGGATCGCGACCTGCACATCGTGCAGATCCGCCGCGCGCAGGCACGCATCGATCGCCGCCGGCGTCGTCCCCCAGTCCTCGTGCAGCTTCAGCCCGATCGCGCCCGCTTCGATCTGCTCGATGAGCGGCTCGACGAACGAGGCGTTCCCTTTGCCGGTGAAGCCGAGGTTCATCGGGAACGCCTCGGCCGCCTCCAGCATGCGGGCGATGTGCCAGGCGCCCGGCGTGCACGTCGTCGCGTTCGTGCCGGTGGCCGGCCCGGTGCCGCCGCCGATCATCGTCGTAATGCCGGAGGCGAGCGCCGTCTCGATCTGCTGCGGGCTGATGAAATGCACATGCGAATCGATGCCGCCCGCGGTGACGATGCGGCCTTCGCCCGCGATCACTTCGGTGGAAGCGCCGACGATCAGGTTCGGGTCGACGCCGTCCATCAGGTCGGGGTTGCCGCCTTTGCCGATCCCGACGATCAGGCCGTCCTTGATGCCGATGTCGGCTTTCACGATGCCCCAATGGTCGATGATGACCGCGTTCGTGATGATCGTGTCGAGCACGCCGTCATCGCGCCGCGCCCGGCTCGACTGCCCCATGCCGTCGCGGATCACCTTGCCGCCGCCGAACTTGCACTCGTCGCCGTAGACGGTGTAGTCCCGTTCGATCTCGGCCCACAGCTCCGTATCCGCCAGCCGGATCGCATCGCCCGTCGTCGGGCCGAACATGCCGGCGTAGCTTTCGCGGTCCATCCGGCTCACCGCGGTCCCCCCTTCCACGCTTCAAGCCGCTCCCGCACCTCTGAGGGCACGGCGCCGGGAGCTGCCTCGCCCCGCGTCAGCCCGTTCAGGCCGAAGACAATGCGGGCGCCGCCGATCACGGTCAGGACGACCGGCTTCTCTTCGCCCGGCTCGAACCGGACCGCCGTTCCGGCCGGAATGTCCAGCCGCATGCCGAACGCCGCTTCGCGGTCGAAGACCAGGGCGCGGTTCACTTCGAAGAAATGAAAATGCGAACCGACCTGCACGGGACGGTCGCCCGTATTGACGACGATCATCTCCTTGCGCGGCCTTCCCGCGTTCAGCTCGATTTCGCCTTCCGCCGTCCGGTATTCGCCTGGTATCATGTGCGGCATCTCTCCTTCCTCATTTGCCGGACGGATCGCCGCCCGGCCGGGTTATTCGGCGATCGGATGGTGGACGGTGACCAGCTTGGTGCCGTCCGGAAATGTCGCCTCGATCTGCACTTCCTGAATCATCTCCGGCACGCCCTCCATCACCTGATCCCGGCGCAGGATGCGAGTGCCGTACGCCATCAGCTCGGCGACCGTCTTGCCGTCGCGTGCGCCCTCGAGGATTTCGGACGTGATGAGCGCCACGCTTTCCGGATAGTTCAGCTTGACGCCGCGCGCCAGTCTGCGCCTTGCGAGATCGGCAGCAACGGTGATCATCAGCCGCTCCTTCTCCCTCTCCGTCAGCAGCATGCGTACATCTCTCCCTGCCATCCAGTTAAATGTTCGGTTTCCTAACATGATTATAACGATAAAACTTAGATTTCGCAATTTAATGTTAGTTTTTATTACATTTAATTTAATTGTCTTGCCCTATCTTGGGAGAACATGGTACGTTGCTGATATGCAGGTTCTGCAGTAGGAGGAGGTTAAGGATGAAGGACCAGGGCATCCGCCGTTTGACGGCAGAAGAAAAGGACGAGAGCATCAAGCTGTCCGCTTTCGCGTTTCAGTTCAGCCTCACGCCGGAAGTATGGGAGCAGCGCCGCAGGACGCTGAATCCGGACCATGTCTGGGGGTATTTCATCGACGGGCGGCTGGCCGCCAAGGCCGCCGTCCTTCCGATGCGGATCTGGCTGAACGGACGCAGCATCCCGATGGGCGGCGTTGCGGGCGTCGCCACATGGCCGGAATACCGCAGGCAGGGGCTCATCCGGCAGCTGCTGCAGCACGCCTTGGGCGCAATGCGCGAAGAAGGCGTGGCCGTATCGTTCCTGCACCCGTTCTACATCCCGTTTTACCGCAAGTTCGGATGGGAAGTCGTCGCGGACGCCGTCACGCTCGAGTTTCCGCCGGCGAAGTGCGAAGGATTTGCGATGCGCGGCGCCATGCGGCGGATCGAGCAGCCGATGGAGGAACTGGAACTGCTCAGGGGGCTGTACGGGCGGTATGCCGCGCGGTTCAACACCATGCTTGACCGCGAGGCGGAGTGGTGGGAGCATCGGGTGCTCGCGCACGAACGCCTCTGCTACTGCTACGTGGATGCATCCGGGGAACCGCAGGGATACATGCTGTTCACGCTGAAGGACCGGCTCATGCACATCGCGGAGTGGGTTTGCCTGAGCCGCGAAGCGCGGGACGGCATGCTCGCGTTCATCGCAAACCACGATTCCATGGCGGACAAGGTGGAGCTGAAGCGTTCGGCGAACGACCGGCTGCCTTTTCTCCTGAACGATCCCCGGATCACGCAGATGCGGAAGCCGCACGTCATGGGCCGCATCGTCGACGCGCAGCGATTCGTCCGGGAATATGCGTTCCTTCCGGGCGCCGGTCCGACCCGGATCAAGCTTCGCATCGCGGACGAGTCCGCACCCTGGAACGACGGCGAATTCCTGCTCGCCATCGACGCGGACGGACGCGGGAGCCTGACGCCGGCGCATGCCGGTTCTGACGGTGCGGACGCGCCGTCGCTGGCGTGCCACATCCGCGCGCTGTCGGCGGTGCTCCTCGGCGACCTGCGCCCCGTGCATCTGTATGAGGACGGCTTGCTCACCGGCGAAGCGGCAGCCGCGGAAGCGCTTGAAGCGCGCGTCCCGATGACACCGACGGATCTGATCGATTTCTTCTAAAAAAAGATATGGGCATCGAAACGAGGCGAGGAGTTCCCGCTTCGTTTTGTTTGCGGCCCGCGCGGCGACGGGCTCAATCTGGTGCATTTTTGCACCACATCGGCCAACCCTCGTGGGCTGCCGGCTCAATCTGGTGCATTTTTGCACCACATCGGCCAACTCTCGAGGACTGCCGGCCAATCTGGTGCATTTTTGCACCATATCGGCCAACCCCCAAGCGCAATCGGCCCAATCTGGTGCATTTTTGCACCACAACGGCCAACCCTCAAGCCCAATCGGCCCAATCTGGTGCATTTTTGCACCACATCTGCCCCCGCGCCACTCATGCAGCATCCGCGAGTCCGCCGCAGCCCCGCGTCCGCCCGCCCTGTTTTACTGGTCAAGCAAACGGCGGATATGGTACACTAAATTAGATAGTTCCCGGCGTTTTGCACGGATCCGTCTCAGAATCGGAAAGGGGAAATCGCAGTTGACCACAGGCAAAATGAGATCCGACATGATCAAGCGCGGCTTCGACCGCGCCCCGCACCGCAGCTTGCTGCGCGCCGCGGGGGTCAAGGAAGAAGACTTCGACAAGCCGTTCATCGCGGTCTGCAACTCGTACATCGACATCATTCCGGGCCACGTCCATCTGCAGGAATTCGGCAAGCTGGTCAAGGAAGCGATCCGCGAAGCCGGCGGCGTCCCGTTCGAGTTCAACACGATCGGTGTGGACGACGGCATCGCGATGGGCCATATCGGCATGCGCTACTCCCTCGCCAGCCGGGAGCTCATCGCCGACTCGGTCGAGACGGTCGTGAACGCCCACTGGTTCGACGGCATGGTGTGCATTCCGAACTGCGACAAGATTACGCCGGGCATGATGATGGCGGCGCTGCGCATCAACATCCCGACGATCTTCGTCAGCGGCGGTCCGATGAAGGCCGGCAAGACGTCCGACGGCCGGTCGATCTCGCTGTCGAGCGTGTTCGAAGGCGTCGGCGCCTACCAATCCGGCAAAATCGACGAGAAGGGCCTGCGGGAACTCGAAATGTACGGCTGCCCGTCGTGCGGCTCCTGCTCCGGCATGTTCACCGCGAACTCGATGAACTGCCTCGCCGAAGCGCTCGGCCTCGCGCTGCCCGGCAACGGCACGATCCTGGCCGTCTCGCCGGAACGCCGAGAGTTCGTGAAGCAATCGGCGCGCCAGCTGATGGAGCTGATCAAACGCGACATCAAGCCTCGCGACATCGTCACCAAGGAAGCGATCGACAATGCGTTCGCCCTCGACATGGCGATGGGCGGCTCGACGAACACCGTGCTGCACACGCTCGCGATCGCGCGCGAAGCGGGCATCGACTACCCGATTTCGCGCATCAACGAAGTGGCGGAGCGCGTGCCGCATCTCGCGAAGATCGCGCCCGCATCGGATTACCACATCGAAGACGTGCATGAAGCCGGCGGCGTATCGGCCATCCTGAACGAGCTGCTCAAGAAGCCCGGCGCGATCCACGGAGAATGCATTACGGTCACCGGCAAGACGCTCCGCGAGAACGTCGAAGGCTGCGAGATCAAGGACAAGAACGTGATCCGTCCGCTGGACAATCCCCACAGCGAGCGCGGCGGCCTCGCCATCCTGTTCGGCAACCTGGCGCCGGAAGGCGCGGTCATCAAAGTCGGCGCGGTCGACCCTTCGGTCGGCGGCTACCACAAAGGCCCGGCCATCTGCTTCGATTCGCAGGATGAAGCGCTCGCCGGCATCGCGTCCGGCAAGGTGAAGGAAGGTCATGTCGTCATCATCCGTTACGAAGGGCCGAAGGGCGGCCCCGGCATGCCGGAGATGCTGGCGCCCACTTCGCAGATCGTCGGCATGGGCCTCGGCGCCAAGGTCGGCCTCGTGACGGACGGACGGTTCTCCGGCGCGTCCCGAGGCATCAGCATCGGCCACGTCTCGCCGGAAGCGGCGGAGGGCGGCCCGATCGCGTTCGTCCGCGACGGCGACATCATCGAGCTTGACCTGAACAACCGCACGATGAACGTGCTGATCAGCGACGAAGAGATGGAGAAGCGGCGCAAGGAATGGCCCGGCTTCCAGTCGAAGATTTCGGGCGGCTACCTCGCGCGGTATTCGCATCTTGTCACGAACGCCAGCATGGGCGCCGTGCTCAAAATCTAATGAACAGAGAAAAGGGCTGTTCCGTCAGATCCCCCATGGTGCGGGATCCGGGAACAGCCCCTTCTTTTTGCCGCGATTACTGCTGCAGCGTCTTGCCGCCCGTCAGGACGGCTGCCGCCGGGCCGTCGGCCGGCAACGCGC
Organism: Thermobacillus xylanilyticus; assembly: GCF_907165215.1. Taxonomy (GTDB): domain Bacteria; phylum Bacillota; class Bacilli; order Paenibacillales; family Paenibacillaceae; genus Thermobacillus; species Thermobacillus xylanilyticus. The sequence continues at coordinate 29,502 of NZ_CAJRAY010000091.1, read as the reverse complement.
TCGCCGCGGCCGGATCGAGCGCGTCGGACGCATCCGGCTGCGGACGGCCGGACGCGCTGCCGTATCGTCTCAGGAACTCGGTCAAAGATATCGCCATGATGCGCGGGTAGAACTGCGCATTCTTGTCTCTCAGCAGTTCCCCTCCGCTCGGGTGCAGCACCCGGATCAGCAGCCGGAGATACCGGGTCGTGAAGAACCGGAACGCCCCCCGGGGCAGATCCAGCACGCTGAACCCGAACGCCTCCGGGCCGCGGTGGATCATGCTGATGCCGTACAGCCCCTTGACGTCGCGGAGATCCGCTCTGCTCTCCAGATGCCGCGCCAGCGCCGGCAGCGCCTTCTCCGTCTCGCGGATCAGGAAGATCGCGACTTTCATGAGCGAACGCGAATTCTCCAGCAATTGCCGAAGCTTCGCATTATCGAAATGCAGTTCGACGATCTTGTCGTTCGGCCGGATGACGGCGCCGTCGTCCAGCACGAGCTCGCCGCCGCGATACGGGCGGATGCGGTAATGAAGCAGCGAGCCGTCGCCGACATCGACAATCCGGAACAGCACGTTGAAGCAGCGCTCCCATGCCATCCAGCATGCCGTCACCGTCCGTTTGAACCATCCCGGCTTCCGCCCGGCCTTCTCGCGGGCGCGGTTCTTATCCGTCACGGCGATCATCTCCCCGATCGTCACAAATCGATAGCCCCGCTCGCTTCCCCGCTGCAAATACACTTCCAGCGCCTGCAGCATCTGTTCCGGCGCGTCTTCGTCCGCTCCGAACGTTCTGCCGCAGTCGTGCAGGAGCAGCACTTCGCCCGGGCTCAGCTTCTTCATCATCCGCGCCGTCAGCCGCTCGGCGCCGACGCGCTTCCGCCAGTCGCCGAACATGGCCGACCACAGAATGATCTGCAGATAGCCGAGATTCGCGAAATCGAACAGATTGACGATGCCCCACGGCGGACGATAGTAAACCGGCTTCACACCCGTCGCCTGTTCGATTATTCCGCTCGTGCGGGCGATCTGTTTCTTCACCGTGCCGGGGCGCATGAGCCAGTTCGTCTTGTGCACATAATTATGAATGCCGATGTCATGTCCTTCCTCCGCCATCCGCCTGAGCAGTTCGGGGTGCTGCTCGGCGTGGACGCCGACGACGAAGAACGTGGCCTTGGCCCCGTATTTGCGCAGCAAGTCCAGAAGGCGCGGCGTGTACACCGGGTCCGGCCCGTCGTCGAATGTAAGCGCGATCTCTTCGCGGGCTCGTCCGCGCTTGAACACGCGGAATCCGAACGTCCGGCTGATGAACCCTGGCAGAAAAGCATAGAACGTCAGGAAGTAGAATCCCCACAGCAGCACATTCTCCATGCGAACGTTTCCCCACCATCCCAAATGAACGCCGCGCCGGTTTCGCTTCCGGCGTCATCTTCATCTTGTTTATTGTATCACAATTGCTAAAAAAATAGGCGGCTTCTCCAAAACTATAGTAAAATCAGGATGTCCCTTTTTTGCGCCACCAATCTTTCGAAGGGGAGTCGATATGATCACGTTCTACAAACGCTACTGGCGGACGGCGTTCGATATCGCACTCATCGCGCTTACCGTATGGGTCATCATGTACGTCTTCAGTTTTCTGTACAAAATCGCCGCTCCCGTCTTCATGTCCTTCCTGATCTTCGCCTGCATCGAGCCGCTGGCGAAACGGCTGAACCGGATCGGCATCAAGAAAGCGATCGCTTCCGCCATCAGCGTCCTGTTCTTCACATTGGTCATCCTCGGGGCATTTATCGGCGCGGGCGTGCTGCTCACTTACGAGATTATGGAATTCGTCGACCGGCTGCCCGATTACCAGACGATCTTCACGGAAGAAGCGACCTACTGGATCGCCTGGCTCCAAAGCCGGATCGACCTGCTCCCGGAAGGCGTCGTGCAGCAGTCGCAGAGCATCATCAATTCGATTACGGGCTGGGGGCAGCGGGTCGCGACGCAGATTCTGGTCGGATTCGTCAACTTTCTCTCGTCCCTCAGCACGTTCGTGTTCAATTTCGGCATCGGCATCATTCTCGCGTATTTTCTGAGCATCGAGATCGACATGTGGAAGAAGCTGGCCCGCGAAAAAACGCCCAACACGTTCAAGACGGCGTTCTACTTCCTGAAAGACAACGTGCTGGCCGGCATCGTCGGGTATCTGAAATCGCAGTTCATCCTCGTCTCGATCACCTTCGTGGTCATTCTGACCGCCCTGATGCTGCTCGGCGTGAACAATGCCTTCACGATCGCTGCGCTGTCGGCCATCGCGGACATTCTGCCGCTGCTCGGCGTCACGACCGTATTCGCGCCATGGATCATCTACCTGTTCATCGTCGGGCAGACGCAGCTTGCGATCTGGCTGACCGTCATCCTCGGCGTCGTCCTGCTGACCCGCCAGATTCTCGAGCCGAAGATCACGGGCGGAACGCTCGGCGTATCCGCCTACACGATGCTCGTCTGCATGCTGGTCTCGCTGTCGCTCTTCGGCGTGGCCGGCGTCATCCTGTCGCCGGTGCTCGTCATCCTGATCAAGCAGCTGCACGCGCAGGGCTATCTGCGCCGCTGGATCCGGCCGCCGCTCGATTACGACAATCCGCCCGCGGATCCGCCCGCAGGCTCGCCCAACGCAACCTGACCCGGCAAAAAAGCTCCGCCTCCGTTAGCGTACGGAAGCGGAGCTTTCTTCATGCGCCGCGAGGATATCCATCACTTGCCGGAACAGCAGGACCGCCTGATGTTCGCTGCCTTCCGGGCGGTTCAGCGCCACGACGGCGGCGGCGTACCGCGGCCGGCCGACCGGCCCGAAGCCCGCGAACCATTGATGGTTGACCGGCCGGCCGTCCTTCATCGCCTGGGCCGTTCCGCTCTTGCCCGCGAGCGGCCACGCCGCATCCCGCAGGGCGCGCCCCGTCCCCTCCCGGACGACCGCCTCCATGCCGTGAAGCAGGAAGGCGGCCGTGCGCGGCGAGACGCGCCCGAAACGCGACGGCGATTCGGCGGTTCCGAACGCGGCCATCCGGCCGCCGGAAGCATAACGGATGTCCGCCACGATGCGGGGCGCGGGCACCCGGCCCCCGTGCAGCAGGGCGACGACGGCCGCGGCCGCCTGCAGCGGCGTGGCGGCCGCATCGCGCTGGCCGATGGCGGTCTGGACGAGCAGACCGCCGTCCCGCGCGTCCGGCCGGCCGGCGAACACGCGGCCGCTCTCTTCCTCGGGGAGCGGCCGGACCTCGCCGCCGGCCCCCGGCCAGCGGATCGGGCGGACGAGCGGCCGGCCGAAGCCGAGCCGGTCGGCCGCCGCCGCCAGCTGCTCCGGCGCAAGCCGTTCGGCGATTTGCGCGAACGCGACGTTGCACGACTGGGCGAACGCCTCTTCCAGCGTCAGCACGCCGTGCCCGCCTTCCTTCCAGCAGGAGAGCCCGTAGCGCCCGTATTCGCCGTCGCAGCGGAAACGCTCCTTGGGATGTACGACGCCCGCGTCGAGCGCCGCCGCCAGCGTGACGAGCTTGAAGATCGAGCCCGGCGCGGCGGCGCGGAGCGCGTGGTTCTCCGTACCGGGCAGGCCGGGCGCGATCCGCAGCGGATCGTATGCCGGCCGGGAGACCATCGCCGCGATGTCGCCGGTCGCCGCGTCCAGCACGACAATCGCGCCTTCCTCAAGGCCCGCCCGGTCCGCCAGCGCGGACAGCTCCCGCTGGAGCCGGCCGTCCAGCGTCGTCCGGACGGTCAGCGGATAGTAGCCGCTCCGCCCCTGCACGATTCGCAGCGATCCCGGCACCGGGTCGCCGCCCGCGTTCCGTCTGCGCTGGGCGATGACGGGCCCCGAACCGCGCAGCAGCTTCTCCAGCGAACGCTCGAGCCCCATGCCGCCGATCTTCGCGTCCAGCGGCATTTCGCCCCGCGCCGCTTCCTCCGCGTAAAGCTCGGCAAGCCGGCCGGGATCCTGGCTGACGAAACCGACGACATGCTGCGCTCCCAGAATGGACGAATCCCGCGGCGTATAGGGCAACACATAGACGCCGGCGAGCCCCGCTTTCTCCGCCATGCTCGCCGACTGCCCGTGAAGCGGAAGCGGCGCGCGGCCTTCCCGGTCCATGAGGAACGCCGGCTCGGCCAGGCTTTCCAGCCAGCTCCGCAGCTCATCCGGCGGCATGCCGACCGCTTCCGCCAGCTGCGCGTATTGTCCTGCCGCTCCCCGCGGTCCGCTCACCGGAAACGCGGCCAGGGCGGGGTAAGGCAGCCCGACCAGCGACACGCCGGACTTGTCGACGATGCGCCCGCGTCCCGTATCGGCGACCAGCCGGTCGAACCGGCTCACGACGGCCCGTTCGGTCACATCCGCGGCGGCGGGCAGCACCCCGGGCAGCACCTGCAGCCACGCCAGCCTGCAGACAAGAACCGCGGCCGCGATCGTCGCGGCGACGCCCAGCAGGCCGATCCGGCGAATCCGGCGTTCGGTGCGATCTTGCTTCATATCCCCCGCCTCCTTCCATTCGCCAGTGTAGCCGTCATGCACGCTCCCTATGCCCTGCAGAGGCGGCTGTTGCATGAAAAAAACCGGTTCCGCGGGACATGCCGCGGAACCGGCCTTGACGCATCTTATGCATTGCCGTTCTGATTTTTCCAATCGTCTGTCCGGAAATGGGAGAGCGTCTCCTTCAGATGATTGGACACCTTCTCCAGCTCGTTCGACAGCGTGACCAGATTCTCGCTGATGTTGAGCTGCTCGTTGCTGAGCGATGCCACTTCCTCGCTCGTCGCCGACGATTGCTGCGCCACCGCGCTGACGTTGCTCATCGCTTCGGAGAGCACGCTTTGCGTCTGGCCGAGCTGGGCGACCGAATCGTTCACCGTTTCCAGATGCGCCGTGAAGGCGTTCATCTGCGCCTGAACGGACAGGAAGATCTGATTCGCTTCCTTGACCGATTCGATCTGCTCCTGGAAGATCGGATAGGCTTCACCCAGCACGCCGACGGTGGCTTCGATCTCGCTCTGGATCGACTCCGTGATCGAGGCGACGACATCGATCGATTCGCGGGACTGGTCCGCCAGCTTGCGGATCTCGTCCGCGACGACCATGAAGCCTTTGCCGGCAACGCCGGCCCGCGCCGCTTCGATCGTCGCGTTGAGCGACAGGATGTTCGTCTGCTTCGTAATATTGTTGAGCACGTCGAGAATTTGCCGGATCGACCGCGTGCTTTCTTTCAGCCTGTCGACCTTCTCGACCATGTTGCGCGTCATTTCTTCGGTCATGCCGGTCTTCTCGATGAGCGAAGCCATATAGCGCGTGCCCTGTTCGCTCGCCCGTTCGACCTCGACGGCCGACGAGGCCATTTGATCGCGCGCTTCGTTGACCTCCTGCATCTTCGCGCCCATCTGCTCCGTCAGTTCGCTGCCGCGCTCCGCCTCGACCGCGAGGCTCGTGGCGCCGTTCGCGATTTCCTCGGTGGCGACGGCGATTTCCTTGGCGGAGAGCGCCGTCTTGCGCGACGCTTCCGACAGCGTTTCCGCCGTCCGCAGCACCTGCGCCGCCGACTCGTTCGTCCGGTTCACCAGCGCCGTGATCTGCTCCATCATCTGGTTGAAGCTGAGCGCGAGCTGGCCGATTTCGTCGCGCTTCCTGATGTTCGAGCGGACGGTCAGGTTGCCTTTCTCCCCTTCGTTCATCAGGTTGCGCAATTTCGCCAGCGGCATCGCGATCATCCAGATGACGAGCAGGCCGATGCCCGCGGCGAGAAGCGCCGCGATTCCCAGCATGCCGTACATGACGTTGCGGATCTTGCCGGCATCCTTGACCAGCTCGCCGACCGGCACGGTGCCGACCAGCGTCCAGCCGGTGATGAGCGTCTGATAGGGCGCGAGCACCGCATCGCCGTTCAGTTCGGCGGTGACGGCATCCGCCTGCGTAGACTGGCCGAGCTCAATGCCCAGATTCTGGCCGACTTCTTCATCCGGGCCGAACAGAATCGTCCCGTCCGCATCGACGATGCGAACCGCGCTGCCGTCGCCGAGCGAGACGTCGGCGAATTGCTCCATGACCACCTGATAGTCATATTCCAGCACCATCAGGTAGATCGGCTCATTGGTCGCCGTGGAGCGGATCACCTTGGCGAGGCCGAACGTCATCTTGCTGCCGTTGCCGTTCAGACCGTTCTTCATCGTCGGAATCCAGTACGTCGAGCCGTCCAACTCGAGCCCGCGCTTGTACCAGTCGGATTCAATCGCCTTCTCGACATCGAGACGGCTCGTTGCGCTCAGGATGGCAGACAGCTCCTTCTTCAGCGGAAGCAGCGCGCCTCCCGTTATAAATTTGCTGTTGCCGAACAGGAAGTTGTTGAAGCTCGTCTCGATTCCCTGCACATTCTGGTAACGCTCAAAGTCGGTCAGATTCGCCGCATAAGCGAGCTCCCGGGAATTCAACTGAAGCGTCTGGTCAAGCACGACGGACATGGCCAGGTTCTCGATGCTGGACAGCTGCAGATTCAGCTTGCCCGCCGTCTGGGAGATCGCCGTTTTCGACGCGTCCATCACCTTGTTCTTGATGATGTCCTTCGCTGTATTGTACGAATAGAGCCCGACGGCGTAGACGCAGACCAGAATGCTGACAAAAATAATGGCGAACAGCTTCACGCCTACGGAACGGGTCAGTCTTGCCTTGTTCAGGCCGGCGCCGATTTTCGATACGGCTTCGGTTACCTTGGTGAGATCGGCCGCATTCCGGCTTTTCGTCGATGAATCGGATGCGTCGTTCTGACCATTCCGTTTTTTCGGTTTCCATGTCCATTTCATGATGTCCACCACCCAAATCGCCTTAATCGTTTTCAGTCGCGCTGTGTTTTCATGCGTCTTCCTTTATGCTTCGGAGCACCAACGGATTGGTCCTGCCGCCTCCCCTCTGCCGTTTGCCTTTCCTATGCCGTGAATGTCACGATTGCCGCCGGTCATGCTTCCGGCTTCGTATGTATTTGTACGCATATATTTCTATTATCGGAAAGGACGGCATCCTTCGTTAGGCCCGGATCGCAAAAAAAATCCGGGCTTATCCGCCCGGATGCCGTCTTTCCCTATGGTTCCTCCCGCTCATGCGCCGGCGATCCGCTTGCGCATCAGATCCATCGCCCGAACCGGCTGCTCCGTGCGGATCCGCACACGCTGCAGCGGATGGCGGGCGACGTCGATCCGCGCGCCGGACTCGTCTTCCAATTCGACGAGCGTCTGCCGGAACAGCCTGCCGCCCGGACCGAAAAATTCGACTTCCTGCCCCGGACGGAACGGGCTCCGCTGCTCGACGACCGCGATGCCGGTCCGTTCGTCGTAGTCCAGGACGACCCCCGCAAAGTCATACGGCGCGCCCTTCGGCTCCGGCCCGTAGATATGGTCGTCCGCGTCGGGCTCGCCGAAGAAGAAGCCGGTGGTCAGCGGCCGGTTCGCCGCCTTATAAATCTCTTCCAGCCATTCCGGCTTCAGCCGGTAGCCGGCGGGATCGGCGAAATAGGCGTCGATCGCCTGGCGGTAGACACCCGTGACCGTCGCCGCGTAATGCAGGCTTTTCATCCGCCCTTCAATCTTGAAGCTGTCGATGCCTGCTTCGATGAGCTCCGGCAAATGCGCGATCATGCACAAATCTTTGGAGCCCATCGTGAACCGGTCGCCTTCCCCGGACAAGACCGGCTCGTCTTCGCCGAAGTACAGGTCATACTGCCAGCGGCAGGACTGGCAGCACCCGCCGCGGTTCGAATCCCGGTCGGTGAAATGGTTCGACAGCACGCAGCGGCCGCTGAACGATGAGCACATCGCGCCGTGGACGAACACTTCCAGCTCGATGTCGACGCGCCGCTTGATCTCCAGAATTTGCTCCAGGCTCGTCTCCCGGGCCAGCACGACGCGCGGCAGCCCTTCCTCCTTCCAGAACTGGACGGTGCGCCAGTTCAGCACCGACTGCTGCGTGCTGAGATGCACCTCGAGGCCGGGCGCGACGCGCTGCGCGGTCTCGATGACGACCGGATCGGCGGCGATGATTGCGGCGATGCCCGCTTCCTCGAGCCCTCTTAAGTATTCCTCCAACCCGTCCAGATCCTCATCGTGCGCATAAATGTTGACCGCGCAGAACACTTTGGCGCCGTAGCCCCGCGCGAACGCGACGCCCTCTTTCATCTGTTCGAGCGTGAAGTTGTCGGCGTTCGAGCGCAGCCCGTATTTCTGTCCGCCGATATAGACCGCATCCGCGCCGTAATGCACGGCGAACTTCAGCTTCTCCAGACTCCCGGCCGGCGCCAGCAGCTCCGGCTTCCGGACTTTCGCCGCCGCTATCGGCTTTTGACCGTCCGCCTTCGCCAACGGCTCCGGTCGCTCCAGCCGTACCCTTCTGCCCTTGGCGGCCGGCATTGTCATGGCAGCCATCAGCGCCGCCTCCTTGCTCTTGATCTAGTAAACCTGTTCCTTGTAGTAAAAACCGAACGTCAGCTCGCGCCGCGGATCCTGAAGCGCCCGGACCGGCTCGAGCCACTCCTCGCGGAACTCGTATCCCGCGGGATCGCGCAGCCATTCATCGATCGCGGTGCGGTAAGCCCGGACGGCCGCCTCGTTGTATTCAGGCGTCTTCAGCAGCCCTTCAATTTTGAACGCGTCGATGCCGCCTTCGAGCAGTTCGTGCACGACCTCGAGCAGGCAGATGTCGTCCGGACTCATGATATGCGTGCCGGCTTCGTCCTCGAAGATCGGCAGCCGGCTGTCCGGACGCTCCGTCTCGATCAGATAGAGTCCCTGCGCCGCGTCGGCCGCTCCGGGAAGGCCTGCGCTCCCCCCGGCGTCCGATCCGTCCCTTCCGCGCAGCACGAACGAGCGGCCGGTATTCGCACTGTGCTCCAGGTAGCTCTCCACAAGCCGCCGCTTCGAGTGGTAGATGTTCGTCATGCCGTGCACCTGAACCTGCACTTCAAGCGACGTCTTCGCCTTGAACGCCAGAATCTCTTCCCCGTTCAGCTCCCGGGCGAGCACGGCGCGGGAAGCGCCGCGCCTGCCCCAGAATTCCGCCGCGCGGGCGTTCGTCGCCGTCATTTCGGCGTTCCAGTGAACGCCGATCCCCGGCGCCTCTTCGCGGACCGTCATCAGCACGGCGGGATCGCCGCATTCGACGGCGTCAACCCCCGCTTCCGCCAGCCCGCGGATGTATTCCGGCAGCGCCTCGAGCGCCGCATTGTCCAGCAGATTGTTCACGAGCACGTACAGCCGTTTGCCCTGCGGATGAAGCAGCCGTGCAGCGTCGCGGATCATCGCGAGGTCGAACGGACCGGCGGCACGGGCGGCGAACGGCGGTCCACCGACGAGCAGGGCGTCCGCTCCGGCATTCGCCAGCCGCTCCAGCTCAGCCGGGGATGATGCCGTTGCCAGCAGCTCCGGCTTTCGGGCTTTCATCAGCGAATTCTGCCCATGGATCGCCTTCGCCGACGGCTCCGGCTTTCGGGCTTCCGCAGCCGCCATCACCCGCCGCCTCCTTGGGCCGCGGCTGCATTGCTTTTGCGGATGTTCTCCTGGTGCTCCTTGAACGTTCTGGCGAACAGGTGCGTCCGCGAGCCGTCTTTTTTCGTCACGTAATAGAGGTAATCCGTCTCTTCCGGCTCGAGTGCCGCGCGGATCGCCGACAGGCTCGGGCTCGCGATCGGTCCAGGCGGAAGGGCGGGAATTTTGTACGTGTTATACGGGCTGTCGACCTCGAGATCCTCTTCGAGAACCCGTTCTTTCGTCTCGCCGAGCGCGTATTGCACGGTGGCGTCGATCTGCAGCGGCATGCCTTCCTTCAGCCGGTTGTAGATGACGCTGGCGACGATCGGCTGTTCCTCCGCAACGGCGACTTCGCGTTCAATCAGCGACGCGATGGTCAGCAGCTCGTGCAGCGTCATGTTCCGCTCGTCCAGGACGTCCTGCCAGTCTTCGGGCAGCTGGGCCAGCTTCCGGTCGAGCTCGACCATCATCCGCTTCAGAATGTCGGCTTCGGTGCTGCCCGCCTCCATCTCATAGGTTTCGGGGAACAGATAGCCTTCCAGCGGATGGAGCAGCTTCTTGTCATCCGGCACGGACGCGGCCGCGGACGACCAGCCCCGCGCCTCGGCGGAATCGGCCAGCGCGAGGAAGGCGGACTTGTCGATCAGTCCCTCGGCCGCCAGCTTGTCCGCAATCTTCTCGATCGTATAGCCTTCCGGAATCGTGAAGCGGAACGTCTCGGGCTTCACGGTGCGCCCTTCGTTCAGCATCGCGATGATCTCGTCGTTCGTCATGCCCGGCGTCATCTCGTACACACCGGCCTGAAAATGATCCCCCTGATCCTTGTAGCGCAAATAATATTTGAACAGAAATGCGCTGCGGATGATGCCGTGGTCCTCCAGCAATTCGGCCGTCCGGAAAGCGGACGTGCCGCTCGGAATTTCGATCCGCACCGGCTCTCCCGCGGCGGTCGGCTTCAGACCGTTCCAAACGTAGAGCGCGGCGCCGCCGATCCCCGCCGCCATGAGCAACAGCAGCGCCAGGATGACCCACATCGTAATCCGCCATTTCGGTATCGGCATCCGGACGCGGCCGTCCGTGCCGGTCGGTTCGGCTTGGATGTGATCCGACATGTCTTTCCCCCGATCCTCCTGTTCAACAGCGCAGAGGGACGAGCTTCCCCGTCCCTCGGCATCCCTATTCGAGCGAGCCGCGGTCGCCTGCGCTTTCCTCGAATATCAGCTCGTCGTAACCTTCCGCGGCCGCTTCCCACTCGTTTTCATCTTCGATGTCCGCCAGCTCGAACGAGCCGTCATCCCGCGTTTCGACACGGAAGAAGGCGACCTCGTCATCCCGGCGCATTTCAGGCGTCTGCAGCGCGGCATACACCGCGTCCCCGACCCTGTATTCGGCGAGCAGCTCGAACGTTTCCGTCCCGCCTTCGCCGTCGATCAGTTCAATCTCCCTGCCGTAGGTCTCCTTGAGCCGGTTCAGCCGTTCGATCCGCATCATGCGTCCGTCTTGCCCTCTTCCAGCTCGGCCAGCAGCGTATTGAACGTCTCTTCCACCATGTTCCATTCTTCCTCGTCTTCGATCGTGTACAGCTTCAGGTCGTCGCCGTCTTCCTCGTACCGGAAGGCGTACACTTCCTCTTCCTCGCCGTCCGGCGCGTCGACCGGCACGAGCATCATGTACTTCTTGTCGGAATCGTCGAGTTCGAACTTCATGATGACTTCGAACTCTTCCTCGTTGCCTTCTTCATCCGGAATATAGATGATTTCCGGCTCTTCGGTCAGCTTTCCGTCATCGGCCATCGTTTTCTCACCTGCCCGCTTTGGAATCGAGATAATGCTGCAAAATCAGCGTTGCCGCCAATTTGTCCACAACCTGCCTGCGTTTTCTGCGGCTGACGTCCGCTTCAAGCAGCGTCCGTTCGGCCGCTGCCGTCGTCAGCCTTTCATCCCATAGGTGGACGGGCAACTGTAGTTTTCCGCGCAGCATATCCGCAAATGCGATGCAGATTTCGCCACGCGGCCCGATCGATCCGTCCATGTTGCGCGGCAGGCCGACGACGATCTCGCTGACCTCCCGTTCGCGGACGAGCCGTTCGATTTCTTCCAGTTCCCGGCCGTCCCGATGTCTTTCCACGACGCCGACACCCTGCGCCGTCCATCCCAGCTCATCGCTCACGGCGACGCCGATTCTCCGGTCGCCGAGGTCCAATCCCATAATCCGCAATGCGCCGCTGACTCCTTTATCCGCCGCAGGATGAGGCTCAGTTCGTTCCCATGGTCCTTACCTGCGCCGGCTCAGATAGTACCGGACAAGCTCTTCGATCAATTCGTCCCGTTCCTTCTTGCGGATCAGGCTTCTTGCGTTCTTGTGCCGGGGGATGTATGCCGGATCGCCGGAAAGCAGGTATCCGACGATCTGGTTGATCGGGTTGTACTCCTTCTCGACCAGCGCGTCGTACACCGCCAGCAGAATGTCTTCGGCACTCGTCTCGACCTCTTCCGCCTTGACGTTGAATTTCATCGTCTTGTCCATGGATGAACTCATCGCCGGCACCTCCCTTTCGGGTGAGACCAGATTCATATTTCCATCATATCACATTTGCTTGGGCCAGAACCAGTTCCTCCGCACGCTTCAGCGCTTCGTCAAGCTTCGACGGATCCTTGCCGCCGGCCTGCGCCATATCCGGACGGCCGCCGCCTCCGCCGCCGCAGACCGCCGCCACTTCCTTGATCAGCTTGCCGGCGTGGAACCCTTGACCGACCAGATCCGGCGAGACGGCGATGACGAAGTTCACCTTGCCGTCCTGCTCCGCGCCCAGCACGATGATGCCGGAGCCGAGCTTCGCCTTCAGTTCGTCGGCGATGCCGCGCAGCGCGTCCATGCCGCCGGCGCTCACCCGGGCCGCGATCAGCTTCACGCCGCCCACTTCGCGCGCCTCGCCCGCGAGCGAGCCTGCCTCGATCCGGCCGAGCTTCGCCTGCAGCGATTCGATCTCGCGCGACAAGTCCTTGATCTGCGCCTGCAGACCCTCGATCCGCTTCGGCACGTCCTGGACGCTGACCTTAAGCAGCCCGGCCGACTGGCGCAGCACGGCGATCTGGTGATCCATGTACTCGTACGCCTTCCGGCCCGTCACCGCTTCGATCCGGCGGACGCCGGAGCCGATGCCGCTCTCCGAGACGATCTTGAACAGGCCGATCTGGGCCGTATTCTGCACGTGGATGCCGCCGCACAGTTCGATGCTGTAGTCGCCGATCTTGACGACGCGCACGATCTCGCCGTATTTCTCGCCGAACAGCGCCATCGCGCCCATCGCCTTCGCTTCGGCCAGCGCGTGATACGAAATCTCGACGTCCGTGCCGAGCCAGATCTGTTCGTTGACGCGGCGCTCGATGTCGTCCAGTTCCTCCTGGGTGACCGCGCTGAAATGGGTGAAGTCGAACCGCAGCCGATCCGCCTCGACGAGCGAGCCGGCCTGGTTCGCATGCCCGCCCAGCACTTCCTTCAGCGCCTTGTGCAGGAGGTGCGTCGCCGTATGGTTCTTCGTGATCGCTTCGCGATCGGCCTTCGCGACAGCCGCTTCGATGACGTCGCCGACGCGCAGCACACCGCTTTGCACCTTCACGTGGTGAACGTGCTGGCCGCGCGGCGCCTTCGATACGTCCTGCACCACGGCGCGGACCTGTTTGCCCGTGATTTCGCCCCGGTCGCTCACCTGGCCGCCGCTTTCCGCGTAGAACGGCGTACGGTCGAGGATGACGAGGCATTCGGTGCCTTCGCCCGCCAGGTCGACCATTTGCCCGTCTGCGACGATCGCGGCCACCTTCGCCTCCACGGCGACCGCGTCATAACCGACGAATTCGCTCGGCTCGGCGTAATCGTCGAGCGGTCCGCCCTGCACCTGCATGCCGCCGGTCTCCTGGCGCGCCGCGCGCGCCCGCTCCCGCTGCCGTTCCATCGCGGCTTCGAATCCTTCGCGGTCGACGGTGAGGCCGTTCTCCGCCGCATAGTCTTCCGTCAGATCGAGCGGGAAACCGAACGTGTCATACAGCTTGAACGCATCCTCGCCCGAAATGACGCCGCCTTGTCCGCGCGCCGCTTCGGCGACTTCGGCCAGCTTCGCGAGGCCGCCTTCGAGCGTCTCGTGGAACCGCTCTTCCTCGGTCCGGATGACGCGCTCGATGAACGCCCGCTTCTCGACGACTTCGGGGTAGTGCGACCCCATGATGTCGCCGACGACCGCTGTCAGCTCATACAGGAACGGCCGCTCGACGCCGAGCTTCCGGCCGTAGCGGACGGCGCGCCGGAGCAGCCGGCGGATAACGTAGCCCCGTCCTTCGTTGGACGGCAGGACGCCGTCGCCGACGGAGAACACGACCGTCCGGATATGGTCGGCGATCACCTTGAGCGCGACGTCCGTTTCCTCCCGCTCCTGGTAGCGGACGCCGGCGATTTCGCACGTCCGGTCGATGATCGGCCGGAACAGGTCGGTGTCGAAGTTGGAGTCGACATCCTGCAGGATCGACGCGAACCGCTCAAGCCCCGCGCCGGTGTCGATGTTCTTGTTCGGCAGCGGCGTGTAGCTTCCGTCCGGATTGTGGTTGTACTGCGAGAACACGAGGTTCCACACTTCGAGGAACCGCTCGTTCTCCCCGCCCGGATAGCACTCGGGATCGGACAGGTCGCCGTATTTTTCCCCGCGGTCGTAGAAAATTTCCGTACACGGTCCGCACGGCCCTTCGCCGATGTCCCAGAAGTTGTCCTCCGTCTTGTAGATGCGTTCCGCCGGAATGCCGATCTTCTTGTTCCACAGCTCAAACGCTTCCGTGTCCTCCGGGTGGACGGTCACCGACAGCCTGTCCGGTTCGAAGCCGATCCACTCGGGGCTCGTCAGGAATTCCCACGCCCAGGTGATCGCTTCTTCCTTGAAGTAGTCGCCGATCGAGAAGTTGCCCAGCATTTCGAAAAAGGTGTGGTGCCGCCGCGTCTTGCCGACGTTCTCGATGTCGTTCGTGCGGATGCATTTCTGCGCGTTCGCGATGCGCGGGTTGGCCGGCTTCACGCGGCCGTCGAAGTAAGGCTTGAGCGGCGCCATCCCCGCGTTGATCCAGAGCAGGGAAGGATCGTTGTGCGGCACGAGCGACGCGCTCGGCTCGATCGCGTGGCCTTTGCTTGCGAAGAACGCAAGCCATTTCGAACGGATTTCACTGGCTTTCATGACTGTCGTTACGCCTCCGTCTTTCGGTTTCTCAAGATAATAAAAAACGTCCTTGCATCAAGCAGGGACGAATTCATGATTCGCGGTACCACCCTGGTTACCGGCTCCCTTCCCGCGGGCACACCGGTCGCCTCGCCGGACGATAACGGGTCCTGCCGGCGGATTTTCCCTCCGCACTCCGAAACGAGCTTCGGCCGCCCTGATGCCCGGGGCCCTTCCAGCCGCGCCTTTCGACTTTCGCGCGGGGCTCCCTCTCTGTCCGGCCGGTCACGGCTTACTCCTGTTTCATCCTGGTTTTGTCCGATATAGGCATATTCCCAACGTATTATAGTATTGCCGCGCGCGTTGTGTCAAATCGTTTTCCTGCGGATGTAATAGGCGAACAGATGCTGCAGGACGACCTTCGCCGCGGCGAATGCCGGCACGGCCAGAATCATGCCGATGAGCCCCGCGATCTCGCCGCCGGCGAGCAGCGCGAAGATAATCGTGAGCGGATGCATGTGCAGCGAACGCCCGACGACCTGCGGTGAAATGACGTTGCCCTCGATGATCTGGCAGAGCGTGTTGACAAGCACGGTGAAGAGCACCATTTTCAGCGATACGGTCGAGGCGACCAGCAGCGCGGGCGCCGCCCCGATGAACGGGCCGAGATACGGAATCACGTTCGTGACCGCGACGAATGTGGCGAGCAGCAGCGGATACGGCAGCCCGATCAGCCAGTAGCCGGTATAGGCCAGCAGGCCGACGATCGCGCAGACGATGAACTGGCCGCGGATGTAGTTGCCGAGCGCCTCGTCGATGTCCTTGAACAGCCGGATGAGCCCCTGCCGCCGCGAACGCGGCACGTAATTGATGATCGCGCGCTCGAACGCGTCGAGATCTTTCAAAATGTAGAACGCGAGGAACGGGATGATGAACGCGACGAAAACGGCGTTCAGCATCGACCCGATGTTGTTCATGAACGACAGCGCCGCCTCGGCCATCCTTTTCTCGAGGTCGATCAGCGACTTGTTGATCGCATTGCGCACGCTCTCCGGCAGGAACGAATGGTTGTTCAGCTGGTCCATCAGATTCTGGGCCCGCATCGTCAGTTCGGGCGCGTGCCGGTTCAACTGCTCGACCTGCTCGGCGATCATCGGAATCGCGTTGAGCAGAATGACCGTCACCGCCGCGGCGAACACCGCATAGATGAGCAGCACCGCAACCGAACGCGGCACCCGCCGCTCGGCAAGCAGCGTAACGACCGGATTGAGCACGTAAGAGATGATCATCGCGATGATGAACGGCGCAAGAACCGCCTTCAGAAATCCGTAAACCTGAAGCAGCACGGGCTTGAGCTGCTGGAGCAGCAGCAGAACGGCCAATATGAGGATCGTATAGACGAGCCCTCTGAACAGCCGGCTGGCCGCCCATGGATTCATTCCGGCCACCTCCTTCCCGCCGCGGGGACGGGCCCACCGCAAGACACAGTACATTATATGTAGCGGGTGGGACATTCATCCTCCTTGTCCGCGGGCGGTTTGTCCGGATCGGGACAGCGCAGGCGGATCAGGCAGACCGGCAGCCTCCCTCATCGCACAAAACAGCAAGGCGGCCCGCATCTTGCGCGGACCGCCTCGTCCTGCCGCCGGCTTGTGAAGCCGGCACTTCAATTGGCGTGCATCTGCTGCTCGACCGTCGGTTCATCGAAGAACAGGTCATCGAGCGAACTGAGCGTGCCGTCTTCTTCCACCTGGAATACCGACATTTTGTCGCCGTTGACCGTCAGTTCGATGAAGCATCCCCAGCAGTAGTACTGGTGCGAACCGATCTTCCCGATGTCTTTGGAATTGCAATTTGGACATCTCATACTTGCATTGCTCCCTGCTATCCCGATTCCGTGACGAAGGCCTCCAGGTCATGTTCGCATCGGGCGGGGACGAGTATCGCGTTCTCCCCGAGTTTCAACAATTCGGGGTCCGCGGGAATCTTGAGCCGCTTGCGCCCTTCGATCAGATCCGAGACAAAGCCGTCCGTCAATTCAAAGCCTGTAATTGGTGTACCCTGAAATCCTTGAAAATAAACATCCGATACGCGTCCGAGCTGCCTGCCTTCATCGGTGATGACCGGAAGATCTTTCAGCCGGATCTGCCCGGTATGGAACGTTCGGCCGATCTCGGCCGCTTCCAGCCGTTTGACGGCGCTTTTGTCCGAGATGAGGATCGCGTCGCTGCCGCAGGCCGTGACGCTCTCCCAGAGCGCGGCGTCGTAATACCTTTTGAACCACCACCGTCTGGCTTTCAGAAGAAATCCGCGGAGCGACCAGTGCTCGTCAAACCACAGATCGAGCACCTTGCCCGTCCGATGGCCGGTCTTCTCGTCAATGACCGGCAGACCGATCAAACGCTGCGCGCTTAGCACGGGGATTGCGCCCCTTTCATTTATTACGCAGGCGATCTGCTATGGTTGCAATTTTTTCTGCGGCTGTCTCGATTTCTTCCATCGTGTTCGAAGGGCCGAAGCTGAAACGCACGGCCGACTTCAGGCGCTCTTCCGGCAGCCCCATCGCTTTCAGCACATGCGACCGCTCGAGCGATCCTGAAGAGCAGGCGGAGCCGCTGGCCGCGGCGATGCCTTCGAGGTCGAGCGCCATGAGCAGCGTCTCCGTATCCGCGCCGACGAAGCTGATGTTCGTCACATGCGGCAGCCGGCTTCCGATGCGGCCGTTCACGATGGCGCCCGCAGGGCCGAGCTTGCCGATCAGGAGCGCTTCGAGCCGGTCCCGGAGCGCCGCCAGGCGCCGGGATTTCTGATCCATCCGTTCGACCGCCAGCTCGACCGCGCGCGCGAATCCCCAGGCGGCGGCCACGTTCTCGGTGCCGGCCCGGCGCTTCCGCTCCTGGGAACCGCCGTGGATCAGCGATTCAAACGGCGTACCGGCGGCGATGTAGAGGGCGCCGATCCCTTGCGGGCCGCCCAGCTTGTGCGCCGAGAAGCTGACGAGGCCGGCCGGCGTCTCCTGAAGGTCGATCGGCACCGCGCCGAGCGCCTGCACGGCGTCGACATGGAAGACGATGCCGCGTTCCTTGAGGCGCCCGCCGATCTGATGGATCGGCTGGATCGTGCCGACTTCGTTGTTCGCCCACATGACGCTGACGAGCCCCGTCTCCGGCCGGAGCGCCTCTTCCACCGCCGCCGGATCGATGTAGCCGGTCGAATCCGGCAGAACGCGCGTCACGGCGAATCCTTCGCGCTCGAGCGCATCCGCCGCGTGGAGGACGGCGTGGTGCTCGATCGCCGATACGACGATATGCGTCTTCCCCCGGCGCCTGAGCGCGCGCGAAGCGCCGATGACCGCGGCGTTGTCGCTCTCGGTCCCCCCTGAAGTAAAGACGATTTCTGACGGCTTGCAGTTCAGCTTCGCGGCGATGCGGTCCCGTGCATCGGTCAGCCGCGCCCGCGCGGCGCGCCCGAATGCGTGCAGACTCGAAGGATTCCCCGGTCCGTCGCGCATGACGTCCAGCATGGCCTCGGCCACCTCGGGCAGCAGCGGCGCGGATGCGGCGTGGTCCAGATAGATGCCTTTCATTCCGTCAAGCTCCGTTTCCTGTTCCGGTGATGCGCCCTGAGCGAATCAAATGTAGAACATGTAGCTGTCCTGTTCGCGTTCGCCCTGATACGCGATCAGATCGGCCAGCGTCGTGGAGTCCAGCACATTCGCGATCGCATCGCGGATGCGGAGCCATAGGTCCCGCTTTGCCGGATCGTCTTCTTCCGTGAAGTCAACGGGCGAGATCGGCCCTTCCAGAATGCGGATGACGTCTCCGGACGTGATCTGCTCCGGTTCCTTCGACAACACGTAACCGCCGTAAGCGCCGCGAATGCTCTTGACGAGACCGGCGTTGCGCAGCGGCGCGACGAGCTGCTCCAGATAATGTTCGGACAAGCTGTTGCGTTCGGCAATGCTCTTCAAAGACTGAGGCCCTTCGCCGTATTTTGCTGCAAGTTCCATCATGATCGTCAGACCGTAGCGGCCTTTCGTCGAAATTTTCACTGTTTTGGCACCCCGCTTTACCATTCTGTCCCAAAATCAATTCGCGGTATTCCTATCATCACCATATGGTATCACAATTCGGTCGGATTGTGTTCCAGATTGCTGCCGGAACGGTGAAAATATTTTCGCATTTGTGTTACAATGTGCAAACAGGCGGTGATACAAATGATGACGAAAGATCCATCCAAGACGCGCGTCGTCGTCGGCATGTCGGGCGGCGTCGACTCGTCCGTCGCCGCGCTGCTGCTCAAGCAGCAGGGGTACGACGTCGTCGGCGTGTTCATGAAAAACTGGGACGACACGGACGAATTCGGCCGCTGCACGGCGGACGAGGACGCGGAAGACGTGCGGCGCGTCTGCAGCCAGATCGGCATTCCGATGTACACGGTCAATTTCGAGAAACCTTACTATGATAAAGTATTCGCGTATTTCCTCGCGGAATACGAACGCGGCCGGACGCCGAATCCCGACGTCATGTGCAACCGCGAAATCAAATTCGGCGAGTTTCTGGAGAAGGCGCTCGAGCTTGGCGCGGACTTCCTGGCGACGGGCCACTACGCGCAGATTGACCGGGCCGGGGGAAGCGTGCGCCTTCTGCGCGGCGCCGATCCGAACAAGGACCAGACCTACTTCCTCCACGCGCTGAGCCAGCGGCAGCTCGGGAAGGCCATGTTCCCGATCGGCCATCTGAAGAAGCCCGAAGTGCGGCGCATTGCGGCGGAAGCCGGACTGGCCACGGCCGGCAAGAAGGACAGCACCGGCATCTGCTTCATCGGCGAGCGCAATTTCAGGGAGTTCCTCAGCAACTATCTGCCCGCCCGGCCGGGCAACATCGTCGATCTGACGACCGGCAAGGTCATGGGCCGGCATGACGGCCTGATGTACTACACGCTCGGCCAGCGGCAGGGACTCGGCATCGGCGGCACGGGCACGGGCGAGCCCTGGTTCGTCGCGGACAAGGATCTGGAGCGCAACGAGCTGCTCGTCGTGCAGGGCGACCGTCACCCCGCCCTGTACTCGAACGGGCTGACGGCGAGCGGCGTGAACTGGATTCCGCCGCACAAGCCGGAGGGACCGTTCCGCTGCACGGCGAAATTCCGCTACCGCCAGCCGGACCAGGGCGTCACGGTGACGCTGCACGAGGACGGCACTGCCGAAGTCGTCTTCGACTCGCCGCAGCGCGCGGTCACGCCCGGCCAGGCCGTCGTCTTCTACGACGGCGACGAATGCCTCGGCGGCGGCACGATCGAGCGCGTGCACAAGAACGATCCGGCGGCTTTGGCCCCGGGCGCCGTCCGATAATCCGCGGAGACCATCCGCAAAGCACCGAAACCTCCGGTCATGCGCCAGCGGCGCAGTCCCGGAGGTTTCCTCGTTGACGAGGGAGCCGCATCAGCCCGTCTTCTCGGCCGTCAGCAGTCCCTCGCTGTTCTCGTTGTCCCGGATGATCCGGACGGTGATGCGCGAGATGCGCAGATGATCCGTCTCTTCGATCACGAACTTGTGCGTATCCTTGTAGAATACGCCTTGGCCGCGCTTCGGCGGAATCTCGATCTGCGAATAGATCCATCCGCCGATCGTATCGTAGTCGTCGGACTCAATGTCGAGGTTGAAGAAGCTGTTCACTTCCTCGATGAGCAGAAGCCCGTTGATCGAGTACGTCGTCTCGTCCTTGCGCTCGATGTCCGGCCGCTCCTCGTCGAACTCGTCCTGAATCTCGCCGACGATCTCTTCCATGATGTCCTCAAGCGTGACAAGTCCCGACGTTCCGCCGTACTCGTCAATCAGAATCGCGATCTGCGTCTTCTTCTTCTGCATCAATTTGAGCAAATGGCTGATCTGCATCGATTCCGGCACGGTCGTAATCGGACGCAGTATCTCCAGGATGCTCTGCGGCTTCTTCCCGTCAGCCCGCAGGATGTCCTTGATGTGGACAAAACCGATGATGTTGTCCTTGTCGTTCTCGCAGACCGGATACCGGGTGTGCATTTCCTGCAGCGCGATCGCCTTGTTCTCCTCGAACGACAGGTTCGCGTACAGGACGTTCATTTCGGTGCGCGGAATCATGATCTCCCGGGCCGTCGTCTCCGCGAATTCGAAGATGTTGTCCACGAGCGTCAGTTCGGTGTTGTCGATCAGACCGCTCTTGTGGGACTCCTTCATCAGAATCCGGATCTCTTCCTCCGTGTGCGCCGACTCGTGCTCCGACGCCGGGGCGATGCCGATCAGGCGCAGCATGCGGTTCGCGGTGCCGTTCAGGAACCAGATGAACGGGTACATCAGCTTGTGGAACGCGATCATCGGCCCCGCCGCCCACAGCGTGACGCCCTCCGCCTTGCGGATGGCCAGCGTCTTCGGCGCCAGTTCGCCCAGCACGATATGCAGGAACGTGATGATCGAGAACGCGATCGCGAATGAAATCGTATGCAAGATGACGTCGTTCTCAACGCCCGCAGCGTGCAGCACCGGCTCCAGCAGATCGGCCACCGCCGGCTCGCCGATCCAGCCGAGCCCCAGCGACGCAAGCGTAATCCCGAGCTGGCACGCGGACAAATATGCGTCCAGATTACTGGTCAAATTCTCGGCCAGCTTGGCGCGCTTGTGTCCTTCCTGCACGAGCGTGTCGATCCTGCTGCCGCGGACTTTCACCATCGCGAATTCCGCCGCCACGAAGAATCCGTTCATGAACACCAGGAATACGACCAGCAAAAGACTTAGCCATATGGGTAACGGGTCACTGCCCACCGATTCCCTGATCCCGCCGTTCCGCCGGGCGGAAGCCGTGCGGGACAGGTGCACCTCCTCTGAAAAATGATGGCGTCCTGCGACAGCCTATTTATAAAGAATGCTTATATCAAAAGTTTATGCCATATTGCCCCCGCGCGTCAAATGTCTGCGACCGCGCTTTAGTTATCCTTATTCGATTAAGGTTGACCTTTATGAACCTTTGCCGGGCGGAATTGACCATTTTCCGCCGTGAAGTCACGATCTGCCCGATTTGCGCCTTTTCTGCTGGTTGATGTGTATTTTTTCCTCCATACCCTGGGTTGTCGCCTCATAGAAAATTTTGCCGTCGAGCCGGTCAGGCAGATACTGCTGCTCGACATAATGCCCCGGGTAGTCGTGCGGATATTTGTAGCCGACGTGTCCGAGTTTCTCCGCTCCCTTGTAGTGCGCGTCGCGCAAGTGCAGCGGCACCTCCATCGTTCCGGCCGATTCGATCGCGTTCATGACGCGGCTGATGGCTGCAGCGGTTGCGTTCGACTTCGGACTTTCGACCGCGAACAGAATCGCTTGCGCAATGTTGTACTTCGCCTCCGGCCAGCCGATCTTGTGGTAGGCGTCCATCGCCGTCACCGCCTGCACCATCGCCTGCGGATTGGCCAGGCCGATGTCCTCGCTGCACGCCACAATCAGCCGGCGGAGAAACACCATCGGATCCATGCCGAGCTTCTCCACCGCGTACAGGAACCAGAACAAGGCGGCATCGCTCGAACCGCGGATGCTTTTGTGGAACGCCGAGAGCACATCGTACTGCGTCGAAGGATCCGCCTTCACCGTCGGCTGGCGGATCGATTCTTCCGCCACCTCGAGCGTGATGTGCACGGTGCCGTCCGGCCGGGACGAAGTTGTAACCGCCGCCAGTTCGAGCGCATTGAGCGCCCGCCGGATGTCGCCTCCGGCCGTCCGCGCGATATGCTCCAGCGCTTCATCGTCGACCTGAAGCTTCATGAAGCCGAGCCCGCGCTCGCGGTCGGCCAGCGCGCGGCGCAGCGCCGTCATCACATGCTCCGTCGTCAGCGGTTCAAGGCGGAACAGCGTCGAACGCGAGAGCAGCGCGCCGTTCACATGGTGAAACGGATTCTCGGTCGTTGCGCCGATGAACACGATGATGCCCTGCTCCACCGCGGGCAAGAGCGCGTCCTGACGAGCCGTGTTGAACCGGTGCACCTCGTCGAGGAACAGGATCGTCTTCTTCCCGTACAGCGCCTTCAGCTCCCGCGCCCGGTCGATGACGTCCCGCACGTCCTTGACCGACGCGTCCACGGCGTTCAGCCGGACGAACTCGCCCTGCGTCCGCTTCGAAATGATATGGGCGAGCGTCGTTTTGCCGCAGCCCGGCGGGCCGTACAGCAGAATCGACGTCACCTGGTCAGCCTCGATCGCCCTGCGCAGCAGCTTGCCGGGACCGAGAATATGTTCTTGCCCGACATAATCGTCCAGCGTCTCGGGACGCATCCGGTCCGCAAGCAGCCGGGCGCGGGGCGTTTGTTCGTCTTGATAGGTGAACAAATCCATGTCCGTCATCCCACCCTCGCTTACGTTGATGATAGCATATTCGCACATGTGTTCGCCACCTTGCCGCCCGCGGGTCATTTTTCCCGTCCGAGAATGTCGACAAACAATTTTTCTTACAGTCATTGACAATGTTCGACGGCGAATTTCGATTTATCCTCGTCCTCTTGAACCAAGGGAAATAGGCTTATGGTTTGATTTGGTACGCTGGACGGATTTGATAGAATGTCGTTGAAAGTAAATTCAGTCAATTAATGGCTTACAAAGAAATGAAAGGGGAGGACCGTATGCTCAAGCGCGTCACGACGGAACAGGATCTGGCGTACTACAACTTCATCTGGATGACCGCATGGCGAGAGAAGGGATATGATTTCGAATTTTCGCCGTCCGTGCTGGAGCGTTGGCTCGTCCTGACACCCGAAGGCCAGCCCGTCGGCACCGCCGAATTCAAGCCGTTCCTGCCGGGAGTCAGTGCCTTCGAAACGGTCGCGGACATGAGCCGGATGCCGGAACTTGTCAGCGATCGCCGGAAGGTGGCGGAGATCGACAAATACGCGGTGCTTCCGGAACACCGCGGCAAATATGTCGATGATCTGGTGGCGGCCGCCGTCCTGGTCGCCAGGGAGCACGGCATTCGCTGGTTCGTCACCCTGCTCGAGCCGCTGTTCTGCCGCGCGATCAAGATTTTGTACCATCCCCCGATGACTCAGCTCGGACCGAAAACGTTCTACAAAGGCGATGATGTCATCCCCGTCGTCATGGACGTGCGGGATGTGGTGGCGCATCCGGAAAAGTACAACATCAAGCTGCCGCCGGTGCTGACCGCCGTGGGCGGCGCCTGTTGAGCTGATTGCCGAAGCGAAGGAGGGAATTTGACATCGCAGGCAGTCATAACCACCGGCTTAGCCGGTGGCTTCCATCAGCCCTATAAGGGCATGGTGCAAGCAAGCGCCTCAAAGGCGCATTGAAAGTCTGCCAACCGCGTATCATCTCAGGCAGCCCCTAAAGGGGCTCTTTTATTTGCCCTTTTTTACCGACTCACCCGTAAACGGGTCAAAGAGTTCTTTCATCGTGAGTTGTTCGTAGTTCTTATCCTCTGTTAGCTGATTGCGAATGTATTCCTCAATCACCTTTTTGTTACGGCCCACGGTATCCACATAGTACCCTCTGCACCAAAATTGCCGGTTTCCATACCGGTACTTCATGTTTGCGAATTTATCGAAGATCATGAGGGAACTTTTTCCCTTTAAATACCCCATAAATTCGGACACACTGAGCTTGGGCGGAATGCTCACCAGCATGTGAATATGATCCGGGCATGCTTCTGCTTCGATGATCTCCACACCTATTCGTTCACACAACTCTCGAAGAATCTTTCCGATCTCCCTCTTTAATTTCCCATAGATCACCTGTCTACGGTACTTTGGGGCAAATACGATATGATATTTACAGTTCCATTTGTTGTGTGCTAGACTGCTTTTGTCCATCCCTTGTCCTCCTAGATATATGGTAGCGGTTGGCAGACCAGCTTCCATGTTATCATTGAAGTTCAAGGGATGGCCACTCATAGCTCTAAGCTTTCCTGAACCCCCAGTCGAACTGGGGGTTTTCGTTTACAAAAAGATCGGCCGCCGGCGCGTAAGCCGGGCGGCCGATTGGTTTTTATGATTCTAGACCCGCACGCCGCCGGCGGCGAGCAGGTCGCGCACGGCGACGCTGACCATGATGAGTCCGGCAACCGGCGGAACGAAGGCATTGCTCGCCGGCGGCTGCTGCGCCTTGCGGATGTTCGGCGCGTTCTCCGGGACAATCTTCTCCGTCACGTCGCGGCGCGGCTTGATCGGCGGCTCGGTCGAGAAGACGACCTTGACGCCTTTGCGGATGCCGGCTTCCCGCAGTTTCGTGCGGATGACCCGCGCCATCGGGTCCATGTGGGTTTTCGAGATGTCCGCAACCTGGAACTTCGTCGGATCCATCCGGTTCGCCGCGCCCATGCTCGAGATGATCGGAATGTTCCGCTTCAGGCACTCCTTGATCAGCAGGATCTTGTAGGTGATCGTGTCCGAGCAGTCCAGCACGTAATCGAGATCGTACTTGAACAGTTCCTCGCTCGTCTCTTCCGTGTAGAACATCCGCAGCGCAATCGCGTCGCACTCCGGATTGATCTGCTTGATCCGGTCGCGCATCAGCTCGGCCTTCGGCTGCCCGATCGTTGTCGTCAGGGCATGCACCTGACGGTTCACGTTCGTGATGTCGACGACGTCCTTGTCAATCATGATGACCCGGCCGACACCCGTGCGGGCCAGCGCCTCGGCAGCGATCGATCCGACGCCGCCGATGCCGAGCACGGCGACCGTGCTCCGCTTCATCACCTCGAGCCCTTCCGGTCCGATAGCCAGTTCGGTGCGGGAAAATTGGTGAAGCATATTCTGCGGCGTCCTCCCTTACTCGGCCTGCGGCTGCAGCGCTTCCTGCTGCTGCGATTGCTGCTGCGGCTTCGCGCCCGGCTTCGGCACCGTGCGGATGTGCAGCTCCGCGAGCTGCTCGCGCTCGACGCGCGACGGCGCATCCATCATCGGATCGGACGCGTTCGCCGTCTTCGGGAACGCGATCGTCTCGCGCAGGTTCGTCCGGCCCGCCAGCAGCATGACCAGCCGGTCGAGGCCGAAGGCGATGCCGCCGTGCGGCGGGGTGCCGTATTCGAACGCGTCAAGCAGGAAGCCGAACTTCTCGCGCGCCTCCTCCATCGTGAAGCCGAGCGCCTTGAACATTTTCTCCTGCACTTCCCGCTTGTAGATCCGCATCGAACCGCCGCCGACTTCATAGCCGTTTAGCACGAGATCGTAGGCTTGCGCGCGGATTGCACCGGGATCGCTGTCGAACAGCGGCAGATCCTCGTCCTTCGGCCGCGTGAACGGATGGTGCAGCGCCACATACCGCTTCGCTTCCTCGTCCCACGAGAGCAGCGGGAAGTCGACGATCCAGGCGAACTTGAAAGCGGACTCGTCGATCAGGCCGAGCCGTTTGCCGACCATCAGGCGCAGATTGCCGAGCACGTCGGCGACAACCTTCTTCTTGTCGGCGGAGAACAGGAGCAGGTCGCCTTCTTCCACGCCGAGCCGCTCCGTAAGCGCCGCGATTTCTTCCGGTTTGAAAAATTTCACGATCGGACCGCGCCATTCGCCTTCCTTCACCGTCACCCAGGCCAGCCCTTTGCCGCCGTAGCGGGCCGCGAACGGCTGCAGATCGTCGAGCTCCTTGCGGCTCCAGTTCGCGCAGCCTTTCGCGTTCAGCGCCTTGACGACGCCGCCCGACGCGGCCACCGAAGCGAACACTTTCACGTCGCTGCCGCTCACAATGTCCGTGATGTCGACCATTTCAAGGCCGAACCGGAGATCCGGCTTGTCGGAACCGTATTTGTCCATCGCTTCCTGGTAGGAGAGGCGTTGGAACGGACGCGGAATATCGACGCCGATCGTCTCCTTGAACAGCTTGACGACCAGCTCTTCCATCAGATCGAGCAGCTCATCGCGCGACAGGAACGACGTCTCGATGTCGACCTGGGTGAACTCCGGCTGCCGGTCCGCACGCAGGTCCTCGTCGCGGAAGCAGCGGGCGATTTGATAATACCGCTCAAGCCCGCCGACCATCAGGAGCTGCTTATAGATCTGCGGCGACTGCGGCAGCGCGTAGAATTCTTCCGGATGCAGCCGGCTCGGCACGAGATAGTCGCGCGCCCCTTCCGGCGTGCTCTTCGTCAGAATCGGCGTTTCGATCTCGATGAATCCGTTGGCGTCGAGGTAATCGCGGAACACCTTGGCCGCCTTCGAGCGCAGCATCAGCGTCCGCTGCATTTCCGGCCGGCGCAGGTCGAGGTAGCGGTATTTCAGCCGCACCGACTCGTCGACGTCAATGCCGTCCTCGATCGGAAACGGCGGCGTCTTCGCCGGGTTCAGAATTTCGATGTGCTTCACGCGCACCTCGATCTCGCCCGTCGGAATGTTCGGGTTGTACGTCTCCGGATCGCGGTGCACCACTTCGCCCCGCACGTTGAGCACATACTCGCTGCGCACGCGGTCGGCGATCGCATGCGCTTCCTGCGAGAAGGCGGGATTGAACACGATCTGCACGATGCCGGTCCGGTCGCGCAGGTCGATGAACAGGACGCCGCCGAGGTCGCGGTAGCGCTGCACCCAGCCGCTGAGCGTCACCTCTTTGCCAACGTCCGCTTTCGTCAGCGTGCCGCATTCATGGGTTCTGAGCGTCATTTTCTTCGACTCCCTTTGCATGGTTTGATGGTTTAACCCGTCTTGCGACGGTCGGAATTACAATGCTTCGCGCACGGCGGACGCCAGCTCGTCCAGCTTCACGAACCGCTGCTCGCCGGTCGCCATCGCTTTCAGCGCGATCTCGCCGCGCGCCAGCTCGTCGTCGCCGAGAATGGCCGCGTACCGGGCGTTCAGCCGGTCCGCCGCCTTGAGCTGCGCCTTCATCTTGCGGCCGGCGTAGTCGCGCTCCGCCTTGAGCCCCGCCTGGCGCAGCGCGTGCAGCAGCCGGACCGTCTCCCGCTCCGCCGCATCGCCGAGCCCGATGAGATAGACGTCGATCGTCTCGCCGGCCGCTTCCTGCTGCTGCTCGAGCAGCAGCACGGTCCGCTCGAGCCCGATGCCGAGGCCGACGC
>NZ_CAJRAY010000091.1:0-1397 GCF_907165215.1 Thermobacillus xylanilyticus | reverse complement strand
GGGGCCGCCGATCTCCCGCACAAGGCCGTTGTAGCGGCCGCCGCCGCCGATCGTGTCGATCGCGCCGATCCCTTCCGCCTTATATTCGAAGGCGGTGTGCGTGTAGTAGTCGAGGCCGCGGACGAGCCGGTGGTTGATTGCGAACGGAATGTCCATCGCCGCTAGGAACTGCTGCACCTTCTCGAAATGCGTCCGGCATTCCTCATTCAGACTGTCGAGAATCGACGGCGCCCCGCCGAATTTGTCCTGGTCGACCTTGCAGTCGAGCACGCGCAGCGGGTTGCGTTCCATCCGCTTGCGGCAGTCTTCGCAGAGCTGATCCTTGAGCGGCTCGAGGAACTCGAGCAGCCGGCCGCGGAACGCGGCGCGGACTTCCGGCGTGCCGACGGAGTTGATCTCGACGCGGACGTTGTCAAGGCCGATCTCGCGGTAGAACATCGCGCCGAGCGCGATCACTTCCGCATCCAGCGCGGGATCGGTCGACCCGATCGCCTCGACGCCGAACTGGTGGAACTGGCGGTAGCGTCCCGCCTGTGCCCGCTCGTAGCGGAACATCGGGCCGATGTAGTACAGCTTCGCCGGGTCCGGCTCGCCGTACAGCTTGTTCTCGACATAGGCCCGCACGACGCCGGCCGTTCCTTCCGGCCGCAGCGTCACGCTCCGCCCGCCGCGGTCCTCGAACGTGTACATCTCCTTCTCGACGATGTCGGTCGTCTCGCCGACACCCCGCCGGAACAGCTCGGTCGCCTCGAAGATCGGCGTGCGAATCTCGCGGTAATTGAACCGGCGGCACAGCTCGCGCGCCGCTGCTTCAACGCGCTGCCAGACCGCCGCGCTGCCGGGCAGAATGTCCTGCGTTCCCGGCGGCCGTTGAAATGCCATAAGATCACCCCGTCTGTCTGGACTTGAACTTGCGATCGATCGATGGTCCGGGCTCCCCGAACATGATAAAAGGCCCCCGTCCCGTCAGGGACGAGAGCCTGCGCTCCCGTGGTGCCACCCAGCTTCCAAGTGCGGTTGCCGGCATCCGCGGCCTGTGCGCGCTCAATGCGCCGCATGGCTCTGCGAAAACGCCGATCGCACTTGCTCGTTGTTCCGGTTAACGCCCGGCCGCGTTCCGCACTACTGGGCGCCGACGCACGGATGCGCGGACCGTTCGCACGGAAATCTCGGGGAGGTCTTTCATCCGGTCGTCAACAGGCGGCTTGCAGCCGGCGGCCGCCCTCTCTGCGGATGCGGTTCCGGATTACTCTTTCCCGTCATCGATTCTGGTCATGTCAGAGATCATTGCTCCTAATTGTAATATGCGCGTTTTCCCCTGTCAACCGCCGGCCGTTATGGGTCAGTGTCAAGCTAGCGTGGGCAGTCATTTAAGATGCTTGGAACGCGAACCCCAA
>NZ_CAJRAY010000090.1 GCF_907165215.1 Thermobacillus xylanilyticus | reverse complement strand
TTCGGGGTTCGCGTTCCAAGCATCTTAAATGACTGCCCACGCTAGCTTGACACTGACAATGAAACAATAGGCCTTGCAGAGCAAGACATCCTATAGTAGAATATAACTTGTGCTTTCTTGGTGGCTATCCCACGGCCCCGGCCAAGAGAGAACGCTTGTTTTCGCATGTTCTACGCAGCAATGGCATGTGATCGCGGCGCGGTCCCGACGCCATTTCGGGTACGCCCCGCAACGTTGACACGAACTGACATACCGGATACGAAATTTGGAATAGACGGCAAGCCGCGCTCTCGGGCGCGCAGCAATCGGAGGAGGACATAAGCATGCGTACTACGTACATGGCCAAGCCGAACGAAGTCGAACGCAAATGGTACGTCATCGACGCGGCAGGCCAGACGCTCGGCCGTCTGGCGAGCGAAGCGGCCGCACTGATCCGCGGCAAGCACAAGCCGCAATTCACGCCGCATGTGGACACGGGCGATTTCGTCATCATCGTGAATGCGGACAAGGTGCATCTGACCGGCAAGAAGCTGCAGAAGAAGAAATACTATCGTCACTCGGGATACCCGGGCGGACTGAAAGTGACGACGGCAGGCGACATGCTGAAGAACAACCCGGCTCGCATGGTCGAGCTCGCCGTGCACGGCATGCTGCCGAAGAACCGGCTTGGCGAAAGACTCAAGCTGAAGCTGAAAGTGTATGCGGGTCCGGAGCATCCGCATCAGGCGCAGAATCCGCAAGTCTACGAACTGAAGGGTTAATTCCTAAGGGAGGACAGGTTCATGGCTCAAGTACAATACTACGGAACCGGCCGCCGCAAAACGTCGACCGCGCGCGTCCGCCTCGTGCCGGGCGAAGGCCGCATCATCGTCAACAAGCGCGACCTGGATTCGTATTTCGGCCAAGAGACGCTGAAGCTGATCGTCAAGCAGCCGCTGGCGCTCACCGATACGCTGAACAAATATGACGTCATCGTCATCGCCAACGGCGGCGGCACGACCGGTCAAGCCGGCGCCATCCGCCACGGCATTGCACGCGCCCTGCTGAAAGCCGATCCGGAATTCCGGCCGGCGCTGAAGCGCGCAGGGT
Source organism: Thermobacillus xylanilyticus (assembly GCF_907165215.1). GTDB lineage: Bacteria > Bacillota > Bacilli > Paenibacillales > Paenibacillaceae > Thermobacillus > Thermobacillus xylanilyticus. Next base: position 9,485 of record NZ_CAJRAY010000090.1, on the reverse strand, counting down.
TCCTGACGCGCGATCCGCGCATGAAAGAACGGAAGAAATACGGTCTCAAAGCGGCACGCCGCGCGCCTCAATTCTCGAAGCGCTGAGCAACCGCCGCATACGAAGCCTCTCCGGCCTCCGGAGAGGCTTTTTTGTATTCAAGAATGGATAAACATGCGCAAAAGCATCGGTTTGAACAATATCCGCAGTTGTCGTTTTACGCTAACCATCATATACTAGAGTTAAAGCATAGAAAAGAACTAGGAATGCTGAGTGGAGGTACGGACGAATGAATCTGCTCGAGAAAGAAGCGCTGATAGCCGAAAAGGCGGTGAGCCTGGAGCACGAATCCCCGGAGGCGATCCTGAAGTTTGCCGTCGAGACGTTCCCGAATATTGCGTTCGCCTGCAGTTTCGGGGCGGAAGATGTCGTCCTCGTCGACATGCTGCAGAAGATCAGCCCGCAGACCGACATTTTCTATCTGGATACGGATTTCCACTTCAAAGAAACGTACGAGACGCGCGACCGGCTGGAGCAGAAGTACGGCAAGAAGTTCATCCAGGTGAAGCCGGAACTGACGCCGGAGGAACAGGCGGCCAAGTACGGCGAGGAGCTGTGGAAATCGGATCCGAACAAGTGCTGCAATCTGCGCAAGGTGGAGCCGCTCTCGAAGTTTCTGGCCGGCTATGAAGCCTGGATCACCGGTATCCGCCGCGATCAGGCGCCGACCCGCGCGAACGCGAAGAAGATTGAATACGATGCGAAATTCGGCCTCGTGAAGTTCAATCCGCTCGCAAGCTGGACGTCGGACGATGTCTGGAATTACATCCGCGCGAACGATGTCATTTACAACCCGCTGCACGACCAGAACTATCCGAGCATCGGCTGCGCGTACTGCACGCGTCCGGTCATGCCGGGCGAAGATCCGCGCGCGGGCCGCTGGGCCGGCACGGACAAGACGGAGTGCGGGCTGCACAAATAAGACAGACACACTTGAAACCGACACGTTCCGGAGCGTGCGCCGGATCACCGGAGCGCTTCGGCATATTCAAGCAGGGAGGAACCGACGGCATGAGCATTAAGCCACACGGCGGCACATTGGTGAGCCGCATCGCGGAAGCAAGCGAGCGTGAGCGGCTGCTTGCCGAAGCGGGCAAGCTTCCGGTCATACCGGTGAGCACCTGGACGATCTCCGATCTGGATCTGATCGGCGTGGGCGCGTTCTCGCCGCTCACGGGCTTCATGACGCAGGAAGATTACGAGAGCGTCGTGGAAAATATGCGGCTCGCGAGCGGGCTGGTCTGGAGCATCCCGATCACGCTGGCGGTCGAGCCGGAGCTGGCGGCGAAGCTGGGCAAGGGAAGCCGCGCCGCGCTGAAGGGCGAAGACGGCGTCATTTACGGCATCATCGACATCGAGAGCATCTATACCGTCGACCAGAAGCGTGAGGCGGTGAAGGTGTTCAAGACCGACGATCCCGCGCATCCGGGCGTCGCAAAGCTGTTCGAACGGCCGAACGTCTACGTCGGCGGGCCGGTCACGGTGCTGAACCGGCCGCAGCCGGAGAAGTTCCGGGAGTTTTATTTCGATCCGGCGGAGACGCGGCGCATCTTCGCCGAGAAGGGCTGGAAGACGGTCGTCGGGTTCCAGACGCGCAACCCGGTCCACCGCGCGCATGAATATATTCAGAAGTGCGCGATGGAGATCGTCGACGGGCTGTTCCTCAATCCGCTCGTCGGCGAGACGAAATCGGACGATGTGCCGGCCGAAGTGCGGATGAAGAGCTATCTGGCGCTGCTCGAGCACTATTATCCGAAGGACCGCGTCTTCCTCGGCGTCTTCCCGGCCGCGATGCGCTACGCCGGCCCCCGGGAAGCGGTCTTCCATGCGATCGTGCGCAAAAATTACGGCTGCACCCACTTCATCGTCGGCCGCGACCATGCCGGCGTGGGCGACTACTACGGCACGTATGAAGCGCAGGATCTCCTGAAGACGTTCAAGCCGGAAGATCTGGGGATTACGCCGCTTTATTTTGAACACAGCTTCTTCTGCAAGAAATGCGGCAGCATGGCGTCGCCCAAGACGTGCCCGCACGGCAAGGAGGATCACGTGGCGCTGTCCGGCACGAAGGTGCGCGAGATGCTGAGAAGCGGCATCTGCCCGCCGCCGGAATTCTCGCGGCCGGAAGTGGCGCGCATTCTGATCGAAGGGATGGCCGTGCAGCCGGCGCAGTCCTGAACCGAATCCACTTGGCATGGCTTGTTCATAAATAACCGCCTCGTCCCATATAGTGTATGGACGCCGGATCACGCCTCAAGGAGGGCGCCGGCCGGACATGCGCGAAAGCGGGACTGGGGTGGTTATTTGTCTATGCGGCGCTCAAGAAGACGGATGGTCATCTGGATCCCTTACCGGAGCGTGCTGCGCCTCGCCGCAGGCGCGGCCTGCGCGCTGCTGGTCGTCTTTCTGCTCCTGCAGGATACCCCCGCAACGCAGACATGGACGTATTGGACGCTGCCGCTCTCGGGCAAAACGATCGTGGTGGATGCGGGACACGGCGGCGTGGACGGCGGCGCGGTCAGCAAGCGGGGCGCCGTGGAGAAGGATCTCAATCTGGCGATTGCGCTGTATTTGCGCGACTATTTGCAGCAGGCGGGCGCGCTGGTCATCATGACGCGCGAGGACGACCGGGACCTGGCCGACGAGGGGACGAGGGGCTTCAGCCGCCGCAAGACCGAGGATTTGATGCGGCGGGTGGAGCTGATTCGCAGGGAGAAGCCCGATCTTGTCGTCAGCATTCACATGAACAGCATCCCGTCGCCGCGCTGGCATGGCGCGCAGACGTTCTACTATCCGAATCATCCCGACAACGCCGAGCTCGCCGCGCTGATCCAGGACGAAATCCGGCGCAATCTCGAGAACACGAACCGCAGCGCCGGCAAAGTGAATGAAGTGTTTCTGCTGAAGGCGATCGAGGATATTCCGAGCGTGCTCGTCGAGGTGGGCTTCCTGTCGAATCCGCAGGAGGCCGGCAGGCTGACCGATCCCGAGTACCAGCGGGCGGCGGCGGCCAGCATCTATCAGGGCATCCTGCGGTACGTCTCCGGTGAGCGCATCGGCGCGCGCAGGACGGAAAGAAGCGAAGGGCCGGAAGATGCGGCGGAAGCCGCCGGATCGTACGAGCCGGAGAAGAGGGCGGCATCCGGCTGACCGCTTCCGGCCTGATGTTCGGAGCGCGTTGTGGTATAATAAGCTCGGTTTGGTGAAAATCAGTACGGATTACGGACAATCGGTACGGGATACGAGGTGCAGCGCAGTGTTGACACGCGAACAGGTATTGGAAGCGGTCGGCCGGGTGAAACGGCCGGGCGGTGAAGGCGGACCGGGCATCGCGGTCCGCGATGTCGTGGTGAAGGACCGTCATGTGTCGATGACGGTCCTCACCCCGAGCGGGGAGCCGGAGGCCCCGCTCGAAGCGGCGCTGCGCGAAGCGCTCGCCGCCGTCGGCGCGGAAACCGTGCATCTGCGGTTCCGGGCAGACGGCGGCGGCAGCGGAGCGGGCGGCGCCGCGCAAGGGGCCGGCGCGGGCCCGGTCAAGGGCCACGCGGCCGGCCTGGAGGCGCACCCGCTGCTCCGGCCGGACAGCGGGGTGCAGTTCATCGCCATCGCCAGCGGCAAGGGCGGCGTCGGCAAATCGACGGTGACCGTCAATCTGGCCGCCGCCCTCGCGCGGCTCGGCAAGCGCGTCGGCATCATCGACGCCGACATCTACGGCTTCAGCGTGCCCGACATGATGGGCATCGAGGAGCGCCCGGCCGTCGAGAACGAGCGCATCGTGCCGATCGAGCGGTTCGGCGTCAAGGTAATGTCGATGGGCTTCTTCGTCGAAGACAACAGCCCGGTCGTCTGGCGCGGGCCGATGCTCGGCCGGATGCTGCGTAATTTCTTCGCCGAGGTGGAATGGGGCGAGCTCGACTATATGCTGCTCGACCTGCCGCCGGGCACCGGCGACGTCGCGCTCGACATCCATCAGATGATCCCGCAGAGCAAGGAGATCATCGTGACGACGCCGCACGCCACCGCGGCGTTCGTCGCGGCGCGCGCCGGCGCCATGGCGGTCAAGACCAAGCATGACATTCTCGGCGTCATCGAGAACATGTCGTACTACATCTGCCCTTCATGCGGCGGGCGGGATTACGTCTTCGGCCGGGGCGGCGGCGCCCGGCTGGCCGAGACGCTGCATACGGATCTGCTCGCCCAGATCCCGCTCGGCGCGCCGGACAACCATCCGTCCGAACCGGATTTCTCGCCGTCCGTCTACAAACCGGATACGGAGACCGGTCGGATCTATACGGAAGCCGCTCAGGCGATCATCGCCAAGTGCGGCGTCTGAGAAACGAATCGACGCGGAAGGCAGCTCACGTCAGCTGCCTTCCGCGTCGCCTTCTCCGGCTTCGGCTTCGCCGCTGTCCTCGCCTTCCGATTCGCCGCTTTCGCCGCCGCCTTCCTGTCCTTCCTGTTTCTTCGCGCCGGATACATTCTTCGGATTCAGCTCTTCCCGCACGGCCTGACGCAGCAGTTCATACATCTGCAGCTTGATCATCGGACTCTGGAGCGACTCCTGCATGATCGTCACGATTCTTTTGCGGTAGTTCGTGCTGCTCAAAGCATCCAGAATGACCTTCTCCATCTCCGGTCCCTTGAAGACGGAGACCAGATCCTGCTGGTAGGACGGGTCCTTGAGCAGTTCCTTGTGGATCTGCTTGTTCTCCTTGTTGACGGCCTTCGCGAATTCGCCGGCGAAGCGGGTGTCCGTCATCAGCTCTTCGAGCACGGTTCTGGCGTCGGGCGACAGGAGCACTTCCTTGATCGCCAGCTTGATGTTCTCCTGATCCGTCGCGGAGAGCATCTGGAAACCGCCCGTGCCGGTGATGCGGGACTGCTCCTGCAGCGCCTTCTGGGCGTCCTCCGTCTTCAAGATGTCGATGACCATCTGTTTCATGTCCCGGTATTCGATGGACTGACCGCCGCCTCCGGAAGGTTCCGCACCGCAGCCGGCGAGCAATGCGACCAAACAGGATATCATGAGAGCGGACATCAGCAGCCGCTTCACCATCGGAGCCACGACTCCCTTCGCGCGTTGCAATGTCTGTGCGCACTATTATGTGACGTCGCTTGCGGCTTTATCCTGTTGATTTTGCTCCGGTCATGGTAAAATGAGTTGAAGCAGAGGAGGCTTTGCGAATGACACTCAGAAAATGGTTCTTTCTGTTCTGGAGCTGCATGGCGATCGGAGGCGCGGTCGCGGTTGTGGCAGGTCTGATCATGCAGTGGACGGATCCTTCGTTCGGATTTCTCGGAATTGAGGCATCCGGGTTCAATGCGGGCATGATGCTGCTGAGCGGCGTGATGATCGGCGCATTCAGCCAGATGGGCTTTTTCGCGTATCTGACGCTTAACTACATCGCGCTCAGCATTTTCCGCAAGGGATATTTGTGGAACACGCTGCAAGCCTATACGACGGTTTTCATGCTCTTCCTGTTCGGGTACATCCTGTATGAACAGCGGGCGCAGCTCGGGAACGTGATGTTCTGGCTGCTGCCGGTGCTGCTGTTCGCCGGCGCCTGGGCGGTCGGCGTCATCAAAGTGAAGAAGACGAACCGGCTGGCGTTCATTCCGACGCTCTTCCTGATGGTCGCCGTCACGGTGCTTGAAGCCTGGCCGAGCCTGAACACCGAGGGCGGCGCATCGGCCGTCATTTTCATGATGGTGCCGCTGTTCGCCTGCAATGCATACCAGATTCTGATGCTGCACCGGCTCGTGAAGACGGAAGAGACCGAAACCACGCAGAGCGCGGATTCGGTCTCCTGAAGCCGCTGCAAATTACATCTCCATCGGTGCCTGAGGCTCGGAAGGTGCCATGCCGGGCCGGTCCTGCACCGATTTGCCCTGCACTTCGGTCTGGGCCAGCAGCCGGGAGACGGAGACGAAGGTGTAGCCTTTCTCCCGGAGCTGGTCGATGATGACCGGCAGCGCCTCGTGCGTCTGCTTGCTGGAATCGCTGGCGTGCATCAGGATGATGTCGCCGGGGTGGGCGCGCGAGACGACGCGGCGGATGATCTTCTCCGTGCCGATGTTCATCCAGTCGAGCGAATCGGTATCCCATTGGATGACCGTGTAGCCGAGCTCGCTGGCAATCTGCAGCACCCGCTTGTCGAAATCGCCGTTCGGCATCCGGATCAGCCGCGGCCGCTTGCCGGTGACGGAGGCGATGATCGATTCGGCGGTCCGGATCTGGCTGCGGATTTCGTCGTCGCTCATCTTCGTGTAAAAATCGTGTTTATGTCCGTGGCTGCCGATCTCGAAGCCGGCGTCCATGATCTTCTTCACGATCTCGGGATGGGATTGCACCCAGGGCGAGGAGAGGAAGAAGGTCGCTTCCTTGACGCCTTTTTCCTTCAGGACTTCGATGATCGGCTCCGCGCGTTTGTCGCCCCAGCTGATGTCGAACGTCAGGGCGACGATCTTCTGCTCCGTCGGCACGCTGTACACCGCGGCGGGCATCTGCGGCGCGAACACGGTGATGTTGTCCTTCTCGGTGTAGATGACGCCGGCGGCAAGCAGCAGGCCTGCTACGGCCCATATGTACCGTTTGAGCTTGCGTCCGTTCAGTACATAGAACACGTTCCATCTCCTCCCGCGGTCGGATTGCAAGCCGGACAGGTCGGGCTTGGCCTATTGGTACAATGTATGCTCGTCTCATGAAGTTATGCTCCCGAAAACGAAAGCGGGATTGCGGAAGGAGTCGTCATGTTCAATCTGCGTGCGAATCTGGCTTATATGGCCGGCATGCGGCCGTACCTGGTCATGGCGGTCATGCTGTTCTTCGCCGGGGTCATTGTCGGCGGCACGAATCCGTCGCTCCGCGACTTTCTGGACAGCCAGCTGGCCGGGCTGGCGGAACTGAGCAAGATGGCGGAGTCGGCGGAGAATCCCGGTCTGGCCGTTTTTCTGATCATCTTCTTCAACAATGCGATCAAATCGGCGCTCGTCATGTACATGGGCGCGCTGTTCGGCTTCATCCCGGTGGTGTTTCTCATCGTCAACGGCATGGTGCTCGGCTATCTCTATACGCGGCTCGGCGAACAGGGCGAGAACGCCGCGCTGATCTTTCTGAAAGGCGTTCTGCCGCACGGCATCCTCGAGATTCCGGCCGTCCTGCTGGCGTGCGCCTTCGGCATGAAGTTCGGCGGCCTCGTCTTCCGGACGCTGGGTGCCCTGTTCAAACGGCGGAGCGGACTGGCCGACGAATACGAAGCGTTCGTCATTCGCTCGGTGCCGGCGCTGCTCGTGATCGTCGCCGCGCTGCTGGCGGCCGCCCTCATCGAGAGCACGGTGACGGTGTGGCTGATTTCGCTGTAAGGCTGTTGCAGTTCCGGTAATATTTTTCGTCAAGACTGCGCATAACAGTACAAGCGGCAGACCTTGCGCATCCGCGCAGAGGCGCCGCTTCTGCAGGGGCATCGCTGCCTGCGGAATGCAAGTATCCGGGACGGCGACGGTTTTGGCAAGGAAGGAGGTCCGTTCATGCTTGGGATGCTGCTGACGGACAGAGAATGCAAGGAACTGGATTATGTGCTCCGCAAGGAACTGGACGAAATGCTGCTGGATCTGCAGGATACGCGCCTGGATGCCGAAATCAGGCAGTCGATCGCCAGACGCTATCGGGTGGTCTTCCGCATGTACGCCCGGTTCGCTTCCCCCAAGGAATTGTCCCGCTACGTGCTGAACATCCGTACGGATTCGTAAACGGCCGGAGGAACCGCGAGCGGCGGTATGAGGGCGTCAGAAAAAAAATCATGCCTTGACCGATGAATTTGGCTTTGCGGATTCGTCTGCATATGTGAAAACCCAAAAAGCAAAAGGGAGAGGCGATGAATCATGGCACTGACGTCCAAACAAATTTACGTGAACCTGCACGTGAAAGATGTAAAGCGGTCGATGGCGTTCTTCACCGGACTCGGATTCGAGTTTGACATGCGGTTCACGGACGAAAAGCAGGCGGCTTGTCTGGTCGTCGGCGAGAATATCTATGTGATGCTGCTCCAGGAAGAATACCTGAAGACGTTCACGAAGAAGGAAGTCGTCGACACCAGCAAGTATGCGCAGCTTACCCTCGCGATCGCGGCCGAAAGCCGGGAGCAGGTTGACGAAATCGTCAACAAGGCGGTGTCTCTGGGCGGAAAAACGTACACCGATCCGCAAGACCACGGTTTCATGTATCAATGGGGATTCTATGACCCGGACGGCCATGTCTGGGAGGTCGGGTACATGGACATGAGCGCTTTCGAGCAAATGATGCAAGAACAAGGACAGGCGTAACATTAGAATCGGAAAGCGGCATCAGACCGCCGCATTCAAACGTGACTCCCGGGAGGGGGTCCTTTTCTTTGTAACCTTGGCTATAAAACATGAGGAACAGAACGCTCAGTCTGATCCTTGACCATACGCCGCATGAAGGGGTGTTCAAAACGCGCATCCCCGGCCTGTATGTCAGCCGATTCACACAGCCGTCCGCAAGCCAGGTGAAAACCTTCTACATGCCTTCGCTGGCGATGGCGGTGCAAGGCGAAAAAGCGATCGCGATGGGGCGGGAGACGTTTCCGTTCGGCGCGTCGCAGATGTTCGCGTTTCACGTGGCCATGTATATGCCTTCTTTGAAGTCCATTTGACGAGGGAGCCGTTCGGATTGACTTCCCAGGGGCTTATGCAGGTGAGAATCGCCGGGCGGCGCTGGCGCCGTTCGCCGGGCGGCTGGCAGCGAAATTCGGCTTGCTGCGGGTGCTGCAAGCCGGCTTGGCGCTTGCAGCCCTGGGACTGGGAGCGGCCGGATTCAGTTCGAGTCTGCCCGTGCTGGTTTTGATGAGCATTGTCTACATCGCCGGCATATCCCTCACGATTCCGACCATGATTTCGCTCGTGGGCATGCTTGCGGGAGATCGGCGGGGCGCGGCCGTCGCTCGCGCTGTTCATCGGAGCGTCGGCCGGGCTGCTGATCGCGGTGTATCTGACGAGGACTTCAAACGGCGGCTTGGCTCTTGAAGCGCTGGCGGCGCTGCTGCTTCTGGCGTTCGGGTTGACCAGGCTGCTCAAAGCGCACGTTCCGGCGTCCGAGATGTCCGGCCGGAATCCGGATGCGGAAAGGCGGCGCGTCCCCTCCTGAACGGCGTTGGACGGGCCGGCCGCGCGCGGCTCCTGCCGGCTCGTTCCGTTCCCGATAAGCCGCATTCAAAAAGTCCTTGACGGACGCTCCGCGGCTGTGGTAAATTTACTATCCGGTCGGGATGATTCGCGAACAGCCGACAGGCGGCGAGACCCGGCGACAGTTCATGCAGGTATGCGATGAGGCAAAATTGGAAATAAAAACTTGTTGCAAACCCCTGATGAACTGTGATATATTATAAAAGTCGCCGCTGAAACGGCGGACGACGAAGATGGTTCCTTGA
>NZ_CAJRAY010000089.1 GCF_907165215.1 Thermobacillus xylanilyticus | reverse complement strand
CCAGCCCCCATTCCGGACTTTCACCGTAGAGATGACGCCCATGCCGGGCGTACAGCATCAAAGCCGCCTGTTCATGTTGAACGGGCGGCTTTTGCATAGCGGCCGAGCATGAGAAGCAGATGCAGAACCGCAAGCGCCAGATACAGGTTGCTGTACACGGCGGCTTCCGGATGACCGTTCACCGGATTCCAGGCCGCGTCCGCGCCCCTGTCGATGATCCCGGCATAGATTCCCGAAGCGAAGGCGCTGGCAATGAAACTCAGCATGGCCGTCAGCCCCATGCCGACGCCGGTCTGCTCCTGCGGCAGCGAGCGGGAGACGGCGATGGACAGCGAAATGGACAAGAATGATTGGCCGACATTGCCGAATATCAGAGCGACGGCGATCAGCACAGGCGACATGCCCGCGAAAGTTGACATCAGCATGAAGCTGACAGCGAGCAGGGACGTCGCCAGGAAATAAAGAAACAAATGGCCTTTCCGATCCGCCAGCGCGCCGCCCAGGCGTCCCAACAGCGCCGTCGCGATTGCGGCCGGTACGAGCGCGAATCCGAGCAGCCCCGGCTCCAGCCGGTTGACGTTCGCCAGCAGCTGCGGGCTGAGGAAGACCAGCGCGAACCCGATCCCCGTCGTCACGAACATGACCGCCAGCCCGGACACAAACGGCTTGTTGCGAAGCAGTTCCGGAGTTATGAACGGCTCGGGAGCGGTCCGGATTCTCGCCAGGAACAGCATGAACAGCACCAGAAAACCGCCGGCATACATCCACGACGCATTCGTAACGGCCAGCAGCAGCAAGGCTGTCGCGCAGGCAAACAATCCGCCCCCCGGCCAATCGATGCCGGCGGCGCCTGACGGCTTGTCGTTCAGATGCTTGAAGTAGTAAGGCACCGTAAGCAGCGCGAACAGCGGCATGCAGAACAGCCATTGCCAATTCAGGACGCTCATCACGAAGGCGGCGACGACCGGGCCGAGCGCGCTGCCGATCGCCAGACCGGTCATCACGATGCCGAATGCGCGCCCGCGGCTTTCCGGCGGGAAATACCGCACCGGAATGATCTCGCTGATGGCGGGAATCACCGCCGCGCCGGCTGCCTGCAGCACCCTGCCGATCAGAATGACCCAATAGTGCGGGGCGAACAGACCGATCAACGAACCGAGCGAGAACAAGATGAGCCCGTACGCAATGAGATGTTTAAGGCTGAAAGCGTCAGCCAATCTTCCGTAAATGATCGTTCCGACCGCATAAACCAGCAGGTAGGCCGAGGATACCCAGCTGACCTGCGACAGGGACAGTCCGAATTCCGCCGCAATCACGGGCAGCGCGATGTTGAACATGGTGGCGCTCATGACGGAGATGGATGTCGTAAACGCCAGAATCCGCAGCAATTTTGCCCCGGATGGTTGCCGGACCGCCGCTTCCATGAAATCTTCCCCTTCCGCAATGATGTATCTTTGATTTTACTTGCGTTGATAAATAAACGGAAATATATCTTTTAACATAAGATGATATACTTCGGTATATGAAACAACTCCCGATCCGAAGATCGGGAGCTGCGGTGGAAAGGCGGAGAACGTTTTTGACGAAACCAAGCGCCGCGATTTTGTCGAAAATGGCATCGTTCGCATTTCTCTGTTTCTTTGGATTTCCGGAACCCCGTGGTTTGACACAAATAAGGCGCGTCAGTTACGCTGGCATGCGCCGCATTACGATCCGGTGGACCGGTAACGCCGGACGCCGATGCGCCATACCGCCAGACACGGCAGGAGGAACAGCAGCGAGGCGAGCGGCATCGCCATGTACAGCAGGTCCGGGCCGTCCGTCCGGTCCAGGATGTAGAGCAGCGGCAAATAGCTGACGGCGCCGAACGGAATGATGAAGGTGAAGAAACGCGTGACCCATTTGGCATAGATGTCGAGCGGATACTGCGCCATCTCGCGCCCGCCGTCCGTGAAGATGTTCGCGACTTCCAGCGCCTGCACCGTCCAGAAACAGAACGTGGCCGCGAGGATGTAGATGCCGCTGAAGACGACCACCCCGCCGATAATCATGAGGATCAGCGTGATGATTTTCCCCGGCGTCCATTGGACGGGAAGTCCCGATACCGCGATGCCGAGGACGACCGCGCTCTGCAGCATCCGGCCGAAACGGGTGAACTCGAAATTGGAGCCGAGCACCTGGATGACCGTGCCGCGCGGCCGGACGAGCAGCCGGTCGAAACCGCCGCGCACGATCAGGTTCGAGAACGCGTCGAAGCCGCGCACGAAGCATTCCGCCAGCGCAAATGCCATTTGGATGACGCCGAAACAGAGCGCCGCCTCATGGAATGTCCAGCCGGGGAGCCCGCCGAACCGCTCGAACAGGAAGTACATGGCGGCGAACACGGCGAACGGGACGAAGAACTGGCCGGCGCAAAGCAAGAGGAACGATGTCCGGTACTGCATCTGCGATTTGAACAGAATGGACATGTATTTGAAATAGAGGCGCATGGCCCGCATCAACCTCCCTGCACGACGACGCGCTTGAGCGCCCGTCCCATCAGCCACTCTCCGGCGGCGGCGAGCGCCGCAAGCCAGATCATCTGAATTCCGATGCCCGCGAGCGCCTCCCGCACGCCGATATGGCCGGTGTACACCCGGAACGGAAAGTCGACCGTCCAGCGGAAAGGCAGGAGACCCGCAAGCGTCTGCATCCAGTCCGGCATCAGCGGAACCGGCACGATCATCCCCGCGAAAAACTCGCCCGCCACCGCGATCATGAGCACCGAACCGACCGGCGACATCGTCCAGAAGACGGAGATGTACACCAGCATCGAGATGGCCGCGACGAGCAGGAGCCCGGACAGCAGCGCCAGGATGAAGAGCAGCAACGCGGCCGGCGACGCCGGAAGCGGCATCCGGTACGGCTCCGGCAGGATGAAGACGACAAGCGCGACGGGCAGGCAGCGAAGCGAAGCGGACGCCAGACGCGCCGCCAGCAGCTTGGCGTACCAGATCGGATAGAGCCGCCAGGGCCGGCACAGTTCATACGCGATGTTGCCGCCGGTGATCAGTTCGAACAGCTCGCCGTCGAACTGCCACAGCACGATTAGCGCGAAGAACATTTGCTGCAGCCAGACGTAGGCGACCACTTCCTTCAGCGTCATCGGCTGCGCCTCGCCGTTATGCGTGTAGAAGGCGGCATACACCATGATGAGGATGAGGCCGAAGAACAGCTGCGTCAGAATGCCGGCTGCGGCGGCCGCCCTGTACTGGAGCCCCATCAGAAACCGCATTTTGAGGAGCGACAGCGGCGCATTCATACGCGATGCTCCTTGTACAATCGCAGAATCAATTCGTCAACGGGCGGCGATCCGATCTCGACATCGGCCAGTTCGCCTCCGGCCGAGAGCCGGTTGATCAGTTCGGTGATGTCGATCCGGTCGGAGTCGAAGGTGTAGACCGCCCGTCCGGACGACCGGGACAGGCACTGCACGCCCGGCACGTCGATCGGGCTGGCGCCCGCCTTGTAGTCGACCGTGATCGTCTTCTGTGTGCCGTAGCGGCTGCGCAGCTCGGACAAGCTGCCGTCGTAGAGCAGCGTTCCCTTGCCGATCATCAGGATGCGGCCGGCCAGCGCCTCGATGTCGTGCATGTCGTGGGTCGTCAGGATGACGGTCACGCCGCGTTCCCGGTTGATCGTCCTGATGAAGTTTCGGACCGCGATCTTGCTCTCGGCATCGAGGCCGATCGTCGGCTCGTCAAGGAACAGGATCGCCGGGTCATGCAGCAGCGAAGCGGCAATCTCGCAGCGCATCCGCTGGCCGAGGCTGAGCTGCCGCACCGGCGTGCGGATGATGTCGGCGAGGCTTAACATTTCGGTCAGCATGTCAAGATTTTTTCTGTAGATGCCGGGCGGAATGGCATAGATGTCGCGCAGTAGCTCGAACGAGTCGATGACCGGCACATCCCACCAGAGCTGCGACCGCTGGCCGAACACGACGCCGATGTGCCGGACGTAGCGGACGCGGTCTTTCCAGGGCGTGAAGCCCATGATGGTGCAGGTGCCGGCATCCGGGACGAGCACGCCGCTCATGATCTTGATCGTCGTCGACTTGCCGGCGCCGTTCGGGCCGATGTACCCGACGATCTCGCCTTCGCGGACGGTGAACGAAATGTCCCGCAGCGCCTCCACGATCGTATGCTCGCGGACGAAGAGCGCCTTGACCGCTTCCGCGAACCCCGCCGATCGCTTCGCCACTTTGAACGACTTGCCGATGCCCTGCAAGGTAATGAGACTCAAGTTTTCACCCCTTTGGATCTGTGCGGTTCCCGAATTGCAGAAAAAAATATATCCAAAGAGGAAAGAAAAGTATAGACTTATAAAAAATGATGAGTTTTAATACTATTATAAGGAGCGGAAAACGCACCCTTACTTTAATACTGTCAAAAACGGAATTCCGGCACAGGTTGTGCCGGATTTTTTGCTGCTGCCGGGGCACGCGACGCTTGCCGGCGGGGACGCAGTTGGCAGGCTCCGGTTTGTCAAGTGCAGGGCATCCGCCGTACAAGCGGCCGGCAACATCTGCAGACCGCGCCGCCCGCCAATAAAAAATGCCGCGCTCAACGCGGCATCTGTCTCACACGACGCAGATACTCCGTGACATGCTCATCTTCCCTCCGGTTATAGGCGAAGCCGCAGCGCTCCGCCACCGCCGCCGCGGCGGTCCGGAACAGATCCGCCATCTCGAACAGCGCGTTCCAGATCCGGTCGTAATCGCCGTCCGGATACGTGCGCACCAGCTGTTCCCACATGGCGGGCGGAAGATGCCGCTGCAGATACTTGCCTTCCTTGCCCGGGTCCGCCTTGTTATCCGACATCTCCGCGACGTACCACTTCAACATCTGGATCAGCATGGCGCGTACCGGGCCTTCAAGCATCGCCTTCGCGTACGGCAGTTCGCGCCGCCACAGCCCTTTCGCCACATACGTGCTGACCCACCAGAACTCGTTGCAGCAACCTGCGAACCGGGCGGCCGTCGGCGGCTGCGTCAGATAGCTGCGATTGCTCGGCGGCGGCAGCTCGCCGATTGCGCCGTCCTTGTCGAGCAAGAGGACGCTGAGGCTGTCTTCTTCCATTTCGCCGAGCCGGTCAACCGGCCAGAACGTCAGATCGATCCGGTTCCCGTCTTGAAACAGCATGAGGAACGCAAATCCCGGCCGGCTGATCTCCGCCGGAAACAGCGCCGCATCATCCGGCGTCTGCATGATGAGCACGTCGCCGAACCGGCCGATCCAGCTCCGGTCCCGGACGAACGGCTCCACTTCGGTGACCGCATAGACGATATCGTAGTCCTGAAAACAATCGCGCGGCGCATCCGGATTCGCCCGGGAACCGTTCAGGATAACCGCCCGCACCCGTTCATCCGCCTTCGCAAACCCGACAATCAGCTCCATCATATCCCGCTCCGACCGCATGCCGTGACCTCCCGACTGTATTAGCGGCTCCCGGTGCCCCGCAAACTTCGCAAAAAACGCCGTCTCCGGTTTCGCCCGCCATTCTTCTATTGTACAATAACGTCAAAAAACGGGGGCGTTCGATTTGAAAATGGCATTCATCCTGTTCGACGGCATGACCTCGCTGGACGGGATCGGATTTTTCGAAGCGGTGACGCGGCTGAGGCTGATGGAAGGCGGCGAAAGTGTGTCCTGGGATTTCTGCGCCATGAGGGAAGAGGTCTCCGACGACCGTGGCATCACGTATCGCGTGAGCAAGGTCCGGCCGAATCTGTCCGGTTACGATCTCGTCTTCGCGCCGGGCGGCATGGCCACGAGAACGCTCCGGCACGATGACGATTTTGTCGGATGGATCCGGACGGCGGAATCGGCCAAGTGGAAAATTTCCGTCTGTACGGGCGCGCTGCTGCTCGGCGCGGCGGGATTCCTGCAGGGAAATAGGGCAACGACGAACGCATCCGCCTTCGAATTGCTGGAACCGTACTGCGCGGAAGTCGTGAAAGCTCGGGTGGTCAGGGACGGCCATGTCATTACGGGAGGCGGCGTATCCGCATCCGTCGACCTCGGACTCTACGTTGTGGAACTGCTGAAAGGCGCAGAGGCGGCACGGACGATTCAGCAGCAAATGGAGTATCCCTACTATCTCGGAGCCGACGGTTCCGACATTTACATGGCCGAAGGCTGAAACCGGAGCGAAATACCATCGGCAAAAAATAACTGCGGGAGCCTTACTCCCGCAGCTTCAGTCCGTTTTCGATTTCCTCCACCGGCAGGAACAGCGGCCGTTCCCGTCCGTGCGGCGTGTCGGGATGGTGCGTGCTGATCCACAATTGCCCCTGAAAATCGCGGAACAGGCTTGAATGCCCCGCGTTGCGGTCGAGGAGCAGCCGGTCGTCGTGCGTCCAGGGACCTTCGATTCTGCCGCCGGCGGAACGGGCAATCGCGACCGTATAGCCGCCCAGCCCCGCGTCGCCGTAGTTCGGCACCGAATAGCTCGACCAGAGCAGGATCAGCTCCCCGTTCCGGGCCTTGTACAGAAACGGCGCGTCGGTCAGATATCCCTGCTTCTCGATGCGCGGATCGCCGAACAGCCGGAGCCATTTCATCTCCGCCGCGTTCAGGATCTCCACCGGCTCCCCGTACGATGCCTTCAGATCGCGGGTCAGCCGCAGCGCCTTGATCCTGCCTTCGTAAATTTCCGTCCACTCGTGGCAGAACACGATCCAGCGCTGTCCGTCTTCGTCCTCGTAGAACGTGCCGTCCAGACACTCGCAGCCCGGCAGCGTCACCGGGCCGTCGCTGTGCGGCCGGTAGGGCCCCGCCGGATGGTCGGCGACAAGAATGCCCGTCCCGCGGTTTTCGCCGATGCCGCCCTTGAAAGACGCGAACATGAAGAACTTCCCGTCAATCTCGAACACTTCCGGCGCCCAGTAATGCCGGACGCCCCAGAAACCTTTCGGCGGCTGAAACGCGACGTACGGCCCGGTCCAGCTCCGCAGTTCTTCGCTGACGTACACTTCAAAGATCGGATCCTTGTCCCCGCAGCCGTCCGCGAACGTCGTGCCGAACAGGTAGTATTTTCCTTCTGCGGCATGCGGAAACACGAACGGATCGCGCATATGGATGTCGCTCACGTCCACCGTCCGGATCGTTCGAAAACCGGTCTGCATCCGTTTGAGCTCCCCTTTCCCCGTCTGGATTCAACTCATGTCTGCTCCCGCAGGACGCCCGGATGCCACATCGCGTTGATCCGGCGGATTTGCTCCGGATCGCACTTCGGCCTGCGGTCGTAGGTGAGCAGCCCGTTCACTTCCTGCTCCACGTCGGTGAGCTGGGTATAGCAGAATCCGTGAAGGACTTTGGACGCGTAGACCGCCTCCATGATCCGGCGATACTCCCGGACGAACTCCTCCGCGCTGCCCGCGGACGAGTATCCCCATCCCTGCTCATCGGAGACCCGGTAGGCGATGCCGCCGAACTCGGTGAGCAGGATCGGCTCGCCTTCGTGCTCGAACCCGTTCGCGTAGATGGCGCGCCGGCCGGGCTGCGAACGCAGAATCTCTTCCTTCGTCGACAGCGACGCTTTGAAATACTCGTATTTGTCCGGCTCATCCGGCTGGCCGTGGTTGTAATTGTGCACGGCGCAAATGTCGGTCTTCGTCAGCTCCCAGCCGTCGTTGGAGACGACGAGCCGCGTCGGGTCCAGCGAGTGGATCAGGCTGTACAGCGCCAGGCTGTGGTGTTGCTGCTGCCTGCTGCTGCGAATATCCGGCACGCCCCAGCTTTCGTTGAGCGGCACCCACGCCACGATGCACGGATGGTTGAAATCGCGCTCCACGATTTCGATCCACTCCCGCGTCAGACGCGCCGCGGCGTCCGCGGAGAAGGAAGCCGCCGAAGCGCACTCGCCCCACACGAGGAAGCCCAGCCGGTCCGCCCAATAGAGAAAGCGCGGGTCCTCCACCTTCTGGTGCTTGCGGCAGCCGTTGAAGCCCATCGCCTTGGCGAGCTCGATGTCCCGCTTCAGATCGTCGTCGCTCGGCGCGGTGAGCAGGCCGTCCGGCCAATAGCCCTGATCGAGCACGAGCTTCTGAAAGTACGGCTTGTTGTTCAGGTACACCATGCCGCGCTCGGTATGGATCTTGCGCATGCCGAAATACGTCTCGACTTCATCGACCGCCCGGCCGTCCTGCCGCAGCGTAAGCTTCACGTCGAACAGGTTCGGATTTTCCGGCGTCCACGTCCAGCCGTCGTGGTGCGCCGCCGTGCGGAAGATGTTCCGGTTCATCAGATGAAACGCGCGCTTCACATACGGCTCGTGGATCACGATCTGATCCGTGACGACCGTCCGGCCTTTGAACAAGATTTCCACGTCCAATGTCATGCCGGCTGCGGCGCGCGTCGTCTCGAACTCGGCGATCACGTCTCCGCGATCGAGATCCGGCTGGAACTTCACCCGCTCGAGCCGCGCGTCGGACACGGCCTCCAGCCACACCGTCTGCCAGATGCCCGTCGTCGGCGTGTACCAGATGGCGTCCGGCTTCTCCAGCCAGAACTGCTTGCCCCGAGGAATCGTCTCATCCGTTGACGGATCTTCCACGCGCACGGCCACCTGCTCCTCATCCCACGTCAGCAAATCCGTAATATCAAAATGAAACGGCGTATGCCCGCCTTCGTGCATTCCGGCATACTGCCCGTTCACATACACCCACGCGCGGTAATCGACGGCGCCGAAATGGAGCAGGACGCGCTTGCCCTTCCAGCCCGGGTCGACCTTGAAATCGCGCTTGTACCACACCCAGTCGTGGAACGAAGGATCATGAATGCCGCTCAGTTTCGACTGGTAGGCGAACGGCACCTCGATGCGGCGGGAAAGCTGGTGGTCCGGGCGGAACCATTTTTCTTTCACCCCGATGTCCGCGTCGTCGAAATCAAATTGCCATGTGCCGTTGAGATTCTGCCACTCCTTCCGGACAAACTGCGGTCTCGGGTATTCGTTGCGGCGTGCCATCTTACCACTCCTGTGTCCATGGTGTCTGTATCTTGCTTCAGTTCTCCCGTACGACGGGTCCCGGCCGCGAAGCCTTGCCCGGCTCCTGCAGATGCACGGTCGGCCAGCCGTCTTCCCAGATGAGCGGATCGATCATCATCGGCCGCCGGGTCGCCCCCGTGAGCAGCGTCGGCTCATCCGTGTCGATCGCGTGGTAGACGATCCAGTCGCCCCCCGCGTCATCGGTGACGACGGCGTTGTGCCCGGGTCCGACGAACTGCCTTCCTTCCGGATCCGGAACCGCGTTCGCCGCCAGTATGGTCGTGCCTCCGCCGAGCAGCAAATCCCGTCCGTCCCGGTCCGTGAACGGACCGCGGATCGATTCGGCCCTCCCGACTTTGACGTGATAGGAGCTGAACGCTCCCTCGCAGCAGGAGCCGACGGAGCCGAAGAAATAATAGAAATCGCCGCGTTTGACGATATACGGCGCTTCAAACCGGTTGTCCGCGATCTGGAACTTCTCGCCCGCCATCGCCAGGCCGTCCGCGGACAGCTCAATGCCGTAGATGCCGTGGAAGCTGCCCCAGATCAGATACGGCGTCCCGTCGTCATCGCGGAACCAGAACGGATCGATCGAATTGGCGACGCCGATCGTCTCGCTCGTGAACAGCGGTCCGTGATCGGTGAACGGCCCATCCGGCGTGTCGGCCGTGGCCACGCCGATGCCCGGATTCGGATCGCCCCAGGTGGAGTACGAGTAATAGAGGTAATATTTTCCGATTTCTTCGTTAAACGAAATATCCGGCGCCCACAGCCAGCCCTCGTCCTTCCAGTCCGGCTTCGTCTCGAACGCGTCCCGCACGAACTCCCACCCGGTCAGATTGCGCGAGCGGACGATCGGGATCAGGTGCGCGGCGCCGTCGTCCCAGGTGTCCTCCGTGCCGTAGGCGTAAAACCAGCCGTCCTCCCCCCGGATGACGGAAGGGTCGGCCAGCACCGGCTCGAACACCGGGTTTTGATAGGGCGCCGGCGGGGTCTGGGCCTTCTCGGCTGCCTGCGGCTTCACCGCAAGCCGGACGCCGATCGCGGCCGCGGCGGCCAGCACCCCGAGCGCGGCGATCCACAGCACCGTTTTTCGCATAGCGGTTGCCATCTTTCGGCTTCCCCCGTCCGTCATTTGATGCCCGAATGAATGATGCCCTTCACGATCGACTTCTGGGCGAGCAGGAAGACGATCAGGATCGGCAGTGTCGCGATCACCGACAAGGCCATCAGCTTGTTCGGGTAGTTCACATAGCTGCCGTGGGTCATGACCGCGATGCCCGCCGTCAGCGTGAGCATGTCCTCGTTGCCGCCGGAGACGTAATAGGGCCAGATGTAGTCGTTGAAAATACCCATGAACGTGATGACGGCCAGCGTCCACAGAATCGATTTCGAGGCGGGCAGAAACATCCGGACGAAGATCTGCCATTTGTTCGCCCCGTCCATGTACGCCGCTTCCTCGATTTCCGTCGGATAGCCGAGGAAGAACTGGTAGAGCAGGAAGACGCCGAACACGCCGGCCGTGGCGGGCAGGAAGAACGCGCCGTACGTGCCGATCAGACCTAGATCCTGGAACAGGATGTACTGCGGCACGAACCAGACGATCCCCGGAATCATCATCGTGCTCAGGAACATCGAGATCAGCGCCTTGCGGAACGGCACGTCAAGCCGCGCGAGACCGTACGCCGCCAGCGCGTCGATCGTCAGCACGAGCACGGTCCCGACGGTGGACACGATCAGCGAGTTGAAGATCCAGCGGATGATCGGCACATCCAGATCGCCGCCCTTCAGCGCCTCGATGTAGTTGATCAAGGTCGGTTCCTTCGGGATGAAGCTCAGATCTGGCAGGAACGCCTCGATGTCGGATTTCAGCGAAATCGTGACCATCCAGATCAGCGGCACGATGAACATGACGCCGATCGCCGTCGCCAGCAGGATGAGCAGCAGCCGATTGATTTTTGTACGCATCGGTCAACCCCTCCTTCCCGACAGGAGACGGTAGATGACCGTCGAGACGACCATCATGATCAGCCCGAGCACGATGGCCATCGCGGACGCCGCGCCGCCCTGATGCTGTCCGTACGCCACGGCGAAGATGTTCATCAGGAGCACCGTCGTCTCGTAGCCGGGCCCACCGCGCGTCATGAGGAACGGCTGCGCGAACACGTTGAACGAGGCAATGATGGTCATGATGAGCACGACCGTGCTGATGCTCCGGATCGACGGGAGCGTAATGTGGATCAGCCGGTGCCAGGCGTTTGCTCCGTCCAGCCTTGCCGCTTCGTACAGCTCCTCCGGCACCTCGTTCAGCCCGTTGATGAAAATGATCATGTTGAACCCGACCGTCCACCAGATCGTGCAGAAGACGAGCGCGATCCAGACCCACGGCGTATCGTTCAGCCAGCCGATGTGCGGACCGGCCTTGCCCATTTTGTCGAGCAGGATGTTCAGGAACCCCGTGTCCGTATCGAACACCCGCATCCAGATCGTCGCCATGACCGTCGCCGAAATCGCGTACGGCATGAAGAAGATCGTCCGGTAGAACCCCTGGACCCGGGTCGACAGCGCGTTCACGAGCAGCGCGAGCGCCAGCCCGACGATGACGAGGAACGGCACGGAATAGATCACGAACTTGAACGTGCCGCTCAGGCCGCGCACGAACAGGTCGTGGATCAACGTGCCCGGCGTGAAAATGTTCTTGTAGTTTTCCAGGCCGATGAACTCGCGCGAGCCGAGCATGTCGTAATCCTGGAAGCTGAGCACGATCCCCGAAGCGAGCGGGTATAGCAGAAACAGCGCAAAACAAACGAAATAGGGGAGGACAAACAGACTCGATGTCAATTTCGATCTCCAGCTGCCCCGCATCCGATCCACCACCCCTTGTCAATGACAGGGCGGGTATTGCTACCCGCCCGCTGAAGCACACGAACGTCTGCGATTATTTTTTCGCTTCGATCGCCTGAAGCGCTTTCTTCTGCGCTTCGTCAAGCGCCGCCTGCGGCTCCGCCTTGCCCAGCAGCGTCAGATTGATCTGCGTCCACAGTTCGCCGACAATCGAGCCCCAATCCTCAATCGGCGGCGCGAAGTGCACATAGTCGAACTCCTTGGCCACTTCCGTCTGCTGCTGCGTGAGCGCCTGGAATTCGGGGCTCGCCAGCACCTGCTTGGATGCGACGGCCTGGCCGGATTCCGCCCAGTCGAGCGAGTGGCCCGCCACATATTTCAGGAAGTCGCCGATGCCTTCCAGCTTGACGGCGTCGGTCTGTTCCTTCGGCACGACGAACGTATGGGAGCCGCCGAAGACGCCCGGCTGATCGAAGAACACCGGAATCGGCGCGACGCCGTAGTTGATGCCGGCCTTGTCCCATTGGTCCTTCATCTACGGCCCGTTGAACTGGATCGCGTTCTTGCCCTGCAGGAACAGCTTCACTTCACCGTCCTGGGCGACGTTCTCGGGCGATACCTTGTGTTCGAAGATGAGGCTCTTCATGAACGCCAGCGCTTCCACCGCTTCCGGCGAGTTCAGGTTCGGGTTGCCGTCAGCGTCCACCAGATCGACGCCCTGTTGATAGAGGAGCGACGGGAAGATGAACTGCTGCGGCCACAGCGTCGGCATCACGTAGCCCCATTGTCCGTTCGACGGATCGGTCAGCTTCTTCGCGGCCTCCAGGAATTCTTCCCGGTTGGTCGGCGGATGCTCGATGCCGGCTGCCGCGAACAGATCCTTGTTGTAGTACATGATCAGCGGATGGATGTCGAGCGGGATGCCCCACCATTTGCCGTCGATCGTCGCGTAGTTGACGGCGGCGTCGACATAGTCTTCCTTCGTGATGCCCGCCTTGGCGGCCAGATCGTCCATCGGCTGCAGCAGATCTTTTCTGGCGTAGGTCGGAATCGCATCCAGGTGCATGATCATGAGGTCCGGCATGTTCTTCTTCGTGCCGAACGCGTTGTCAAGCAGCTTGTAGTAGTCGCCGTTCGGCTGGATCTGGAATTTGACCTGGTAGCTGTCGGACTGCTCGTTGTAAGCGTCCACGATTTTCTTCATGAACGGGCCGTCCGGACCGGAGAACGGCGACCAGAACACCAGCTCCGTCTTGCCCTTCGGAGCGGAATCGCCGGAAGGCGCCTCCGAATCCGAAGAACCCGTCTGGTTATTGTTTTGGGTTTGGGAATCAGACTTCCCGGAACCGCCGGAACCGCAGGCCGACAGAGCCAGGACAAGACATGCCGCCAGGGCGAAATGCAGCCATTTCAAACGCTTCACGTCGAATCATCCCCCGAGTTTTGGTTTTGTCTGACATAATCCAGTTTCAAGCGCAGGTCCGTCTCATAATTGCCGAACTTCCGTCCGAACAGATTCATGCCGCCGTCGTTTATGGCGTCGGGTTTGATCCCGATGCGGACCGTCAGGTAAGGCAGATCATCCAGTGCCAGTTCGTCGATCGTTAGAACGGAAATATGCCTGCCGTCGATGAAAGAGCCCTCGGAATTGACGCGCCACGTTTTCAGAAGTCCGTATTGCGTGTTTTCAACCCCCCACCACTCCGGTGTGAGCAGACCCCTCTCGCCTCCGAAATCGCCGGGACTCGTCCAGGTTCCCACCTCCTTTCCATTGATCCACAGTGTAATATCTGAAGGCCAGTCCCTTTTGTGGAGCGGCGCTTCCGAACAGATTTCCATGGACAGTTCCAGATGGCGGATGACCGCCCCGCGCGGAACGCGGTTCGGGAACCGGTATTCCAGATAGCCGCGGCGGAACCAGATGAGCTGCGCCTGAATCCGTTCCGGTTCGAAGAACGCGCGGGGGTCATCCATTTCGCCGATGATGGAATGTTCGCTCAAGATGCCGCACGGGGCGGACACCTGCGAATCGACAAACTGGCCGATCGGAAGCGACACTTCCACGCTCGATTCCGAAGGCTCGGACCTGACATGCGTAAGGTCGACCACGATCCGGCTGTACACGGCCGAACAGAGCTTCTGCGTGCCGCGGGTGCCGGGCACCATCTCGGTCTGGATCAACCCGGCTTCCTCCAGCTTCCGGATGTTGATCGCTGCGGTCGAAGCGGGAAGGCCGAACATCTCGGCAATTTCCACGACGTTTCGGGGATGCCCCAGCAGCGCCTTGAAAATCTCCACGCGCAAGTCGGTTGAAAGCGCCTTCGCAATATGGACGAATTCATCAAGATTTGTTGTCAGAATGCGGTTCAGCTTTTCCTGGCTGGAATCGTCCCGTTCGATTCTCATCGGTTTCCCCTCTTTTCTTCAATTTGCAACAATAAAAATTGTACCATACTGGAAAAGAGGTTGTTTAGAACAATTATTTTTGTTTGTAATCGCTTTTAATTATAATTTGGCGCAACTATTTCTGCAACATATATTTTATTTGTCCGCAAAAAAAGATTTAAAACAATATTTATTGTTGCAAATGAAGATTCTGACAATTCCGTAATTCTGGACTTGAAGACAGGTTGAAAATGCAAAAGAGCTCCCCGTCTGATCCACCCGCGGATCATCGGGAAGCTCTTTTTGCATTGCCGCGCCAGCGAGGCGCCATCAATCCAGGATGCGGCTCAGGAACGCCGCCGTCTCGTCGAACGCGATATCGAGCGCTTCCGTCGTTCCCTTGTACGGGTCGGACGCGCCGAACTGGTGGTCGGCGTCGGGGATGATGACATAGGTCTGATGCGGAGCCGATTCCCGGAGCGCACGGTGCTGCTCCAGCAGCCGCTCGCTGTCCCATCCGCCCTGAACGACCAGCACGGGAATGTCGAGCGCCGCGAACACCCGTCTGACGTCAAACCGTTCGCGGTTGCGGTCGAGATCGTCGACCAACGCCCGCTGCGCCGGCGTCAGCTCCCGCCCGTCTTCCGCCGGAGGGCGGATCGGCGCGCCGCCGCCGTTCCAGACGACGGCTGCCTTTACTTCCGGCCGTTCGCCGGCGAGCAGCAGGCTGCTCGTCCCCGCCCGGCTGTGACCGAGTACGGCCAGCCGCTCCGGGTCCGCTTCCTCCGCCAAAGGCAGCTTGCCACGAGCCGCGGCCTTCACGATCGCATGCCAGTCTTCAAGCTCGCGCGACAGCGTGACCGTCTCCGCCGCCTTCCGCTCGCCGCCCGAAGCGGCCGCGGCGATGCGCGCGAAGTTGAACGTCACCGTGTAATAGCCTTGCCGTGCGAACCGCTCCGCGACATCCGGCCAGAATGCCCAATCCTTGTGCCCGCGGAAGCCGTGGCCGAGGATCAGCACCGGCTTCCGCCCGTCGTACCGGGTCGCCCGCACCTCGCCTTCCAGCACCGTGCCGTCCGTCTGTTCCAGGCGGAACGGTTCGAGCATAACGGCCGTCTGCAGACTCATGGTCCGCTCCCTCCTTTTCAGTGGTACAAGCCGCGGCCGGCATCCCGGCTGCCGAACACGTACTAGCGGATGCGGTCGGACAGACCGCCTTTGCCGAATTTGAGAAACTTGCCTTTATCTGGTTCGGAATGGTCGCTGCATGCCGCCAGGAACAGCAAGATCAATTGCCGCCGCTCTCCGATATCGCGGCAGCCGTGGTCGTACAGCCAGGCGTCGATCGTGTTGTACACGCCGCGGTTGACCCGATAGCGGCTCTTGCAATATTCCGCGAACTTGTAGTCCGGCCAGTGGATGACCTCTCCCACGGTATCAGCCATCGGCAATTCCTCCTTGAAACAGCGCGGAGACTTTCCGCCTGCGGGGGCAGCAGAAAGTCTCCACGGGAATGGTCGACATTTTTTATAATTCCTATATGGTTAGTGGGTATAGGCTGATGAGCAACACTTTAACACGGGGGCGGCGGTCTGTCAACCATTGAATCGGGGACATGCTGCGGAGGACGCGGCGCCGTTCCGCCCAACGCCGCCGCGCATGACAAGCCAGGCCGATCACATCGCCTCGTCCGCATGGAGCGGAAGCTGCCAGTCAACCTCCGGCACGCCGTTCTCCCGCAAATACAGGTTCGCGCGCGAGAACGGGCGGCTGCCGAAGAAGCCGCGGTACGCCGACAACGGACTCGGATGGGGCGAGCGGATAAGATGATGGCGCGGATTCGTGATGAGCTGCGCCTTGCTCTGCGCATGGCTGCCCCAGAGCAGGAACACGACCGGCTCCTGTTTCATGTTCAGCGTCTCGATCACGCGGTCCGTGAACGTCTCCCAGCCCATGCCGCGGTGCGAATTCGGCTGGTTGGCGCGCACCGTAAGCACGGTGTTGAGCAGCAGGACGCCCTGCTTCGCCCAGCGGACCAGACAGCCGTGCTGCGGCACCGCGCAGCCGAGATCGTCATGCAGTTCCTTGAGAATGTTCTGCAGCGACGGCGGCTGCGGCACGCCCGGCTTCACCGAGAAACAGAGACCGTGCGCCTGCCCCGGTCCGTGATAGGGGTCCTGCCCGAGAATGACCACCTTCGTGTCGGCGTAAGACGTATAGTGAAGCGCGTTGAAAATATCGTACATATCCGGATAGATGACCCGCGTCCGGTACTCTTCGACAAGAAACTTGCGCAATTGCTGATAGTACGGTTTCGAAAACTCCGCTTCCAGGTAATCGGCCCAATCGTTCCGCAAAATTGCCACGAATTTCTCCTCCCGCTTCCATTATCCGCGCGAAAGGCGGTTTTGTCCACATCACGGCCATCTCCAAATCTTCCAAACGAAACCAAATCTTTATATCCAACGTCTATATATAGAGCCGACTTTTGCCAGCGAAAAAGCGACACACACCGCAGCGTACAACAAAATATTGATCAAAGGGGAGGAGTTTTCCTTGTTTCGCTCAATCCAACATACCACGATCCGGCTGCGCCTGCAGCGCTGGCTGCCGGCCGCGCTCGCCTTGGCCTTGCTGCTGACCGCTTGCAGCTCGGGAGGCCAAAACCGGGAGTCGGACGGCGAACCGACAACGCTCAAAATCATGTACTGGAACGAACAGATATTCTACAACGACTATGGCCTGCTGTTCTATGCGACGCATCCGAATTTCGACATCAAGATTGCCAGCACCAGTTCCATCCAAACCGGAGAAGGCGATTACAATGAAAAATTTGACGAGTTCATCCGGAACGAAAAACCGGACATTCTGATGCTGACCCTGGATCAATACGAGAAGTTTGCCGCCGACGGCCGGCTTGCCTCGCTCGAATCCTATGTCGCCGATGACAAGTTCGATCTCGAAGGGCTCATCCCGGGCCTGGTCGATCTGATGCGTGAGAAAGGCGGCGGCGAACTGTACGGTCTGACGCCGCAATTTTCCGGCCAGGCCGTTTACTACAACAAAGATTTGTTTGACCGTTACAACATCGAATATCCGACCGACAAGATGAGCTGGGAGGAATTGCTCAATCTGGCCGGGCGGTTTCCGACGGACGGGCAGGACGAGGACAGAATCTACGGCATCGATCTCGGCTATACGGCATCGAATTTGCACCAGTTCGGACAAACGATCGGGTTGACCATGGGGCTCCGCGTGGTGAACTCTGCCGACAAGCGGGTGTCGATCGATTCCGAATCGTGGGTCCGCGCGTACGAGACGGCGCTCAAAGCCTTCCGTTCCGGCACGCTGTACCCGAATGACAATTCGGACTTCAGCGGCGTCATGACTTACGAGGACTATCTGTTCCAGAATCCGTTCATCGCGGGCAAAGTCGCCATGACGATAAACACGACTTATCTGCTGCAGCAGCTCAGGGAAGCCGCGAACGCTTTCCCCGACAAGGCGGTGCAAAATTGGGATCTCGTCACCATACCGGTCGATCCCGCAAATCCCGACTATACGCATGACACTCCGTTCTACAGCATTTTTGCGATCAATGCGGAGTCGGCAAACCGCGACGCGGCCTGGGAATTTATTCGCTACATCCACGGCGACGAATTCGCGCAGGTCAGATCGAAAACATTCGCCGGGCAGCTTCCGGTCCGCACCAAATATATTCAGGACAGTGAAGGCCGGAACATGGCAGCTTTCTACATGTTGAAACCCTCATCATCCAGCCTGTTCGCCGGTATCGAAGATATGCCGCAGGACTTTTCCATGCAATATTACACCATCGGTACGGAAGAGATGCAGGCTGTCATGGATGACCGGAAGTCCGTCGCGGAGGCGCTCGCCAGCATGCAGACCCGGCTGCAGGCGGCGCTGGACGCCTCACTCGCGAATCAGGATAGCGGAGACGCTTCGGCGATTCCGGGCGGGACAGGCGCTTCGACCGGAATTGACGCCGATGAGGCGGCGGCGGATGATGCCGGTGAAGACGCGGTCGAATAGCTCCTCAGGTCTGGGGCGGCATTCCTATGAAACCAGATATAATCAAAACCGTTAATATAGAGTGCCGCCTTCACACACAACAAATCCTCAAGAAAACGACGCAAAAATGGGAGAAGGAGTGGGGAGAAACAAGATGAAGAAGCACACGAACAGATGGCGAATGTCACGCTGGCTGGTGTTGTTGTTGACGTTGGCGTTGCTCCTTGCGGCATGCAGTTCCGGCGCCGGCAACCGTGAGCAAGGCGGCGAGCCGGTAACGCTTAAAGTGTTATATTGGGACGAACAAGCGTTCAACTCCGATTACGGCATGCTGTATTACGCGCTCAACCCGAATGTCGAATTCGAAGTCGTCAGCACGAGCAAACTTCAGGCATCCGAAATCCAGAGCAGCGAAGAGTACGAGAAGAAATTCGAGCAGTTCATCCAGGACGAAAAGCCGGACATTCTGATGCTGAACCAGGATCAATATGAAAAGTTCGCCGCCGACGGACGGCTCGTCTCGCTCGAGTCCTATCTGACGCGGGACAAGCTGGATCTTGAAGGATTCATTCCGGGGCTTGTCGATCTGATGCGGGAAAAGGGCGGCGGCGAACTGTACGGCCTTACACCGCACTTCTACAGCCAGGCGATCTACTACAACAAGGACCTGTTCGACCGGTACAATATCAGCTATCCGACCGACAAGATGAGCTGGGAGGAAGTGCTCAATCTGGCCGGCCGGTTCCCGACGGACGGATCGGACGAAGACCGGATCTACGGCCTCAGTCTCGGCTATTCGACGGAATTGTTCCAGCTTGGACTTGCCATCGGGACGACATCGGGACTGCGTGTGGTGAACCCGGCCGACAAGCGGATTTCGATCGACTCCGAATCCTGGGTCAACGCGTTCGAGACGGCGCTCAGGGCCATCCGGTCCGACACCTTGTACAATAATGAGAATACGAGCTTCAGCGGATCTTACGAGGATTATCTGCTGCAGAATCCGTTCGTCAGCGGCAAAGTCGCCATGGCGATCGACGGCTTGTATCTGATGCAGCGAATCCGTGAAGCCGCGAACATCATCCCGGACAAAATTGTTAAAAATTGGGATCTCGTCACCATTCCGGTCGATCCGGCCAATCCCGATTATACGAACGACTTCTCGTTTTCCAACATCTTCGCAATCCATGCGGAGTCGCCCAATCGCGACGCGGCATGGGAATTTATCCGTTACATCCACAGCGACGATTACGCGCGGGTCAAGTCGAAGGCTTACACCGGCCAGTTACCGGTCCGCACGAAATATATCCAGGATGAGGAGGGCCGGAACATGGCGGCCTTCTACGCGCTGAAACCGTCGAACAACAAAAAGTACGCCGGATTTGAAGATCTGCCGCAAGATTTCTTCATGCAATACTACACAATCGGCACGGAAGAACTGAAGGCTGTCGTGGACGACCAGAAAACCGTGGCGGAAGCGCTCGCCAGCATGCAGACCCGGCTGCAGGCGGCGCTGGATGAAGCGATTGCCAACCAGGAAGCGAATGGAGCTGCAGGCGGAAACGAAGCCGGCGTTTCGGTCGAATCGGGCATGGTCGTCATGCCGGCCGAATCCGGTGAAGGGGAAGCG
Organism: Thermobacillus xylanilyticus; assembly: GCF_907165215.1. GTDB lineage: Bacteria > Bacillota > Bacilli > Paenibacillales > Paenibacillaceae > Thermobacillus > Thermobacillus xylanilyticus. The sequence goes on along the minus strand of NZ_CAJRAY010000089.1, from coordinate 4,224 downwards.
GGCGCGGCCGGCGAAGGCTCAGCCGAATAATCCGGCCGAATCAGGCCGCGGAACACAAGGAAGGCAAAGCCTCCGGGCTTTGCCTTCCGCCGTTTCACGCCTGCAAACGATCCGCGTAAACGGCCATCGCGTCGCGCATGAATGCGGCAAGTCCTTCACCGAATTTGTCGATGTTCTTCGTGAACCGTTCATCGTCCACATACATTTGGCCGAGACTCCGGAACGCTTCGGGCGGGTAGTTGCCGAACCTCCGGAGCAGGCTGTACCATTCCCCGATCGCAGCCTGCGCCTCATCCGAATCGGGCGCCGTATGTCGGAGCCCGGCCAGTTTCCGGTAGATCGCGCTCATCTCGTTCTGCAGCCCGGCCATTTCCTCCTTCGACAGACTGCGGAGCGCCGCGATCGATTGGTCGACCGCCTCGTCTCCCCAACGTTTGCGGGCTTCCTCCTCGTACGGGTTCTTGCTGAAGTCAAGCCCTTCGAATCGTTCTTGCGCCGTCATCGGAATTTCCCCTTTCATGTGTCGTATCGTTTTTTCCAGTGTGGCGAGCATGTTGTCCAGCCGTTTTCTCCGCTCCAGCAGCATGTTCCGATGCAGTTCCAGCGCTGCCAGCCGGTCAAAATTCGGATCCGTGACAATCTCCTTGATCCGCTTCAGCGGAAAACCGAGCTCGCGGAAGAACAGAATCTGTTGGAGCATCTCGAGATTTCGCTCGGAATAGATGCGGTAACCGGCTTCCGTCACCCCGTCGGGCACGAGCAAGCCGATTTCGTCGTAGTGATGGAGCGTGCGCACGCTGATGCCGGCCAGTTCGGCCACTTCTTTCACCCGCATGGAAAGGTCTGACCTCCTTTCGCACCCCAATCTACAGTATCACGTAACGTGAGAGTCAAGCGGCTTTTTGAAAAAATTTATACCGCACGCCATCTCGCATATCCGGTGAATTGCACGAACCGATTTCGGGAAATTCCGAGTTTCGCAAGAATAGATTGCCCGGATTCGGCAACAATGGTAACAGAATCGAAGGGAGTGTATGCCAGTGATTTCGGAGAAAACACGCGCAAGATGGACACCCGGCGAGGATGAGACGCTGGTCGGCGTCATCCGTCAGCATGTGGAATCCGGTTCATCGCTGACGGCGGCATTTGCCGCGGCTGCGGAACTGCTGCCCGGCCGATCGGCGGCGGCCTGCGGATTCCGCTGGAACACCGAACTCAAAAACCATTACACCCTGCCCGTGCAGCCGCGGCGCGGCCGGCGCCAGAAACGCCAGGAAGCGGCCGGAAATCAGGCGTCCGCCCCGGCGGACAGCGCCGCGCTCACGAAGGGACTGGCGAAGACGCCCCAGCTCCCCGCCGCGCTTTCGCAGCTTTTGGACGCCGTGCCGAAAGTGCAGGTGCTGTTCGCGAATCTGGCCCAGGAACTGACCAGCTATCGCGACCGCGTGAAAGCGGTGGAGAAAGAGAACAAGGCGCTGCGCCAGCGGATCGCCGCGCTCGAAGCGCTCGGCGACGCGGCCGCCCAGGCCGATCTCGAGACGCTCTACCGGCTGCTTCAGCGGGCAAGGCAGATGAACCTGACGACCCATGCCCCGGAAGGCGCCGTCGTCTACGAGCGGCTGGACAGTGAAAGGAATACGAATATCGGCTGAATATCGGTTGATCCGCAAAAAACAAGGAGCAGTATGTCGTCCATACTGCTCCTTGTTTTTGGTATGGGATCAATGCGATAAAGCCAAATCGTAGCGATCCGCGTTCATGATCTTGACCCAGGCGGCGATGAAGTCGCGCACGAATTTCTCCTGATTGTCGTCCTGGGCGTAGACTTCGCAGATGGCGCGCAGCTCGGAGTTGGAGCCGAACAGGAGATCCACCTGCGTCGCGGTGTACAGCACTTCGCCCGTCTTGAGGCTGCGTCCTTCGTACACGCCGTCGCCGGCCGGTTTCCACTGGATGTTCATGTCCAGCAGGTTGACGAAGAAGTCGTTCGTCAGCTGGCCGACGCGGTCCGTGAATACGCCGTGCTTCGTGCCGCCGAAGTTGGTGCCGAGCACGCGCAGACCGCCGATGAGCACCGTCATTTCCGGAGCGGTCAGGCCCAGCAGGTGCGCCTTGTCGATCAGGAGTTCCGCCGGATTCGCCTGAACGCCTTTCTTCACATAGTTGCGGAATCCGTCGGCGAGCGGCTCCAGCACGGCAAAGCTTTCGACATCGGTCTGCTCCTGCGAAGCGTCGCCGCGCCCCGGCGCGAACGGAACGCTGACGTCGAATCCGGCGTCCCGCGCCGCTTTCTCGACCGCCGCGCTGCCGCCGAGCACGATCAGGTCGGCCAGGCTGACCTTCGGTTCCAGCTCTTCCTGGATGGCTTCCAGAATCCGCAGCACTTTCGCAAGCTGTTCAGGCTGATTGACTTCCCAATCCTTCTGCGGCGCCAGACGGATTCTCGCGCCGTTCGCGCCGCCGCGGTAGTCGGTGTGCCGGAACGTGCTGGCTGCCGCCCACGCCGTCGTGACGAGTTCGCTCACCGTCAGGCCGGAGTCCAGAATCCGCTGCTTGATGTCCGCGATCTGTTCCTCCGACAGCGTGTAATCGACCGCAGGCACCGGATCCTGCCAGATGAAGTCTTCCTCCGGCACTTCCGGACCGAGCAGCCGGGTGCGGGGCCCCATGTCGCGGTGCGTGAGCTTGAACCACGCGCGGGCGAACGCCTGGGCGAACTCGTCCGGATTTTCCAGGAAGCGGCGGGAAATTTTTTCGTATTCGGGATCGAACCGGAGCGCCAGGTCCGTGGTCAGCATCATCGGCTTGACGCGGACGGACGAATCTTCCGGGTCCGGCGCCAGATGTTCCGGCTTCGGATCGACGGGCTCCCATTGCCAGGCGCCCGCCGGGCTCTTCGTCAACTGCCATTCATAGCCGAACAAGTTCTGGAAGAAGCCCATGTCCCACTGCGTCGGATTCGTCGTCCACGGTCCTTCGAGACCGCTGGTGATCGTGTCGCGGCCTTTGCCGGAACCATGCGAGCTGATCCAGCCGAGACCCATGTGCTCGACCGGCGCGGCTTCGGGTTCGGGACCGACCTTCGCGGCGTCGCCCGCTCCGTGCGCTTTGCCGAACGTGTGGCCGCCGGCGATGAGCGCCACGGTCTCCTCGTCGTTCATCCCCATCCGGCTGAACGTCTCGCGGATGTCGCGCGCGGCCGCGAGCGGGTCCGGCTTGCCGTTCGGACCTTCCGGGTTGACGTAGATCAGGCCCATCTGGACGGCCGCCAGCGGATTTTCGAGCTCGCGGTCGCCGGAGTACCGGTTGTCGCCCAGCCACTCTTTCTCGGAACCCCAGTAAATATCTTCTTCCGGATGCCAGACGTCGACGCGTCCGCCGCCGAAACCGATCGTCGGGCCGCCCATCGACTCGATGGCGACGTTCCCGGCGAGGATGAACAGGTCGGCCCAGGAAATCTTGTTGCCGTATTTCTTCTTGATCGGCCACAGGAGCCGGCGGGCTTTGTCAAGATTGGCGTTGTCCGGCCAGCTGTTCAGCGGGGCGAACCGCTGGGTGCCGGTATTTCCGCCGCCGCGGCCGTCGAAAATGCGGTACGTTCCGGCGGAGTGCCAGGCCATGCGGATGATCAGCGGACCGTAATGCCCGTAATCGGCCGGCCACCATTCCTGGCTTTCGGTCATCAATTTGCGCAAGTCCTCTTTCAGCGCGTAGTAGTCCAGCTTGGCAAATTCTTTCGCATAACCGAAATCTTCGCCCATCGGGTTCGATTTCCGGTCATGCTGACGCAGAATGCTCAGGTTGAGCCGGTTGGGCCACCAATGTTTGTTCGTGGTCGCCTCCGACCGGTGGCTCGTGACGCTGCCGTGCGAAAAGGGGCATTTGCCGGTGCTTGCCGTCGTGTCCATTCCGATCACTCCCGTACCGTTAGATTTAAAATTATATAATAATAATTCTAATCTATTTATAAACCGATTCGGGCGTTTTATCAAGCTTTTTCATTTTCCATCTGCGCCGATGCCGGGCTCCGCCGCCGAAGCCGCGGGGAATTCCGCTGCCCGCCGCTGGTGAACGGTGACGGGGATTTGCCCGGTTTGCCGGCCTTGATCAACTGGTTTGACGCGCATTGGCTTCCGGTCAGCCGCACGTTGCCGGCCCGGTTTGCTGCGTTAGTGTAAAATCTTCGTGGGTGTAGGAATTGGAAAAAGCGGACATAGAAAAAGA
>NZ_CAJRAY010000088.1:4619-29224 GCF_907165215.1 Thermobacillus xylanilyticus | reverse complement strand
AACTGACGAACCATCAAATCGAAATGCAGAATCAGAAGCGTTATATAGAAGAATTGGAAGATCAGAAGTCAAGGTTATGTGAACAAATTGAAACAAAAGACGAGGCAATTCAAGAATTGACACATTCGGCAAGACTACTGGAAAACGAAACCGACGTATTGAAGAAACAGCTTGAAGCATCCATAAAAGAAATTGAGGAGTTAAAGACTTTCAGAGGCTGGATCAGAAGAAAATTTCGCAGGCCTATGGGGCAATGATCATATTTCAACGGGGGATTTGAGCTTATGAATATCGAGTTCGATTTTTCGAAATCACCGGGTAAAGTGTTGTTATCCCGAGATCTGCATTTTGAAGGAAATCCTTTGGTGAGCATTATTACGCCTTATTATAATGCGGGGAAGTATTTTCGTGAAACGGCAAACTGCGTTTTGAATCAAACGTTTCCATTTTTTGAATGGATAATCGTGGATGACGGGAGCACCAATCAAAATGATGTTGCGCTGCTTAAGCAGATCGCAGCCACAGATTCCAGAATCGTGCTGCTGCATAAAAACAATGGCGGACCTTCTGCTGCCAGAAACTTGGCGATCAAACACTCCAAAGCAGATATCATTGTGCCGCTTGACGCGGATGATTTGATTGAGCCTACATTTTTGGAATGCGTATATTGGTCGCTTTTTACACATCCTGAGGCGAGTTTCAGCTATGCGGATAGTGTGGGTTTTTTTGAGCAGGAATATATATGGAAACAGCCGTTTAGTGCAAACAAAATGAAATCTGAAAATATACTTGTCTATTGTGCAGGCATTCGAAAAAAAGATTTGCTGGAGATCGGCCTTCAGACAGAAGAGCAGAAATATTTGTACGAAGATTGGCATATGTGGCTGAAGCTGCTTGCAAAAAGAAAAATCGGCATCCATATGGGGTGGATCGGATTTTGGTACAGACGCACTGATACGGGTGTGCTCAGCAAAATCCGAAAAAACGAAGAATTGGAAAGCATATCGAAAAAGATGATTTCGCAGTTGGCGAAACAAGTGGATGATGACATTCAGTTTATTGAGTATCCCCGGATCAAAACATCGCATGAAACGGCCTTTTCGAAAATTAAAACATGGAATTGGGATCGCAAACCGGTTATTTCGAATCAAAAAACGAAAATTTTAATGCTGTTGCCCCATATGGTAATGGGTGGGGCGGATTTGTTCAATCTGGATATTGTAACCAGAATTGACAAAAACAAATTTGAAGTTTCTGTGATTACAACCAACCCGGCTGAATCGACTTGGAGACAACGTTTTGGAGAGCATGTAACGGATTTGTTTGAGCTTCCCACCTTCCTGGATGTGGAGCATTGGGCGGCGTTTATTCATTATTTTATTCGATCAAGGAACATTGAAATACTGTTTGTTTCAAACAGTTACTATGGTTATTATCTGCTGCCATGGTTGCGAAAGGAATTCCCTGACCTGATCATGTTGGATTATGTGCATTCTGAAACCTGGTATTGGAGATCCGGAGGTTATGCACGCAACTCCGGGGTTATGGGAGAAATTATTGACAAAACGTATGTTTGTACGGAACACTTGCGGAATATAATGATTGAAGTTTTCGGTAGAAATCCCGAGACGGTCGAAACGTTGTATATTGGAGTTGATGATGAAGAATATAATCCGGATTCGATTCAAGCAGGCATCATAAAGTCCCAGTTGAATATCTCGCAGGAAAGGCCGGTCGTGTTGTTTCCGTGCAGAATCGATTTGGAGAAGCGCCCTTTCTTGATGCTCGAAATCGCCAAAAGATTGAATCAACGTGTGAGGGACGTAGCGGTAGTAGTTGTTGGTGATGGTCCTTGCTTGAATGAACTGCGGGAAAAGATCCGAACCGAGGGATTGGAAAATACGGTCTACTGTGTGGGCAGACAAAAAGATATGAAGCCCTATTATAAAGACAGCGATGTAACCTTGGTTTGCTCTCTTAAGGAAGGCATTAGTTTGACCTCATATGAATCTTTGGCGATGGGGGTTCCGGTCGTCAGTTCTGATGTCGGCGGGCAGAAGGAACTCATAAACGACAAAGTAGGAAGAATCGTTCCGCTCTATCAGGACGAGACGAAAGATTTGGGCAATCGAAATTATTCTGATGAAGAAATCGATCATTACGTTTCCTTGTTGCATGACATCGTAAAGTTGACAAATGATGAAAAGCAGAACCTGTCGACTGAATGCCGGAATCGAATTAAACATGGGTTTACCAAGAATCAGATGGTGAAACGACTGGAAAGTGAATTTTCGGATTTTAAAAATGGGGAAGGCAAAGAAAATCGGGAATACGTCGCATCTTTGCTGCGAAAATTGCCGAATTTGATCGATGATTTCACAACGGTCTTCCATGAGTTCATCAAAAAAGATATGGAAGCGAACGAAATTTGGAAGGCCAAGCTTTACTTCGAGGAAATGCTGAGAAATCAAACAACTTTACACGAAATGCCGGCTAATCAGATAAATGATTATGCTGTTCAAGAGTTGCAACGTATCTATAATATGCGCACATGGAAATTGATCCAACGATACCGCAATTTAATGGACGGAAAGTCAGGTCGCATTTTCCGTAAAGTAAGGGACCTTCTTTTCAATAGATGAGAAAAACAAGCGAAGGAGAAAGACACATCATGCAATTGGCCGCGGTTATTATGGCGGGAGGGAAAGGCGAGAGATTTTGGCCCAAAAGCAGAACCAAGCTCCCCAAACAATTTTTGAATATATTCGGAAGCAAAACATTGATACAACAGAGCATAGAAAGATTGGAGAAGTTAATCCCCATTACACGGATCTTTGTGGTTACAAATGAATTGTATGCCGAAATCATAAAGGCACAAATTCCTCATTTGCCATATGAAAACATCATCATTGAGACGGTGGGAAAAAATACCGCCCCATGTATAGGTCTGGCATCAATTATAATTGAGGAAAGATTCCCGGACAGCACCATGGTTGTGATGCCGTCCGACCACCTGATCAGAGATGAGGAAGAACTGTTGAATATTTTAAAAGCCGCAATAAAATACAGCGAACAAGACCACGTTATTACTTTGGGCATAAAACCCAGGTACCCGGAAACAGGTTATGGCTATATTCAAATAGACACAAGTTCAAAAATAAGCGATGATCCTCCCGTATATGGTGTGAAAAGATTTGTGGAGAAACCGGACATCCGCTCGGCCCAAGTGTACTACAGTCTGGAGGATTATTATTGGAACAGCGGCATGTTTATTTGGAAAGTGAGTTTGATTCGCCGGTATATTCAAACATTTTTGCCTGAGATACATGATCTTCTCGAAATCATGAAATCTGAAATGAAGTTTAACAATACCCGAGAGGTAGTTAGTAAGCATTATCATAAAATGACAGATATATCAATTGACTATGGAATAATGGAAAAGATCGATGGAATCCAAATGATACCGTGCAACTTTGGATGGGATGACATCGGCAGCTGGACTGCATTGGAACGAATTAATGATACGGATGAATTCGGCAACGTTATAAAAGGCAATATCATGAGTATTGATACGAGAAGGTGTATAATCGAGAGTAACGGAAAGCTTATTGCGACGTTGGGAGTGGAAGATTTGATTATTGTGCAAACCGAAGATGTGACTTTAATCTGCCACAAAAACAAAGCGCAGGACATTAAAAATATCATTACCGAACTAAAAAGTCAAAAGAAGGATCAATATTTATGATAAATGTAGAAGTTCGAGAACAACAGAAAGATGTATCCGTTGTCTATCACTATTTGCGGCTCATCAGGCCGAAACAGTGGATAAAAAATATTTATGTATTTGCTGTTTTGTTCTTTTCACAAGGTTTTTTTGATCTTCACAACCTTTTGTTGAATGTTGTTCTGTTTATCTGTTTTTGCTGCATTTCATCGTCCGTGTATGTGTTAAATGACATCAGCGATATCGAGAGAGACCGCAATCATCCCAAGAAAAAATATCGTCCTCTTGCCAGTGGGGCCATTTCCAAAACAAAAGCGTTGTTTGTAATGATTCTTCTGCTAATTATCGCGTTTGTTTTGGCGGGTTTATTGGATCTTGGTGTCTTGTTTGTCATCGGGTTCTATTTTTTGTTGAATATAGCCTATTCGTTTTGGTTCAAGCATTACGTCCTTGTTGATTGTTTTATCATTGCAATAGGGTTTATGCTCAGGCTTATATCCGGATCTGTTTTGTTTAATATTCAGCCTTCCAGTTGGATTATCCTGTGTACCTTTCTATTGTCGTTGTTTCTGGCGCTCAATAAAAGAAGAAGCGAGCTGGTTTCGGTCGATCAGCAATCCGGAATTACAAGAACCAATTTAATGCATTATTCCGTTCCATTAATAGATAATTTGATAACGACGGTGAGCTCCGCCACTTTTATTTCTTATTGCATTTATACATTAAGCGCCTCAAAACATGAATATGCGGTTCTTACGATAATACCGGTCCTGTATGGAATTTTCAGATACCAGTACTTGGTCGTGATGAAAAACTATGGAGGAAGCGTGGAAGAAACGCTGTTGAAAGATAAAACGCTGCTTTTTTCGATTGCAGTCTGGATTGTAATGAATTTGGTTATGTTGTATTTGGAGTAGAACCGTGAAAAGAATCGGCACTAAAGGGATACTGCAGTTTTTCAAGTATGGATTGATGGGAAGCATTTCGGTTGCCGTCAATTTGGCAATGTTCTATATCTTGCTCTTGATTGGAGTAAATTATCTCCTCAGCAATGTGGTTTCATACTTCGTTGCCACTCTTGTTTTTTTTCTTTTAAATAAGATCTATGTATATCAACAGAGAGATAACATACGGCTTCGTTTGTTATTCAAGGAATTTTCGTTGTTTTTTGCAACCAGAATTGGAACAACCGTAATCGAAAGCCTGCTGTTGTTTATATGCGTGGATATATTCAAGCTTCATGTTTTTTATTCGAAAATCGGGATCAGCGTGGTTATAATCATATTGAATTACATACTATCGACATTTTTTGTTTTCAGGCAAGGGGGGGCGGTTGATGACGACAAACAACGTTACAGTTGAACGGGATAATCATCATTCCTTTTTAATAAGTGTTTATCTGACCGCATTTGTATTTTTATTGTATGCGTTGAGTACTCTCGGATTTTATGTCGGAGTGCCGATGAATGCGTCGATATTTCCGATTTCCGTTGTTTTGACGGGTTACTTGTTCAACCTTTACGGGGTGCGAAAGTTTAACCTTGTTTCGACCAAAGGTTTTATCGTTTTATCGGCTTGGGCGATAATTGCTTTGCTTTCCTCCATTGCAATTAATTATTTATTTTATGATGTATCATGGGATGGTCAGACTTATCATTTGGAAGGCGTCATAGCTCTTGACCAAGGATGGGATCCCGTTTATTCGGTGTCTCCCGACGCCAAAGTTCACGATCTTTGGTTGACGCATTATCCCAAGTTCACATGGGTCATAGGGGCGGCCGTCTATTCGTTTTTTGGCGCGATCAACACGGTAAAATTCTACAATTTGTTGTTTGTCATTATCGCCTTTCTTTACAGCAGGTATATTTATTCCAACATCTTTAAATTGGGAAAAGGTTATTCGTTTTTGCTTGCTCTTTTGACCGGTATTACCCCTATTACTGCTGTGCAACTCTTTACCAATTACGTGGACGGTCTGCTGCATTTGGTTTTCGCAATCACGCTTCTGGGGATGTATACATTACTGTTTGATAAAGACCGCAAATACCGCCAACTTCACCATATTGTAGTATTTTCAAATTTGATCTTCATGATCAATATCAAGATGACTGGCGCCGTCTATGCCTGCATTCTTGTTTTCATTTTTGGTATTCTTCAATTGATTTACTTAAGAAAAGTAAAATTGGCTGTCGTTAAGTCAGCATTTTTACTCTGCAGCGTTCTTCTTGGATTAACCCTGTTTGGAATGAACCCATACATCACGAATATAGTCAATAAAGGTCATATTTTCTATCCTTTAATGGGGAAAAACAAAATGGTGTTTTCGCAAGGAGGAGAGTTTGACAGTTATTCTCCTGTGAAGAAGTTTTGGCTGAGCATATCTTCGCGCCCTGTGAACAGTGTCCAGACGGAAGAAATGAAAAGGGTAAATCTGCAAGCTTTTAAACCGGCCAACATTGTAACGGATTTCAAAAAATTCTTTATTCCGGATATGAGAACCAATGCCTTTGGTCCGCTTTCGTTTCCGCTGTTCATATTGTCAGGAATCTTGATTTTGTATGTGCTGGCTGCCAGCCGGCGGCAGATGCTGACGGAAAAATTATTCCTGATCGTGTCAATTATCGGAACCGTAATGGTGAACTCTGAGGCTTGGCAGTTGAGATATGCTTCTCAGCTTTGGTTGCTGTTTGTTGCAGTCTTGCTCTTCGTGACACAAGAGAAAAAGCTTCATAGCCGGGTAATTTCTTTCATCATATCTGCAATAATGTTAACGAATATTTACGGGATTTTTACGACTAATTTCTCGTTTCAAATCTTGGCGTCTGACGTCCGGGAAAATGAATTTGCGGCAATAAAACAGGAGTTTGAATCCGTTCAAGTTAATTTTAATACTTTTTATTCCACCAGAATTCTTTTTCAAGAGCATGACATACCGTACGAAGAAATCAATGAGCCGCCTCAAGAATTCAGGGGGTTCTCATTTTCGGATATTCAATTTAACGGGGTAACGAACGAGGCGAAAACTGAATGAAACGAGTATTGATGATCTCCAATTACTATTATCCTTATGTTTCGGGAATGACCGAATACACCAAGAAATTGGCGGAGCTGTTGTCCGCCGAACGGGGCATTGAAGTAACTGTGCTTGCCTCTCAACACGACCGTACTTTAAAAAGAGAAGAAGTAGTAAACGGGGTAAGAGTTGTCCGAAGCCGTGTCTTGGGGAAGATCAGCAAGGGTGTCATCAGCCCGCAGTTTATTCGGGATGCGCTGCGATTATCCAAAGAAGCCGATGTTGTGCATCTGCATTTGCCCATGATCGAGAGCGGTTTATTGTGCTGTATCATTAATCGCAAAAAATTGGTGATCACCTATCATTGTGATATTTACTTAAAAAACAGCATTTTGAATAAAGCAATAATGAAAGTAATGGACTGGTCCTCCATTCTATCGTTTAAGAGAGCATCCGCGATCTTGGTGATTACCGATGACTATGCCAGGCATTCAAGGGTCTTGAAGCGGTATATAGAAAAATGTTATGAGGTTGTTCCGCCCGTTAAAGAATACTGTTATTCGAATCCTTCGTATAGAGAAAATGAAGATATGCACTATGTGGGTTTTTGCGGGAGGATTGTTGAAGAGAAAGGAATTGATTATTTAATAAAATCGGTTCCTTATGTGCTTGAGCAAATCCCGAACACTGTATTTTTGATCGGCGGCGACTATAAAAATATTGTCGGGGGGAGCATCTACTCCGAGCTTTTGAAGATCATGGATGAAGGATATAAAGATCGTATTAGATTTTTGGGCAAGATTCCTGAAGAAAAAATGCAGGCATTTTATTCTTCGTTGGATGTATTTACGTTGCCCAGCATCAACTCTCAAGAGGCTTTTGGATTGGTGCAAGTTGAAGCGTTGCAATGCGGAGTGCCGGTGGTCGCGTCTGATTTGCCTGGGGTCAGACAGGTGGTGCTGAGAACAGGAATGGGGAGAATATGTAAAATTAAAGACGAACGCTCATTGGCTGATTGCATTGTTGATGTAATCAAGAACAAAAACAGTTTTGAAAATGCGAGGGAAAAAGCTCTGGAACTCTATAACAAGGAAAAGACGGTTGAATCCCATCTCCGCGTTTATCAAAAAGCAACCATATAAAAGTGATCGCGATCTTGTTCGGGGTACCATTTCGATGAAGAGGGGTGATTGGTTCTGAAGGGAATTATACTGGCCGGAGGCACCGGTTCTCGTCTTTATCCGTTGACAAAAGTTACAAATAAACATCTGCTTCCGGTAGGCAAATATCCAATGATATATCATGCCATCGCCAAGTTGAAACAGGCTGGTATCTGCGATATTCTCATTGTGACCGGCAAGGATCATATGGGTGATGTGGTCAACTTGCTCGGCAGCGGACGAGAATTCGGAGTCGATTTCACTTACAAAGTGCAGGATGTAGCAGGCGGAATTGCACAGGCTCTCAGTCTTGCCGAGTGTTATGTCAACGGAGATCGAATGATCGTCATACTCGGAGATAACATTTTTAGCAACAGCATCGTACCTTTTGTTGAAAATTATAAAAAACAGCCTGGCGGGGCTAAGATATTAATCCATAAAGTGCCCGATCCGCAACGGTTCGGTGTGCCGGAATTAAAGGATGGGCGGATCGTATCGATCGAGGAGAAACCGCAATCGCCGAGGAGCGAATATGCGGTTACGGGCATATATATGTACGATAGCAAAGTATTCGACTTTATCCGAAAGCTCAAGCCTTCCGCTCGTGGAGAGCTTGAGATTACCGATGTTAATAACAGCTATATTGAATCGGGGGAGCTAACCTACGATATTCTGGAAGGTTGGTGGACAGATGCAGGTACCCATTCATCATGGGTGCGTGCAAATGAGCTCGCCAAAGAAATTGCTTTGGGGGAAGAATTCGGTGCAGTTTAAATCAGGGCAGGTTGCAATCAAATGAAAATTGTGGACACGAAAATTCCTGGAGTAAAGCTGATTGAACCTGTTGTTTTTGGCGATTCCAGGGGTTTTTTCTTCGAAAGCTATAATGCGGATGTACATCGCCGGCATGATTTAAATTATGTATACGTTCAAGACAATCATTCGCTGTCCGTGAATGCCGGTGTGCTGCGCGGCCTTCATTACCAGCTAAATCCCAAAGCGCAGACGAAACTGGTGAGGGTGACGGCGGGGGCAGTGTACGATGTTGTGGTGGACATCCGCAAAGGATCGCCAACTTATGGCAAGTGGCAAGCTTTCATTCTGAGCGCCGAGAATAAACGGCAGCTTCTTATACCGAAAGGATGTGCTCACGGCTTCTGCACACTGGTGCCGGATACCGAGGTGCAGTACAAGGTCGACGAGTTCTATTCGCCGGAGCACGATCGCGGCATCGTCTGGAACGACCCGGAACTGGGGATCGACTGGCCGACCGCGGAACCGATTTTGTCGGAGAAGGACAAAAACCACCCGACGCTTGCGGAGGCCGAAAACAATTTTGCCTACGAAGGGTGATCTGCAACGTGAAACTTTTGGTTACCGGAGGCGCGGGATTCATCGGCAGCAATTTCATTCTGCATATGGTGCGCAAATACCCCCGATACCGGATTATTAATGCAGATGCCCTGACCTATGCGGGAAATTTGGCGAACTTGCGGTTTGTCGAGCACTGTCCTAACTACCGTTTCGTGAGAGCGGATATCGTCAACCACGCCGCCATGGAGCCGTTGTTCGCGGAGGGGCTTGACGCGGTGGTGAATTTCGCGGCGGAGACACATGTGGACCGCAGCATCCTGCAACCGGATCTGTTCGTGCGAACGAACGTGCTCGGTACGCAGACCCTGCTCGAACTCGCGAAGAAGTACAAAGTCGGCAAGTACGTGCAGATCTCGACGGACGAAGTGTATGGCACGCTCGGCGATACGGGTTATTTCAACGAGGAATCGCCGCTCAGGCCGAACAGTCCGTATTCCGCAAGCAAGGCGGGCGCCGACCTGCTCGTCCGCGCATATCATGAGACATACGGTCTCGATGTCAACATCACGCGTTGCTCGAACAATTACGGGCCGTATCAGTTTCCCGAGAAGCTTATCCCGCTCATGATCCGCAACGCGCTGGCGGATCAGCTTCTGCCGGTCTACGGCGACGGACTGCATGTGCGCGACTGGTTGTATGTAGAGGATCATTGCGAAGCTGTGGATCTGGTCCTTCACAGGGGGAAGGCCGGCGAAGTCTACAATATCGGCGGCAACAATGAGCGGCGCAACATCGAAGTTGTGAAGACGATCCTCGCGGAACTGGGCAAACCGGAATCGTTAATCCGGTTCGTGAAGGATCGTCCGGGACATGACCGGCGCTATGCCATCGACGCGACAAAGATCCGCCGTGATCTCGGCTGGAAGCCGCAATACGACTTCGAGACTGGGATCCGGAAAACGATCCGCTGGTACCTGGACCATCAGGACTGGATGAACCAAGTGGTGTCCGGGGAGTATCTCAAGTATTATGAAGAGCAGTACCGTGACCGGCAGGGATGAACATGACCGACGCGATGAAAATATTGGTTACCGGAGCAGGCGGCCAATTGGGAAGAGAGCTTGTTCTGCTGCAAGCTCCACGGAACATGGAAATCGTTGGCTTTGACCGGAATGGGTTGGACATCACGGATCTCGAACATTGCCGAAGAGTGATTCGAACGCACAAGCCGGATGCGGTTATTCACTGCGCGGCTTATACGAAGGTAGACCAGGCCGAGTCGGAACCTGATGCGGCATACCTCGTCAATGCGTACGGCGCGCGCAATGCGGCCGTCGCGGTCGAGGAAATCGGAGCGAAATTCATCTACATCAGCACGGATTACGTGTTCGACGGCAAGGCCGACAAGCCCTATCGCGAATACGACCGGACGGATCCGCAGACGGTTTATGGCCGTTCCAAGCTGGCCGGCGAGCAGATCGTCCAGTCGCTGTGCAGCCGCTACTTCATTGTGCGGACGTCATGGGTGTACGGAAAACATGGAACCAACTTCGTGAAAACGATGATGAAACTGGCCGGGGAGCAGGACAGGCTGACGGTCGTCCGCGACCAGATCGGTTCGCCGACCTATGCCCTGGATCTGGCGCGATTCTTGCTGGAACTGGTGAGAACCGATTATTTCGGTATTTGGCACGCTTCCAACTCGGGGTTCTGTTCATGGTACGAGTTTGCCAAGGCGATCTTTGAGGAGAAGGGGCTGAACGTGCAGATAGATTCGTGCACGTCGTCCGAGTTTCCGCGGCCGGCGTCCAGGCCTGCGTATTCGGTGTTGGATCATGGAGCTATCCGGATGCACGGACTCATTCCGCTAAGGCCGTGGCGAGAAGCGTTGCGAGATTTCTTGCGACAGTTGGATTAATTATTGAAATTCCGAGGTGCGTCATGAATATCCGCAAAGCCATTATTCCCGCGGCCGGGCTTGGGACCCGATTCCTTCCTGCAACGAAGGCGATGCCGAAGGAAATGCTTCCGATCGTGGACAAGCCCACCATCCAGTACATCGTGGAAGAAGCCGTAGAGTCGGGAATCGAAGATATCATTATCGTGACGGGCAAGGGCAAGCGTGCGATCGAGGATCATTTTGATTCCAGCTTTGAACTGGAGTTCAACCTGCGGCAAAAAGGGAAATACCGGATGCTCGAAGAAGTGCAATATCCCTCGAACATTGCAGATATTCACTATATCAGGCAGAAAGAACCCCGCGGACTCGGGCACGCGATATGGTGCGCGCGGAAATTTATCGGCAACGAGCCGTTTGCGGTGCTGCTGGGCGATGACATCATCCAATCCGACGGATATCCCGCTCTGCGGCAGATGATCGATTTATTCAATGAACTGCAATCATCGTTAATCGGTGTTCAGCGTGTTTCCAAACAAGAAGTGTCGCGCTACGGAATCGTGGACGGTGTGCCTGCAAGCGAACGGGTGTATCGTCTTCACCGATTGGTCGAGAAACCCGATATCGAGAGCGCGCCTTCCAATATGGCCATCATGGGCCGATATATCCTGACTCCCGCCATTTTTGACATCCTGGAGAATCAGGAACCGGGAGCGGGCGGCGAAATCCAGCTGACGGACGCAATCAGCGCCCTGGCAGAAACCGAGAACGTGTACGCTTACGAATATCTCGGGACGCGATACGATGTGGGTGAAAAACTCGGATTCATCAAAACGACAATGGATTTCGCGCTTCAGCGGGATGACTTGCGCGGGAATTTGATTGCCTACATGAAAGAATTGCTCGAGCGTTACGGGGAATCCAACGGTGGTTGATATGTCATCATCCAAGCCCGGCGCGCCGACGGTCGGCGTATGCATCGTCACGTATAACAGCGCAGGCGACATCGCCGAATGCCTGGAAGCGGTGCGCAGGCAGACCCATCCGGTCGCATCGATCGTCGTCGTCGATAACGCGTCTACGGACGGCACGCGGGACGTGTTAAGCAGGTTTGACGACATCCGGCTTATCCTGAACGATTGGAATACGGGCTTCGCCGGTGGGCAGAACCGGGCAATTGCCGCGGCGGCGCCTTCCGACTACGTGCTTGTGCTGAATCCTGACGTCGTGCTCGAACCGGATTACATAGCGGAGATTATTGCGGTCATGGATCGCGACTCGCGCATAGGCAGCGCGTCGGGCATGCTCGTGCGGGCTGACCGACCCGACGTCTTGGACAGCGCAGGGATCGGACTGAGACCGGACCGGAATGCGGTCGATCTGGCGGCCGGGGAGCCCGTCGCGGACTGGACAAGCCCGCGCGAAATTTTCGGCGTGTCCGGCGCGGCGGCCATGTACCGCCGGACGATGATCGAGGATGTCTCGGACAACGGACAGTTTTTCGACGAAGACTTCTTCGCGTACAAGGAGGATGTGGACGTCGCCTGGCGCGCGCGCCATCTCGGCTGGAGGGCGGTCTATGTGCCTTCCGCCCGGGCCGTGCACAGGAGGGGCTGGAAGCCGGGCGGACGGCGGTCGGTGCCGCTTTTCGTCAGACGTCATTCGTACCAGAACCGCTTTTTTACCTTGATCAAAAATGAACCTTTCGGACCGCATCTCTTCCTTCTTCTCCCGAGACTTGCAGTCATCGAGGCGGCCAAGTTGGGCTATATCCTCCTGTTCGAGCCGGGGTTGCTCGCATGCTGGCCGCGCATTGTGAAGCTGCTTCCGGCCATGCTGGGCAAGCGGCGCCGGCTGTTCCGACGTGCGGTGTCGAAGCGCGGCGATATCTAGTGGAAGATTGTTGGTAGGATTCATTTTTTCTGCTAGAATTGTAGTGAATGATTAAATGGCCTCGGTCATCTGTGGGTGAGTGCGGTGTTAAGGCAGAATCAGCGATTTCTGACGCAAATTTATGTGCTTTTCGATGCGGTCGGCATGATCGTCGCTTTTCTTGCGGCGTACTGGATCAAGTTTGAAAGCGGTTGGCTGCCCGGAACGGAGGCATTGTCATTCAGTTCCTACCTGCTCTGGGGGCTCGTATACGCCATTCTTGCCGTGCTTGTCGGCTATTCCGCCGGACTCTACAAACCGCGGCGGCGGACGAAACTCTCGACGGATGTCTGGAAGCTCGGGCAGGTGCATCTGCTCAGTTTCGTCGGGCTGCTCAGTTTCCTCTATTTCGCGAAAGAGATCCACGTGTCGCGGGAGTTTCTCGGCATCTTCCTGGGACTGAACCTGACAGTACTGTCCGTCTACCGGATCGCGGTCAAGATGACGCTGTTCCGCCTGCGCCGCGCGGGTTACAACAAGAAGTATCTGCTCATTCTCGGCGCGGGATCGGTTGGGCGCAATTTCTATAAGAGTCTGCTGCAATATCCCGAGCTGGGCTATGAGGTCTTCGGTTTTCTAGACGACAACCTGAAGGAACATCCTCCCACAGGCCATCGGATGCCGCCGATTCTCGGCGGGCTGGATCGCCTTGATGAAGTGCTTCGCAATCACTTGATCGATGAAGTCATCGTTGCGTTGCCGCTCGCGGCATACGAGAAGTACGCGGAAATCATCGAGACCTGCGACAACGCCGGCGCGAAGACGCTGATTATCCCCGACTATTTCGATCTGCTGCCGGCGCGGCCGTACTTCGATAATTTTGCGGGCATTCCGCTCATCAACGTGCGCGACATTCCGCTGGATGAGCTCGGCAACCGGCTGCTGAAGCGGGTTTTCGATATTGTGTTCTCGATCGCGGCCATCATCGTGACGTCGCCGATCATGCTGATTGCCGCCATCGGGATCAAGCTGACGTCGCCGGGTCCCGTCATCTTCAAGCAGGAGCGGATGGGGCTGGATCGGCGCACCTTCGTCATGTACAAGTTCCGGACCATGCATGTGTCGGATCAGAAGACGGCGGACACGCAGTGGACGGTGGAGAACGATCCCCGCCGCACGAAGTTCGGCGCCTTCCTGCGCCGGACGAGCATCGACGAACTGCCGCAGTTTTTCAATGTGCTGAAGGGCGATATGAGCGTTGTCGGCCCGCGTCCCGAGCGGCCGTATTTCGTGGAGCAGTTCAAGGACGAGATCCCGAAATACATGGTGAAGCACCACGTCCGCCCGGGCATCACCGGCTGGGCGCAGACGAACGGGCTGCGCGGCGATACCTCGATCCAAGACCGGATCAACCACGATTTGTATTATCTCGAGAACTGGTCGTTCATGTTTGATCTGAAGATTATCATCTTGACGATCTTGAGGGGATTTGTGAACCGCAATGCCTATTGACATCACGTGTCTGACGGGGAGCAGGCCGAACGTGTCGGTTATCATCCCGACGCTGCAGGCCGGCGAAGAACTGCGCAGGCTGATCGAAAAGCTGCAAAACCAGACGCTTGCGCCGCGCGAGATCCTCGTTATCGACTCGGCTTCGACGGACGGTACGCCTGAGATCGCGTTGGGCTGCGGCGCTAGAGTAATCGGGATCGATCGGAAGGACTTCGACCATGGCGGGACGCGCAATCTGGCCGCGTCATATGCCGTCGGCGAAGTTCTTGTCTTTATGACGCAGGATGCGGTACCGGCGCATCCGGAGATGCTGGAGCGGCTGGTGGCGCCGCTGGAGGACGAGCGGATCGCTTGCGCCTATGCGCGGCAGGAGCCGCGTCCCGATGCGGGCGTGCTGGAGCGGTTGACACGCGCGCACCTATACCCGGAACAGCCGGACGTGAAATGGAAATCGGATCTTCCGCGGCACGGCATCCGAACGTTTTTCTGTTCGAATGTATGTGCGGCTTATCGGCGGGATGTGTTTGAGCAGCTGGGACGTTTTCCGTCGCCGGTGCTGTTTAATGAAGATTTGTTCTTCGCGGCGCGGTGCATTCTGGCGGACTACGGAGTGGCGTATGCGGCTGACGCGCGCGTCGTCCACTCCCACGATTATACGCTCGTGCAGCAGTTCCGGCGCTACTTCGACAACGGCGTCTCTATGTGCGGCAATGACACGGTATACGCCTGGTCGGGGGTCGGCCGATCCGGGGGCGGCATGGTGCTCGCCATCACGCGCGAACTGATCCGAAGTCGGCAGATGCGGTATATCCCGCGGCTGCTCATGGAATCGGCGGCGAAGTTCATCGGTTATCAGCTCGGCAAGCGTCACCGGCTGCTGCCTGGAGCACTTTGCAGAAGGTTCAGCATGCACCGCGGCATTTGGGATCGGTATTACCAGACCCGTTCGGCCGGCGAGACGCTACAGGGATAGTCTGTCAACCGGAGGTGGGTTGAGGATGCGGAAAGGTCTGATCGCCGCTTTGGTCGTCATCGTGCTGCTGGCGGTCGGCGGTTATGCGGGCGTGCAATACGGCAAAAAATTCATCGCGGAACGCGTAATGAATGAAGTGGTCGAGCAGGTGCTTCAAGACGAGGAAGTGCGCCGGCTGATGGACGATCCGGAAGTGCGCCAGGCGCTGCGCGAAGCCGTGTCTGCGGAGGATCTGGAGCGGCTGCGCAACGAAATCGGGGCAAAGCTTGGAAGCGGCGGTTCTGACAGCGGCTCGGGCAACTCGGCTGGCGATACGGGCGATGGCGCGGGCGGCAAGTCCGGTTCCGGAAGTCCGGCGGCAGACGGCGAAAGTCTGGTCATCACCAGCATCGAAGAAGCGGAGGCGCTGGTGCTCGAGAAATTTTCGATCGGCGAGATCCGCCGGTATGCGGCGATGGCCGGTGACGGCCTGACGGCAGAGGAGAAGCAGAAGATTCAAGAGGAAGCCATGAGCCGATTCACGGAGCAAGAATTGCAGGCGCTCAAGCTGATTGCACTGATGGAAGCGGAGAAGCGGCTTGGGGAGTAGCGTGGGTTGAAGCCTTTTCGGGAACCGGCCGTATCTTTCCCGGCTTGCAACCTGCTCTGCACCCGCCTATACTGATTCACGAATGCGCGCCGCACGAATCACAGAAAGGTCAGATGCATCATGGCATGGTTTTATGTACTCATCGGCGGGCTGCTGGAGATCGGCTGGGCATACGGTATGAAAGAGTCGGAAGGCTTCACGCGGCCGCTGCCAAGCGCGGTGACCATCTTCCTGCTCATCGTCAGCTTCTATTTCTTCGCGAAATCGATGACGATGCTGGAGACCGGCGTGGCGTACGCCGTCTATACCGGCATCGGGACGGCCGGTACGGCCATCATCGGCATGATGTTCCTGGGCGAGTCGGCCGACCCGCTGCGGATCTTCTTCCTGGCGCTGCTCATCGGCGGCATCATCGGCTTGAAGGTGATCAGCCCGGAAGAGCCGCAGAACAAGAAGCAGACGGACGAAGGAGGGGCAGGCTGATATGGCATGGATCTGGCTGCTGATCTCCGGACTCGGCGAAATCGGCGGCGTTACCTTTATCAAGCTGTCGGACGGCTTCAAACGGTGGAAACCGACCGTCGGCGTGGCCGTTTCAAGCTTCATCAGCTTCTACTTCCTGTCGCTCGCGCTGCGAGAAATTCCGATCGGCACCGCATACGGCATCTGGACGGGCATCGGAGCGGCGGGAAGCGTGCTGCTCGGCATGGTGCTGTTCAAGGAATCGCGGGACATCCGCAAACTGCTGTTCATCGCGATGATCATCGCCGGCGTCGTCGGACTGCGGTTCTTCGGCGCGTAAGTCCGCGCCGGCCTGCATACCCCTGGCACTGCAAAGCCAGGGGCTTGGCATTTTTCAGGGGATGATTCACCGCCGCACGGATACACTATCTGGAAAAAAGGAAAGGCTGAACCACCATGCGGCGTTCTTTCCTCGCAGCGGCGATACTGGCGGCACTGCTCCTGCCGGCGGTCCCCGCGCCGGCGGAGGCCATGGCGGCCCAGGCGGCCGGGCCCGGCCTGAAGCCGCCCGCACATCCGGCCGAGCCGGAGGCACCGCCCGCTCCCGCGCACACCCCGAGCCGCCCGGATGTGTGCGCCCCCGCTTCGCCGGCGGACCTGAAGCGGCGCGTCCCGTTCACCGTGTTCGCGCCGCGCACGCTGCCGGCAGGCTGGGTCCCGGCGGTCTGCGCCTACCCGCCGGGCAGCCGGCGCGTGTACGGCCTGCGCATCCAATTCCGCGCGGCCTGGACGGCGCTGCCGCCGGCCGGCATCCTCGGGGACCGGATCGCCGGCATCGCCCAGACGAAGCCGTACCTTGCGCAGCTCACGGACAAGCACGGCGAGCCCGTGCGGCTGCGCGGCCGGACCGCGCGGTTCGAGCCCTGGCCGTCCGGCGCCCGCGACGAAACCGGCCGCGCCTTTCACGGCGGCGTCCTGCGCTGGATCGAGCAGGGCACGCTGATCGAGATCGACAGCCGTTTCCTGACGCGGGAGCAGATGATCCGGCTGGCGGAAGAGCTGCGGCCGCTGTCCGGCACATCCGCCGGAAGCGTTCGGCCGCAATTGCCAATTCTCCCCGGCAATTCTATACTGGGGATGCAGGACAGACACGCCCGGACCTGACGCGTCTGACCAGGTCCGGGTGCGGCTCGGGGCTCAAGGGAGGCGGACGCGGTTGATACGGATCGGGCTGGCGGGATGGGGCGACCATCCGTCGCTCTATCGGCATGCCCGGCAAGCGGGCGGGAAACTCCAAACCTACAGCGGCTGGTTCGACATCGTCGAAGTCGATGCGTCGTTCTACGCCATCCAGCCGGAGAACGTGACGGCGAAGTGGGCGTCCGAGACGCCGGCCGGCTTCGGCTTCATCGTGAAGGCGTACCAGGGGATGACCGGCCACGCCCGCGGCGGCGTGCCGTACCCGGACACGGCTGCCATGTTCGCCGCATTCCGCGCGTCGCTCGAACCGATGCGCGAAGCGGGCAAGCTGCTCGCCGTCCTGTTCCAGTATCCGCCGTGGTTCGACTGCACGCGGGAGCACGTGAACAAGCTGCGCGAAGCCCGGGCGCTGATGGACGGCATCCCGTGCGCGCTCGAGTTCCGCAACCGCACCTGGTTCGAGGCCGGCATGCGGGATAAGACGCTCGCGTTCATGAAGCGGGAAGGCTGGATCCACAGCGTGTGCGACGAACCGCAGGCCGGGGAAGGCTCGATCCCGATCGTCGATGAAGCGACCGATCCCGGCCTGACCCTCGTCCGGTTCCACGGCCGCAACGCGGCCGGCTGGAACGCCGGCGGGCCGGGGTGGCGCGACGTGCGCTACCTGTACCGCTATGCCGAAGCGGAGCTCAAGGAATGGATGCAGCGGTTGAAGCGGCTTGAGGCGCAGTCCGGCACGGTCTGCGTCATTTTCAACAACAACTCCGGCGGCGACGCCGCGGACAACGCGCTGCAGCTCATGCGCATGCTCGGCCAGCGCCCGCCGCGCGGCAGCTTCGACCGGCCCGAGGAGCCCGAGCAGATGGACTTGTTCGAACTTTAAATTCCAAGACAAGGAGTGAGGCTGGCGATGGCCAACGTGCGGCATGTGGCCGAAACGACGACGCTGAACAACGGCGTGAAAATGCCGTGGTTCGGGCTGGGCGTCTACAAGACGCAGGAAGGACCGGAAGTGGAACAGGCGGTGGCCGCCGCCCTGGAGGCCGGCTACCGGCTGATCGACACCGCCGCGCTGTACGGGAACGAGAAGGGCGTCGGCAACGCGATCCGGGCCAGCGGCATCCGCCGGGAAGACATTTTCGTCACGACGAAAGTATGGAACAGCGACCAGGGCTACGACGAGACGCTGCGCGCGTTCGAAGCGAGCCTGAGCAGACTCGGCTTCGACTACGTCGACCTGTACCTCGTCCACTGGCCGGTGAAAGGCAAATACAAGGACACCTGGCGCGCCCTCGAGCGGCTGTACAAGGAAGGGTATGCGCGCGCGATCGGCGTCAGCAACTTCCACATCCATCACCTGGAGGATCTGCTGTCCTCGTGCGAAGTGAAGCCGGCCGTGAACCAGGTCGAGTGCCATCCGCTGCTCACGCAGGAGGAGCTGCGCAAATACTGCCGCGATCAGCACATCGCCTTCCAGGCGTGGAGCCCGATCATGAAAGGCCAGCTCGACCTGCCGGTAATCACGGAACTGGCGGCGAAATATGGCAAGACCCCGGCCCAGATCGTGCTGCGCTGGGACCTCCAGAACGACATCCTGACCATTCCGAAATCGGTTCGCCCCGAGCGCATCCGCGAGAACGCGAACATTTTCGATTTCGAGCTGTCTGCCGAAGACATGGCCCGCATTGACGGCCTGAACCGGAACAGCCGGTTCGGCGCGGACCCCGACAATTTCAATTTCTGAGTCAATTTCTGAGCCTCCGGCGCCCTGCGGGAACCGCTGCCTGTTCCGCCGCGCCATGCATCTCCGGCCGCCCGGCGGTGAACACTACGAGCGGACATGAGCGGCCGCCCGTTGACAACCTCGAACTGTAACGAATATAATTACAGTACGAAGCGAGGTGCCCTCATGAACAGCGAGTTCACCATAGCGGTGCACAGTCTCGTCCTGCTGGCGTACCTTCCCGAGCGGATGGCATCCAGCGAGACGATCGCGGAGAACGTCCAGACGAACCCGGCGCGCATCCGCAAAGTGATGAGCGTGCTCAGGAAGAGCGGCTTCGTCGAGACGCGGGAAGGGGTGCGCGGCGGCTACCGGCTGGCGGTCGAACCCGGCGAGGTGACGCTCGGCGACATCTACCGCGCCATGGCGCAAGGGTCGCTCATGCCGGGCTGGTGCTCGGGTGATCCGGAGATGGACTGCATCGTCGGCTCGAACATGCGGACGGTCATGAACGGCATTTTCTGTACGGCGGAGAAACGGCTGGAGGATTACTTCGACAGCATCACCATCCAGGCCGTGCTCGGTCAGATCCGCGCCTGCTAGGTGTGCCGGGCTTGTCTCAAGCCCTCGCATACAGCGCGGAGCGCAGCATGCGCTTCGACATCTTGACGAGGAAAGGAGATCAGACGATGGCTATCGAACTGACGAAAGACAACTTCCAGGCGAGCATCGCCGAAGGCGTGACGCTGGTTGATTTCTGGGCGCCCTGGTGCGGCCCTTGCAAAATGCAGCTTCCGATCGTGGAGGAGCTGTCCGCGGAACTCGGCGGCCAGGCGAAGATCGGCAAGATCAACGTCGACAACGAGCCGGAGCTCGCTTCCCAATTCGGCGTCATGAGCATCCCGACGCTGATCCTGTTCAAGGACGGCCAGCCGGTCGACAAAATGGTCGGCCTGCAGCCGAAGGAAGCGCTGAAGACGAAGATCCTCGCGCACGTGTGATCCCGCGGCGGCCGAACACGAAGCCTGCGCCATCGTCATCTCCAGTGCGGATGACGGTTCGCGCGGGCTTTTTTATCTGGATTTTCGAATGAGAATTTTTTAATAATGGAGGAAAAATAATACTAACCATAGAATTGTTTCCTTCCACAATAATCTGGACGGAGAGATCGTCTCTTTATGGCAACATTTATTCTAAAGTTTCGTCAAAAATCGACCGATTCGATTATTAAAAGTATACAATTCTTTGGCGGAGAAATCGAATACGTATCTCCAGTCCTGCCTATCATTGCATTTCAATCTGACCAACAAACAGTGAGAAGGATTCGGGAACATGTTGCATATGATTATTTATTTAAAGCACCTGACCATGGGTCATTGCTTGAGCACGGATCCTTGACTTCGCATTATACGCCGCTGAATATAGTCCCAAAAGTAGATGCCTCCAGGCTTCGATCAGCCGGACTTACCGGTTGGGGTGTTGTTGTTGCCATATTAGATTCAGGAATCTCTGAAGAGTGGGTCAGAGAGCGTCATGATTTTACCGGATTCGGCAGTCAGCCTGTAATCGATCATGGGAATAAAGTAGCTAATATAATTAAGCGGTTTGCCAGAGGCAGCAGGTTAATCAGCTGCAAAGTTGGGCAAAATTATCATGATCTGAAACTGACGGATGTTCTGAAGGCGATTGACTTTGCAATAAGCCAGCAAGTGCATGTTGTCAACATGTCTTTGGGGTTTGAAATCGAGAACTGCAGAAGGGGACATGGATGCCCCTTATGTGATGTTGTAAATTACTATACGCATCATAATGGGGTACTCTTTGTAGCAGCCGGTGGCAATGATGGAGAAGAAGGCTCCATAAGGTGTCCTGGACGCTCGTTTGAAGTTATTACGGTTGGTTCCATCAAACAACAGTCTTTGGCGGTTGCCGATTATAGCAGCAAGGGACTACCCGGCTTTAACAAGCCGAATATTTTGACTTCAGGATCTATATACTTTGATGGGAAGTACGATGAGGGAACATCGTACTCGGCACCCTTAATAGCAGGTGTATCCGCGGCACTAATGACAGGGGCTCAAATGTCTGTTGCAAAAGTCAAGCAGCTTCTTTACACTAGTGCGGAACGCATTGAGCGTGTACCGGAACATCACCAGGGATTCGGAGTATTTAGTATTGAGAAGCTAATGGAGGTACTTGAAAATGAAAAGAGTATTGCTGCGAGTGAGGGACAAGAACCAAGTTAGTTTATTGTCTGACTATGGTTCTGTCACTTACGTATCCCCGGTGATCAATTTGGTGGGAATGACGATCGAGGACGATAAACTTTACATGCTTCAGTCCGACCAGAATGTATTGCAAGTTGACATTGTGGAGGATGGAAGCTTTTTGGCGCAAGTATGAAGGAAGTTTCCATGCATAGATTACTTTCAACGCTGGTCAGAACCGCCAGCGTGTTTTTATTATTGCTGAAGTGTTGGGGTGTTTTGATGATGAACTGAAATAGCACGTGAGAGATGACCTGACTTTAAATACCTAAAGCCCTCATGTATAATGGCGAGAGATGATAACGGCCAGGGACAAGGAGTTGCAAGAGCATGGGGCTTAAAGCGGGTATCGTCGGTCTTCCCAACGTCGGGAAATCGACGCTGTTCAACGCCATTACGCAAGCGGGCGCGGAGTCCGCGAACTATCCGTTCTGCACGATCGACCCGAACGTCGGCGTCGTCGAAGTGCCGGACGAGCGGCTCGACAAACTGACCGAGCTGGTGAAACCGCAGCGGAAAGTGCCGACCGCCTTCGAATTCGTAGACATCGCCGGCCTCGTCGCCGGCGCGAGCAAGGGCGAAGGGCTCGGCAACAAATTTCTGGCGCACATCCGCGAAGTGGATGCGATCGTGCACGTCGTCCGCTGCTTCCAGGATGAAAATATTACCCACGTCTCCGGCAAGGTCGATCCGCTGAGCGACATTGCGACGATCAACCTGGAGCTGATTCTCGCCGATCTCGAGACGGTGGAGCGGCGCCTCGAGCGCGCCCGTAAGAACACGAAGAGCGGGGAGAAAAAATATATCCAGGAAGTCCAGGTGCTGGAGCGGATCCGCGAGGCGCTCTACAATGACCAGCCGGCGCGCAGCGTGGAGCTGGACGACGACGAAAAGCTGCTCGTCCGCGACCTGCATCTCATCACGAGCAAGCCGGTCCTGTACGCGGCGAACGTCAGCGAGTCCGAAGCGGCAAACGCGGACGGCAATCCGCTCGTCCAGGCCGTCCGGGCCTACGCCGAATCGGAAGGCGCCGAAGTCGTGCCGATCAGCGCGAAAGTGGAGGCCGAGATCGCCGAGCTCGACGGCGAGGACAAGGCGCTGTTCCTGGAGGAGCTCGGCATCAAGGAATCCGGCCTGGACCGGCTGATCAAGGCGGCCTACAAACTGCTCGGCCTGCAGACGTACTTTACGGCCGGCGAGCAGGAAGTCCGCGCCTGGACGATCCGCAAGGGCACGAAGGCGCCGCAGGCGGCCGGCGTCATCCACTCCGACTTCGAACGCGGCTTCATCCGCGCCGAGGTCGTCTCGTACGAGGACTTCGTGGCGGCCGGCTCGATGAACGCGGTGCGCGAACGCGGCCAGCTGCGCCTCGAAGGCAAGGACTACGTCGTGCAGGACGGCGACATCATGCACTTCCGCTTCAACGTCTAGGGACGCGCGAACCGCTCATGCGGCGAAAGGGCCTTGCGCCCTTTTTTCGTTGGAAGATGGTTGATTCTGCCGCCGCTTTCCGGCGCGGGATGCCGGCACGCAGGGGGCGCGTTTGTGGTATAATGAAAAGTACGGAACTTGGAAGCAGGGGTGTTCATCGATGTTGCTGGACCGTTTGCAGGCGCTGGCGGACCGCTACGAGAAGCTGAGCGAGCTGCTGTGCGATCCCGCGGTCGCGGCCGATCCGAAGCGGCTGCGCGAATATTCGAAGGAACAATCGGATCTGGAAGAAGCCTATCAGGCTTATATCGAATACAAGAAAGTCGTCGCGCAGCTGGATGACGCGAAGGCGATGCTCGGCGAGAAGCTGGACGATGAAATGCGGGACATGGTCAAGCAAGAGATCGAGGAACTGACCGCGCGGCGGGAGGAGCTGGAGAAGCGCATCCGCGTCCTGCTGCTGCCGAAAGACCCGAACGACGACAAGAACGTCATCGTCGAGATCCGCGGCGCGGCCGGCGGCGACGAAGCGGCGCTGTTCGCGGCCGACCTGTACCGGATGTACACCCGTTATGCCGAAAGCCAGGGATGGCGAGTCGAACTGCTTGACGCGAACGTGAGCGACCTCGGCGGCTTCAAGGAAGTCATCTTCATGATCTCCGGCAAAGGCGCTTACAGCAAGCTGAAATACGAGAGCGGCGCGCATCGCGTGCAGCGCATTCCGGTGACCGAGTCGGGCGGACGCATCCATACGTCGACGTCGACGGTGGCGGTGCTTCCGGAAGTCGAAGAGGTCGAAGTCGAGATTCTGGACAAAGACATCCGCGTCGACACCTTCTGTTCCAGCGGCGCCGGCGGCCAGTCCGTCAACACGACGAAATCGGCCGTGCGCGTGACGCACATCCCGACCGGCATCGTCGCGACGTGCCAGGACGGCAAGTCGCAGAACGACAACAAGCAGAAGGCTTTGCAGGTGCTGCGCGCGCGCATCTACGAGATGCGGCGGCAGGAGGAAGAGGCGAAGCTTGCGGGCGAGCGGCGGAGCAAGGTCGGCACCGGCGACCGGAGCGAGCGGATCCGGACCTACAACTTCCCGCAGAGCCGCGTCACCGATCACCGGATCGGGCTGACGCTGCATAAGCTCGACGCCGTCATGAACGGCGAGATCGACGAGATCATCGACGCGCTGACGCTGGCCGAGCAGGCCGAGCTGCTCGAGCAGGAGAACGCGGCGATCGTCTGATCTTGAGGCGGCATTGGCGTCAAAGACGACAAGAACGGAACGAACGGAAAGGAGGCTGCCGGATGGCGGACAAACGGAGGGAAGCCGCCCGTTTCGAGCCGGCCGAGGGCCTCACGATCGGAGAAGCCTGCCTGCAGGCTTCTTCTTTCTTGGCCGGGTGCGGCGTGTCCGAGCCGCGCGAGAACGCCGAGCGGCTGCTCATGCACGCGCTCGGCCTTGACCGCG
>NZ_CAJRAY010000088.1:0-4252 GCF_907165215.1 Thermobacillus xylanilyticus | reverse complement strand
CTGCTGCGCGATTGGCGCGAGCCGATGCCGGCCGGCCGGCTGGCGGAGTGGGCGGCGATGGTGGGCCGCAAAGCCGCGGGCGAGCCGGTGCAGTACATTACCGGCGAGCAATGGTTTTACGGCCTGCCGCTGGCCGTATCTCCGGCCGTGCTGATTCCCCGGCCGGAGACCGAGCTGCTCGTCGAAGCCGTGCTGGAGACGGCCGACCGGCTGTGGCCGGACGCCGGCGGCGGCGCGCGTCTTCGCGCCGCCGACATCGGCACCGGCAGCGGCGCCATCGCCGTCGCGCTGGCGGTGCAGCGCCCGCACTGGCGACTCTGCGCGACCGATCTGTCGCCGGACGCGCTCGCCGTTGCGAAGGCGAATGCGGAGCGGCACGGCGTGTCGGACCGCATCGCCTTCATCCGCGGCGATCTGCTCGAGCCGTTCGCCGCGGGAGGCGGGGACGGGGACGACCGCGCACTCGATATCGTGGTGTCCAATCCGCCCTATATCCCGTCGTCCGACCTGCCCGGCCTGCAGCGCGAAGTGCGCGACTACGAGCCGCATCTCGCCCTGGACGGCGGCATCGACGGGCTCGATCCGTACCGCCGCATGGCGGCCCAACTGCGGACGCTGCCGTCCGCGCCGCGCATCGCCGCGTTCGAAGTCGGCCTCGGACAGGCCCGCGGCGTTGCCGATCTGTTGGATGCGGCCGGCCTTTGGCCCGACATCCGCATCGTCCGCGACTACGCGGGCATCGAGCGCCACGTCATCGCCTCGGCGCCATAATCTCTTTTCCCTGCCTGTGGCCGCCATATGTCTGTTCCGCCCGCTTTTGCGATATCCCCTTCGCTCAGGAGGGGATTTTCGTTTGGCCGGAACCATCAACAGCAGCCGGGCGGCGGTCCGCCGTTGAACGAAGGTTCCAGCGTCCATTCGGATCTGGGAATTGAGGCTGCACGACCCATCCGGGGATGGGATATTTTTTTCTGCCTGAGTGAAGGGGATACCCAAAAAGTGGGCCAAGAGGATACCAGCGTCCGCGTCAACTTGCCGTTGAACGAGAGTACTCCAGGCGTGAACGTGAGCGACGCGCCTGGATGGCGCTGCTGTCCGTTCGGAGCCGACATTTGATGCTGCATGGGCAGACACCAATCCGGCGGCGCCGTTTTTTTTGACCTGAGCGAAGGGGATACCGAAAAAGCGGGCCCAAAAGTACCTCTCCACCCTGGCACAAACGCTCAAGCGCAAGCGCACACCCAGCCGAGTCACGACGTTATCCGCCAGCCACCCGCGAACGATATGCCAACCATGCGCGAATCATTCATGAACCATCCATGAACCATTCATGAACCATCCACGAACCATCCGCGGATTGCGGCTGCGGATCAGGCGCTGGATTTGCCCGGCATCCGTTCGGCTGCCAGCTCACGCATTTTGCGGATCATCCTGTGCACATCGCGGTACGAAGTCCAGTCCGGCTGCGGCGGAACGGGCCGCCCGACGATGGCGCGCCGGTCGGGAGCGCCGCCGGAGCCTGTCACCCGCATCAAAGCTGTCAGCACGTTCGTGCCGGAACGAGCCGTATTGTAACGGTAGACGCCTTCCTGCAAATAGTAATGCAAATGCTTGGCGCCGACCGTGTGGTGGAACATGCGAATATCGTCCTCGATCGACCATCCGACTTTCTTGATGGCCAGCCCGCCCGTCCGCCCCCAATCATCGACGGTCAGATCGACCGAAGCGGACTTGTCGACGTGTTGTCCGATGAAGCGAAGCGCGCCTTCGGGAGTGATTTTTCCTAGATAGGTGTCACCGCCCCAGTCGATCGCGATCCGGACACGTTCCGGTTCGCCAGCCCCGTTCATGGACGCGCCGATGATGTAGGGGTGCTCCGTCGGATGCAGACCGTCCGGCGACGGAATCAGGCGGCGGTTGGCTTTGCCGAGATCCAGACGGACGAGGCCGGTCAGCAGGTCGCCTTCGACAGCGCCGGCCATGGCGTTGCGAAGTTTGTGCAGCATGAGCCAGGCTGTCTTGTAGGTTACGCCGATTCTCCGGCTCAGGTAAACAGCGCTGACACAGTTGTACGCAATGAGGGAGGCGGCGGTGAACCACTTGGACAACGGGGTGCGGCTCCGCTCCATCACCGTGCCGGAAATGACGGAACATTGCTTGCGGCAGACGGCGCACTCGTAGAGCGGCAGCCTGCGGGTGCGGATGACGCTGTATGCGGTTGATTGGCAGCGCGGACAACGGTATCCTTCCGGCCAGCGAATGCGGAACAGCATGTCGGCGCATTGCGCTTCCGACAAATGGAGGAAGGATGGAGCGAACATGACATGGAAATGCATGGCGATCACCCGGAACCAGGAAGGGATGTATTCCTATTATACAGAACATATGTTCGTAATACAAGCAAGAAAAGCATAATTATCCAATTTTCGTCGGCTTTTTTCTCGGATTTGAAAGCTTCTCCCGGCCACTGTTGCTTCGAACTTCAGCCTGAACGAAAGGGATACCCGATTTTGGGCCCGAAAAAACATACCCGCCGCGGAAATCTATCAGTACGCGGGTTTGAAAGAATGATAGAGCGGGCATACTGGGGGATACAGTCGTTCCGGAACGCAAGCTTGGGCGCCGACGGGCGCCGTCAGAGGAGCTTGTGTGAACATGGTCATCCGCCATTATCCGTTCGTTTTTTCTTATCGTCCGGTCTACGGTTATGTCGTGCTGCTGGTGATGCTGCTGGCGATGTCGTGGGAGAACGCGCAGAACAACGCTGCGATCGTGGAAGGCGCCATTCCGGAGGAATCCATCCGGATCCGGATTCTGGCGAATTCGGATTCGGCCGCGGATCAGGCGGTCAAGCGCCATGTCCGAAATGCCATCGCGGATGAATTGAGGCAGTTGTCGGCCGGGGCGGATTCGATCGCCGAGGCGCGGGAGGCGATCGCCGGCGCCCTGCCCGAACTGGAGACGATGGTGAAGCGGGAGCTGGAAATGCGGGGATTCGACTATCCGGCCGCCGTGAAGCTGGGCCCCGTTCCGTTCCCGGCGAAGATTTACGGCAACCGGGTGTACCCCGCGGGGCAATACGAAGCGCTGCTCATCACCCTCGGGGAAGGAAAAGGCGAGAACTGGTGGTGCGTGCTGTTCCCTCCGCTTTGTTTTGCCGATGCGGTGGGCGCCGGCAAGGCGGACAAAGGCGAAGCCGTCACGAAAGACGCGGCGGGAAGCGGGGCGAAGGAAGCATCGGCGTTTGCGGCGCAGGATGCGCAAGACGGCGGCGTGAAGGCCGGGGCCTCGCAGAATGTGGAAGTGAAGTTTGCCGTATGGGAACTGCTGCAGCGGATCCTGGACTTCTTCAAGCGGCTGTTCGGCTGAACGGTTGCCGAGCCTCGGGCGTCTGGTGGTATAATGATTGGCAATGACGAACCGGGCTTGAGGGCCGGACAAGAAAGAGGAAGCAACAGGTGAACAGGGAGACGAAGGTATGGCCCGCTGACGAGCCCGCGATCGCGGAAGCGGCACGGACGCTGCGCGAGGGCGGGATCGTGGCGTTTCCGACGGAGACGGTGTACGGTCTGGGCGCGGATGCGCGCAATCCGCAGGCGGTGCGGCGGGTGTTTGAGGCGAAAGGGCGGCCGTCGGACAATCCGCTCATCGTCCATATCGCCGATCGGGGGCAGCTGGAGGAGCTTGTGCTGCCGTACGGCGAGATTCCGGCCCGGCTGATGGAGGCGTTCTGGCCGGGACCGCTGACCATCGTGCTGCCGGTCAGGCCGGGCGCGGCGGCGCCGCAGGTGACCGCCGGGCTCGATACGGTCGCGGTGCGGATGCCGGCGCATCCGGTCGCGCTCCGGCTGATCGCCGCCGCCGGCTGCCCGGTCGCGGCGCCGAGCGCGAACCGTTCGGGTCGGCCGAGCCCGACGCTGGCCGCGCACGTCATGGAAGATCTGGCCGGCCGGATCGACGGGGTTGTCGACGGAGGGCCGGCCGAGGTCGGCCTGGAATCGACAGTCGTCATGGTCGAGGACGAATGCATCCGCGTGCTGCGGCCGGGCGGCGTGACGCGCGAAGCGCTCGCGGAAGCGGCGGGCTGCGAAGTGATCGCCGAGGGCGACGCCCGGGAGAGCCGCGAGGATGCGGCGCCGCGTTCGCCCGGCATGAAGTACGCGCACTACGCGCCCCGCGGCGAGATGACGCTCGTCATCGGCGACGGCGAAGCGGTGCGCGCCTGGATCGGCCGCGAAGCGGCCGCGGCCCG
>NZ_CAJRAY010000087.1:14462-29757 GCF_907165215.1 Thermobacillus xylanilyticus | reverse complement strand
GCCAGCCCCCATTCCGGACTTTCACCGTAGAGATGACGCCCATGCCGGGCGTACAGCAGATTGGCCGATCAGGATGTTCCTGATCGGCCAGTTTTCATGGACTGATTTACTTCGACGGCGCTTCCTCCGGTGCGATCGTTCCCGCCGGTATGACGACCAGTTCGCCGTTCCGCTCGTCGATCGTCAGCTTGTCGCCTTTCTTGATCTTGCCGAGCAGGAGATCTTCGGACAACCGGTCCTCGATATGCTTCTGGATCGCGCGGCGCAGCGGACGCGCACCGTACTGCGGGTCGAAGCCTTCCTTCGCGAGGAACGCCTTCGCCGCATCCGTCAGCTCGAAGTCGACTTCCTGCTCGCGCAGCCGTTTGCGCAGCTCATCCGACATGAGCGTGACAATCTGGTTGATGTGCTCCTGCTCGAGCGAGTGGAACACGATCGTCTCGTCGATCCGGTTCAGGAACTCCGGCCGGAACGCTTTCTTCAGCTCCGCGAGCACCTTATCCTTCATCTGGTTGAATTCGCGGCCCGAATCCTGCACCGCGGTAAAGCCGAGGGTCGAGTTCCGCTTGATCTGATCGGCGCCGACGTTCGACGTCATGATGATCAGCGTGTTGCGGAAGTCGACGACGCGGCCCTTCGAGTCGGTCAGACGGCCGTCCTCGAGCACCTGCAGCAGGATGTTGAACACTTCCGGATGCGCCTTCTCGATCTCATCGAGCAGCACGACCGAGTACGGCTTGCGGCGCACTTTCTCCGTGAGCTGGCCGCCCTCCTCGTACCCGACGTAACCAGGAGGCGCGCCGACGAGACGGGAAGTCGAATGCTTCTCCATGTACTCCGACATGTCGATGCGGATGACCGCGTTCTCGTCACCGAACATCGCTTCGGCCAGCGCCCGGGCGAGCTCGGTCTTGCCGACGCCGGTCGGTCCGAGGAAGATGAACGAGCCCATCGGCCGTTTCGGATCTTTCAGACCGGCCCGTGCGCGGCGGATGGCGCGGGCGACCGCCTTGACCGCTTCATCCTGCCCGATGACGCGGTTGTGCAGAATTTCCTCCATCTTCAGCAGCCGCTCGGTTTCCTCTTCCTTCAGCTTGCTGACCGGGATGCCGGTCCAGCTGGAGACGACCTGCGCGATATCTTCCGGCGTCACTTCGGAATCGGTGCGGCCCTGCTTCTCTTTCCACATGTTCTTCGTCGTCTCGAGCTCTTCGCGGATCTTCTGCTCCGTGTCGCGCAGCGCGGCCGCTTTCTCGAATTCCTGGCTTTGCACCGCGGCGTCCTTTTCCTTCCGGATTTCCTCGAGACGCGCTTCAAGCTGCTTCAGATTCGGCGGCACCGTGTACGAATGGAGCCGGACTTTCGATCCCGCTTCGTCGATCAGGTCGATCGCCTTGTCCGGAAGGAACCGGTCGGTGATGTAGCGGTCCGACAATTTCACGGCCGCTTCGATCGCCTCGTCGGTGATCTTCACCCGGTGATGCGCCTCATAACGGTCGCGCAGCCCGTGCAGAATCTGGATCGCTTCTTCCGGCGTCGGCTGTTCGACCATGATCGGCTGGAACCGCCGTTCAAGGGCTGCGTCCTTCTCAATGTATTTCCGGTATTCGTCGAGTGTCGTCGCGCCGATGCATTGCAGCTCGCCGCGCGCCAGCGCGGGCTTCAGAATGTTCGACGCGTCGATTGCGCCTTCGGCGCCGCCGGCGCCGATCAGCGTGTGCAGCTCGTCGATGAACAGGATGATGTTGCCGGCTTGGCGGATCTCATCCATGATCTTCTTGAGACGGTCTTCGAATTCGCCGCGGTACTTCGTGCCGGCGACGACCGAGCCCATGTCCAGCGTCATGACGCGCTTGTCGCGCAGCGTCTCCGGAATTTCGTTCGCCACGATGCGCTGCGCCAGCCCTTCGGCGATCGCCGTCTTGCCGACGCCCGGCTCGCCGATCAGCACCGGGTTGTTCTTCGTCCGGCGGCTGAGCACCTGGATGACCCGCTCGATCTCCTTGCTCCGGCCGATGACCGGGTCGAGGTTGCCGTCGCGGGCCGCCGCCGTCAGATCGCGGGCAAGACCGTCCAGCGTCGGCGTATTGACGTTCGTCGGCGCTCCGTGGCTGCTCGAGACCGCTTCGCTGCTGCCGAGCAGCTGCAGCACTTGCTGGCGCGCCTTGTTCAGGCTGATGCCCAGATTGTTCAGCACGCGCGCCGCGACGCCTTCGCCTTCCCGGATCAGGCCGAGCAGAATGTGCTCCGTCCCGACGTAAGTGTGGCCGAGCTTGCGGGCTTCGTCCATCGACAGCTCGATCACTTTCTTCGCGCGCGGCGTGTAGGCGATGCTTGCCGGCTGCTCCTGGCCGCGGCCGATCAGCGATTCGACTTCATCCTGAATCTTCTCGAGGCCGAGCCCGAGCGCCGTCAGCGCCTTCGCCGCGATGCCCTCACCCTCGCGGATGAGTCCCAGCAGGATATGTTCCGTGCCGATGTTGTTGTGGCCGAGACGAACCGCTTCTTCCTGCGCAAGCGCGAGCACCTTCTGCGCGCGCTCGGTAAATCTTCCGAACATCATGCCTCATGCACCTCCATGCCTGAATGTCTTGAAATGTTCCCGAATCATCTCCGCGCGGCGGATGTCCCGCTGATCCGGACTCATCGTCTCGTTAAACGTCTGCTGCAGGAAAGCGGGCTGCGTTTTCACCAGAAGTTCGTTCATCACCGCGGGCGGCACATTCGGGATGAGCCCGAGGTCGACGCCGAGCCGCACGTCGGACAGCCGCTGCGCCGCCTCCTTCGAATCGATGACGGCCGCGTGGCAGAGAATGCCGTAAGATCGGCACACCCGGTCCTGAAGCCTTACGCGGGATTCGGCGAGCAGACGCTTGCGCGCCGCTTTCTCGTGTTCAAGAATCTGCCGGGCCACGTTGTGGAGATTGTCGATAATCTCTTCTTCCGACTGGCCGAGCGTAATCTGGTTCGAGATCTGGAACAGGTTGCCGAGCGCCTCGCTGCCTTCGCCGTATATGCCGCGGACCGCAAGACCGACCTGCGTCACGGCCGGCAGGATGCGGTTGATCTGCTGCGTCATGACGAGCGCGGGCAGATGCATCATTACGGAAGCGCGAATGCCCGTCCCGACGTTCGTCGGACAGCTCGTCAGGTACCCCCGCTTCTCGTCGAACGCGTAATCGACCGCTTCCTCGAACCTGTCGTCAATGCGGCTTGCTT
Source organism: Thermobacillus xylanilyticus (assembly GCF_907165215.1). Lineage (GTDB taxonomy): Bacteria > Bacillota > Bacilli > Paenibacillales > Paenibacillaceae > Thermobacillus > Thermobacillus xylanilyticus. The sequence continues at coordinate 26,538 of NZ_CAJRAY010000087.1, read as the reverse complement.
TGGTCCAAGCCTCCTTGATCTGGAAGCCCGGATACAGGCATTGGATGCGAAGATGGTCTTCTTCGTTCACCATGATGCTGACCGATTCGGTGCGGTCCAGGATCAGCGCCCCGCAGCGCGATTCGTTCGCCAGCGCCGGGCTGATCAAATGTTTCTCGACCAGCACCTGCTTCTCCAGCTCGCTGAGATCACTCAATATAAAAATATCAAACTTTCCGACTTCATCCAACTTGCCTGCCCGGACGGCGCCGGTCAGCTTCTCCATCACTTCCCGCGCCTGCTGGTTCGTCGCCAGCATCGGGAACGGATGCCCGCTCAGGTTGCGCGCGATCCGTACCCGGCTGCTGATGACGATGTCGGAATCCGGTCCTCCGTGCCGCATCCATTCGCTGAGCGCCTCACGCGCGAAACGACGTTTGTCCACCCGAGTCCCCTCCTTCCTTGTGCCGGCTTCAACCGTCCGCCAGTCTGCGCTCAAGTTCGCGGATCCGGTCGCGGATGCGCGCCGCACTCTCGAAATCTTCGCGGGCGATGCGCTCCTGCAAATCCCGCTTGAGCCGGTCGATCTCCCGCCTGGAGCGGATCAGGCTGCCGGTCCGCTGCGGCACTTTGCCGACGTGGACCGTGTTGCCGTGCACCCGCTTGAACAGCGGATCCAGCTTGCCGTCGAAGTAACGGTAACAGTCGCTGCATCCGAACCGCCCGATCTTGCTGAACTGACTGTACGTCAGCCCGCATGTCTCGCACCGGAGCGGCTGCGCGATTTGCCCGCCGCCCGGCGGGTCGAAGTCGAGCAAGCCGGACAGCAGGCTGTGGATGGAGAAACCGTTCGCCGTGCCCGGTATCATCTCCCCGCGCTCGCGCGCGCATGCCTCGCAGAAATGGAATTCCGACTTCTCGCCGCCTACGATCTTCGTGAAATGAAGCGTCGCCGGGCGTTTCCCGCAATCTTGACACAGCATGGGGCGGCCTCCTTTCGGAATCTTCTTCTTATCAATCAGGATGAACTTTCAACAAGCAGCGCAATCAACATCGCCTTGAGCAGACGCGCCCGGATCTCGTCCCGCAGCGGCAGCGTGACCGCGAGCGTCTCCCGGGAGACGGCCGCTTTGAGCAGCTGCGCCTCGCGTCCGTTCAGCAGCTTCGCTTCCGCCAGCTGATAGATCAGCCCTTCGGCCGCGGATTGGTCGATGCGGCTGCCGATCGTGCGCAGAACGTGCTCGTGGATCGGCTGGCAAGCCGGCAGCTCCAGCTTCCGGATGCGAATGTAACCGCCGCCGCCCCGCTTGCTCTCGACCAGGTAGCCCCGCTCCAGCGTGAACCGGGTGGCGATCACGTAATTGATCTGCGACGGCACGCACGAGAACTTGTCCGCCAATTCATTGCGCTGAATCTCGACGGTGCCTTCCGCGCTTTCCCGGATCATCTGTTTCAAATACTGCTCAATAAGGTCGGTAATGTTGCGCATGGTCATACCCTCCAGTCGATGGCCGGCCGGATTGACAGTCGTTCCTTGATTCTGACTTTGACTTTCTTTGACCTTAACTTTATTATACCTGATTTTTCAACGCCGTCAAGCGTTCCAACCGGCACGATTTCATTATGTACGAACCGAACCGGCCGAATGCCTTGCCGGCCGGTTCGCCTTCAGCGCGCATCCTTCAGCACGATGCGGAGATCGTTCGCGATGACGTCGGCTCTGGCCGACAACTGGCCGGACGCCAGGCTGCGGCTCAACCGCTCAAGCGCTTTGCGGGCCACCGGACTCGTCACCCGCAGCACCCGGCTGCCGTCTCCGGCTTCCCTTGCGGAAGCCGAATCCCCGCTCGTAATCCGGATGCCGCCGAGTTGAAGCTCGACGCCTCCTCCGTTTCCCGTGCGGACGGGCGCGCCTTTGGGGTCGGACGTGCCGGCGCCGTCGGAGGTGATGCCGTCGTATCCGTTGCCGATGCGGAAGCTTCGGGTATCATCGAGCTTGTCGCTGTCCTTCATCCGTCCGCTGAACGTGCCGGCGCCGAACCAGCCTGCGCCGCCGCCGTCGCGGCTGCCGTTGAATTCATCTTCGGTGCCGAACATGCCGCTTCGTCCGCCGTTTTCGGCGGTCTGCGTCTTGTTCATCTCCTTGCCCCGATCGGCATGTCCCGCATCGCCGCGCCTCGCCGGCCGATCCTCGTCGTCCCGTTCGAACAGCCGGTTGCCGTTCGATCCGTAACCGGTGCCGTAGGCGCCGATCCTGTCATCATAGCCATTCCCGCCTCCCGCGCATCCCGATAGCACCAGCGCCGTCAGGATGGACGCGCATGCAAGCCTCATGGTGATCCTCTTCACGCGCCGGACCTCCCTTCACCATCTTTTCTCCGTGGATACTCGTCGGCCGCCGCTTCGTCACAGCATGGCGCAGAACTGTTTCATGTCCTCGATGAGTTCTTTCGGCAGCTCCTTGTCCTGTTCGAACCCTTCGGACAGCGTATGCGCGACGAATTCGGCGCTAACGCCGTAATGCTTCAGAATGACGTTCAGCTTGTCGAGATTCTCGTGATTCTCGACATAATCGTTCAGCCTGCTCACCATTCGGACCTCCTTGCCTTGTGGGTTGTACTCAGCGTGATCGCCATTTTTTATCCCGCAACGTCCAGTTTCTGGCCGAGAATGTAGCGGTGATACAGCCACTCGGCCCAGGCGACCAGCGCCGATATGATGAAGATCTCGCCGAAACTCAGATTCCAGCCGTAGAAATACCGGATCACGCCGAGATAAACGGCGGCCAGCAGGAAATCGGAAATGGTCGCCACCGCGTTGTTCGTGCTCGGCAACAGTACCATGTCGCCGATCAGGAACGCGACAACCGTAAGCAGCGAAGCGGCGATAAAGGCGGTCAGATACGTCACGTCCGCATACCAGGCCAGCATCAGCGTGACGATGATCCCGTTCAGCACCCATTTGAACAGAAATTTCACGGCTTTCACCCTCCTCGCGGGCCATTGCTGCAGCTGCACAGAGCTAGTGTGCCGCAGCGCCCCGTACTTAAGCAGCGGAATATTCCGGCACCCGTGACATGACCGGCCGCTTGCAATGCGGTGGAATGAACCGCCCCGCCGCCGGGGAATGCTGACGAAGTCGGCGCCTTTCTCGCGCCGCCTGCGGAAAGTTTATCCGCATCAGGCTACGGTGAAGGAGGTATCAGACGTGAAACGGATCGAACTGCGTCCGGATCTGCGCACGGCCGGGGGCGAAGTGAACGACATCCTGGTGGACGGGCGTTATGCCGGAACGATGACGCTTGTCTATCGCGAAGGCGGAAGGCTGACCGGATCCGTCCAGCTCGACCGCGATGTGCTGCGCGCGCGGGACAAGCAGCGGGTGCTCAAGCATGTCAACGATTACATCCAATCGTTTGTTCTCGCCGTGGGTGCTGCTTCCTGCGAAGTGTTCGTCACGTACAGTCCGTTCGAACAGTTTATCGTGATGGCTGACGAGGAGGACGAGGAACTCGTCGGAACATGGAAGGAAGACGAGGATGAGTCCGAATGGCAGGAAGCGGAATACGAACTGGTGCTGGTGGGCAAAAAACGCAACCGCCTGCACTACCACGTTTACGACGAGCGACGCAGATGGATCGCCGAGGCGCATCTGCGCGCGGATGACGGCAAGGTGACGGGCAGCGTCCGCTGGCGCAGCCTGCCGGATGAAGAGGAGATCGAGCTTGTCACGGAACTGATCGTTTCGGACTTCGACGAGGATTCGGTCGACGAATTCCTGATCGATCACCGCCACGATGACGAGCTGCTCGAGACGGTCGAGCTGGCGCATGAAGAAGTGCCCGAGACGAAGTCTTCTCACGTGAAAAAGGCCGGCATGCGCGGAGAAGCCAACTTTACGGCCAAATTGATTCGCGACGACGGCGACACGCTCACCTACGAAATCCGCTCGAAGGCGGACGGCAACCGGACGATCGGCACGGCGACGGTCGATATCCGGGAGCGGCGGCTGACCGGATTCATCGACTTCAGAGATCGGCGGCACGCCGAAGACGCCGGCGCCATTGCGGCGGTGTTGATGCGGGAGCTGGACAAGGAAAAAGAATACGACGGACTCAACCTCTCCCTTATGTACCGCAACCGTCTGATCGACGAATTCATCGTTGAGAATGAGACCGTGCATTGAGCGATTGAAAAAACGGGCCGATCCCGTCTCGGGAATCGGCCCGCTTGATTTTTCAATGTCAGCCCTTCAGCGATTCCAGCCATTCCGCGTAGCATTCGCTGCACAGCACTTCCAGCCGTTCTTCGACGCCGTTTTCGTCGTATACGGTGAACGTGTGGACGCTGTCGGCCGGCTTCTCGCAATGAAAACATTGATAAGCCATGCGGCTGCCCCTCCATATGCATGCAGTCCGGTCCCGGCCACGTCACAACGCCTTACTGTTTCTCAGCCTTCGATTTCTGCTTCCGATTCCGCTCCGCCGCGTACTCGCCTGCAAATTCCGTATCCTCGACAGGCAGTCGGTTCAGGTCCGTCGTCTGCACATCCGCCTTGCTGGCGCGATTCTTCTTCGCCACGGCCGGCACCCCCTTTCGGTGGATTCAGCCGTTAGCATCTGCACCGCTGTCGGCGCGTTATGCGGGCCGAACCGGCAGGGTTTGTGGAAGGGCAGCCACCTATTTCAAATGAAAAAGCGGACCGGCAACGATCCGCTTTCCCAACCTTTCATTCACCCAGCATCCGGAGAAACTCCGCTTCGTCGTCGATGACCGTAACGCCGAGCTCCCGCGCCTTCGTCAGCTTGCTGCCGGCGCTTTCCCCGGCGATGACGAAGTCGGTCTTCTTCGATACGCTGCCGGACACTTTCGCGCCGAGCGCCTCCAGCTTCTTCGCCGCCTCGTCCCGCGTCATCGACGACAGCGTCCCGGTCAGCACGACCGTTTTGCCGCTGAAGACGCTGTCGGTCCGCACGGCCGCCGGCCGCTCCGCCTCCGCCTTCACGCCGGCTTTGCGCATCCGCTCGATGCTCTCGCGAACGAGCGGGTCGTTGAAAAATCCGGCGATGGATTCCGCCACGATCCCGCCGACGTCGGGCAGCTGCTGCAGCTCTTCCACGGAAGCCGCCATGACGGCGTCCAGGCTGCCGTAGTGGTCCGCCAGCATCTTCGTCGTCGCCTTGCCCGTGTTCGGGATGCCGAGCGCGAACAGGAAGGAGGCGAGGTCGCGCCCCTTCGACTGCTCGATCGCGTCCAGCAGCTTCTGCGCCTTGCGCTCGCCGAACCGGTCGAGGGCGAGGAGCTGCTCCTTCGTCAGATCGTACAGATCCGCCGGATCGCGCACGCCGCATTCGTCATAGAGCTGCTCGGCCGTGGCGATGCTGAACGTCTCGATGTCCATCGCGTCGCGCGACGCGAAGTGCGTGATCCGCGCCACGATCTGCGGCTTGCAGCCGAGCTTGTTGTTGCAGAACAGATGCGCGCCCCGCTGCTCAAGCGGCGAGCCGCAGGCCGGGCAGTGCGTCGGGCAGACGATCTCGCCGCCTTCCTCCTCGTCGGCGCGGCCGAGAATCTCGGGAATGACGTCGTTCGAGCGGCGGATCCAGACGCGTGTGCCGAGCCCGAATTTGAGCCCTTTGCGCTCGATATCGCCCATGTTGTTCAGCGTGCAGTTCTGCACCGTCACGCCGGCCAGCTCGACCGGCTCCACGCGGGCGATCGGCGTCAGCTTGCCCGTGCGGCCGACCTGCCAGTCGACGGCCTGCAGCACCGTCGTCGCTTCCTCCGCCTCGAACTTGAACGCGATCGCCCAGCGCGGGAACTTGTCCGTGTAGCCGAGCACTTCGCGCGTCCGCATGTCGGTGAGCTTGACGACCGCCCCGTCGATCAGGAAGTCAAAGCTCGCGCGCCGCTCTTCGAGTCGCTTCAGCTCGGCCGCCACGTCCTCGATCCGGTCGAAGTAGGCGATATAGTCGTTCACGAGGAACCCGTTGTCCTTCAGGAATCGGATCATTTCCGCGTGACTCGCGAAGGAGACGCCTTCCGCATAGCCGACGTTGTAGAAGAACGCGTTCAGCTTCCGCTCGGCGGTGACGCGCGGATCGAGATTGCGCAGCGCGCCGGCCGCGGCGTTGCGGGCGTTCTTGAGCGGCTCCGCGGCCGTCCGGTTGTAGGCTTCGAAAACGGACAGGTGCATGATCCCTTCGCCCTGCACTTCGATGACGCCCTGGAACGGAATCGTCAGCGGCACGGTACGAATCGTCTTCACCTGCGGCAGGATGCCCTCGCCGACGACGCCGTTGCCGCGCGTCGCCGCCTGCACGAGCTGCCCGCCTTCGTAGGTCAGGTTCAGCGTCAGGCCGTCGAATTTCAGCTCGATGACATAGGACGGCTGCGGCAGCGGGTTGTCGGGGTTCCGTGCGTTATAGTCCGCAACCGCCTTTTGCACGCGGGCGTTCCAGGCGAGCAGGTCGTCTTCGGTCTGCGCCTTGTCCAGGCTCCACAGCCTCGCCCGGTGCCTGTGCGGCTCGAAGCCTTTCAGAATTTCGCCGCCGACCCGCTGCGTGGGCGAATTCGGCAGCACGACGCCCGTCTCCCGCTCGAGCGCGACCAGTTCGTCGTAGAGCGCGTCGTACTCCTTGTCGCTGATGACGGGATTGTCGAGCGTGTAATAGTTCCGATTGTGAACATTGATCTCTTCCACCAGCCGGGCCATCCGGTCCAGCTTCTTCTGGTCAGCCACGGGCGCACCCCTCTTTCACGATTGCGATGGCTAGATTTTCGTGATCGGCGCGAAGGCGGCGAGCAGCCGCTTCACCCCGATAGGCGCCGGAAAGGCGATCTGCAGCTCGCGGTCGTTGCCTTCGCCTTTGACGGCGACGATCGTGCCGACGCCCCATTTCACATGGTTCACCTTGTCGCCGGGCGCGAACGTCTCGTTGGCGGCGCCACCTGGCGATGCGCCGGCCGGCTTGGCGCTGCCTCCGGCCGCTCCCGCGGCCGCCTTCACGCCGCCGAAGGATCCGGACGGTGCGGATGCGCTCCGGCCGCCGTAACTGCCGCCGCGGTAGCCGAAACCGCCCGATCCGCCCGCGGCGCCGTCGCCGTAACGGCTGTACCCGAAGCCGAACGACCGGGCGGGCGAATCGTTCTGCTTCAGCTCGTCCGGCACTTCCTCCAGAAAACGGGACGGCATGTTGGCCATCGACCGGCCGAACAGCGTGCGCACGCGGGCGCAGGTAAGATAGAGCCGCTCTTCGGCGCGCGTGATGCCGACGTAGGCGAGCCGCCGCTCCTCTTCGAGCTCTTCGTCGTCCATCAGCGCGCGGCTGTGCGGGAAGACGCCTTCCTCCATGCCGATGATGAAGACGATCGGGAACTCCAGCCCTTTCGCGCTGTGCATCGTCATCAGGACGACCGCGTCGTCCGCGTCCCGTTCGTCCGCGTCGCTTCCGAGCGTGTCGATGTCCGCGATCAGCGCAAGGTCGGTCAGAAACGCGACAAGGGACTTGTCCTCATTGCGCTGTTCGAAATCCTGGGTAACGGACAGAAACTCGTCGATGTTCTCGATGCGCGACTGCGACTCGATCGTGTTCTCCCGCTTGAGCTCCTCGCGGTAGCCCGTCCGCTCAAGCATCTGCTCCGTCAGCTCCGTCACGGACAGGTAGTCGACCATCCGCGACAGATCGTCGATCATTTGCCGGAAATCCTGCAGCGCCGCGCGTGTCTTGCCCGTGATGTCCAGGTCGCCGAGATCGCCGAGCACCTCGAAAATCGACGTCCCGCGCCGCGCCGCCTCGGCCGTCAGCTTCGCCATCGTCGTGTCGCCGATGCCGCGCTTCGGCACGTTGATGATCCGCTCGAGGCTGATATCGTCATGCGGGTTCGAGATCAGCCGGAGGTAGGCGAGCAGGTCCTTGATCTCCTTCCGGTCGTAGAACCGGATGCCGCCGACGATGCGATACGGGATTTCCGCCTTGATCAGCATTTCCTCGATGACCCGGGACTGCGCGTTCGTCCGGTACAAAATGGCGTGGTCGGCGTAGCGCCGCCCCGCGTCGCGGTTCTTGCGGATTTCGTTCGCGACGTACAAGCCTTCCTCATGCTCCGATTCGGCCTGGCAGACGCGGATCGGTTCGCCGGGCCCGCGGTCGGTCCACAGGTTCTTCGGCTTGCGCCCGGCGTTGCGGGCGATGACGGCGTTCGCCGCGTTCAGGATGTTCGCCGTGGACCGGTAGTTCTGCTCGAGCAGTATTGTGACCGCTTCGGGGTAATCTTGCTCGAAGTTGAGGATGTTCGTGATGTCCGCGCCGCGCCAACGGTAGATCGACTGGTCGCTGTCGCCGACGACGCAAATGTTGTGATGCTTGTCCGCCAGCATCCGGCAGAGAGAATACTGCGCCCGGTTCGTGTCCTGGTACTCGTCGACGTGGATGTAGCGGAATTTGTTCTGGTAGAAGTCCAGAATGTCCGGTTCGGCCTTGAACAGGTCGATGGTCGCCATGATGAGATCGTCGAAGTCGAGGGAGTTGTTGCTCTTGAGCCTCTTCTGGTACAGCTTGTACACGTCGGCGGCGATCCGGTCGACGTAATCGCCCGCGCGGTCGCCGTACCGTTCGGGGGACAGCAGTTCGTTCTTCGCGCCGCTGATTTTGGCCTGGATCATGCGGGGCTCGAACTTCTTCGTATCGTAGTTGAGATCTTTCATGCACGCCCGGATGACCGAGAGCTGGTCCGCCGAGTCGAGGATCGTGAAGTTCGACGTATAGCCGAGCCGCTCGATGTCGCGGCGGAGAATGCGCACGCACATCGAGTGGAACGTCGATACCCAGATGTCGCTTGCGCCGGGTCCGACCAGCGCCTCGACGCGCTCCTGCATCTCGCGCGCCGCCTTGTTCGTGAATGTGATCGCCAGGATGCTCCAGGGGGCGACGCGCTTCTTGCCGATCAGATACGCGATCCGGTGCGTGAGCACGCGCGTCTTGCCGCTGCCGGCGCCCGCCATGATGAGCAGCGGGCCTTCCGTCGTCTGCACGGCCTCCCGCTGGCGCGGATTGAGCCGCTCGACCGCCTGGTCGAGGTCGATGGGACTAAACATGGCAGAACTCCTTCTGTTCGCATTTATGTTCGCCTGTTCTCAGTCTAGTCGACCGCACCGGGCGTGTCAATTTGCGGGCGGGCGGCTGCGGCGCGGGTTGTCCGGTCGTGAAATTCCCGGCCGGTCCGCGGACGATACGGTTTCCGGTTGAGACACAAATGATGCTTTGCGGGCCGGTCGGATAAGCGAAGAAATGACTTCGGTTTTGCCGGATTTGGGGAATTCGGGCGATTTTGAAGAAAAACCAGGGGGAGGACACGTCATAGACGAAAAATTTTCGAATGCCGGGGGCATTTTCGCCGAATGGGCCAAGATAGTTGAAGAAATTTCCTTTATACAGACGGACGGATCAGGGATGGCCGGATCAAGCCCGCCGGAACGGGCACCCGGCGGCGCAGGCGGGCGTCACGCCGGCGCGGGCGTCTCCTTGACCGCCGCCACGGTCGCCAGCGCATCGTCCAGCCGCTCGTAGATCGCGTTGCCGACGACCACCGTGTGCGCCGCCGCAGCCGCAAGCCGCGCCCGCTCCGCGTCGGTCACGCCGCCGCCGTAGAACAGCCGCGCGCCTTGCAGATCGGCACGCACCCGCTCGACGAGCCGCATGTCGCCGAACCGGCCGCTGTATTCGAGATAGACGATCGGCAGCCGCATGAGCCGGTCGGCCAGGCGGGCGTAGGCCAGCACATCGCGCTCGCCGATCTCTGTCCGGGCTCCGGTAAGCTTCGCGGCCGTCGACCCGCCGTTCAGGATGATGTACCCTTCGCCGACGGCCGTATCCCACGGGATCATCGAGCCGTAGGCGGCGATCGCTTCCGCCTGCCGGCCGGCGATCCATTCCGCCGAACCGGCGTTCAATACGATCGGCACCAGATACGCGTCGAAACCGGGGACGGCCGCTTCCGCCGACGACAGTTCCAGCACGCACGGCACTTCGTAACGCCGGATGCGGGCGAGCAGATCCGTCGTATTGTCATAGGTAACGCCGGTCGATCCTCCGACGATGACGGCGTCCGTGCCGGACCGGCAGACCGCGTCCAGCGCCGAATCGGAAATTTCACGGTCGGGGTCCAGCTTGAAAAGATGCCGCCATTCCCTGAGCTGTCGTTCCGCCGCCCGTCCGTTCACGCGATCCACCCCGCTCGATTCTTGCAACATTCCATCCCCAGTCTAAGCGGGTCCGACACCGGCTGTCAAACAATCCCGGCGCCGCTCACACGCCGCTCTCGAGCGCCTCGATGCGCTGCAGCGCGGCGTAATCGTCGGGATAGAGCATGACGTATTCGGTCAATCCGACCATGCGGAACAGTTTCTGATAGTGCGCCGAAGCGCCGCATACGAACGTATGGAAGCCTTTCTTCCGGCCGGCCCGGGCGATGCGGATCAGCAGCGCCATGCCGGCGCTGTTGATGAAATTCACTTCATGCAGATTCAGGATGAGATAGCGGCGGCCTTCGCCAAGCCCATCCTCCCAGTCGAGCACCGACCGGATCTTCTGTTCCGCCTGCTGGTCCAGATCGCCCTTCAGCGTAACGGACAATCCGGCATCGAACGGCACGATGTTCAGTTCCAGCATCGAATTCATCAAGGCCCCTCCTTCGTGTCACGATTGCCGATGATGCGAGAGAAAATACATTTCCACGCAAAAACCGTGCTGGTCCCGCGTTGTCATCCAATAGTCGGTCAGCTCGTCGATCAGCCGGAGTCCCCATCCGCGCCCGTATTCATTGTCGACCTCCGCGCGGCCGCCCGCCAGTTTCGCCGCGAAATCGAATCCGGGGCCTTCGTCGCGTACCCGGCAGACCATGATCGCATGGCCGAAATGCGCCTGGATGGTCACCGTCTTCGTCTCGTCGAATCCGTTTCCGTGTTCGGCGGCATTCATCACCGCCTCGGCGACGCAGGTGACGATATCGTCGGTTCGTCCGGATTCGGACCAGTGCTCCCGCAGCATGGCCGCCAGCTCCACAGCGACGGACCGCTCGCAGCCCGGCACCGAAGGGACGCGCCAACTGCGCTCGCGAAGCTCCGTGCGCCGCCCTGCCTTGCCCGCGGTGTACTCGACGACGAGCAGCGTCCGGTCATCGCGGCGGTACGCCTCGCGGCTCTCCTGGCTGTCAAGCAGCCGCTCCATCCAGTCCGCCGCCGGCACGTCGGCCGCCCAGTCCGCGAGCTCCGCTTCGAGCCGATCGAAGCCGTACATTTCGCCGTCCGGCCCGGCATCCTCGATGATACCGTCCGTATAGAGCACGAACCGTTCGCCCGGCGCGAAGCGGAACACCGTCTCGCGGTAGTTCTCCTCCGCATTCATGCCGAGCGGCAGGGATGAGCTGTCCAGCTGCCGCGGTTCTGCCCCCGGCATTGCCAGATAAGGGGCGGGATGGCCGGCGCCGGCGTAGCGCATCTCGCCTGCCTGGACATCGAGCAGGCCGATGCCCAGCGTGACGCCGACCGCCGTCAGGCCCTCGGCGCTCAAGCCGGCCAGCACGCGGTTCATTCGCCCGAGCAGCTCGGCCGGACCGCCGCCCCGCTTCACCTCGGAGCGGAACAGCAGCAGCAGCGCCGGCACCATGAAGGCGGCCTGCAGCCCTTTGCCGGGCACGTCTCCGATGAGCACGGCGACGACCGCGTCATCGAGGACGACGGCGTCGAACAGATCGCCGCCGACTTCCGCCGCCTGGCGGCTGCGAGCCGTCACCCGGCAGGGGCCGAGGCGAAGGTCGACGGGCGGCTGCCATTTGCGCTGAACTTCGAGCGCCAGCCGCAGCTCCGCCGCGAGCGGCTCCGTGCCGCCGGGCATCCGGCTGCTCCCGCCGCCGGATGCAACCGGTTCCGATGCCGGCGGCTCCTCGCCGGACGGCGCCGCCTCAGCCGAACCAAGGGCAGCGTGCTCCCGTCCGTTCGGCTGCTCAGGGTGCTTGGGCTGCTCAGGCTCCTCCGGCTCGTCCGGCCGCAAGCCGTCCGCTCCGCGCGGGCGCGCCTTGCGCCTGATTACGGCATTCGC
>NZ_CAJRAY010000087.1:0-14096 GCF_907165215.1 Thermobacillus xylanilyticus | reverse complement strand
CCCATCCCGCGGCTCCGGCTGCCGCCGCCAGCAGCCCGGCTGCCGCTGCCGCAGCGGCGTCATGCGGCAAGAGCGCCGCCGCGCTCCAGCCGGCCGCCGCGCCGGCGAGCAGCAGCGCGAAGGCCGCCCCTGCCTTGCGCGCCCGGGTCCTCAATTTTCCCATACCAGCCGCTTCGTCTCCTCAAGCGGCTCGACGCCGAATTCTTCGCGGAAGACGCGCTCGAGCCGCTTGTACCAGCCGACCGCCTCGGCGTGGCGGCCGCGCTCTTTCCAGAACCGGATCATCGCCTGATAGGCTTCCTCCTGATCCGGCCGCAGATCGATCCAGGCGGTCAGCCATTGCTCCGCGTGACTGTCTTCGGACAATTCGATGTAATACTCGGCCAGTCTGCGCAGCATCACCGTCTGCCGCTCGAGCAGCTGCATCCGCCACCGTTCCAGCCAGTCCGACGCCGGCATGTCGGCTCCGAGCAGCCCGTACTTCCGCACGGCGTCCAGGTAGAGCACGACGGCCGCGTCGCGGTCCGACGCCCACAGCTGGTCGCCGACGCGCGACTGCGTCACATACTGCTCGACGTCGACCATGTCGACGACCGACTCCCGGAATCCGACCAGCCCGCTGCGGACTTCGATCGCGTCTTCGAATCCGATGCCGGCCAGCGCGCTGCGCAGCTCGTGCAGCGAGACATACAAATGATTCGCCACCCGGGAAGAGTCCGCTTCGCCGAACAGATGATCCAATACCTGATTGCGAAGCGCGCGGTAATCCTGCTGCAGCAGCAGATAGACGAACAGCTCGCGCGACTTGCGCCGCCTCCATTTCGGCTGGAGTGACGTGCCGTCCGGCAGGAAAATGCGGATGCCGGACATCAGCTGGATGCGCATCCGGTTCCCCCGCTCCTCCGCCGGCGCGTCCGCGGGCTCGATGGTCCGCGGGACCGAAGCCTGGACAACCGCAAAGCCGAGCTTGCCTTTGTATTCCGCCACCCAAGCCAATGTTCGCGGCGTCGACATCTCCTCATGCAGCAGTTCCAGCTGCCGCAGCGCCATGGCCGCATCCGTCCGTTCGCCTTCCGCAAGCCGGCGCGCCACGTTGAGCCGGCAGGCGAACATCTGCACTTCCACATCGTAGCGCAGCTCGCCCTCCGGCCAGCCGACTCCGGCATCGGTGTCGGACCACAGCGAGTCCATCATGTAGGCGTATCGGGCGGGCAGCCCGTCGCCCGACTCGCTTGTCAGCGCGTCGTGCACGGCCGCGCATTCCGGTCTGAGCGCCGCCCACCGGCCGAGTTCGGCGATGCGCCCGGCCCATTCGCATTTCTTCATGCCCGCCGGATCATACATCCACCGGTCGAGCAGCACGTAGGCAAAACCGACCGCGTCTCCGTCTTCGCGAAACCGGTCAGCCGCCCGGGCGAAATCGTCGTCGATCAGGCGCGGCGCGAGAAAAGCGGTCGTCCGTGTCCAGCATTTTCCCCGTGCCAGCGCCCACCAGACGTAGCCGCCGCACCGGTCCGGATCGCGTCTTACTTCTGCGTCCAGATGCATCAGCATCGCCTCGTTGTCCGAGAAATCGCCGATCCGCACATGAATCAGCGACAACAGGCCGATCATCGACAACATCTCGCGATGGTCCGCCATCAGCGCGAACGCTTTCACGGCTTCCTGCGCCCATCTCCGCGCCTCCCGCAGCCTTCCTTCCAGCATGAGCCGCACGGCCCCGGCGCGCAGCAGGAGCGGCGAACGGAAAAGGACGGACTCGGGCAGCCGGACCAGCGCATCCCATTCGGGCAGCTGTCCGTTCTGCACGGCCTGTTCGAGCTTCAGCACTTCTTCTCTGTTGTTGTCGGGTTCGCCATGTTGCTCGATGTGATGCATGGGTAAAGACTCCATTTCCATGGAATATAGGTTAATCGTACTATTGGTTTAGGAAAAATGGAATACTTTCTTGCACAATACGATTTTTTCTTACAAAATTCCTTCCGTTCCACCGGCCGCCGCAACAACCGTCAAGACGCGAAAACGGCACGCGGACGTGCCGTTTTCTCATCCGAATGCGGCCGTCCGCGCACGGCGCATCCTTACTTGACCAACTGCCCGCGCGTGACGCCGAGCTGGTTGATCGCCTTGAGGGTGCGCCATACTTCGGTGCCTCCGATTTTGCCGCGGATCGCGTCTGTGTAGAGCCGGATGACTTCCTCCACCTTCTCCGCCCGCTCTTCGAGAAATTCGACTCTGAACGTGCCGGCGCCGAGCTCGATGAAGCTGCGCAAATATTCGGCGCCCGACTGTTCGATCGCGTTGTACACCGTATTGCGGCAGCCGTCGTCGACACGGACGGGATGGGACATGCCGATCCGGTCCCGCAGCGACACGCGATGTTTCTCGCAGGGACGGCCGCAATTCGTGTAGTCCGTACCGTCGCTCAGGAACGTGCAGTACACGCAGTGCTCCGTATGGAACATCGGCAGATGCTGGTGGATGACGATCTCCGCCTTCGAGCCGTCCATCCGCCGCAGCAGATCCATCATCTGCTGCGCATTCAGATCATAGGAGAGCGTAACCCGCGTGCAGCCGAGATCCAGCATCAGGTTCGCCGCCTTGTGGTTGGCGATGTTCAGCGAGAAATCGCCGATCAGTTCCGGGAAACGCTCCGCGTCGCCGGATGCCCGCATTTCTTCCCGCTTCCGCAGATAGAATTGCAGCGCCCCCGTATTCCGGACCAGCACGGCGTCGGGCTCCAGCTTCAGGATCATGTTGTGGTAGCCGTTCTCCCCCGGCATATGGATGCGCGGCGTTGCCAGCGCGATCCGCTTGCCGGCCCTGCGCGCCGCCTGGACGGCCTCCGGATACTGCCGGATGAATTCGAAATCCGCGTAGACGAGCCCGACGCCCGCCGCAAACGCCGCTTCCACCTGTTCCATATTGCGGCACAGCGCGGTCAGCTCCGGCTCGCCCCCAAGGGCCTCGGCGCGCCGGACGTCGGCGTAAGGATCGATGCTCCGTTTCGCGTACGGCCGCGGCTTCATCCGCGCGTCTTCCAGCTTCGCCGCCGCTTCCCTGCGGAGCCGGTTCAGCTCGCTGATCGGCAAGATGACCGAACCTTCGAGTTCGACGTCCAGCTCCTCCAGCCGGAAAATCGTCCCGCCGAGCCGCCCGAATTGCTCGGCCAGCAGCGACCGGTCCATCGGCCGCTTCTCCGCGACGGCAAGCGGAATCTCGCTGTCCGCTTCCACGCGGATGCCCGTTTGCATGTCGGTCCATACCGTCCGGAGCGGCTCACCCGCGCGTCCGCTGACGTTGACGCGCACCGGGAAGGCGCGGTACGGCTTGTCCGTCTCGAACGTCTGACGCAGCCGCCGGTCAAGCGCCGGATCGCTCGTCTTCCAGATCCGGTCGCCCGGCTTCACGCGCTTCAGGTCGACGTCATGGCGGCCGGGCACGATCTCGTACGTTCCGCCCTCCAGCGCCTCGCCTTCGACTTTGGCGCCCTGCCGGCGGATGTCATAGACGCGGCCGCCTTCTTCCGGCTTCTCCGGATCGCCCGCGTCGAATACGATGCCGTCGCCGCGCTTGAGCGGCGCCTCGAGCCGGCAAATGACGCCGTCCCGGGTGACGCGTTCGACGCGGCCGAGATAGACGCCGCGGCTTTTCGGGAACGTCCCGTCGACAAGCTGCTTGTTGTTCGTACCGAGCAGGAAACCCGGCGTGAATCCGCGGGAGAAACTTTGCTGCAGCTCCCGTATTTCATCCTTCGACGGTTCCGCATCGATTCCCGCGAAGTAGCGGTCGATGGCGGCCCGATATTTGCTCACCACGTTCGCGACGTATTCCGGGCTTTTCAGCCGGCCTTCGATCTTGAACGAAATGACGCCCGCCTCGATCAGTTCCGCCACGAGTCCGATCGCGGCCAGATCCTTCGGCGAGAGCAGGTAGGCAACGTCGCCCATCTCCTTCTGCTCGCCGTCCACCATCAGGTCGTAAGGCAGCCGGCACGCCTGCGCGCATTCGCCGCGGTTCGCCGACCGGCCGCCCCACATCTCGCTGGTCAGGCATTGGCCCGAATAGGAAACGCACAGCGCGCCGTGGACGAATACTTCAAGCGGATGCGACGTCTGGCTGCCGATGGTTCGGATCTGCTTCAAATTGTTCTCCCGTCCGAGCACCACCCGTTCAATGCCGAGAGATGCCGCGAACTCGACCGCCTCCGGCGAGGTGATCGTCATCTGCGTCGACCCGTGAATCGGCAGGTCGGGCGAGATCTCGCGGATCATGCGCACGAGGCCCAGATCCTGCACGATGACCGCATCGATCCCGGCATCCGCGCATGCCTCCGTCAGCCGTTTCGCCTCCTCCAGCTCATCTTCGAAGACGAGAATGTTGAAGGCGAGGTAGCCTTTCATGCCATAGCGGCGAAGGAAGGTCATGATTTCCGGAAGTTCTTCCATCCGGAAATTGTGCGCCCTCGCCCGCGCATTGAAATGCTCGACGCCGAAGTACACCGCGTCAGCGCCGTTCGCCGCCGCCGCCCGCAGGCAGTCCCAGTTGCCGGCTGGCGCCAGCAGTTCGATGTCTTCGCGTCGCAAGCCGTTCCGTATCATCATCGTTGGTCCTCCAGGTTGTCCGCTCACGCATCGTGAAATTCTGTAACTCAGTGTAACACCCTGCGTCCGCGATTCCAATAGCATGACGAGGGAAAGACGGCAAAGTCAGGTCCCGCTCCGCTGCAAGTTTGGCCTGTTGCTATTCAAAATTGGCATTTCGCAGCGCACGCCGTTCAATGTGAAAAATGGGCATGATATAATGGACGGGAAAGCGATGACATTCCCGATCGGGGAATCGAAGGAGGCTGTTCGCGAACCATGAAACTTGGCATTTTCACTGTGCTCTTCGGCCAGAAACCGTTCGAGGAAATGCTTGACTACGTCGCCTCGAAGGGACTGGAAGCGGTCGAGATCGGCACCGGCGGCTATCCGGGAGATGCGCATTGCAACCGGAAGGAACTGCTCGCCGACGAGAGCAAGCGCAAGGCGTTCCTGAAGGCGGTCGAATCCCGCGGCCTGATCATCAGCGCGCTGAGCTGCCATGCCAACCCGCTTCATCCTCAGAAAGCGATTTCAAGCGAACACGACCAGACCATCCGCGAGACGATCGACCTGGCATCGAAGCTCGGCGTGCCGGTCGTCAACACGTTCTCCGGCTGCCCCGGCGACAGCGAGGACGCGAAATATCCGAACTGGCCGGTCGCGCCGTGGCCGAACGACTATCAGGAAATTCTCGATTGGCAATGGAAGAACAAAGTCATTCCGTACTGGACCGAAATTGCGAAATATGCGTCCGAACGGAACGTCAAGATCGGGCTCGAGCTGCACGGCGGCTTCTCCGTCCATACGCCGGCGACGCTGCTCCGTCTGCGTGAAGCGGCCGGCGAAGCGATCGGCGCCAACCTCGACCCGAGCCACATGTGGTGGCAAGGCATCGATCCGGTGCAAGCCGTACATATTCTCGGCCGCGCCGGCGCGATTCACCATTTCCACGCGAAGGATACGTCGATTGATCCGATCAACGTCAACCGTTACGGCCTGACCGACATGCAGCCGTACACGAACATGCTCGAACGCGCATGGCAGTTCCGCACCGTCGGCTTCGGCCACGATCTGAAGACTTGGGCCGACATCATCAGCGCCCTCCGGCTGGTCGGCTACGACTATGTCGTCAGCATCGAACACGAAGACGGTCTGATGTCCGTTGAAGAAGGATTCACGAAAGCCGTGCAAAATCTGCAGCAAGTGTTGATCCGCGAACCGCTGGGCGAGATGTGGTGGGTATAACCTGCCCGTCTCCCCTGGAACGAAACCATCGCCCCGACGCGTCTCCATCCGTTCAAGCGCGTCGGGGCGTTGTCGCTTCCGTCCACCTCAAGCCACCGAAGGAGCTGATCTTGCGATGACACGAGTGAAAGTCGGCATTATCGGACTCGGCGAAGTGGCGCAGATTATCCATCTGCCGATTCTCGCCTCGATGGATGACCGGTTCGAGATCGCCGCCATCTGCGACATCTCGCCCAGCCTGCTTCGGTTCATCGGCGAGCGGTACCGCGTTCCCGAAGCGATGCGCTTCACGGATGCGGAATCGCTCTGCGCGGTGCAGACGCTCGACGCCGTATTCGTGCTGAACAGCGACGAATACCACACCGCCGCGACGCTGGCCGCGCTGCGCCACAAGAAGCATGTCCTGCTCGAGAAGCCGATGTGTCTGACGCTCGCCGACGCGGACGCCATCATCCGCGCCCGGGACGAGGCTGGCACGCAGGTGATGATCGGCTACATGCGGCGCTACGCGCCCGCCTTCACCGAGGCGGTCGAGCTGGTTCGGAACATGGGGCCGATCCGCTACGCGCGCGTCCGGGATCTGATCGGACCGAACGGCTATTTCATCGGCCAATCGAGCCGCGTCTTCCGCCCGACGGATATCCCGGAGGAAGCGATGGCCGAGCGGAAGCGGCTTGCGGCGCAGCAGGCTGCCGAGGCGATCGGCGACGCCCCGGCCGATCTGGTCAGCACATACCGGCTGCTGAACGGGCTCAGCAGCCATGATCTGTCGGCGATGCGCGAGCTGATCGGCATGCCGGACCGCGTCATCTCCGCCGCGCAATGGAACGGCGGTTCGTTCATCCACGCGCTGTTCGAGTTCGACGGATTCAACGCGACCTTCGAGACGGGCATCCACCGGATCGGCCGCTTCGACGCGCATCTCGAAGTGTACTCGGACGCCAAAGCAGTCAAAGTGCAGTACAATACCCCGTACATCCGTCACCTGCCGACCGTGCTGATGGTCGACGAGACGGACGGCGACGCCTTCTCCGTGTCCGAGACCCGGCCGACCTTCAAGGACCCGTACACCGTCGAGATCGAGACGTTCCACGACGTGGTGACCCGCGGGGTCGTGCCGAAGACGACGCCGGAGGACGCGAAGCAAGACCTTATCCTGTTCCGGTGGATCATCGATGCGATCCGCCGGAACGGATAACCGGTTACACAACAAGAGCCTCTCCGCTTGCTCCAGCGGGAGGCTCTATGTATGTGCTCATGCAAACCTGTCGGCCGATTAACCGGCCCAGACCTCGAAAATCATGACGTAATCGATAAACAGGAAAATCGCGAGGGACACGAGCGCAAAGCCGATGGCAAAATAGTTCTTGCGCGGCCGTTCCATCAGCAGCCGTACGAGGCCGATGGCAATGACAACGGTAAACAGCAGCATCATGATATCGAACGGGTCGAAGCTGCTCGCGGATGCGGTCTCTTCTGCAAGAAGCAACATGGGGGGACCTCCTTCTGAATCGTCAACCCAGGGTAAACACTTATCTCCGTTCTATGTTAGCCTGTCACGGCTCCGGTTGCAAGCCTTTCTTCGCACTGTTAACAACTTTGTCACGCGCCGCATGACAGCCTGACATTAGCATGCCCAAAATAACGTCCCCGCCCGCATTTTTTGATATAATGGGACAAGATATCGACCGGAAAGACAACCCGGCTCAGGGAGGTTATGACTGTGAAAAAAGTCGGCCGTAACGATCCGTGTCCCTGCGGCAGCGGCAAAAAGTACAAACGCTGCTGTCTGGAGAAGGACCAGGCCGCAAACGTCACCCGCATCGCTCCCGGACAGCCCGCGGCGGATGAACCCGAAGATGATTTCTCCGATCCCGTGATCACCGCCGAGGACGTGGTCAGTCTCATCGAGCATGAGCTGGAGTGGGGCAACGTGCTCTATCAAATGATCGCCCGCTATCTGGCGAACCGGATGGCCGGCGAATACGAATTGGACCACATCGCGATGGCGGTCACCATGCTGAACCTGTACACCGGTACGGCTCAGCCCGTCCTGCGCACCGCCGGAGTCATCGCGGGGGCGATGGAATACTTCACCGCGCAGGCTTTCGGCATCGAAGGCGTCACCTTGACCTCCCTGGCCGAAAAATACGATGTATCCGCGTCGGCCATCTCCCGGCGGTACAAGGATCTCGAGGCGTTCGCCGAAGCGCTGTACGAACAGGAGAATGCAGCCCCCGGCCAGCCCCGGGCCGTCGGCATGCCGCCGAATCTCAAACAATTGGCGGATTCCCCCGAGGCCTTGGAACAATTGGCACGGGAATCGGATGACCCTGCCGAACTGGCGCAGATCCTGCTGTACTACACATGGGACGAACCTTCGCCGACCAAAAGAATCGACTTGGCGCGCCAGGCTCTCCGAATCTATCCCGACAGCGCGGATGCCTGGAACATTCTGGCCGAAGAGTCGTCTTCCCCCGAAGAAGCGTTGGAATACTACCGCAAAGGCATGGAAGCCGGAAAGAAGCACCTGGGCCGAAAGTTTTTCAGAGAAAACAGGGGGTTGTTCTGGGGCATCCTCAAAACCCGGCCTTTCATGCGCGCCAAATTCGGCTTTGCCCACACGCTGCATAAGTCAGGCCGACACAGGGAAGCCATCCGCGAGTACAAAGAGTTGCTCGAGCTGAACCCGAACGACAACCAGGGCGCGCGCTACCTGCTGGTTCTGGCATACCTTGAATTGAAGGAGTACGGAGCGGCGGACAAACTGATGAACCAGACTTACGCCGATGACATTTCCGCCGAATTCAACTATAACCGCCTGCTGACCGAATACGGGATGCGCGGTATAACGCCGGCTCTCAAGCGTCTGTTCCGGCAAGCCGTGCATTATAATCCGCATATTCCCGATTTTTTGACCGGCAAGAAGCGTCTTCCCCGCAAAATGCCGGAAAGAATCGTGGTCGGGGATACCACGGAAGCCGCCGCGTACGCCGGCGATCATCTGCATCTGTGGCGCGAGCGGCCCGAGCTGCTCGCCTGGGTTGACGACCGGCTTCAGTCCCGTTGATATCCGCTCTTCGCGACGGATACCCGGCTTCAGTTCCAGGACGTCAGGTATTTCTTAGTGGTCCGGATTGTTGATGAGCACGGCCGCGGCCAGGATCAGGACCGAGCCGATCAGAACCGGCGCAAGCAGAAACGACCACCCTCTGCGGCCCGCGATGACGACGAGCGGGTCGGCGCCGGCCGGCGGATGCGTCGTTTTCGTCAGCATCATGAGTCCGATCGCCAGGCCGACGCCGGCAGCCATCACCCAGACACTCTGCCCGAAAAGATGGAACAATGCGATACCGGACAACGTCGTGATCAGCTGTCCGCCGACGATGTTGCGCGGCCGGGAGAACGGCGCGTCCCAGATGCCGAAGGCGAGCACGCAGCTTGCGCCGAACGGCGCCATGATCCACGGATTCGACGTCCAACTCGTCAGCAAGGCCAGCATCGCGATCGCGAGAAACCCGCCCAACGCTCCGATTGGGGCGTGGGACAATCTTCAGCGTCGTCCTTGCGCTGACCAAGCACCTGCAATCACTTTATTGGCTCGTCATCCGGGGATATGCGATGGCACCGGGAGACAAGGCTGAAGTCGTCCATGAAGACGAGTGGCCTTTCCTGTCAACCAGCGAATCCGCCGAAGAAGACGGCATCGCGGCGGACTCCCGAACCTGGGCGCGGCTCGTTCAGAACCCTGTCCTGCCGGAGCCCGGGGTGAACGAACCGAGACACAAAGATTTGCTGTTCTACCCGGATCCCGAGTCCCCTGACGTTTTGTGGATCGCGGTGCAGCACCCCGAGCGATTGTCGGAGTGGACCGCTTATCCGGCATCGGGTTACGGCGAGTGGTTCCGGCGCGAACTGGATCTGTACATCCGGCTCACCCGGGGCTTGTGACGAAAGAAGGCCAGCCTGCATGAGGCTGGCCTTTCTGACTATTGGGCTTACTTCGCTTTCGCTGCCGCAATCTCGACGCCTTGGCGCGCTTCGGTGCGCTTCCGGTCGCGCTCGAGGATCGGTTTCAGGTAACGGCCGGTATGGGAGTTCGGCGATGCCGTCACGTCTTCCGGCGTGCCGGTCGCGATGACCGTGCCGCCGCCGCTGCCGCCCTCGGGCCCGAGGTCGACGATGTAGTCCGCCGTCTTGATGACATCGAGGTTGTGCTCGATGACGAGAACCGTGTCGCCCGCGTCGACCAGCCGGTGCAGCACCTGCAGCAGGCGGCTGATATCGTCCACGTGCAGCCCGGTCGTCGGCTCGTCGAGAATGTAGAGTGTCCGGCCGTTGCTGCGGCGGTACAGTTCGGACGCCAGCTTCACGCGCTGGGCTTCCCCGCCGGACAGTGTCGTCGCAGGCTGCCCGAGCTTGATGTAGCCGAGGCCGACATCGAGCAGCGTCTGCAGCCTGCGGTGGATTCTCGGGATGTTGCGGAAAAACTCGACCGCGTCTTCGACGGTCATCTCAAGCACTTCCGCAATGTTCTTGCCCTTGTACTTCACTTCGAGCGTCTCGCGGTTGTACCGTCTGCCCTTGCACACTTCGCACGGCACATAGACGTCCGGAAGGAAGTGCATCTCGATCTTGATGATGCCGTCTCCGCTGCACGCTTCGCAGCGTCCGCCCTTCACGTTGAAGCTGAAGCGGCCTTTCTTGTAGCCCCGCACCTTCGCTTCGTTCGTGTTCGCGAATACGTCGCGGATGTCGTCGAACACGCCGGTGTACGTCGCCGGGTTCGAGCGTGGCGTCCGGCCGATCGGCGACTGGTCGATGTCGATCACCTTGTCGAGATGTTCGAGGCCGCGGATCTCCTTGTACGCCCCGGGGCGGGTCTTCGCCCGGTTCAGATCGCGCGCCAGCGCCTTGTACAGAATCTCGTTCACGAGCGTCGACTTGCCGGAGCCGGAGACGCCGGTGACAGCCGTGAAGAGGCCGATGGGAATCTTCACATTCAGATTCTTCAGGTTGTTCTCCTTCGCGCCGCGCACCTCGAGCCAGCGGCCGTCCGGCTTCCGGCGCTCCGCCGGGACCGGGATGAACTTCCGCCCGCTTAAATATTGCCCTGTCAGCGAATCCGGGTTATTCATCACTTCTTCGGGCGTCCCTTGCGCGACGACGCGGCCGCCGTGGATGCCGGCGCCCGGCCCGATGTCGATGATGTAATCGGCCGCAAGCATCGTGTCTTCGTCGTGCTCTACGACGATGAGTGTATTGCCGAGGTCGCGCATCTTGCGCAGCGCCTCGATCAGCCGGTCGTTGTCCCGCTGATGCAGGCCGATGCTCGGCTCGTCCAGAATGTAGAGGACGCCCATCAGGCTGGAGCCGATCTGCGTCGCCAGCCGGATGCGCTGTGCTTCACCGCCGGACAGCGTGCCCGCCGAGCGGCTGAGCGTCAGGTAGTCGAGCCCGACCGCCGCCAGGAAGCCGAGCCGGTTGTCGATTTCTTTCAGGATGAGGCGGGCAATCGTCTGTTCCTTCTCGTTCAGTTCGAGTCCGGCGAAGAACTTCTGCGCCTCGCCGATCGACAGCGACGTCACGTGCGCGATGTTCTGCCCGCCGACCGTCACGGCCAGGCTTTCCTTCTTCAGCCGGTGGCCCTTGCAGGTGCCGCACGGCTTCGCGCTCATGAACTGCTCGATGAACTCCCGGATGCCGTCGGACGCGGTCTCCCGGTAGCGGCGTTCCAGATTGTGGACAATCCCTTCGAACGCCACATACGCGTCGCGCGTATGGCCGAAGTCGTTCTCGTAGCGGAACCTGACTTTCTCGCCACCGGTGCCGTAGAGCAGTTTCTTCATCTGCTCGCCCGTCAGTTCCGACACCGGCACATTCGTCGGAATGCCGTAATGCTCGCATACCGCGCGCAGAAATTGCGGGTAGTAGTTGGACGTGCTTCCCGCCCACGCCTCGAATGCCCCTTCTTCAATCGTCAGCTGCGGATTGCTTACGATCAGATCGGGATCGACGATCATCTTCACGCCGAGGCCATCGCACTCGGGGCAGGCGCCGAACGGGCTGTTGAACGAGAACATCCGCGGCGACAATTCATCGATGCTGAAGCCGCATTCCGGGCAGGCCAGCTTCGCGTTGAACAGCAGCTCCTCCTGCCCGATGATGTCCACAATGACCTTGCCGTCCGACAGATTGAGCGCCGTCTCCAGGGAGTCCGCCAGCCGCGCCGCAACGTCTTCCTTCACGACGATCCGGTCGACGACGACTTCGATGTTGTGCTTCTTGTTCTTCTCCAGCTCGATCGTCTCGCTGAGGTCACGCAGTTCGCCGTTCACCCGTACGCGCACAAATCCCTGTTTCTGAATGTCGGCGAGCAGCTTCGTATGTTCGCCCTTGCGGCCGGAGACGACCGGCGCCAAAATTTGCAGCCGCGTCCGCTCCGGGTATTCCATGATCCGGTCGACCATCTGTTCAACCGTCTGGGCCGCGATCGGAATGCCGTGTTCCGGACAATGCGGCCTGCCGATGCGGGCGTAGAGCAGACGCAGATAGTCGTAAATCTCCGTCACCGTGCCGACGGTCGAACGGGGGTTGCGGCTCGTCGTCTTCTGGTCGATGGAGATGGCCGGCGACAGGCCGTCGATCGAGTCGACGTCCGGCTTCTCCATCTGGCCGAGAAACTGCCGGGCATAGGCCGACAGCGATTCGACGTACCGCCGTTGCCCCTCGGCATAGATCGTATCGAACGCAAGCGACGACTTGCCGGAGCCGCTGAGTCCGGTCAGGACGACGAACTTGTCGCGCGGAATTTCCACGTCGATATTTTTTAAATTGTGGGCTCGCGCCCCCTTGATTATGATGCGGTCATTGGCCACCGGACGGATGCCCCTTTCAACGTTGACGGGGAAGCGCCCCGCCTGAGAATCGAATGTGTGTTCCCGTCCATTATATCGAATGGCAGCCAGGCATGCAAACGTTCAATTATTGGTTTTCCAGGACAGGTTCCATCGCACAGCAGCCCGTTGAACCGGATGATTTCAGGCATTAACTCTGAATGTTCTGGATGTATACAGCAAATTGCTCTGCAATCCTTGCGTAAAATTCCGTGTCCTCCGGATGACATTCTGACAATCGTTTGGAGAGTTCATACAGCTCCTTCTTCATCTGCAATATTCGTTCCATGTAGGTATTGGGGCGAGCCACTTTTCTTTCCCCTCCTCTTAAATTTTATCTTTCAATATATAAAAGTGAAGTCAGCCCTCTATTGCACAACCCGCCTGGTCAATGAATATCGCCCTCTCATCTCATCGTAGAAAGTAGTAAAAGAAACCCTTTACTTGCCATCAAGAGAATAAATTCCCTCAAGGTTGTGTTATTGATTTGCAATTACACTTTTATTTACAAAAGCCAACGGAGGAGGGTTGTACATCATGAGTTCTGACGTGCGTGCAGCCAACTGTTCTCTGTCAAATGAAATAAGGTGCTTTCTGGAGTTCAAATTAAATCATCCAAATTTATTCAAGAATAATATCCTTAAAAAATTCTTTGAGTCTTCTTACCATATCGCATTGTTCGGGAGGTTGATATGCAATCCGTCACCGGAGTTGGAAGATGAACTGGATCTCGCTTTTCGCAAATTTCTGTTTTGTTTCCGGTTTAAGAAGTATCTTTTCTCCCTCATTAAATATGCAAATATCGATTACCACAGAAAGCGGCGAAAATACGAGCAACGATACCCGCTGACATTCGATGCGCCTGTCGGAGAGGACGAGGCCCAATGCTTTGGTGATTATCTGTTGAGTTTGGCCCGACAGGCTGACATGGACGACCCGACATTTGATCCCAATCACTTTCAATCGAGGCTCGAGAATCCCGAATTGTATGCCATCTTTTCAGAACTCACATATAAGCAAAGAGTTGTGATAACGCTTTCTTATTCGGCATGCATTATGGATACGGAGATTTCCACGCTGCTGAAAGTGTCACAGCAAGCCATTACGAAAACCCGACATACAGCCCTCAAAAAAATGAGAAGTTCCTTGCTCGGCGCGAAGTGAATGGAAGACGGGATATCACTCAAGGGGGTGAGCGGTAATGGAGGAATCGTCTATTATTTCATTGATCACTACATCTATTTCCAATTTTGGCTTTCCTATCGTAATTACCGGATTTCTTTTGCTCCGGTTTGAGAAGAAAATCGAATCTTTGAACTCAACTTTCGCAGTATGAAATGGGCAAACAAGCCTTGATGTAGCTGGGCAA
>NZ_CAJRAY010000086.1 GCF_907165215.1 Thermobacillus xylanilyticus | reverse complement strand
CGCAATCACTCAGGTAAAATGTTACCGAAGGGGGATCGGATCACTCACGTCGAAATGTTACCGAAGGGAAGTGTTTTGAAAATGTCCATGAAAACACGACGTGAAGTGATCCGTATGTTGGCTGATCAATACAAGAAAGCGAAATCGCGAAATGAGAAATCTGCAATCCTTGACAACGCTGTGAAGGTGCTGGGTTGCCATCGGAAGCATGCTATCCGCACTCTCGCGAACCCTCCTGCGCTAACGCCAACCAAATCGAAACGTCATCGGCCCGTAGCTTATCAGGAGGCGATGCCCGTCATTGAGCGCGTTTGGGAAGCGCTGGATTATCCTTGTGCCGAGCGATTGCATCCTGTTCTGCTCGAAACCGCTCAGACCCTTGCCCGGCACGGTCACCTACGCCTTACCGATTCCGTCATATCGCAGTTGCAAGAGATTAGCCGCCCGACACTGGCTCGCAGATTATCCGCACTCCGCTCTCCGAAGGCCAGACCGACGGTGAGCAAGCGGAAGCCGTTAGCTGAGCTTCGTGCACAAGTGCCCATGATCGCCTACGATTGGGATGAAACGCGTCCGGGCGCGCTGGAAATCGATTTAGTCGAACACAACGGCGGATCGTCGCTCGGCCACTTCGCCTATACGCTGACGGTGACCGATGTGGTCTCCGGCTACACCCGCAGACGCGCGCTGCTCGGCAAATCCCAACTTGCCGTGCTTCGTGAGCTCAAGCACATCATCGCCAAGTGGCCCATGCAGCCCTGGGGAATCCACAGTGACAACGGCCAAGAGTTTTTAAACGCCCATTTGAAAACCTTCTGTGCTTCGAACCATATTCGTTTCACGCGCAGCCGCCCTTATCGCAAAAACGACAATGCTCACGTGGAGCAGAAAAACGGTTTTCTCGTCCGCCAGCTGGTCGGCTACGAACGCTATGACCGCCCGGAACAAGTGGAGTGGCTCAACTCCATCTATGCCCTGCATGACCGGTACTTCAATTTCTGCCTGCCCACTCGCAAGCTGATCGGCAAGGAGAGGCGCGGGGCGCGTGTCAAGAAAACCTTCGATACGGCCAAAACACCCGTTGCGCGGTTAATCGAATCGGGCGTGCTCTCATCGGAACAAACCCAACGGTTGCAGGCATACCAGTCTTCCCAAGATCCGCTCACCTTACACAACCAATTAGAGATGATGCTCTCCCGCCCTGTGCCGTCCTCCACCGACACAGCAGAACCCGTGGAGGCTGTATAACAGCCCCACTGGGTAACAAAATTACGTGAGTGATCCATTGCCCTTCGGTAACATTTTTATATGAGTTGACACG